>NZ_JAZQNX010000008.1:0-590901 GCF_045627565.1 Lelliottia sp. | reverse complement strand
GCCTCAGGAAGCAGTAGCGCTGGGAAAACCAGTGCAAGTTTTGGGTATGTAGCGGCTGAGAATGTAGCCCCATTGAATTTCAGGAAGACCATCCCTGACCACTCTGGCAGAACCGTGTTGGGCATCGCTGCAGATGGCCATAAGAACGGGACGCCAATGGCAGGGGCTCCAGCCCCCAGACGGAACAACGCTTCCAGTAACTGATTGCGTTTAGTCTTGTCGAGCGCGATGCCTGCTGCTTCAACCACGCCCGCCAGTTCTTCCTGCAGCGTGTCAAAATAATCATCATCCAGATCTGTTGCTGGCGTGCCTGTCTGAGGGTTCCCACGGGTAAAGCCGTTCTTTCCCGCGCCGAATTTATCTTTCTGCGCAGTGGGTGTGTCGATACGATGCATAATGTCTCCGGTTACGGATATTTGAAAATAACGTAGGTATGGGAAGGGCAAAGCTTGTTGATGACACATTCAGCGACGGTGTCACCCCAGTAACGAATCGGAGTACTACAGTCGTCAATACAGGTCATCCATGTGGCATCGGTGCTGGCGGGCATGTTGACCTGCCAGTAATAACGCCACTCTGTTGAGTACGTTGCATCGATACAGGATGACGTGCACTTGAACGGGCCTTTGTTATAGCGGGTGATCGTCGCGCCTGGCTTACCCAGCGCGGCGAGTTGTTTTAGATAAAACGATTCGTTGATGCCGCCGATAAGATTTACTTTCGCATCAAGCCGCTGCTGGCGCTGGCGCATCGTCTGCGTCCCGGTCGGGATACACTCATCCGGCAGGCCACAGCACTTTTCCCAGCGGTTAATCAGTTCGGTGGTGGTTCGGGGATCAATCTCCAGCATGAGGTCGTCGCCCCGCTGATGCACTCTCAGTAACGACGGTGCTGCTCCCTTAATGGCGGCATCATCAACTGACCAGGCGGGTCCGGGAGGAAGCAGCGCCCCGAGCAGGTGAATATAATCATCTTCCGTCACGCCCACGTGATCACCCCCAGCACCGCCAGTTCGTTCTTCGCAATTTCAGTATCAGAAACCGGTGCAATGAGCTTATGGCTGTGCTCACCTGCAGCAATCGAAATGGCCTCATTGATTCGCGATAATTCCAGCGTACCTTCGGGGTAGCCGTCGCGCAGCAGGAACGAACGCAGTTCGGCCTCAACAGCGGAACGCGTCGACGCATTGTCAGGGTTTAAATCAATGGTGAAATCGACAGTCTTCGCGGTTGCCTTGAACACATAAAGATCGGAGCCTGCCACAGGAGCCAGCGGTTCAATGTGCGCCTGCGCGGCGGCGACGGTAGCATCATCCAGAATCGGATTAAACAGATCACTGCTGGCCACCATCACACCGACCGTGCCTGCTCCCATCCAGTGACGATACGTCCACGCACGGGTGATGCCCGGCACTTCTTTCGCCCAGACGACATAATCACCATCTGCACCGCCCTGCGGCGTCCAGTAGTAGCGCTCCAGAACACGTGCGCGCCATACCTCCAGATCTTCAATATCAAATCCGCCAACAAGCGTGTCAGCCTGGCCGCCTGAAGGCAGACCGTTGACGGGTGTTACCAGTGAAAGAAGAATGCCGTCGTCGCTGTTGCCGACAGAGCCCGTGACATTGCAGGAAATCGGCACACGCAGCACCCCTCCCGCGCTGGTTGTGTCTTCCAGAGCGGTGTACTGAACAAGATCATCGCGCTGAATAACTGACCCGGCAGTAACCGTGAGATTGTTTGCGACACCGTCCCAGCGTATAAAGCCAGAGGCTTCTATAGCCTGTTTACGCGGGCAGCGCTTCATGGCTGCATGACGTGCCAGCCAGGATTCATCACATAAGTCCGGCAGCAGGTTCATTGCCAGATAATCGATATAGCCGTAAACGGTGTGCAGGGCTCCGGCATAGACCTTAGCCCTGACATCTTCATCCATCCGGCGAAGTTCATCGTTAATATCCAGCCGCGCAAACAGGTCGGTGCGGATCATGCTGATATTTTCGGCCAGCGTGGGCCGCTGGAATTCACTGTCCGCCATGAGTGATCACACTCCATAAGTCGTTAAAGGAAAAGGTCACCGGGCCGTCCCGGTGCCAGAGCACGATGCGATTACCGAGTTCATTAATGCCTGTACGCTGAATATCGATGTCGATGCGTGAAACCACCCCATCGTCGAGCATCCACTGAAGCGCGGCGCGCAGATAGGTGCGCACCGTATTGACGAGGGCATTGGTCAGTTTGCTGCGCTGTAAGAGCCACAGCTTTGAACCGTAGCGATCGTTTGCCACCACAGGCCAGGTATCACCCCACCAGCCCATAGGTACATCAGCATTGTCATCAGGATCGGCGCGGCGGTGAGTAAACAGCGAAATCACCACGGCGCGGGTGAGCGGGTCAAGCGGTGAACTGGCGCTGACCTGCTGGCCGTTTACCGTTAGCCAGAGTTCCATCATGCCTCCATTGGTGTATCAGGCGTGTCAGTGGTGTTTCCATTCTCTTTGTGTTTGTGCCCGTTGTAGGCAATGCGCATGGCCGCCATTGTCTGGCCCGAAGAATCACATTGGTCCTTGATATGCCCCGTTGACTCTATTGGCATCTCAAAGCGTGCTTTAGGGGCATTTTTGAATGTAATGACTTTTCCTCCCCCATCCACCACAATTCCGGCGCGCGTCAGCGTGACTGACTGACCGAGATCGTCGTAAATAGCCACCTCACCGGTTTTGAGTCCCTTCACCCGGTAACGTCTGTCGGCAACGGTTATCGCGACGGCATGAGAGCGATCCCCGTCCGGAAACAAAATAATGGCTTCCGCGCCCGACTTAGCGCGGGACGTAAACCCGTAGGATTCCAGATGCTCAATTCCGGCTTTCTTCTGCCCGGCCAGCAGCTCAACATCTACCGTCTGGCATTTACTGGCCGCATTGATGCTCTTCACTACCGCACGACCAATGAGGCTAAGCACCTGGCGCTGAAGGTTCTGCATCGTTCCCATCAGAATGGGTCCTCCTTCACTTTGCGTTTTTTCCCGCCCTTCGCTTTCTCGTCTTCCGGCTCCGGAAGGTAGGCATCAGGCGGTCCGACACGCAGCTCTGTCAGAGTACCGTTATTGTCTTTTGTGAATGAAACTTCAGCGATGAGCAGTTCGCGGTTATTGAAACCGCAAATAGGGTCGTAAACGATGACGCGCTGATTGGGTTGGTGGCGCATGATAGTAAAATCATTCGCGTGCCAGTCGTTATGTGGCCACTGGCATTCGAATTTACGCTCAAGCCAGGCATCAAGACATGGCAATCCACCAGCGCGTTGAATCACCAGCATACGTTTGACCTGGCTGTCGTCTTCCCACAAGCCAGCATGTGTAAGGGCATCGAACAGCGCTTTGTTGTAGTTGTCGATATCACGGCGGCGGGCATCTGGTGGGAAGAGAAATATCTCAACCGCTGCCGGTGATGATGATGGTTTTGGTAGGCAACGGAGCTGTTCGATAATTGCTGCACATGCTGCGCTCTGGAATGCCCTGCCCTTCTCGCTAATGAGCGTGCGACCTTTCAGCGGGCCGCTATTCGGTGAACGCCAGTAAGTGTTTACGCTTGGAGGGAACGGGAGAACGAGTTTCATGCGGAATACTCCTTCGCTTTAGTAATTGGTACAGCCCAGCCTGATACGAGTTCAACATCCGGTGACACCGCCTGATTTCCCCAGTGGTCCCAACCAGGAGCACCGCAGCGGCTGAACAGTTCAATGCGCGGAACGTCTCCGTAAAGCTGTTCAAGGCGTAAACGTGCCTCTGCTGGCTTCTGGCTATGCTCACCGAGGGGGCTATAAATCACCTGCTTGAGATTTTTCACTTGGCGCTCAAGCCCTTTTCCCTTGGTGGCGATCAGCAGGTCCTCGGTGTTGGCACGGGTATAGTTGCCGCCATTCATGCGGGTCTGGACGTTCAGCAGGTCGAGGAAGTCGTAAAAATCCTCTACCTCACCCGCCTGGAGTGCTTTGTTGATGTGACGCTCTGCCAGTTCGTTGAACTTTACCCAGGTGAATCCCTTCATCGTCCTGACCTTAAAGCCCCACGCTTCAGCAAGCGCAATCGCTTCGCGGGTGTGAGTGCCGGTGAACCACATAGCCAGAACGGAATCTTCAGCGGCCAGCTCCCATACAGGAAGGCGCTTCATGTCGTTCAGTTTCATCGTGCCGTAGTGGTTAACCGCTGCACCGTTGCTGACAGTGTTCCCATACTCCCAGGCTGGGTCGGCATAAATCAGTGAATAATTCATTCATGTCCCCCGGTGAATTTACCTGCCAGATACCAGTCACACTGTGACGTTGGCTGTTTGGCGTTACGCAGGCAGCGTTGACGTTGTTTAAGGCAATGCTCGCGCTCGGCTCCTCCTTCAGAAAGGCGGAAGGCTTCCAGCCAGCACGTTGCTGCGCGGCGATACATGCCTCTGTCCTGAAGTTTTTTAGCCTGTGAGATGTATGCGGTTACGGTCTTGTTGCAAGAACGGTTTCGCCCGTTATCGCCATCTCCGGAGTTAATGGCGTAGTAGCGGTACTGGTTGCCATCCAGCACGCGAGCTGCAAAGTTGTAATCGTGAAGCCTGCAAACAGTACGCTGAACAGATTCAACGGTGTGACGGCTGACACAGCGTCAAACCCGAAACGGCTGGTTAAGCCAGGATTGTCAGCAATGAACGCTTCGAGAGTTTTCATCAGGCTCATGGTTTATCCCCTGAATCCGTCAGGAACACTGGAGTAATCAGTGTGCTGGAAACTTTCTTTGAAAATTCCTTCAGAGCGAACCCACTGACCATTCACACTGGCAGGACGGTTCGCTTTGTCCCATGAGTTCGCTGATTTCAGGTATCCAGGAACTTCACAACGCGTTTAACCAGACCACCAGCGAGATCGCAAAACTCGTCAATAAGTCGGTGGCTACCGTTGAAAAGTTGCTGTTGCTGAGTACCGCGAATCATGACGTGCAGCGTGAAGTTAAATCCGGTGCTGTTTCCGTAGATGTGGCCGTTGACCGCGTAAAAGAGTACGGCGAGAAAGCTGGTGATGTACTTCAGAAAGACAAAGCCGCTGCCGCTGCCCAGGGCAAAAAGAAAGTCACCCGCAGTGTTATCACTCCCGAAATTAGCGTGAAGAAAGCCCGCCGCCTCGTTGAGCTTTTGGCCTCAGTTTGTAATGAGGAAGGTGTTTTCACTTTAGAGGGTTTAGTCGCTGCTGAAGTACTTTCAATCATTGATGAGCATAAGGCACTTCAACTTCGCCAGGGAGGTGCGGTATGAGCAAGCTATCCAATGGGTTTATCCTTCGCGCAGTGTGGCATGCAGTTCTGAAACAACTACCCGTCCGCGCCACCATGAATTACTTCGGCGATGGAAAGGTAGTTGGCCTTTGTCGTAATGAACATTTCTGGATGCGTACGAGTACCCACATTTGCACCACTGGCCGCAAGCATTCATTGCGCCTTCCGCTCAGCGATAGTCAGTCCATGAACCGTATTAAGCACCTTGTTGAGGATGGTCACCTTGAGCGTGAACAGATGACAGGAGGCGCTTTTTATTTCCGACTTCCTGACAGTCTGAACCAATCAGCTTTTGAACGCTGCCTCGAACTTATGCGATCGGAAGGTCTTACGGAGAAAGCTACCAACGTCATCAATTACGATGAAATCGTAGAGCGGGTAAGCGGGAAATTAATGGCTGAGTTTGGCGATATCGATTTGAGAAAGGGGGCATCCAAATGAGCATCGACAAACATGGTTCTATCAAGCATCCAGCCATTCGCTACCACGGTGGTAAATTCCGGCTTGCACCATGGATTATCGCGCAGATGCCAGCGCATACATGCTATGTGGAACCATTCGGCGGCGCTGCCGGTGTACTGCTACAAAAGCCACGTAGCTATGCTGAGGTCTATAACGATCTCGATGGCGAAGTGGTCAACCTTTTCCGGGTTTTGCGCGATTCGAACATGAATCAGCACCTGCAGGATGTGTGCGCATTGACACCGTATTCCCGTGAAGAGTTCTGCGCAGCACGTGAGCCAGCAACCCATCCAGTCGAAAGAGCACGAAGGATGGTTGTTCGCGCTTGCATGGGGTTCGGATCTGCATCAGGCATTGGCGGAAATTCAGGTTTCAGAAGCGATAGCAAACGAAAATATGCAACTGCGGCGCACTTATGGGAGCGCTATCCATCAAATTTGGCGGCGGTTTGCCAGCGTTTGCAGGGGGTCATTATCGAAAATAAAGACGCCCTAGCGGTAATGCGCGCTCACGATGCCAAAACAACTTTGCACTACATAGATCCTCCATACGTACCCGAAACCCGAGTTCAGGGAAACCGATACTACAACCACGAAATGACCGTAGAAGGACATGAGCAATTGCTTGCTGTGGCCAAAACTCTGTCAGGCATGGTGATGATTAGCGGGTATGACACTGATGTTTACAACGACATGTTGACCGGTTGGACAAAGACAGAAAAGGCATCGCGTATTAGCGCTGGGCGAGGTACGAAAGTTCGAACTGAATGTCTTTGGGTCAATGCCGCAGCTGGCATCTCAGTAAAAGGGGAATGACATGGCACTCACGAAGAAACAACGCGCAGAGCTGCGCCTGAAATTCGGTGGTCGTTGTGCTTATTGCGGTTGTGAATTGCCAGAAAAGGGCTGGCACGCTGACCACGTCGAAGCAGTGCTTAGAAAATCTGAGCAGTGCATGAAATCGGCGGCAAAGGGAATATTCAAACTCAAATCTACTGGTGAAGTGTTCAGGCCAGAGGCTGATTGCTTTGAGAACCTTTTCCCGGCATGTGCGCCGTGTAACCTCATGAAAACATCCTATTCGCTGGAAATGTTCAGGAAGCAAGTTTCTCTACAGGTTGAGAGGGGTCGCAGGAGCAGCATGAATTTCCGCACCGCAGAGCGCTTCGGGCTGGTTGAAGTAGTGACTAAGCCAATTGTGTTCTGGTTTGAGCAATACCCGCCGCAGGAGGTGAAGCCGTGATCAGGGGAAAACTAATCAGTAGCCAGCGATATATTGATAATAAAAAGGTCGCTGATCGAGCCATGCGCTTTAAACGATTCATTGTCTCGGTCTATCCCATAGTTTTGCGCGGCCAACAATATACGATCCTCATGGACGGTCATCACAACTACGCCGCTGCTAGTTTAGCTGGGGTAGCGCCTGATTACCGTCCAATTAGTAAGAAGGTGATGAAAATCATTAGTGGAATGAGTGAACGTGAGCGTGAAGGTTTATTCATCAATAATGTCACTGATAGCAACTATTACTATGTTGAAACTGGAGAGGTAGTCGAGGAATTATTGCTACCTGATACTTCGGTAAAGTTTCAGGCTCATGCTGGCAACCAATGGATTTTCGGTGGTTAATGATGCCAAGCAAATTCAAACAGCGGCGTACTCGCCGCCTTAAATCCGATGTGGCCTGGTGGATGGCTGAAGCGCAGGACTGGAAGGATATCGCGCTGGAACACGCGCTGGAAATCGAAAGGCTACGCGCTCTGGTTATTCGCGTTCCAATGCCGGTGATTGTACCGCGTGATATGGCCCACCAGCTCTATCACACCGAAACAATAAGATGCCGTACCTGCAATGATGGACTCCGTGGCGGATGCTCATCTTGCGTATTCAATAAACAGTAGCCGGGTGCAGCCGGTTTAGTGGAGAAGAAACCATGAAGCAGATGCTAACGCTTGAGGAATGGGCAGAGGAGAAATTCCGTAGTAATCCCCCAGCTGTGAATACCTTGCGGCGCTATGCCAAGCAAAATCTGTTTTCGCCACCGGCAATGAAACAAGGAAGGCTATGGAGAGTAAGGGAGGACGCAGAACTTGTAGGTGAGCTAACAAAACCAGAAATCCGTAAATCAGACTCGATAAAACTACAAAGGATATTGAACGATGGCAGCTCGACCTCGTAAAAACAACGTCAAAGTTCCCAACCTTTACCCGCTATTCAGTCGTAAAGTTAATAAGGTTTATTGGCGCTATAAACATCCGGTAACCGGAAAGTTTCACAGCCTCGGAACTAACGAGGCTGAAGCAACAGCAATAGCAATCGAAGCTAATGCACGCCTAGCTGAACAGCGCACCCGGCAGGTTTTAGCTATCAGTGACAGGATAGCCACCAGCAAAGGAAAAGCGATAACAACAAATACATGGTTGGATCGTTATTGGAAAATACAGGATGAAAGACTGGAGAATGGTGATATCAGGCCGAACACTCATAAACAAAAGGCTAAACCTGTCGCCCTCCTCCGCGAGAGCGTAGGAATGAAACTGATATCAGCCGTCGATGTTAGGGATGTTGCCCAGATACTGGAGTCCTATGTTGCAGACGGCCAGCCACGAATGGCGCAGGTTATACGTTCAGTATTGATCGATGTTTTCAAGGAAGCCCAGCATTATGGCGAGGTTCCACCGGGCTATAACCCAGCCTCAGCAACCAAACAGCCACGTCGCCGGATCACCAGGCAGCGCCTCAACCTCGAAGAATGGCAAAAGATTTTCGAGATAGCTGATGCACGCCATCAGTATATGGGTAATGCAATGCTATTGGCCCTCGTTACTGGTCAGCGACTCGGTGATATTTCGAATATGAAGTTCAGCGATATTTGGGATGACTATCTTCATGTTGTTCAAGAGAAGACGGGAAGCAAGCTGGCAATCCCTCTTTCCCTGAGACTGAACGCGATTGACTGGAGTTTGAGGGACGTAGTGGCACGCTGCCGCGATTATGCAGTTAGTCCGTACCTGATACATTTTTTTCGTGCTACCTCGATGGCAAAACGAGGGGCGCAGGTAAAGTCGAACACATTAACGATGAATTTCAGTAAGGCTCGTGATAAAGCAGAAATAAATTGGGGAGATGGGACGCCAGCAACCTTCCATGAACAACGTTCTTTAGCTGAGCGCCTTTACGAAGCTGAAGGAATCGATACCCAGAAACTCTTAGGACATAAATCCCCCAATCAGACGGCTCGGTATCATGATGATCGAGGTAAGGAATGGCAAAAGATTAACTTTGTTAATGTCTAATAAAAATTTTTAACTTCGACAAAATCTTTGATGTACTTGTCTAATCCTTTACGATTGAAAAAACCAAAACCTTCAAAATCTTTAGTTACTTTCCAATCGCTAAAAACATATGCCAAACAGACCAAATGAAGGAACTTAATGGGCATCGTATAATTTGCGATCTCATAATATCTTTCCTTGTATTTCTCAGGGCAAGATTCATTAGTAAATTTAAATAGGATGTAAAAACTACGAACGGCAGAAAAAATGGCCATCGAGGATTCAATATCAAACTTAGAAAAATGTTCGCATAGTTTTTCTGCTTTTCTTGATTTGCATGAATTTATTAGATAGCCCTCTAAATACGATACTGCTTCAGCAGCCGAGTAGACTTTTTTATTTCTACCATTGATTTTGAGGGCGTCAAATTCTCTTCTAGATACTTCAGCAAGACTGTAAAAGGATGATTCGAAAGAACGAAGCTCATCCATCTCTTTCTGTCTTTCTGAAACTTCATGCATCTGCATGTTTTGTTTTATGATGCTATCGTTAGCCTCTTGTTGCAGATTTATAGATTTGATCAACATAATCATAGTAAAAAACGTCAGAATGGGGTTGGTCACACCTCCAATGAAATCTCCAAATGTTCCCCATTCTGATTTATCACTTGGAAAGCCATTTAAAGGATCGAAGTTGGAGAAATAAATCACCCAAGCAATAAAAATAACTAAAAAAGCTACATACCTTATCATATCAATCCATTACAACGCGGTGAAGACTGTATTTTTTAATGTCCCCTAGAAAGTTCCTTATTGTTGTAACCTCGAGTTGTAAACGAGTGAAATCATCATTATCCGTGTTGGCGGCTAAATTTCTAGATAGCCTGCGTTTTTGATCAGCCGGGAAATCCCTCCACATAAATGAAGGTTCAAAACTAACGGATTCCGAATCTTCTTCAAGGATAAGTCTTCCCGTTCCCGTTAGACGATTAAATCTTGTAATGGAAGCCTCAATAATAATCCTTTCATCATCAGAACGTTCAAAAGTTAAATTTTCAAGGGTAGAATGATCATATCGCGCAAGATTCGTTCTTCTTCGTTTGAGTTCAACAGTATAATTCTGCTCTTCTATCGGCTTATGTAGCTTCAAAAGAGGACCATAAAGTCTCTTCATTAATGAAATATAGTCTGGTTGAAGCTCTTCTACAATTCTTTCGGCTCTTCTGTACGTGAAATCATAAGGAGTTAATAACGGTCTTGTAAGATAATAAGACATTACATCTAAAAATGCCCCCTCTCCAATTGCTTGGTAATTACGACGTTGCTCTTCGCCAGTTATTTTAAGCATGAAACGTTGTCTAAAAGACCCTTCATAACTGGTACGAAAAGATGCTGTAATGCCTTCGATTGAAGGAATTTTAGTAACGACTTCGCGATTTAGAATCGTATTGGTTAGGACAGTAATTATCTCTGATGTACCTTCAAGTGCTTTTGAACCGTAGTAAAAATCTAGCTCCGTGAATCTTTCCTCGCCATCACTTACAACCACTTCCATAGGAACATGAATTTCCATTCTCTAAATTCCAAATAAAAAACATGGTTTTAATATGTCTCAACTGATTGAGTTTTGACAACTTATTTTGATAAAATTTTGATAACCATTCGAATACTAATAATAAAAACGGGAACCATCAGGCTCCCGTTCTTGTATAACCCAGCGAGTGGATTACATGTTCGCGATAATCGCGTCGCCAAACTCTGAACATTTCAGAAGCTTAGCGTCGTCCATCAGACGTTCGAAATCGTAAGTCACGGTTTTGGCGTTAATCGCGCCTTCCATGCCTTTCACGATCAGGTCTGCGGCTTCGAACCATTCCATATGACGCAGCATCATTTCAGCGGACAGGATGATTGAACCTGGGTTCACTTTATCCTGGCCTGCGTACTTCGGTGCCGTACCGTGGGTAGCTTCGAACAGTGCGCATTCGTCACCGATGTTTGCACCAGGCGCGATACCGATCCCGCCAACCTGCGCCGCCAGGGCATCGGAGATATAGTCACCGTTCAGGTTCATACACGCGATCACGTCGTATTCTGCTGGACGCAACAGGATCTGCTGCAGGAACGCATCGGCGATAACATCTTTAATGATGATCTCTTTGCCGGTGTTTGGGTTCTTAATTTTCTGCCACGGACCGCCGTCGATCAGTTCGCCGCCGAATTCTTCAGTCGCCAACTGGTAACCCCAGTCTTTGAATGCGCCTTCGGTGAACTTCATGATGTTGCCTTTGTGAACAATAGTCACAGAGTCGCGATCGTTGGTGATTGCGTATTCGATAGCTGCGCGCACCAGACGTTTAGTACCGTCTTCGGAGCACGGCTTGATGCCGATACCGCAATGTTCAGGGAAGCGAATTTTCTTCACGCCCATCTCTTCGCGCAGGAATTTAATCACTTTTTCTGCGTCAGCAGAGTCCGCTTTCCATTCGATACCCGCGTAGATGTCTTCTGAGTTTTCACGGAAGATAACCATGTCGGTCAGCTCCGGACGTTTTACCGGGCTTGGTGTACCCTGGTAGTAACGCACTGGGCGCAGACAAACATACAGATCGAGTTCCTGACGCAGAGCAACGTTCAGGGAACGGATACCGCCGCCGACCGGGGTGGTCAGTGGGCCTTTAATCGCCACGCGGTATTCGCGAATCAGGTCCAGCGTTTCTGCTGGCAGCCAAACGTCCTGGCCGTAAACTTGGGTCGATTTTTCACCGGTGTAAATTTCCATCCAGGAAATTTTACGCTCGCCTTTGTAGGCTTTCTCAACAGCGGCATCAACCACTTTCAGCATTGCAGGAGTAACGTCTACACCGATTCCATCACCTTCAATGAAGGGAATAATCGGGTTGTGTGGAACGTTAATTTTGCCGTTTTGCAGGGTGATCTTTTTACCTTCCGCCGGAACAACTACTTTGCTTTCCATTAACCTCTCCTTCGAGCGCTTCTGGTTGTTACTGATCTTATGTTAATAATTTGTAATGAGCCGTCCGATAGTACCTGAATGTCCGGCGCCATGAAAGGCATTCGTTATTAGGCTATAATGCGGCAATTGACCCACGCTGAAAATACCATGAAGAAAACTTCTTTTAGAAATCACCGGGTTGAGCGATTCAGCTCACAACAAGCCACCAGAAGAACAGCAGTAAACCCGCCAAAACGGGTCATTTTGTTCAATAAACCCTACGATGTTTTGCCGCAGTTCACGGACGAAGCCGGCCGCAGCACCCTGAAAGATTTTATTCCTGTTCAGGGCGTGTACGCCGCGGGACGTCTGGACCGCGACAGCGAAGGCTTACTGGTATTAACCAACGACGGCGCATTGCAGGCAAGCCTGACCCAGCCGGGTAAACGCACCGGAAAAATCTACTACGTTCAGGTCGAGGGTGAACCAACGGACGAAACGCTGGCTGCGCTGCGTCACGGCGTGGCGCTAAACGACGGTCCAACGCTGCCTGCTGGCGTTGAGCGGGTCAGCGAACCGGAGTGGCTGTGGCCGCGTAATCCACCGATTCGCGAGCGTAAATCCGTTCCCACCGCCTGGCTGAAAATCACCCTGTATGAAGGCCGCAATCGGCAGGTTCGCCGGATGACGGCCCACGTTGGTTACCCTACCCTGCGGCTTATCCGCTATGCCATGGGTCATTACACGCTGGATTCCCTTGCCAACGGGGAATGGCGCGACGCAACGGAATAAGGAGAAATCATGTTCAAGCCTCATGTTACGGTGGCCACACTGGTTCACGCGCAGGACAAATTTTTAGTCGTTGAAGAGACAATCAACGGCAAAGCGCTGTGGAATCAGCCCGCCGGGCATCTGGAAGCGGACGAAACGCTGGCCCAGGCCGCCAAACGCGAGCTGTGGGAAGAGACCGGTATAGATGCGCAGCCACAGCATTTCATCCGTCTGCATCAGTGGATTGCACCCGACCGCACGCCGTTCCTGCGCTTTTTATTCGTCATCGAACTTAACGAAATGTGCGCCACTGAGCCGCATGATGACGATATTGACCGCTGCCTGTGGGTCACAGCTGAGGAAATTCTTAACGCGCCAAACCTGCGCTCGCCGCTGGTTGCCGAAAGCATTCGTTGCTATCAGACGGGCAGCCGCTTGCCGCTTGATGTTATCAGCGAATTTAACTGGCCGTTTACAGAGGGTGTCAACGGTGGGGGCGCGTGATAGAATATGCCGCCTTTAAGTTCAATGTCGTGAGTATTCCTATGTCAGCAAGCCCAAAAAAAGTGATCGTCGGCATGTCCGGCGGTGTCGACTCCTCCGTTTCTGCCTGGCTGTTGCAACAACAGGGCTATCAGGTCGAAGGCCTGTTCATGAAGAACTGGGAAGAAGATGACGGCGAGGAATACTGTACAGCGGCTGCTGATCTCGCCGATGCGCAGGCCGTGTGCGATAAACTCGGCATTGAACTGCACACCGTTAACTTTGCGGCGGAATACTGGGACAACGTCTTTGAACTGTTCCTGGAAGAGTACAAAGCGGGTCGCACGCCGAACCCGGATATTCTGTGCAACAAAGAGATCAAATTTAAAGCCTTCCTGGAATTCGCCGCGGAAGATCTAGGCGCTGACTTTATCGCGACCGGTCACTACGTGCGTCGTGCAGACGTTGATGGCAAAAGCCAACTCCTGCGCGGCCTCGACGCCAACAAAGATCAGAGCTACTTCCTCTATACGCTCGGCCATGACCAAATTGCGCAAAGCCTGTTCCCGGTCGGTGAACTCGAAAAACCTGAAGTCCGCAAAATCGCCGAAGAGCTTGATCTGATTACCGCGAAGAAAAAAGACTCAACCGGTATCTGCTTTATTGGTGAGCGCAAATTCCGCGAATTCCTGGGGCGTTACCTGCCGGCTCAACCGGGCAAAATCATCACCGTGGATGGCGATGATGTGGGCGAACACCAGGGCCTGATGTATCACACGCTCGGACAGCGCAAAGGTCTGGGTATTGGCGGTACAAAAGAAGGCAGCGAAGAGCCATGGTACGTTGTCGACAAAGACGTTGAGAACAATATTCTCGTCGTTGCCCAGGGTCACGAACATCCGCGCCTCATGTCTGTCGGTCTTATCGCCCAGCAGTTGCACTGGGTGGATCGCGAGCCGTTTACCGGTACGCTGCGTTGCACAGTCAAAACCCGTTATCGCCAGACCGATATTCCCTGCACCGTGACGGCACTGGATGAAGAACGCGTTGAGGTTCGTTTCGACGAGCCGGTTTCTGCCGTGACGCCAGGCCAGTCAGCCGTTTTCTATAACGGTGAAATCTGTCTGGGCGGCGGTATTATTGAACAGCGCCTGCCTCTGGCAGCGGTGTAAAAGAGCACACTAAAAGGAGCCCGTGTGGCGAAGAATTATTATGACATCACCCTGGCACTGGCAGGAATTTGCCAGTCTGCTCGTCTGGTGCAACAGCTGGCGCATCAGGGGCATTGCGATGCTGACGCGCTGCACGTTTCGCTTAACAGCGTTATCGATCTCAATCCTGGCTCAACGCTGGGGGTGTTCGGTGGCAGCGAAACAAATCTTCGTCTCGGTCTCGAAACGCTGCTCGGCGTGCTGAATGCCAGCAATCGTCAGGGGTTGAACGCAGAATTAACACGCTATACGCTCAGCCTGATGGTTCTAGAGCGTAAGCTGAACAGCGCAAAAGGCGCGATGGATACGCTCGGCGATCGCATCGCGGGATTACAGCGTCAGCTCGATCACTTCGATCTGCAATCTGAAACGCTAATGAGCGCGATGGCCGCCATTTACGTCGACGTCATCAGCCCGCTGGGTCCACGTATTCAAGTGACCGGCTCCCCTGCCGTGCTGCAAAGCTCGCTGGTGCAGGCGAAGGTCCGCGCCTCGCTTCTGGCTGGCATCCGTGCCGCCGTTTTGTGGCATCAGGTTGGCGGTGGCCGACTGCAATTAATGTTTTCTCGTAATCGCCTGACCGCTCAGGCAAAACAAATTCTTGCTCATTGTTAACCTCCCGGAGTTGCGAATTATGGAATTATCCTCACTGACCGCCGTTTCCCCTGTTGATGGACGTTACGGCGATAAAGTCAGCGCGCTGCGCGGGATTTTCAGCGAATATGGTCTGCTGAAATTCCGTGTACAAGTTGAAGTACGCTGGCTGCAAAAACTGGCCGCGCACGCAGCAATCAAGGAAGTTCCTGCTTTTGCTGCCGAGGCAAACGATTACCTCGATAAAGTCGTGGCAGAATTCAATGAAGAAGATGCCGCACGTATCAAAACGATCGAGCGCACCACCAACCACGACGTGAAAGCGGTTGAATATTTCCTGAAAGAGAAAGTGGAAAGCATCCCTGCGCTGCACGCGGTGTCTGAATTTATCCACTTCGCGTGTACTTCCGAAGATATCAACAACCTCTCTCACGCGCTGATGCTCTCTACCGCCCGTCAGGAAGTGATTCTGCCTTACTGGCGCAAAATCATCGATGCGGTCAAAGATCTGTCCGTTCAGTATCGCGACATTCCGCTTCTTTCCCGTACGCACGGTCAGCCAGCGACCCCATCAACCATGGGTAAAGAGATGGCGAACGTGGCGTACCGTATGGAGCGCCAGTTCCGCCAGCTGGAACAGGTTGAAATCCTTGGCAAAATAAACGGTGCGGTTGGCAACTATAATGCGCACATCGCCGCTTATCCGGAAGTTGACTGGCATCAGTTCAGCGAAGAGTTCGTGACCTCTCTGGGCATCCAGTGGAACCCGTACACCACGCAGATCGAGCCGCACGACTATATTGCTGAGCTGTTTGACTGCATCGCCCGTTTTAACACCATCCTGATCGACTTCGATCGTGACGTGTGGGGCTATGTGGCGCTGAACCACTTCAAGCAAAAAACCATCGCGGGCGAAATTGGCTCGTCCACCATGCCGCATAAAGTGAACCCGATTGACTTTGAAAACTCCGAAGGCAACCTGGGCCTGGCGAATGCTCTGCTGCAGCACATGGCGAGCAAACTGCCGGTTTCCCGCTGGCAGCGCGATCTGACCGACTCCACCGTTCTGCGCAATCTGGGCGTGGGTATTGGCTACGCGCTGATTGCTTACCAGTCCACTCTGAAAGGCGTGAGCAAGCTGGAAGTGAACCGTGACCGTCTGCTGGACGAGCTGGACCACAACTGGGAAGTGCTGGCCGAGCCGATTCAGACGGTGATGCGTCGCTATGGCATCGAAAAGCCATATGAAAAACTGAAAGAGCTGACGCGCGGCAAGCGTGTTGATGCTGAAGGCATGAAACACTTTATCGATAGCCTGGAACTGCCGGAAGACGAAAAAACGCGTCTGAAAGAGATGACGCCAGCCAATTATATTGGCCGTGCTATCACCATGGTTGATGAATTGAAATAAGGCCCCCGCCCTCTTTCCGCCCGGAAAGAGGGTTCCTTCCACAGCGTTTACTCAATGTTTATCCCCACAGCCACATAATCAGCGTTAAACTATTCATACCATTAATGTTAGGGAGAAGAGATGATGCGCGTATTGGTTGTTGAAGATAACGCTTTGCTACGTCATCACCTGAAAGTTCAGCTTCAGGAAATGGGTCATCAGGTTGATGACGCAGAAGATGCAAAAGAAGCCGATTATTATCTCAATGAACATCTGCCCGATATCGCCATCGTCGATTTGGGCTTGCCGGATGAAGACGGTCTGTCGCTGATCCGCCGCTGGCGCAGCCATGATGTCTCTCTCCCCGTACTGGTTTTGACCGCACGCGAAGGCTGGCAGGACAAAGTCGAAGTGCTCAGCGCGGGCGCAGATGATTACGTCACCAAACCGTTTCACATCGAAGAGGTCGCCGCCCGTATTCAGGCACTGATGCGCCGCAACAGCGGTCTGGCCTCTCAGGTGATCTCGCTACCACCATTCCAGGTCGATCTGTCTCGCCGTGAATTTTCTATCAATGATGAAGTCATCAAACTGACGGCGTTTGAATACACCATTATGGAAACGCTGATCCGCAACAGCGGCAAAGTGGTGAGCAAAGACTCATTAATGCTTCAGCTTTACCCGGATGCCGAACTGCGCGAGAGCCATACGATTGATGTGCTGATGGGACGTTTGCGCAAAAAAATCCAGGCGCAGCATCCGCATGACGTCATCACGACGGTGAGGGGTCAGGGATACCTGTTTGAATTACGCTAAATGAAAAGACTTCTTCGTCATATTTTGCCCCTTTCTCTGCGGGTCCGTTTTTTGCTGGCCACCGCAGCGGTGGTTCTGATTCTCTCGCTCGCCTACGGCATGGTGGCGCTCGTGGGCTACAGCGTTAGCTTTGATAAAACGACCTTCCGTCTGCTGCGCGGGGAGAGCAATCTCTTCTACACGCTGGCGAAATGGGAAAACAACCACATCAGCGTCGACATGCCCGAGAATCTGAATCGGCAAAGCCCGACGATGGCGCTGATTTATGACGAGAAAGGCAAGCTGCTCTGGGCACAACGCCATGTTCCGTGGCTGGAAAAAAGTATTCGCCCGGAATGGCTCAAAACGAATGGTTTTCATGAAATTGAAGCTGACGTGAATGCCACCAGCAGGTTGCTCGACAATGATGCGTCCATGCAGCGTAAACTCGCCGAAATCCGTGACGATGACGACGACACTGAAATGACGCACTCGGTAGCCATCAATCTTTATCCCGCCACGATAGATATGCCCCAGCTGACGATTGTGGTTATCGACACGATTCCCGTTGAGTTAAAACGCTCCTATATGGTCTGGAGCTGGTTCGTGTATGTGCTGGCGGCTAACCTGCTGCTGGTCATTCCGCTGCTGTGGATCGCCGCCTGGTGGAGCCTGCGGCCTATCGAATCGCTGGCCAAAGAGGTGCGCGAGCTTGAAGAACACAATCGCGAAAAACTCAATCCAGAAACCACCCGCGAGCTGACAAGCCTGGTGCGAAACCTGAATCGCCTGCTCAAAAGCGAACGCGATCGCTACGACAAATATCGCACCACGCTAACTGATCTGACGCACAGTCTTAAAACCCCACTCGCCGTCATGCAAAGTACGCTGCGTTCGATGCGCGGTTCAAAACTGAGCGTGGATGATGCCGAGCCGGTAATGCTGGAGCAGATCAGTCGTATCTCGCAGCAAATTGGCTACTACCTGCACCGCGCCAGCATGCGCTCAGGCAGCCCACTGTTAAGCCGCGAGCTGCATCCCGTCGCACCGCTGCTTGACAGTTTGACCTCCGCGTTGAATAAAGTGTATCAACGCAAAGGCGTGAATATTAGTCTCGATATTTCGCCTGAAATCAGTTTTGTCGGCGAGAAAAATGATTTTGTCGAAGTAATGGGAAACCTGCTGGATAACGCCTGCAAATATTGCCTGGAATTTGTGGAAGTGTCCGCGCAACAGACGGATGACACTTTGCACATCATCATTGAAGATGACGGGCCTGGGATCCCAAAAAACAAACGCGATGTCGTTTTCGATCGTGGCCAACGCGCAGACACGCTGCGTCCGGGTCAGGGAGTTGGGCTTTCCGTTGCCCAGGAGATTGTCGAGCAGTACAACGGCAAAATTGAAACCAGCGATAGCCTGCTGGGTGGCGCGCGGATGGAGGCTATTTTTGGTCGCCAGCACCCCTCTTCCGACGATAGTTAGCGCGGAATGTGAAAAAAGCGAGATTCCCGCACGCAGCCTTGTGAGCTTCCGTTATAATCCGAGTCAATAAGAGCCTGCGGAAATAAATAATATGGAATATCACTTAACGCTAAACTGGCCCGATTTTATCGAACGTTACTGGCAGAAACGCCCGGTCGTTCTGAAACGCGGCATCAGCAATTTTGTTGACCCCATCTCGCCAGACGAACTGGCGGGACTGGCGATGGAAAACGAAGTGGACAGCCGACTGGTGAGTCATCAGGACGGTAAATGGCAGGTGAGCCACGGGCCTTTCGAAAGCTACGATCATCTGGGTGAAAACAACTGGTCATTACTGGTTCAGGCCGTCAACCATTGGCACGAGCCTACCGCAGCCTTGATGCATCCGTTCCGTGCCCTGCCCGACTGGCGCATGGACGATCTGATGATCTCCTTCTCTGTGCCCGGTGGCGGCGTTGGCCCTCATCTGGATCAATATGATGTGTTTATCATTCAGGGTACGGGCCGCCGTCGCTGGCGTGTGGGCGAGAAAGTGCCGATGAAACAGCACTGTCCACATCCCGATCTGCTTCAGGTAGATCCGTTTGAAGGCATTATCGACGAAGAACTTGAGCCAGGCGATATTCTGTATATCCCGCCGGGATTCCCGCACGAAGGCTATTCTCTGGAGAACTCGCTGAACTATTCCGTGGGATTCCGCGCGCCAAGTGGACGTGAGATGATCAGCGGATTTGCCGATTACGTGCTGCAGCGTGAGCTGGGCAGTCATCGCTACAGCGACCCTGATGTGCCTGCGCGTGAACACCCGGCCGACGTTCTGCCGCAAGAGTTAGATAAGCTGCGCGAAATGATGCTGGGCCTGATTAACGAGCCTGAACATTTCAAGCAGTGGTTTGGCGAATTTATCAGCCAGTCCCGTCATGAACTGGACGTTGCGCCTGCAGAGCCACCGTATCAGCCGGATGAAATTTACGATGCATTGCAGCAGGGAGATTCCCTGGTGCGTCTGGGTGGCTTACGTGTGCTGCGTATTGGCGATGATATTTTCGTCAATGGCGAGAAGCTCGATTCGCCGCACCGTCCGGCGCTCGAAGCCCTGGCGAGTCATATGGTATTAAACGCGGAAACCTTTGGTGACGCGCTGGAAGATCCCTCATTCCTGGCGATGCTGGCCGCGCTCGTGAACAGCGGATACTGGTTCTTCGAAGACTAAGAGAGATAAAGCCCGGCAGCCATTTCGCTCACCGGGCTTTCTTTTATGCCTGCTTTGCCGCGATCTCGGCAATACGCACAATCACTTTCACCGCTTTCTCCATCCCTTCCAGCGTCACAAACTCATGCTTGCCGTGGTAGTTATAGCCGCCGGTAAACAGGTTCGGGCAAGGCAGTCCCATAAAGGAGAGCTGCGAGCCGTCAGTACCACCGCGGATCGGTTTCAGCTGCGGTTCGATATCGCAATCGCGCATCGCCTGCTGCGCAATATCCAGAATATGCGGATGCTCGACCACCTTCTCGCGCATATTGTAATAGCTGTCCTCAATGATCAGCTCAATGTAGCAATCCGGGTGCAGCCCTTTGCCCACTTTTTTAGCGATTTCCATCATCTTACGCTTGCGCGCTTCAAAGGCTTTACGGTCGAAATCACGCACAATGTAATGCATCTGCGCGCTATCCACCGTGCCTTTAATACTGGTCAGATGATAAAAACCTTCATAACCTTCGGTCTGCTCGGGGCTCTCTTCCGCCGGGACTTCCGCATGAATGCGCGTAGCCAGCGACAGTGCGTTCACCATTACCCCTTTCGCTGAGCCCGGATGAACGTTGTTGCCAACGATTTTGATGGTAATTGACGCCGCGTTAAAGTTTTCGAACTCCAGTTCACCCACGCCACCGCCATCAACGGTGTAAGCCCACTTCGCATTAAACGCAGCGACGTCAAAATGTTTTGCGCCCTTGCCGACTTCTTCATCCGGCGTAAAGGCCACGCGAATATCGCCATGTGGGACGTTTTTGCCTTTCAGCACGGCCAGCGCGGTCATGATCTCGGCAACGCCCGCTTTGTCATCCGCGCCCAACAAGGTTTTGCCGTCGGTGGTGATTAGCGTTTGTCCCAGCATCTGATGCAGCACCGGGAACATAACCGGGGACAAAACTTCGTCGCCGATGCCCAGCGCGATATCACCCCCACGATAATTTTCAACAATTTGCGGGTTGACGTTCTTTCCGCTGAAATCGGGCGATGTATCAACGTGGGAAATGAATCCAATGGCCGGAATGTCACCCTGGACATTCGCTGGCAGCGTCCCCATCACCGTACCTTTCTCGCTTAACGTCACATTGACCAGGCCAAGCTCTTCCAGCTGTTCCTTCAGCAGGTGTAACAGCTTCCATTGACCCTCAGTGCTCGGCACCTGCCTGACACCCGCTTTAGATTGGGTATCCAGCGATACGTACTGTAAAAAACGCTCAAGTAATTTATCCATGCAGTCACCCTCACTTTTTGTGACAACATTATCATTAAGCATCAAAACCCAAATATTGCGTCAGGTCACTTTTATCCCGTAAACGAGAATATATTCGTTTATGTCGTTATTGGTTAATAAATATAGTTTATCAATCAGTCACAAGGATTGGTGATTTCAATGCTTTGCCGTAGAATGGCCGCCCTCATTGCGAGTCACCTGGGTGGTTGAATACAAATCCCGCTAACGAAAACCCATTCGTAGCGCTTATAGGGGACAGAGCCAAAAATTGAATACACAACTGGGTACGGTATCGCCGCTGGTGCTGTTATCAGGGATCAGCAAAAGTTTCGACGGTAAAATCGTCATCGACGATCTCAACTTGAGCATCAATGACGGTGAGTTTCTTACGCTGCTTGGGCCCTCTGGCTGTGGCAAAACGACCGTGTTGCGCCTTATCGCTGGATTAGAAAGCATCGATAACGGCCAAATTTATCTTGAAGATCAGGACATCACCGATGTACCTGCTGAAAACCGTCACGTCAATACCGTCTTTCAGAGCTATGCCCTTTTCCCGCACATGACCGTGTTTGAAAACGTGGCCTTCGGCCTGCGCATGCAAAAAACGCCAAACGAACAAATTACCCCGCGTGTCAACGATGCGCTGCGCATGGTTCAGCTGGACGAATTCGCCCAACGCAAGCCCCATCAGCTCTCCGGCGGCCAGCAGCAGCGCGTGGCTATCGCTCGTGCGGTGGTCAATAAACCTCGCCTTCTGCTGCTCGACGAATCCCTCTCCGCACTGGATTACAAGCTGCGTAAACAGATGCAGAACGAGCTGAAAGCGCTGCAGCGCAAGCTCGGCATCACTTTTGTGTTCGTCACGCACGATCAGGAAGAAGCGCTGACCATGTCGGATCGTATCGTGGTGATGCGCGACGGCAAAATAGAGCAGGACGGCACCCCGCGTGAAATTTACGAAGAGCCTAAGAACCTGTTTGTCGCCAGTTTTATTGGTGAAATCAATATCTTTAATGCGACCGTCATTGAGCGTTTGGATGACCAACGCGTCCGCGCCAATGTCGAGGGCCGCGCGTGCAATATCACCGTCAACTTCCCGGTGGAGAAAGGCCAGAAGCTGAACGTCATGCTGCGCCCGGAAGATCTGCGCGTAGATGAAATTCATGACAGCACTGACGTCGAAGGGCTTATCGGTTATATCCGCGAGCGCAACTACAAAGGCATGACGCTGGAATCGGTGGTTGAACTGGAAAGCGGCAAAATGGTGTTTGTCAGTGAATTCTTCAACGAAGACGATCCGGATTTTGACCACCCACTCGATCAAAAAATGGTCGTGAACTGGGTAGAAAGCTGGGAGGTCGTACTGGCTGATGAAGAACACAAGTAAATTCCAGAATGTGGTGATCGCCACGATCGTGGGCTGGCTTGTGTTGTTTGTGTTTCTGCCCAACCTGATGATCATCGCCACCAGTTTTTTGACCCGCGACGACGCTGATTTTGTCAAACTGGCCTTTACGCTGGATAACTACGCGCGCCTGCTGGACCCACTCTATTTTGAAGTGTTGCTCCACTCGCTCAATATGGCGGTCATCGCTACGCTTGCCTGCCTGGCGCTGGGCTATCCCTTCGCCTGGTTTCTGGCGCGTTTACCGCAAAAAGTGCGTCCGCTGCTGCTGTTTTTGCTGATTGTTCCCTTCTGGACCAACTCGCTGATCCGCATTTATGGCCTGAAAATATTCCTGAGCACCAAAGGCTATCTGAACGAGTTTTTACTGTGGTTGGGCGTGATTGATACGCCGATTCGCATCATGTTCACGCCCAGCGCGGTGATCATTGGCCTGGTCTATATCTTGCTGCCGTTCATGGTTATGCCGCTCTATTCCAGCATCGAGAAGCTCGACAGACCGCTACTGGAGGCCGCGAAGGATTTAGGTGCCAACAAGTTTCAGACATTTATTCGCATCATCCTTCCGCTGACGATGCCGGGCATTATCGCGGGCTGTTTGCTGGTGATGCTGCCTGCGATGGGGCTGTTTTATGTTTCTGATCTGATGGGTGGCGCGAAAAATCTGCTGATCGGTAACGTGATAAAAAGCCAGTTCCTGAATATTCGCGACTGGCCGTTCGGTTCCGCCACCAGTATCACGCTGACGGTGGTGATGGGGCTTATGCTGCTGGTTTACTGGCGCGCTTCCCGCTGGCTGAACAAAAAGGGAGATCTTGAATGACCGGTCGTCTGCTGCGCGGCGGTTTTATGACCGTCATTTACGCGTATCTCTACATCCCGATTATCATTTTGATCGTTAACTCATTTAACAGTTCGCGTTTCGGCATTAACTGGCAGGGCTTTACGACAAAATGGTACAGCCTGCTGATGAACAACGACAGCCTGTTGCAGGCGGCGCAACACTCCCTGACGATGGCGATCGTCTCCGCGACCTTTGCGACGCTTATCGGCTCATTAACTGCCGTGGCGCTCTATCGCTACCGTTTTCGCGGCAAGCCTTTCGTCAGCGGGATGCTATTTGTGGTGATGATGTCGCCCGATATCGTCATGGCCATTTCACTGCTGGTGCTGTTTATGCTGCTCGGCATCCAGCTTGGGTTCTGGTCGCTGCTGTTTTCTCACATCACTTTTTGCCTGCCCTTTGTGGTGGTGACAGTGTACTCACGGCTCAAAGGCTTTGATGTGCGGATGCTCGAAGCGGCCAAAGATCTGGGCGCGAGCGAACTCACCATTCTGCGCAAAATCATTCTGCCGCTGGCAATGCCTGCGGTGGCCGCCGGGTGGTTGCTGAGCTTCACCCTGTCGATGGACGATGTGGTGGTCTCTTCATTCGTCACCGGACCGGGGTATGAAATTCTGCCGTTGAAAATCTATTCCATGGTCAAAGTCGGCGTCTCGCCCGAGGTGAACGCGCTGGCAACCATTCTGCTACTGTTATCGCTGGTTCTGGTCATCGCCAGTCAGCTTATTGCTCGTGATAAAACCAGGAGCTATAAGGCTCACCACTCAGGGGACGTTAAATGATGAAATGGTCACGCCACCTGCTCGCGGCAGGCGCACTTGCCATGAGCATGAGCGCTGCGCACGCGGACGACAGCAAAACGCTCTACTTCTATAACTGGACTGAATACGTGCCGCCAGGCCTGCTGGAACAGTTCACCAAAGAGACCGGCATCAAGGTTATCTACTCGACCTACGAATCGAACGAAACCATGTATGCCAAGCTCAAAACCTATAAAGACGGCGCATACGATCTGGTGGTTCCGTCGACCTATTTCGTCGACAAAATGCGCAAAGAGGGCATGATCCAGAAGATCGATAAAACGAAGCTCACCAACTTCAATAATCTCGATCCGGAGATGCTCAATAAACCGTTCGACCCGAATAATGACTACTCCATCCCGTATATCTGGGGTGCGACGGCTATTGGCGTGAACAGCGATGAGATTGACCCCAAAACGGTGACAAGCTGGGCCGATCTCTGGAAACCGGAATACAAAGGCAGCCTGCTGTTGACCGACGACGCTCGCGAAGTGTTCCAGATGGCGCTGCGTAAACTGGGTTTTTCCGGTAATACGACTGACCCAAAAGAGATCGACGCGGCGTATAACGAGCTGAAAAAGCTGATGCCAAACGTGGCGGCGTTTAACTCCGACAACCCGGCAAACCCGTACATGGAAGGCGAAGTGAATCTGGGAATGGTGTGGAACGGGTCGGCGTACGTTGCGCGTCAGGCCGGGACGCCGTTGCAGGTGGTGTGGCCAAAAGAAGGCGGGATCTTCTGGATGGACAGCTTGTCGATTCCGGCAAACGCTAAAAACGTCGACGGAGCGATGAAGTTGATTAACTTCCTGCTGCGCCCGGACGTGGCAAAACAGGTGGCAGAAACCATTGGTTATCCGACGCCAAACCTTGCCGCGCGCAAACTGCTCAGCCCGGAAGTGGCAAACGATAAGTCACTGTATCCCGACGCGGAGACCGTCAAAAAAGGCGAATGGCAGAACGATGTGGGTGACGCGAGCCGCCTTTATGAAGACTATTATCAGAAGCTGAAGGCGGGCCGCTGAGGTAGCCTTTTTCCCCTCTCCCAACCGGGAGAGGGAATTGCGTGTTCATAACCCTTTCAGCAACTTCTCGACAAAATCGGGCACCACTGCGCTCGCCAGACCGTATTGTTTTTCTTCAAACTCGCTGCCAACCTGACTCGGTTCCAGATTGAGTTCAACCGTGTGCGCCCCGTGCAGTTTCGCCTCATGCACAAATCCGGCCGCGGGATAGACATGCCCGGACGTGCCGATGGCAATGAAAATATCGGCCATCGCCAGCGCACTGTAGATATCGTCCATCCCCAACGGCATTTCGCCGAACCACACCACATGCGGGCGCAGCGGTGACGGGAACTGGCAGCAGTGACACTTGTCATCCGGCGTGATATCACCGGTCCAGTCAAGCACCTGCCCGCTCCACGCGCAGCGGACTTTCAGCAGTTCACCGTGCATATGGATAACGTTGCGGTTACCGGCGCGTTCATGCAGGTTGTCGATGTTCTGCGTGACCAGCAGAAAACGATCGCCCAGCTCCTGCTCCAGTTTTGCCAGCGCCAAATGTGCCGCGTTTGGTGCAATTTCTGGCGACTGTAACTGACGGCGGCGAGCGTTATAAAACGCCTGCACCAGCGCGGGATCGCGCGCGAAACCTTCCGGCGTCGCGACGTCTTCAACGCGGTGCTCTTCCCACAAACCGTCTGCAGCACGGAAAGTACGAATGCCGGACTCAGCGGAGATACCCGCGCCGGTCAGCACCACCACTCTTGGTTTTTCCATTCCTTCAGGCATCACTCTGTCTCTGAAAAAAATTCGCTGGCGTAAGCGCTCACGCAAGCGACGTTTAGTTTTGCGAAAACGGGTGAGTCGATGTGACCGGCGCGACAGCATAATAACCTCGTATAACTAGCGGGTGAGATGAAGGAATGCCGCACCGCGCATTCCCCCGGCGTCGCCATGACGCGCACGTTCAATACGTGGCACACGAGCCACCGGCAACAAATGCCGCGGCAAACGCCCGGACAGCTGCTCGGTGATCGCCGAAAAGTTGGATAATCCACCGCCTATCACCAGCAAATCGGGATCGACAATCGTCAAAATATTGCCCAAACACACCGCCAGCAGATCCAGATAGCGCTCAACGTGTTCCCGCGCCTGTTCATCCCCCTGTTCCCACAGAGTGATGATCTCAGGCGCCTCAATTTTCTGATGATAGAAGTGTTCATAAAGCCATGCAAACCCACGGCCCGAAAGATAATTCTCGATACAACCGTGTTGCCCGCAACCGCAGCGCGTTAGCGGGAAATCGCGCCCCACCACTTCCAGCGCATCCACCGGCAGGCGAATGTGACCAAACTCGCCGGTAATATAGCTGCGACCAGTAATCGGTTTGCCATCAACAATAATGCCACCGCCCACACCCGTGCCCAGGATCAATCCCATTACCAGTGGATACGCGCGGAACTCATCGTCCCAGGCTTCTGAAAGGGCAAAACAGTTAGCGTCGTTGTCGAGACGGACGTCACGATCGAGAAGAGCAGAGAGGTCGGCGCGCAGCGGTTTACCGCTGGCGGCAGGCACATTGGCTGCATACAGGGTGCCATCGTCGGTTTCTGGCATACCGGGAATGCCGATGCCAACCGAGCCCTTCACGCCAAAGCGGGTATCCGCTTGCGCCACCAGCGTGGCAATGGCAGTTAAAAATTCATCGTAGCTTTCGCGCGGTGTGGGAACACGGGTTTCCCACTGCAATTTGAGATGTTCATCAAACACGCCGAGCGCAATTTTGGTGCCGCCAATATCAAATCCATAATACATATGCATTCCTCTTTCTGATTTGGCGGCTATACACTTCATCCTTCACGCTGCCTCTGCGTTGGCTGTGTCTGTTCACCCCAGTCACTTACCAAAGTAAGCTCCTGGGGACTCTCAGACTTGCCGCCTTGATGCAGCGTGAAGGATTTTGTGAAAAAGACGTCAAATCATGACAAATTACTGGCCACTTAATACCCTCGCCGGATCAATTCGGCTTGCGCGACGCGCCGGATACCAGCTTGCCAGCAGACTCAGTAAAAGTGCTGTAACCAGCACATAAATAACGTCCAGCCAATGCAATTCAGAAGGCAGGAAGTCAATAAAATAGATGTCGCCCGACAGGAACTGGTGTCCGATCAGCTTTTCGATGCCGTTGATAATCGGCGTCAGCTGTAGCGAAACGACCACACCAATCACCACGCCGCAAAGGCTACCAAACAGGCCCGCGAGCAGACCGTACCAGACGAAAATGGCGCGAATAAGACCGTCTTTTGCCCCCAGCGTACGCAGTACCGCGATATCGCTGCTCTTGTCTTTCACCGCCATCACCAGAGTGGACACAATGTTGAAGCAGGCAACGCCAATCACCAGCACCATCGCCAGATACATAATGGCGCGGATCATCTGGATATCGCGGTACATGTAACCGTAAGTGCCTATCCAGCTCTTGATGTAAACGTAGTTATTGGTGACGCCACCGGCATCGCGCACCAGTTTATTAGCATTAAACACATCATTCACTTTGATGGCGATACCCGTCACGCTGTCGCCCATATCCAGATATTGACGCGCGTCATCCAGAGGCACCATGGCGAAACTGTGATCAAGCTGACCGCTCAGCTGTAAAATACCGGTCACATGCAAACGCACGCGTTTGGGCTGCTGGAGCTTATGGTCGGCACTGGCGTTCGGGATCATGATTGACACCCAGTCGCCCTGCTTCACCTTCAGCGCATCGGCAACACCTTTACCGATAATGATTTGCTGATCGCCCGCCTTAAAGCCTGCCCATGCGCCGTTTTGCACAAACTGCGGCAATGCGCTCAGACGCTCTTCCTGCTGCGGATTCACGCCCTTAACCTGAATAGCGCGCAGGTTTGCCCCGCTCTCCACCAGCCCGGTAAAGTTAATGTAAGGCGCAGCGGCGGCAATGCCCGGCACTTTTTCAATTTTGGTCAGCGCGTCATTCCAGTTATTCCACGGCTGATTAACCGGCTCGATTTCACCGTGTGGAACGACCGCCAGAATGCGGTTATTGAGTTCTCGCTCAAAGCCGTTCATCGCGCTTAAACCGACGATGAGCACCGCGACACCCAGGGCAATTCCCACGGTAGAAATCACGGAAATCAACGACACCATGCCACCGCGACGGCGGCCTCGGCTAAAGCGTAAACCGATCAGTAAGGATAACGACGACGCCATTACTCGGCTCCCATCAGGGTCATTTCCGTCGTCAGACGTCCGTCGCGCATCTCAAGCTGGCGACTCATCCGTCCCGCCAGTTGCAGGTCGTGCGTCACCACCAGAAATGCGGTGCCCTGCGACGCGTTCAGCTCGCCAAGCAGCTGGAAAATGCTGTCAGCATTACGTGCATCCAGGTTACCGGTCGGTTCATCGGCCAATACCAGACGCGGATTATTGACCAGCGCGCGTGCAATGGCGACGCGCTGACGTTCCCCGCCAGATAGCTCGGAAGGACGGTGATTCCCGCGGTGTGCAAGCCCCACGGCTTTCAGCATGTCGCTGGCGCGCGTGTTAATTTCAGCCGGTTTCTTTTTGCCAATCAGCAAAGGCATCGCGACGTTTTCCAGCGCGGTGAAGTCCGGGAGCAAATGGTGGAACTGATAGATAAAGCCCAGCTCGCGGTTACGCAGATCGGCTTTCGCCGTCGAAGACATCGAACTTAACGGCGTACCGGAGAAAATCACATCGCCAGACGTCGGCGTATCCAGCCCGCCAAGCAGGTGCAGCAGCGTACTTTTGCCGGAGCCTGAGCTGCCAACAATCGCCATCATTTCGCCTTCGCCCACGCTGAAGCTGACTTCATGCAGCACATCCGTCTGCACGTTGCCTTCCTGATAGCGTTTGGACAGGTTGTCGCATTGCAACAGGATCTTATTCATAACGTAAAGCCTCAGCGGGTTGAGTGGCGGCAGCGCGCCATGAAGGATAAAGCGTAGAAAGCAGCGCGATCGCCATGGCGACCAGCGCGATACCAACGACCTGCAGCGGCTCGATAGCGACCGGCAGCGCCGCGCCGTCGAGCAGAATTCCGATAATCGGCATCAAATTATTTAACTGGCTGGCAAGCAACGCCCCAAGCACCGCACCGAGCAGCGCCCCGATAATCCCGGCACTCGCCCCCTGGACCATAAACACCGCCATAATCTGGCGCGGCGTTAGCCCCTGGGTTTGCAGAATCGCAACTTCGCCCTGTTTTTCCATCACCATCAGACCCAGCGAGGTGATGATATTAAACGCGGCGACGGCGACGATCAGGCTCAGCAGCAGCCCCATCATGTTCTTTTCCATCCGCACGGCCTGGAACAGCTCGCCTTTGCGCTCGCGCCAGTCCTGCCATTTGGTGCCTTCAGGTAATTTTTGCTCGCTCAGCACGTCGACTTTCAGCGGTTCGTTGAGCCACAGACGCCAGCCGGTGACGTTGCCCAGCGGATAACGCATCAGGCGCGACGCATCCTGAATGTTGACTAGCATCTGATAGCCATCGACTTCGCTGTTGGCGGCAAACGTGCCGATCACGTTGAACAAGCGTTGGCTTGGCAAGCGGCCCATCGGGGTAAACTGGCTGGCAGACGGCACCATTACGCGCAGCTGGTCGCCACGGTTGACGCCAAGCTGCCCGGCGAGCTGTTCGCCCAGAATCACGTTGTATTTACCCGGTGCCAGATCGGTCTGTTTGACGTTCACCAGATACGGCGTAAGCGGATCTTTTTGCGCCGGGTCGATGCCCAGCATCACGCCCACCGAGACGCTGCGCGCACTTTGCAGCACCACATCGCCGGTCGTCAGCGGCGCAATACGATTCACGCCTTGCAGTTTCACCGCGCTTTCAGGTAACTGTTGCGGATTGATCGATCCGTTAGTCGAAGAGAGAACCGCCTGTGGCATCAGCCCCAGAATGTTGTTTTGCAGCTCGCGCTCGAAGCCATTCATTACGGAAAGTACCGTCACCAGCGCCATTACGCCAAGCGTAATGCCGATAGTGGAAAGCCAGGAGACAAAGCGACCGAAGCGGTCCGCGGCGCGCCCACGCATGTAACGTAAGCCTATGAAGAGTGCGACAGGTTGATACATGAAATCCGTCTGGTGGCTGTTGGCAGACCCACGAGTATATAAGCGAATCCGTTAAGCGTAAATGACTGATACCGTAAGCTTTGGTAATGAATTTTCCGAAAAAACAAGAAAAATCAGAACGCTACTCGCAGATATGCACATCATTCCACCACCTTCACCCTCCACCTTTTCCGAAAATCATCCGGATACAGACTCTTACTGATTACATCCCCTGCCCGTTCGCCCAGGATCAACGTTTCGTTTATGGCAAAACAGGTATCCGTTACCGATGAAACAAAAAGCATTATGGATTAATCAGATAAAAGGATTGTGCATCTGTCTGGTCGTGATTTACCACTCGGTCATCACCTTTTATCCCCACCTCGACGGGCTGCAACATCCGCTTTCCGGTCTGCTCGCCAAATGCTGGGTCTACTTCAATCTCTATCTCGCGCCGTTTCGCATGCCGGTGTTTTTCTTTATTTCGGGTTATTTAATTCGCCGCTATATCGATGACGTTGGCTGGCGCACGAGCCTGGATAAAAGGATCTGGAGCATCGTCTGGGTGCTGGCCCTGTGGGGGATATTGCAATGGCAGGCGATAAGCCACATCAATGACTGGCTGGCGCCGGAGCGCGAGCTCTCTACGTCGTCCAATGCCGCCTACGCAGAGTCGTTCACCGGTTTTATTCGCGGCATGCTCACCGCCAACACCAGCCTGTGGTATCTGTACGCGCTGATCGTCTACTTCACGCTGTGTAAAATGCTGAGCCGCTGGAAGCTGCCGATGCTCGCCCTGCTGGCGCTGGCAAGCGTGGCGATTAACTTCCTCCCGCTGCCGTGGTGGGGAATGAACAGCGTGGTGCGCAATATTGTCTACTACAGCCTGGGCGCATGGTACGGCGCGCAGCTGATGGCGTGGATGAAAGACATGACCATGCGTCGTTACTGGCTCCCCGTCATCGCCTTCGGTGTCGTTTCGGTGGTGCTATGGTTTGCTAACGTTCCGCTGTTGCTATCGTTGCTGTCGATTTTGCTGATCATGAAACTTTTTTACAGCCTTGAGCAGCGTTACGCGGTGCATCCCAATAATCTACTGAATGTTGTCGGTTCAAACACGATTGCCATTTACGCCACGCATCGGATCCTGATTGAAATATTCAGCCTCGTGCTGATTGCCGAACTCAATGCCGCGAACTGGCCTGTGTGGGCTGAGCTGTCGCTTATTCTGGTGTATCCGTTTATCAGCCTGTTGGTGTGTACGCTGATTGGATTAGGTGCGCGCAAAGCCTCCAGCGCGCTGTTTGGTGATGTATTCTTCACGCCTCCGGCACGTCTCGCCCCCGCGCAACCCGCGCGCTAACGCCCTTCTGCCCCCTTTATCGGGGGCAAATTTTCTCTCTTTGCGGTTCCAGTTTGCTAATGCAAAACGATCAAGGATAATAAAGACATTGCGTATCAGTGATATGCCCCAATACTGTTGGTATATCCATAAGAGATCCTGAAAGAGCCATGCCTGAACAATATCGTTATTCCTTGCCCGGCAAAGCGGGCGACCAACGTCAGCTAGGTGAACTGACGGGTGCAGCCTGCGCCACGCTAGTGGCGGAGATCGCTGAGCGCCATGCGGGTCCGGTGGTCCTGGTAGCCCCGGATATGCAAAATGCATTGCGTCTGCACGACGAAATTCGCCAGTTTACCGACAGTCTGGTCTTTAACCTGGCCGACTGGGAAACGCTGCCGTACGACAGCTTCTCCCCGCACCAGGAGATCATCTCCTCGCGCCTGTCGACGCTGTATCAGTTGCCAACCATGCAGCGCGGCGTATTAATTGTCCCAGTGAATACATTGATGCAGCGTGTGTGTCCGCACAGCTATCTGCACGGTCACGCGCTGGTGATGAAAAAAGGCGAACGGTTATCGCGCGACGCCCTGCGATCGCAGCTGGATAGCGCCGGTTATCGCCATGTCGATCAGGTGATGGAGCACGGCGAATACGCCACGCGCGGTGCGCTGTTGGATCTGTATCCGATGGGCAGCGACCAGCCGTATCGCCTGGATTTCTTCGACGATGAAATCGACAGTCTGCGCGTGTTTGACGCTGACACCCAGCGCACGCTGGAGGAAGTCGACGCCATCAATTTACTGCCTGCGCATGAATTCCCAACGGATAAAACCGCCATCGAGCTGTTCCGTAGCCAGTGGCGCGACAAGTTTGATGTGAAGCGCGACGCCGAACATATTTACCAGCAGGTCAGCAAAGGCACGCTGCCTGCGGGGATTGAATACTGGCAGCCGCTGTTCTTTAGCGAGCCACTTCCCGCGCTGTTCAGCTATTTCCCGGCGAAAACGCTGATTGTGAACACCGGCGATCTGGAATCCAGCGCAACCCGTTTTGAAAACGAAACCCGTGCGCGATTCGAAAACCGTGGCGTTGATCCGATGCGCCCCCTGCTGCCACCGGAACAGCTTTGGCTGCGCACCGATGCGCTGTTTTCGGAACTCAAAAAATGGCCGCGCGTGCAGCTCAAAACGGAAAATCTGCCGGAGAAAGCCGCCAATACTAATCTTGGATTCGAGAAACTGCCCGATCTTTCCGTTCAGGCGCAGCAAAAATCGCCGCTGGATAATCTGCGCAAGTTCCTGGAATCCTTCACCGGTCCGGTGATTTTCTCGGTCGAGAGTGAAGGCCGCCGTGAAGCGCTGGGCGAACTGCTCGCGCGAATCAAAGTGTCGCCAAAACGCATTTTACGCCTCGACGAAGCGACCGATGCCGGGCGCTACCTGATGATTGGTGCGGCTGAGCATGGATTCATCGACACGCTGAATAATCGCGCACTGATTTGTGAAAGCGATCTGCTCGGCGAGCGCGTGGCGCGCCGTCGTCAGGACAGCCGTCGCACCATTAACCCGGATACGCTGATTCGCAACCTGGCGGAGCTGCACGTGGGCCAGCCGATCGTGCATCTCGAGCACGGCGTAGGGCGTTACGCGGGAATGACCACGCTGGAAACGGGCGGCATTAAGGGTGAATACCTGATGCTCACCTACTCTGGCGACGCCAAACTCTACGTTCCGGTATCTTCGCTGCACTTGATTAGCCGTTATGCGGGCGGTGCAGAAGATAACGCCCCGCTGCACAGACTGGGCGGTGATGTCTGGGCGCGCGCGCGTCAGAAAGCCGCGGAAAAAGTCCGCGATGTGGCGGCCGAATTGCTGGATATTTACGCCCAGCGTGCCGCGAAATCGGGCTACGCGTTCAAGCACGACAAAGAACAATATCAATTGTTCTGCGACAGTTTCCCGTTTGAAACCACGCCCGATCAGGCGCAGGCGATCAACGCCGTGCTGAGTGATATGTGCCAGCCGCTGGCGATGGATCGCCTGGTGTGCGGCGACGTGGGCTTTGGTAAAACGGAAGTCGCGATGCGCGCCACCTTCCTGGCGGTCGAAAATAACAAGCAGGTCGCCGTGCTGGTGCCGACCACGCTGCTCGCCCAGCAGCACTACGACAACTTCCGCGATCGCTTCGCCAACTGGCCGGTGCGGATCGAGATGCTGTCGCGTTTTCGCAGTGCCAAAGAGCAAACACAGATCCTGGAACAGGCCCGCGAAGGCAAAATCGATATCCTGATCGGCACCCATAAACTGCTGCAAAGCGACATGAAGTGGAAAGACTTAGGTCTGCTGATCGTCGATGAAGAACACCGCTTCGGCGTGCGCCACAAAGAGCGCATCAAAGCGATGCGCGCGGACGTCGATATCCTGACCCTCACCGCGACGCCGATCCCGCGTACCCTGAATATGGCGATGAGCGGCATGCGCGATCTGTCGATTATCGCCACGCCACCGGCGCGTCGTCTGGCAGTGAAAACGTTTGTCCGCGAGTACGACAGCCTGGTGGTTCGCGAGGCAATCCTGCGTGAAGTGCTGCGTGGCGGGCAGGTTTATTATCTCTTTAACGATGTCGAAAACATTCAAAAAACCGCCGATAAACTGGCTGAACTGGTGCCGGAGGCCCGCATTGCCATCGGTCACGGGCAGATGCGCGAGCGCGAGCTGGAACGGGTGATGAACGATTTCCACCACCAGCGTTTTAACGTGCTGGTGTGTACCACGATTATTGAAACCGGCATCGACATTCCGACGGCGAACACCATCATCATTGAACGTGCAGACCATTTCGGCCTGGCGCAGCTTCATCAGTTGCGCGGTCGCGTTGGGCGCTCGCACCACCAGGCTTACGCATGGCTGATGACGCCGCATCCGAAAGCGATGACCACCGATGCGCAAAAACGTCTGGAAGCCATCGCCTCGCTTGAGGATTTGGGAGCAGGTTTCGCGCTGGCGACACACGATCTCGAGATCCGTGGCGCAGGCGAATTGCTGGGTGAAGATCAGAGTGGTTCAATGGAAACCATCGGTTTCTCGTTGTACATGGAGCTGCTCGAAAACGCCGTTGATGCGTTGAAAGCCGGGCGCGAGCCGTCGCTGGAGGATCTCACCAGCCAGCAAACGGAAGTCGAGCTGCGCATGCCTTCCCTGTTGCCGGACGATTTTATCCCGGACGTCAACACGCGCCTGTCCTTCTACAAGCGAATCGCCAGCGCCAAAAAAGAGTCTGAGCTTGAAGAAATCAAGGTTGAGCTCATTGACCGCTTTGGTTTGCTGCCGGATCCGGCGCGTAACCTGCTCGACATCGCCCGACTGCGTCAGCAGGCGCAGAAGCTGGGTATCCGCAAGCTTGAAGGGAATGAGAAAGGCGGGACGGTTGAATTTGCTGAGAAAAACCATGTCGATCCGATGTGGCTGATCGGTTTGCTGCAGAAGCAACCCCAGCATTTCCGCCTGGATGGCCCGACGCGTCTGAAGTTTACGCAGGAACTGGCCGACCGGAAAACCCGCATGGAATGGGTGCGCAACTTTATGCGTCAACTGGAAGAAAACACGGTAGCGTAGTGACGTTTGTGCCCCGGTAACGCCAGTTATCGGGGCCTGATATTTACACAATCTTTGCAATCCCCCTGCGTTTCCCGACACATGCATTCGCCATAATTATCAATTAACTATTTCGTAACAATAACCATACCATTAATATGGATTTTGGTGATAATGATGACCTTGCGTTTGACTCGCTGGATGACCTTTTTTGCGCTGGCGGCGGCGCTGGCGATTGCCCTTCCCGCTCGCGCCAACACCTGGCCTTTGCCGCCTGCCGGCAGCCGTTTGGTTGGTGAGAATAAATTTCACGTCGTGGAAAATGATGGTGGATCGCTTGAAGCCATTGCGAAAAAATATAACGTCGGCTTTCTGGCTTTGCTGCAGGCAAATCCAGGCGTTGATCCTTACGTTCCGCGCGCGGGCAGCGTGCTGACTATTCCGCTGCAAACGCTTTTGCCCGACGCGCCGCGTGAAGGGCTGGTGATCAACCTTGCGGAATTGCGTCTCTACTATTACCCGCCGGGGAAAAAAGAGGTGACGGTTTATCCGATCGGCATCGGTCAGTTAGGCGGCGATACCTTAACGCCAACGATGGTGACGACGGTGTCGGATAAACGCGCGAATCCAACCTGGACGCCGACGGCGAATATCCGTGCACGCTATAAAGCACAGGGAATTGATTTACCGGCGGTCGTTCCGGCTGGGCCAGACAACCCGATGGGCCATCATGCCATTCGTCTGGCGGCCTACGGCGGCGTCTATTTGCTGCACGGAACCAATGCTGATTTTGGGATTGGGATGCGCGTGAGCTCAGGCTGTATTCGCCTGCGCGATGGCGATATCGAAACTCTGTTCCGGGTGATTACGCCGGGGACGAAGGTCAATATTTTGAATACGCCGATTAAAGTGTCGGAAGAGCCGGGCGGAAAACGTCTGGTTGAAATCCACCAGCCGCTGTCAAAAAATATCGGTGACGATCCGCAAACGCTGCCGATTGTGTTGAACGCCGCTATGCAAACGTTCAAAGTCAGCGCCGATAGCGCGGTGATGGAAAGAGCGATGGAGATTCGCTCAGGAATGCCGGTGGATGTGACGCCACATCCCGGCATGACTCAGCAATCGCTTTAAAGAGCGGACAAAAAAAGGCCCCACAGTGATGCGGGGCCTTTTTTATTGCAGTGGCAAATATGAGGGTTTCACCAGGCTTATTTATAAATAACAGCGGTACCGTGCAGGGTATTCGGGCCAGTCACTGACGTGATGCGGAAAGATTTCGCACCCATTTCTTCTGCTTTTTGCGCCAGTTGGTCTTCCAGTGAACCCAGGTTGGTCCCTGCGTTAGCAGAAATAGTGCCCACTTTTTGCTGGTCAACTGGAGTCGATTGCACTTCAACGGCCGCGAAGCTAGCGAAAGAGAGTGAGCTTAAGAAAGCAGCAGCGATCAGGGTTTTTACGTTTTTCATAATGAGTAGCCTTTAGCAGATGATTAGGAGGTCGTAAGTTAATTACTTAACGATCGATAGGTAAATGATAGATGTGATCTACATCACACGTCAACAGTATTTTATAATGATCGTTAAATTAATTTAAAATCTCATATTAATCATATTCATATGATTAATTTATTTTTATCAAATCAGTGCTGGTCGCCACTGCCTATTATTTTTATAATGGTCATTCAATAAACCAACCGAGGTACAACGGCTATGACAACCGACATCACGAGTTGTGCTAAAAAAAGCCGTGGCCGACCGAAGGTGTTCGACAGGGATGCGGCGCTTGATAAGGCCATGACACTTTTCTGGCAGCACGGCTATGAAGCCACGTCTTTATCCGATCTGGTCGAAGCCACTGGCGCGAAAGCCCCTACGCTGTACGCAGAATTTACGAATAAAGAAGGTCTGTTCCGTGCGGTGCTGGAGCGCTATATCACCCGTTTTGCGGCCAAACATGAGGCACAGCTTTTCTGCGAAGAAAAGACGGTTGAACAGGCTTTAGAGGATTATTTCGCAACGGTGGCCGCATGCTTCACCAGCAAAGATACGCCAGCGGGTTGTTTTATGATAAACACTTCCGCCACGCTCGCGGCCTCGTCGAAAGAGATCGCCAATACCGTGAAGTCACGCCATGCCATGCAAGAAGAGACGCTGGGTGCGTTTTTACGCCAACGTCAGGCGCGGGGCGAGATCCCCGCGCATTGCGATACGACAGAATTAACTCAGTTCCTGAGCTGTATTCTGCAGGGAATGTCGATCAGCGCACGTGAAGGCGCGGACATTGAAAAGCTGCAAAAAATCACTCACACCACGTTGCGGCTCTGGCCTGAGCTGCTCAAAAGCTGAATATATCGTCAGAAACCAGATTTGGCCTGTTGAACAATAGGTCAAATCTATCTCCAAAAACGCCTCGTTTGCTACGCTTAAAGAGTGATTATTGTGCGGCTAATGATTAGCGGCCATTAAATGGAGAGTCGTTCACGTCATGAAGACGCTAATAACCGTAGCTTTACCCTTTCCCGGCCGATGCGGCGGCACATTATTTTTGTCGATGACAAAGGCGCTTTCTGACTGTACACATGCGGAAGGAAAATAAAGATGATTTTGCTATTACCATTATTCAAAGTGCTAATAGTAATTACATTGTTATTTGGTCTGTGGATTGTATGCGGTGGATCAGTGCTGTTTGCATTTATCTCAGTGCTGATTACAGGATTTTTGCTTCTGCGCCAGCATCATGAATTTGACCTTTAACAACTGTTTTTACAGCAAAAAAAGGCTCCTCAGCCTGAGCGCGTGAGGAGCCAAATTCAAAGAACTGCTTTTTTCACACCTTGTTATTCAAAACCAGCTGGCCATTGCCATCCAGTGGAATTTGGGTGCCGGGATCTTTATCCATTCGGATTTTGCCCTGCTGATCGCCAATCTTATAGGTCACATCGTAACCCAGCATTTTTTCTGACTTATCGTAGACAGTTTTACAACGCTGCTGCGTGGTGGTGTAGGTATCTCCGTCCTGCATCGCGCCCTGGACTTGATTCCCTGCATAACCGCCGCCTAATGCTCCGACGACCGTGGCAACATCTTTCCCGCGTCCCCCGCCAAACTGATGACCAATCACGCCACCGGCAACAGCTCCCAGAACTGAACCTGCGATGCGGTTTTCATCCTGTACAGGACGACGGTGGGTAACGGCAACGTTGCGGCACTCCTGACGAGGCGTTTTTACGGATTCTTTAATCGGTGTTGCTGAAACAACTTGTGCGTACTGCGGGCCACGCTCAAACACGTTAAGACTGGCAACCGCCGCCACGCCGAGCGCAGCAGCCACGCCAATCCCTATACCCGCCAACATTGATTTATTCACGGGACTTCCTCCTTTGTTGCTGTTAGTAACAATTTTGCAATCAAAGAAAGACGTCGCCAATCAGAATAAGGATTAAAAACAGAGGGGTTGAGCGACCAGGAATACGTTTCGGATAACTCCTGGGCTCTCACGGGGATATGACAGGACGATATGCTAAAAACCCCCTCCGGTGGGACCGAAGGGGGTGAGATTAGTGCAGTTTAAGACGGGGGCGAATCACGCGGTTAATGCTGCCCACCAGCATCATCAAGCCGGTTTTGAAATAACCATGCAGCGCGACCTGATGCATGCGGTATAGCGAGATATACACGAAACGCGCAATACGTCCTTCAACCATCATGGAGCCGCGCATCAGGTTACCCATCAGGCTGCCCACGGTTGAGAAGTTCGACAGGGAAACCAGCGAGCCATGGTCTTTGTAGACGTATGACTTCATGGCTTTGCCCTTCGTCTGCGCCAGGATGTTATGCAGCGCCAGGCTTGCCATCTGGTGAGCCGCCTGCGCACGCGGCGGTACAAATCCACCTTCAGTGCGGGCACAAGAGGCGCAGTCACCAATCGCAAAGATATTCGGATCGCGCGTGGTTTGCAGCGTCGGTTCAACGACGAGCTGATTGATGCGGTTCGTTTCCAGGCCACCAATTTCTTTCATAAAGTCAGGCGCTTTGATACCCGCAGCCCAAACCATCAGATCCGCTTGAATATATTCACCATCTTTGGTGTGCAGACCGCCAGCATCGGCACTGGTGACCATGGTTTGCGTCAGAACACGCACGCCCATTTTGGTCAACTCGCTGTGTGCAGCGCCTGAAATACGCGGTGGCAATGCAGGCAGAATACGTTCGCCAGCTTCGACCAGCGTGACGTTCAGCGCATCATTGGTCAATCCTTTGTAACCATAGCTGTGCAGCTGTTTCACCGCATTGTGCAGTTCAGCAGACAGTTCAACGCCCGTCGCCCCGCCGCCCACAATGGCGATATTGACTTTGCCATTCGCGCCAAGGTTATTGGAGTATTTCAGGAACAGATTGAGCATTTCCTGGTGGAAACGGCGCGCCTGATGCGGGTTGTCCAGGAAGATGCAGTGATCTTTCACACCCGGCGTATTGAAGTCATTAGAGGTACTGCCCAGCGCCATCACCAGCGTGTCATAAGGCAGTTTGCGCTCAGGCACCAGCAGTTCACCTTTCTCGTCGCGTAACTCCGCCAGCGTGATGGTTTTGCTCTCACGGTTGATGTCCATCACCGAGCCCAACTGGAACTGGAAATCATGATTACGCGCGTGCGCCAGATAGCTCAGGGCATCCACACCTTCATCCAGTGAACCGGTTGCCACTTCGTGCAGCAGCGGTTTCCACAGGTGGCTGTGGTTACGATCGACCAGCGTAATTTTGGCTTTTTTACCACGACCCAGTTTTTTACCGAGTTGTGTTGCCAGCTCCAGCCCACCTGCGCCGCCGCCTACAATCACTATCTTTTTCAATGGCGTAGTCAATGTGACCCCCTCAAATTATTAACCAATTGTTAATTAAAAGTTATAAAAATAACCCTTATTTAACAACAGGTTACAGCAATTAAACCATTCGTCGGTATTGAGAATAACACGCAAGGCGCATTGGTCATACCAAAATTGATATGAATCAAGTTTTGCCGGTTTAAATTTGAACAATTGTAGCAAAGACAAAGCCCGGCAAGCTTGCGCCGCCGGGCCAGAGAACCGTCAGAAAGGGTTAACCCAGAGTCTTGAAGGCTTTGATGCGCTGTAGATGCGGGGAGATGTTTTTGAATTTGTGGGTCTGCTCTTCATCCCACACAATTTCATAATAATGGTGTAAAAACTCCGCCGCGCGATGGCTGTTTAACGCCTCATCCTGTCGGGAGAGGATCGCAAGGCAGCGATCGCGGTTTTTCTCGCGGAAATTACTGACGCATTTTGTGGCGATATCCGCATACTCTTCAGGGCGGTCGATTTTACCTTCCATGTTCTCTTCAGGGAACAGATTCGGGTTGAAGACGACCTGGCGAATATCGCAGAGAAAACCGATGCGTTCTGCCCAATAGCCGCCGAGACCGACGCCACAAATCAGCGGGCGTTCGTCGACGTTGAGCTGTAGCATCTTGTCCACTTCTTTGAGCAAATGCTGCATGTCATGTTTCGGATGGCGCGTACTGTAGCTAATCAGCCGCACGTCCGGATCGATAAACTGCAGTTGCAGCACTTTCTCATGGTTACCAGGACTGTTCGAGTCAAAACCGTGCAAATAAATGATCATCGTTTCCTCGCCACACTACGTCTTCCGGGATGGTTATTGGCCCGCTTTGTGTGCCTGCCAGCGCTCATTGAGTGCTTCGAGCTGTGCGTTTACCGCTTTCCAGCGAGCGCTGCTCATCAGCTCCTGACGGCTAAATGAACCTTTATGATACAATTGTGTAACACGTTCAGCATTGATCGGCGACAGGTTATCTAACACGCTCACCGCACCTTTACGATTATTGCAGACGAGGATCATATCGCAACCTGCATCCAGCGACGCTTGTCCGCGCTCCGCGTAGCTACCCATGATCGCCGCCCCTTCCATCGACAAATCGTCAGAGAAGATCACGCCATTGAAACCCAGCTCTTTGCGCAGCACCGTTTGCAGCCAGTGCGATGAACCGCTGGCCGGGCGCGGATCGACATCACTGTAAATCACATGCGCTGGCATGATGGCATCAAGTTTGTTATCGGTAATCAGGGAGCGGAACACCGACATATCTTTGGCGCGAATCTCCGCTTCCGGACGCGGATCGCGCGGGGTCTCTTTGTGCGAATCCGCGGTGACCGCACCGTGCCCCGGGAAATGCTTACCGGTGGTTTTCATCCCGGCATCATGCATGCCGTCAATAAAGCGCGTCGCCATCGCCAGAGCAATATTCGGATCTTCATGATATGAACGCTCGCCAATCGCGGCGCTGATATGACCCACATCCAGCACCGGCGCAAAGCTGATGTCGATGTCCATGGCGATCATTTCGCTCGCCATTAACCAGCCCGCGTCTTGTGCCAGATTACCTCCCTGTTCTGTTCCCATCAACGCAGCGAATGATTGCGCGGCAGGCAAGCGGGTAAATCCGTCACGAAAACGCTGCACGCGACCGCCTTCCTGATCTACCGCCACCACAAGGTGATTGCGCGATGCCGCGCGGATTTGGCGGACCAGCTCGCGCAACTGCTCGGGATCGTGATAGTTGCGGGTAAACAGAATCAGGCCACCCACCAGCGGATGCGCCAGAATCTCGCGCTCTTCCGCATCCAGTTCATACCCTTCGACATCCAACATTACTGGACCCACACGAACCTCTCTTATCCTTTAGTTTGTAACTGTCGCCAGGCATCATCTGCCAGCGCAATAAATGGTTTGTCGCCCGACTGGCTAAAGCGAAGTTCGTACCAGCCCGCCATTAGCATCAGTACCCAGGGCCGCCAGCGTTTCACCTGCTGCTCCAGCGCAGAGACGTGCATATTCGCTGTTTGCGCATAGGCTCGAATCAGCGCCAGCCGGGCATCTACCGTGGGAGCCCAGACCGCTGCCAGCTCCAGCGCCACATCACCGTCACCGGCATACTCCCAGTCAATCAGCCTTTCGCCCGTTCGGGTATGCACGATATTTCCTGCGTGAACATCCATATGCAATGGCGCCAACCGCAACGGCTGCGGTTCGCCGCACTTACGCAATTTCTTTAGCGTTGCCAGCCAGAACGGCGAATGCCTGCCAGGCGCCGCCTGCTGCCAGTAATAATCGAGCAGCGGCAAAAGCGATATACGCCAGCCCAGACGCGGTTGACGATGCAGATGATACAGCATGCCCGCGAGCGTTGGCGCATCGGGAAGCGCTGATTTAATGTCACCCGCAAGATACTCAACGGCCATCCAGCCATGCTTGAAGAAGCATGGCTCCGGCACGACATCCGAGGGAAGCCGCTTCAGGGCACGATATTGACGACGAAATTGAAAAGCGGGTGCTGCCACATCATGATGCTGCCGCAAAACCAGACGGTTTTCGCCCGCCTCAATAATGCAGCTCGCGCCGCTAAACCCGGCGTGGGTTTGCGGCGCGATAAGGCGATACGGCGGGAAATAGCGCGAAATGAGGTCTTCGCGCGTGACGTTATTGTTGCGAAACGGCACCTTTACCTGACCAGATAATCTCACCTGTTTGAACCAGCATCAGCTGCATTTGCAGCGCTGGCGTATTCACGTTGCCGGTTGCGTTGGAATATAGAACATATTGTGCCCCAACGTTGCGTGCGATACCCATCGCTTTGCTGCGCGAGCCCAGGCTGTCCTGTGGTGAAAGGCCCAGTTGCTGCTTCGCGACGGCCAGCTGCTGCGCGGACACCAGCGTAAATTTGCCGTTATTCGCCAGCGCATTGCGCAAGGTTTCGGTCGCTTCGCCCGCGTTGAACGTGCCGTTGGTACGGTTATTCACGCTGTCCACCAGCAAGACGCTGCCTGCCGTTACACCCTGCGCCTGCAACATTTTGCCGACCATCGGCTGCATAGCGCCATTCCAGTCATAATGACGTACGCGTGGCGCAGGCTGCGAGGTTTGATCAGGATGTTCGATCGGGCCGGGCTGCGCAGGCACTGTCGGTACGGACGGCACGGTAGGCACCGGCTGCGTCGGTTGCGCGGGCTGCTCAGTGCCCGGTTTGGCTTCATCGACCGGCGCGGGCTGCTGTTCTGTGCGGGTGATACAGCCCGACAGGAAGAGTGCAAAAGCGGTAACGAGCGCGTAACGGCTCAAATTTTTAATCAAGGTTTACCCCTTACAAATAAAGATACAGTCTGACCTTATGCGCACCCAGATAGTTAGCGCTGCCATAAAGTGTAACAGAGGAATTTGCCGGAATAACGGCTGTGCGCGGCGCTTCCAGCGGATGCATCTCCAGCCCTCTCACGTCATACCAGAAAAACCGGTAGTGGATGGTGACAGGCTCACGTCTTTCGTTATAGAGCGTGGAGGACGCCGACGGCTGGATTTCACTGAGCGTGAGCGACGGAGATTCTGCGGTGATTCCCGCAGCCAGTACCGACGACTCCATCACCAGCGTCTGTTCATCGCTGACCGGGATCGCGGGACGCGAGCTACAGCCCGCCAACACAATAGCCATTGCCAGAACAGCAATACGCCCTCTTTGCATGTCAAAGACCTTTATGCGCCAGCATCGATCCGAGCGGACGACCGCCCAGCAGATGCATGTGAATATGATAAACTTCCTGCCCGCCATGACGATTACAGTTCATGATCAGACGGTAACCGTCTTCGGCAATGCCTTCCTGCTCAGCAATTTTCGCTGCTACCGTCAGCATACGGCCTAACGCCACTTCGTGCTCGGTTTTCACGTCGTTGACGGTCGGAATCAGAATATTGGGAATAATAAGGATGTGTGTCGGTGCCTGTGGCGAAATGTCGCGGAAAGCCGTGACCAGTTCATCCTGATACACGATATCGGCCGGAATCTCGCGGCGGATAATTTTACTGAAAATGGTTTCTTCAGCCATGACGTTTTCCTTGTGTGTTAAGTCTGGTGTGGCAACCCCGGCAAGAGTCTTATGGCGACCTGTTGCTCTGTGGCACAACACAAGAGTATGAGCGACTTTCTCCTGTCCTTTCAACCTTATCCCTCGATTTCTTTCCTGAGTGCGAATTTACTGCTCGCCGAGTGACCTTTCCTGCCTTTCAGCAGGACTGAAACATAATTTCAAGTGAACTAGTTACATCTGTTTACATGGTGAATTCTAATGCGTATATTTCGCATTTGCATTTTCATGCGCATTTTTAACATAGAAATGACCTCCGACCGTTATCGGGACTGGGGCAGTAAATTCACACTTCACTCAGAAAGGGTTTGATGATGTCTTTCATTAATCACTCCAGGGATGGGCAACGTCAGCCTGTCGCAACACCTACGTTGCTGGCAGCCTGCATTGCTATGGCATTGATGCCTACCGCCAGTTTCGCCGCACCAAACACTGAAGATACGGTCATTGTGGACGGCGCTCAGTCTGGCTCCGCAAATGACGAGCAGGATTACAGCGTAAAAACGACCACCGTTGGCACCAAAATGCAGATGGTGCAGCGCGATATTCCTCAGTCTGTCACCATCGTTAGCGAACAGCGTATGGAAGATCAGCAGTTACAAACGCTGGGTGATGTGATGGATAGCACCATGGGCATCAGCAAAAGCACCGCTGACTCCGACCGTAGCAGCTATTACTCGCGTGGTTTCCAGATTGATAACTACATGGTTGATGGCATTCCCACCTATTTTGAATCGCGCTGGAACCTGGGCGACGCCCTTTCTGATACTGCGCTCTTTGAACGCGTCGAAGTGGTGCGCGGTGCGAATGGGTTGATGACCGGAACCGGAAACCCTTCTGCGGCGATCAACATGGTGCGTAAACATGCCACCAGCCGTGAGTTCAAAGGCAACGTTTCTGCAGAATACGGTAGCTGGAATAAACAGCGCTATGTCATGGATATGCAAAGCCCGTTGACCGACGATGGCAATGTTCGCGCGCGTATCGTGGCCGGTTACCAGGACAACGACTCCTGGCTTGACCGATATAATCAAAAGAAAACCTTCTTCTCTGGAATTGTTGACGCTGATTTAGGCGAGACTACGTCATTGTCCGCAGGGTATGAATATCAACGTATCGACGTCAACAACCAGACCTGGGGCGGCTTGCCGCGCTGGAATACCGATGGCAGCGTCAGACATTACGATCGCGCGCACAGCACTGCACCGGACTGGGCTTACAACGATAAAGAGTTCAACAAATTCTTTGCGACGGTTAAGCAGCGCTTTGCAGACAACTGGCAAGCCACGCTGAATGCGACCCATACCGAAGCGAAGTTCGACAGCAAAGCCATGTACCTCGACGCCTACGTGGATAAAACTACCGGTATGCTGGCGGGTCCCTATGTCAATTACGGCCCTGACTATGCTTACGTCGGCGGTACAGGCTGGAACAGCGGCAAGCGTAAAGTTGACGCTGTGGATCTGTTCGCAGATGGCGGTTACGAGCTGTTAGGCCGTCAGCACACCGTGATGTTCGGCGGCAGCTACAGCCGTCAGACCAACCGTTACACCAACTCATGGGCGAACGTTTTCCCTGATGAGCTGGGGAGTTTCTATGATTACGACGGTAATTTCCCGGAGACAAACTGGGGATCACAGAATCTCGCCCAGGATGATAAAACGTACATGAAGTCGCTGTATGCCGCGACCCGTATCTCTCTGGCAGACCCGCTGCACTTGATCCTGGGCGCTCGCTACACCAACTGGCGTGTCGATACCATGACGTACGGCATGGAGAAAAATCACACCACGCCTTACGCCGGTCTGGTCTTCGACATTGACGATAACTGGTCGACTTACGCGAGCTACACCTCTATCTTCCAGCCACAAAATTACCGCGACAGCTCGGGCACATATCTCGCGCCTATCACGGGTAATAACTATGAAGTCGGTTTGAAATCTGACTGGATGAACAGCCGTCTGACCACCACCCTGTCCGTGTTTCGCATTGAACAAGATAACGTGGCGCAAAGCACTGGCCGCATGATTCAGGGTTCAACCGATACGGCTTATGAAGGCGTTGATGGGACCGTCAGTAAAGGTGTGGAATTTGAAATCAACGGAGCCCTGACCGATAACTGGCAGATGACCTTTGGTGCAACGCGTTACGTCGCAGAAGATAGCGATGGCAACGCTGTTAACCCGAATCTGCCGCGCACGACGGTTAAACTTTTCACCCGCTACCGTCTGCCAGCACTGCCTGCATTGACCGTTGGCGGTGGAGTCAACTGGCAGAACAGTGTGTACAGCGATGTTGCAACCCCTTATGGCACATGGCGTGCAGAACAAGGCAGCTACGCGCTGGTGGATTTGTTTACACGCTACCAGGTCACGAAAAACCTGTCCGTTCAGGGTAATTTGAATAACCTGTTCGATAAAACCTACGATACCAACGTCGAAGGTGCGCTTGTGTATGGCGAACCACGCAACGTTAGCGTAACAGCCAGCTATCAGTTCTGATCTGTCGAATGAATGCAAAGGGAGCCAAAGGGCTCCCTTTTTATTTCGGGCAATAAAAAAGGCAGCCATTCGGCTGCCTTAGTCTCCCCAAATCACCACTTAGTTGCTGCGGATGTACTCATCCATTTCGGTTTTCAGGTTATCGGATTTAGTTCCGAAAATTGCCTGAACACCAGAACCTGCAACAACTACGCCCGCTGCGCCCAATTTCTTGAGGCCAGGCTGGTCGACTTTAGCGATATCAGCAACACTGACACGCAGACGAGTGATACACGCGTCCAGGTTAGTGATGTTTTCTTTACCGCCAAATGCCGCAACGAGTGCTGGAGCCATTTCGCCGGTCGCAGTCGCTTTCACGTCATCAGACGCATCTTCACGACCTGGAGTTTTCAGGTCCAGTGCTTTGATCAGCACACGGAAGATGGTGTAGTACGCCACCGCGTAGCACGCACCCACGATAGGGAACAGCCACAGCTTGCTGCTGTTACCAGACAGTACGATGAAGTCGATCAGACCGTGCGAGAACGAGGTACCGTCACGCATACCCAACAGGATACAGATTGGGAACGCCAGGCCAGCCAGAACCGCGTGGATAAAGTACAGGATCGGCGCAACGAACATGAAGGAGAACTCGATCGGCTCGGTGATACCGGTCAGGAACGAGGTCAACGCTGCGGAAATCATGATACCGCCCACTTTTGCACGGTTCTCTGGTTTAGCAGAGTGCCAGATAGCAATCGCAGCAGCCGGCAGACCGTACATTTTAAACAGGAAGCCGCCAGACAGTTTGCCTGCAGTTGGGTCACCTGCCATGTAACGTGGAATATCGCCATGGAACACCTGACCTGCAGCGTTGGTGTATTCACCAATCTGCATCTGGAAAGGAACGTTCCAGATGTGGTGCAGACCAAACGGCACCAGGCAGCGCTCAACGAAACCGTAGATACCGAACGCGACAACCGGGTTCTGGTATGCAGCCCACTGAGAGAAGGTCTGGATCGCGGAACCAATCGGTGGCCAGATGAAGGACAGGATCACACCGGTGAAAATCGCTGCCAGACCAGAAATGATTGGTACGAAACGCTTGCCCGCGAAGAAGCCCAGATATTCTGGCAGCTTGATGCGATAGAAGCGGTTGAACATATAGGCTGCAATGGCACCCGAGATGATACCGCCGAGAACACCGGTATCAGCCAGGTGTTTCGCTGCGATTTCTTCAGCAGGTAAATGCAGTACCAGCGGCGCAACCACAGCCATGGTTTTCACCATAATGCCGTAAGCCACAACGGAGGCCAGAGCGGATACACCGTCGTTATTGGTGAAGCCCAGAGCGACACCGATCGCGAAGATCAGCGGCATGTTAGCAAAAACAGAACCGCCTGCTTCGGCCATCACGTGAGAGACTACGGCTGGCAGCCAGCTGAAGTTTGCAGAACCGACGCCCAGCAGGATACCTGCGATAGGCAGTACGGATACTGGCAGCATCAGCGATTTACCGACCTTTTGCAGGTTAGCAAATGCATTCTTAAACATATTGAGAGTGCTCCTGAGTATTTGTGCTTTTTTTTACGCTTTCACGCATGGACACGGGGGGAGAACCGCACCGTGGACAGGACATCTAAGCGCCCTTTATTTATTACACAGGGTAAAATAAATCCCTGCGACTTTGTTTGACGGCTATCACGTTTCAGCTTATGACGATCGAAAAACTTGCAGTTATTTACAAAAAGCATGTCCAGATATGTCAAAAAACACTGTCACCGCCCCAAATAAGGCGGTGAACTTTACTCGCTTTGTTTATTAATTACGAGCCTAAAAAAAACAGGTGTTTCAACGAGATTGCAGGCGGGCGGAGTCGATGTGGAACAGGCTGGCAAAGTTGTCCGTGGTGGTGCTAGCCAGCTCTTCAAGGCTGACCCCCTTCAGTACGGCCATATACTCAGCCACATCTCTCGTCATGGCTGGCTGATTTTCTTTACCGCGATGCGGCACCGGTGCCAGGTATGGAGAGTCTGTTTCCACCAGAATACGGTCGAGAGGCACATAACGCGCAGCATCACGAAGAAGCTCTGCGTTACGGAACGTCACGATCCCCGAAAACGAGATATAAAAACCTAAATCAAGCAGCTTACCCGCCGTTTCTCTGTCTTCTGTGAAACAGTGTAGTACGCCACCGCAATCCGTCACTTTTTCTTCCTGAAGGATGGCCAGTGTGTCTGCCCGCGCATCGCGGGTATGCACGATAACCGGTTTGTTCAGCTCGCGTCCGATGCGGATGTGATGGCGAAACGACTCTTGCTGACGCGGTTTAGTTTCGGGCGTGTAAAAATAATCCAGCCCGGTTTCACCCATCGCCACCACGCCCTCTTCAGCGGCCATTCGACGCAAGTCTTCTACGTCGTACTCTTCATCCTGATTCAACGGATGCACGCCGCAGGAGAAAACAACATTATCGCGCTCGCCGACCAGATCGCGCATAGAGCGGTATCCTGGTAACGTGGTGGCGACCGCCAGACAAAATTTCACATCGCGAGCGGCGGCTTTTTCCAGCACGTCATCCACGTTTTTATGCAGCGATTGATAATCCAGGCCATCAAGATGGCAGTGTGAGTCGACTAAAAACATAATGTCTCTCTCAGAGATGGGAAGCAGGCAGCAGCGCGCCGGGTTGTAAGTAACGTTCGATACGCAGTAACAGATCGGTGAGCATCAGTTCACGATTGAGCCCAGTGACCGTCAACAGCTGTTCGCGACACGCGCAAATGTCATGAAGAATGGCGCGCAATTTCGCACCAGGATGTTGATTCGCCAGCGTGTTCACCAGCGGCCAGACATCGGCGTTGTTCAGAAGTGAGGCGCTTTGCTGGAGTTTTAGCGCGTCCAGAAGCAAGGATGCCAGCCAGTGCAATCGAGCCGTGGCCTGATCGTGATTAAGGGTACTGGCGAGACTGAGCCAGTCACGTGTGTCCAGCGCATGGCTGAAGGCTTTACAGAGTTGCTCACGCTGGGCCCAGCTCTCTTTTTGCAGCAGCTCTAACGCCGCGGCGGGTGCGCCACTGCTCAATCTTAGTGCCGTTAATGCGGCATCTTGTGACACCGTCACTTCTCGTTCAAGCCAGGTCAATGCCCATGATTCTGAGGGGGCGGCAAGGTGATGCAGGCGGCAACGACTGCGAAGCGTTGCCAGCAATCGACCGGGTTCGCGGCATGACATAAAGAACCAGGTTTTTTCGGGCGGCTCTTCCAGCGTTTTTAACAACGCGTTTGCGGCCGCCTCGGTCAGCAAAGCCGCATCTTTGAGCCAGACGACTTTCGCACCGCTCAGCCTGGCGTGCTCGTAAAGTTTCTCGCTGACTTCACGCACGGCATCAATACCCAGCGAACTCTTACCCTTTTCAGGTTCCAGGGTGTAGTAATCTGGATGCGTGCCTGCCTGCATCAACTGGCAGCCACGGCACTTTCCACAGCTTTTATGCCCTTCTGGCTTCTGACACATTAAAAAACGCGTCAGCGCATAAATGAGGGCGTCGTCACCCATACCCGGTAACGCCTGAATCAGTAGCGCATGATGCCCCCGACCGGCCTGATAGCTGCTTATCAGCTGATCAAAGTGCGGACGCAACCATGGATACCATTTCATGCCTGTTGCTCCTGTAACCATGCGGTGATGGTTTCACGAATAGAGCGCGTGACCCCCTCAAGAGACTGCGTGGCATCAATCGTACGAATCGAGTCATCCTGAGCTGCCAATTCTAAATAGCGCGCACGGGTGCGATTAAAGAAGTCCAAAGACTCCTGTTCGATACGATCCAGCTCACCGCGAGCACGGGCGCGCTTCAGACCCACTTCAGGGGTCACATCCAGATAAAGCGTCAGGTTTGGGCGGAAATCACCCAGCACGGCGTTACGCAGTGTCGCCAGCATCTGTTGATCAATGCCCCGTCCACCGCCCTGATAAGCCTGCGTGGATAAATCATGACGATCCCCGATCACCCACTGGCCTTCCGCCAGTGCGGGTTTAATCACCGTTTCAACCAGCTGTACGCGCGCAGCGTAAAACATCAGCACTTCGGCTTTCACATCGATCACTTCGTCGCCAACGGATTTGATGTCCAGCACCAGACTTCTGAGCTTCTCGGCCAGTTGAGTACCACCCGGTTCACGGGTGAAAACCATCTGCTCGATGCCGAGTTCTTTTAGTGTGTCCACCACCACATTACGTGCGGTGGTTTTCCCGGCGCCTTCCAGCCCCTCAATGACGATGTAATTACTGCGCATTTTTTTCCTTAAGTGCTTTCAGATAGTCCTGAACCGAGCGATTGTGACTCACCAGGTTGGTGTTAAAGGTGTGCCCACCTTTTCCATCGGCCACAAAGTAGAGATACGGTGTTTTTGCCGGGTGCGCCGCTGCATCAAGAGATGCCTGGCTCGGCGTGGCAATCGGTCCAGGCGGTAAGCCGCTAATCACGTAAGTATTATACGCGGTTGGCGTCTCCAGATCCTTACGCGAGATCTTGCCCTTATAGTCTTCGCCCATACCATAAATCACCGTCGGGTCGGTTTGCAGACGCATGCCGATGCGCAGACGATTGATAAACACCGACGCAACCTGATCGCGTTCACGCGCGACAGCGGTCTCTTTTTCAACGATTGACGCCATGGTCACAAACTGATTTTTGTCCTGATAAGGCAACCCTTCCGCTCGCCCTTCCCAGGCTTTATCAACGGCCGTCACCATTTTGACGTGCGCACGTTTCAGAATAGCCACATCGGTTGTTCCAGCGGTATACATCCAGGTGTCGGGCCAGAACCAGCCTTCAACCCATTCCGGATGTTCCAGTTTGAGGACGTCTGCAACCGTTGCGTAGCTGTCATCTTTCAGCGTATGGCTGATATAGGGCGCGTCGCGGAGCTGTTTCAGGTAGTCACTTAGACGCATACCCTCGACGAATCGCAGCGGGAATTGCGCCTCTTTTCCACTCTCCAGCAGTTCCAGCATGTCCCTTACCGTCATACCCGGCGTGAAGCGATAGGTCCCGGCCTTGAAGTGAGACAGCTCCGGCTCAATACGCAGCAGCCACTGGAATACGCGCGGGCGGTTAATCACTTTGTCGCTGTAAAGTTGTTCACCCAGCGCCAAACGCCCGGTTCCCGCTTTCAACGTGAAAACCGTCTCTTCTTTAATCAGGAGTTTGCTGTCCGCCATCTGACGAACCTTCCACATCCCTACCCCGCCTGCGATACCCAGCACAACGATAAGCAGGAGGACAAAGCGCAACATTTTTTTCATGACGATTTCACTTGCTCACACAGTGGGGCTAAGAATGAGTACAACTCACGCGACGACCAGCAGCGTTCACCGTAAACACGGACGGGTACGACCGGCATCAAGGCATTGCAAATGACCACCTCGTCGGCGACCAAAAGTGCTTCTACGCCTGCGTTAATTTCGACAACGCGAAAGCCAGCATGTGCCAGCTGCTGCATACAATACTGCCGCATGATGCCATTGACGCCGGCCTGATCGACCTTCGGCGTCAGCACCTCATTCCCTTGGCGCCAGAGTAAATTGGCCGCACAGCATTCCGTAATGACCCCTTCACTGTCAAGAACCAGAGCTTCATCTGCCGCTGACTGTTCAAGATGAGTACGGATTAAGACCTGTTCAAGCCGATTGAGATGCTTGATTCCCGCCAGCATGGGATTACGACCGAGTCGCACAGGACTCAATGCTAAGGTGATGCCTTCCCGGCGCCAGGCGTCATAATGTGCGGGATAATCAAAAACTGAGAGAATACGCGTCGGCTGATGACAGCAGGCCCCGCTGTATCCACGTCCCCCGCTGCCGCGGCTAATGATCACTTTCAGAACACCCTGCTCATTTCCGAGGGCCATTTCACGCATTTCGTGCTGGAGTTCGGCCCACTGTTCGAAAGGGATCAGCAGTTTTTCGCATGCGCTCTGCAAACGCTGGAGATGCGCGGCAAGAAAACAAACCTCACCGCTGACAATGCGCGCTGTCGTAAAACAGCCATCGCCAAACTGGATCGCCCTGTCGTTTGCGGGAAGATAATCCTGCTTGTGGCCATTAATGAAGAACATGGTCGCTCCTTTTGCATGACTAAATAGTTTGGCAGGACGAATAATGCAGAACAAGGGGAAAAAACGGAATAAAAAAGGCCCGACAAGCGGACCTTTTCATTTAACGCAATCGGGAAGCGGGCTTCAGATCTTTTTAAAGATCAGAGAGCCATTCGTGCCGCCGAATCCGAAGGAGTTACACAGCGTATACTCCAGGCCAGTAACCTGACGTGCTTCGTGCGGTACGAAATCCAGGTCGCAACCTTCATCTGGATTATCCAGGTTAATGGTTGGCGGAACAGCCTGATCGCGCAATGCCAGGATGGAGTAGATTGACTCTACCGCACCCGCAGCGCCCAACAGGTGACCGGTCATGGATTTGGTTGAGCTCACCATAATACGGCTTGCTGCCTCACCAAAGACTGATTTAACTGCCTGCGTTTCGGCTTTATCGCCAGCAGGTGTCGAGGTGCCGTGAGCGTTCACATAGCCAATCTGGCCCGGTTCGATACCGGCATCGCGAATAGCATTAACCATCGCCAGGGCAGCACCAGCACCATCTTCCGGTGGTGAGGTCATGTGATAAGCATCACTGCTCATGCCGAAGCCAATGATCTCAGCATAAATTTTCGCGCCGCGCTTTTTCGCGTGTTCATACTCTTCGAGTACGATCATGCCAGCACCGTCACCCAGAACAAAACCATCACGGTCTTTGTCCCATGGACGACTTGCCGCCTGAGGATTATCGTTACGGGTAGACAGCGCACGCGCTGCACCGAAACCACCCACCCCCAGCGGGGTACTCGCTTTCTCAGCGCCACCCGCAACCATTGCGTCGGCATCACCGTAAGCAATGATACGCGCAGCCTGACCGATGTTATGCACACCAGAAGTACAGGCAGTTGCGATAGAAATGCTTGGGCCACGCAGGCCAAACATGATGGTCAGGTGACCAGCCACCATGTTAACAATCGTGGACGGAACGAAGAATGGACTGATCTTACGTGGGCCACCATTGACCAAAGAGGTATGGTTTTCCTCGATCAGGCCAAGACCGCCAATCCCGGAGCCAATAGCGGCACCAATACGGGTAGCGTTCTCTTCCGTTATTTCAAGGCCAGAATCCTGCATGGCCTGAACGCCAGCGACAATTCCATATTGAATGAAGGCATCCATCTTGCGCTGTTCTTTGCGCGAGATAAATTCTTCACAGTTAAAATCCTTTACTAAGCCAGCAAATTTCGTTGCGTAGGCGCTAGTATCGAAATGGTCGATTAGGCTGATGCCGCTCTGACCGGCAAGGAGAGCTTTCCAGGTGGACTCTACGGTATTGCCGACAGGAGACAACATGCCAAGTCCGGTCACAACTACACGACGCTTAGACACGTATGTCCTCCAGGGAGGGATAAAAAAAGAGATTGGTGGGAATGAAAAAGATAAAACTCAGGCGGTCGAATGACCGCCTGGAGATGTTCACTTACGCCTGGTGACCGTTGATATAATCAATGGCAGCCTGAACGGTGGTGATTTTCTCAGCTTCTTCGTCCGGAATCTCAGTATCAAACTCTTCTTCCAGAGCCATTACCAGCTCAACGGTGTCAAGAGAATCTGCGCCCAGGTCTTCAACAAAGGAAGCGGAGTTCACAACTTCTTCCTGCTTAACGCCCAGCTGCTCGCCGATAATTTTCTTAACGCGTTCTTCGATAGTGCTCATACTCTTAAATTTCCTATCAAAACTCGCTTTCGCGATGGTTTTCGTAGTGTATAAAATGTTGAAAAATTTGCAACTAAATCCCGGCAGGTCTTACCACGATTTTACGTTATTTTGCGGCCTTTCACCCTAATAACGCAAATTTTTTTCTACACTTCTTCATTCAGGTCGCCTCTTTGTTGGTAGCGCCCTCTGATCCCGGTTACATAGTAATCTATGCACTTGGTCCTATCGGCCTTGCCGCCTTGATCCAACCTGAACGATTTTGTGTAGCTCGTGGTTAAACCATGTACATCCCGCCGTTGACGTGGAGGGTTTCACCAGTGATGTAACCCGCTTCGTCAGAGGCTAAAAATGCCACCGCACTGGCGATTTCATTTGGGGAGCCTAAACGCCCCGCAGGAACTGCCGCCAGCGTACCCGCACGCTGATCATCAGTCAGCGCACGCGTCATGTCCGTTTCAATAAAGCCCGGAGCAACAACGTTAACAGTAATGCCGCGAGACGCAATTTCGCGCGCCAACGACTTACTGAAACCAATAAGACCCGCTTTCGCCGCAGCGTAGTTGGCCTGACCAGCATTTCCCATGGTACCGACCACAGAACCAATAGTGATAATGCGACCATAACGCTTTTTCATCATAGCGCGCATTACCGCTTTTGACAGACGGAATACTGATGACAGGTTGGTTTCGATAATATCGTCCCACTCATCATCTTTCATTCGCATCAGGAGGTTGTCACGAGTGATACCGGCATTATTTACCAGAATATCAACTTCGCCAAACTCTGCGCGAATATTTCCCAGAACAGATTCGATAGATGCAGGATCGGTCACATTCAGTACCAGACCTTTACCATTTGCACCTAAGTATTCGCTGATGGCTTGGGCGCCATTTTCACTGGTGGCTGTACCAATGACTTTCGCGCCACGCGCGACAAGTGTTTCAGCGATGGCACGTCCGATACCGCGGCTTGCGCCCGTTACCAGCGCGATTTTTCCTTCAAAACTCATGGTGTTCCTCTTTTATTGCGAGAGTGCCGCTGACAGCGCGTCCGGCTCGTTAATAGCCGATGCAGTCATTGTATCAACAATACGTTTTGTCAGACCGGTCAGGACTTTGCCTGGACCAGCTTCAAAGAGATGCTCAACGCCCTGTGAGGCCATAAACTCAACAGTTTTGGTCCACTGCACTGGGCTATAAAGCTGGCGAACAAGCGCATCGCGAATCGCTTCGGGTGCCGTTTCGCATTTCACATCTACATTGTTCACGACAGGTACAGTAGGTGCGTTAAACGTCATTTTTTCGAGTTCTGCCGCCAGCTTAACAGCAGCAGGTTTCATCAACGCGCAATGAGACGGAACGCTGACAGGCAGTGGCAACGCACGCTTCGCACCCGCAGCTTTACAGGCGGCGCCGGCGCGCTCAACAGCTTCTTTATTCCCGGCGATAACAACCTGGCCCGGCGAGTTAAAGTTCACCGGTGAAACAACCTGACCTTCTGCTGATTCTTCACACGCTTTAGCAATAGAAGCATCATCCAGACCGATAATCGCTGACATTGCGCCTGTGCCTTCCGGCACCGCTTCCTGCATGAATTTGCCACGCATTTCGACCAGACGTACGGCATCAGCAAACGCAATGACACCTGCACAAACCAGCGCGGAGTATTCGCCCAGGCTATGACCCGCTAACAGCGCTGGGGTTTTACCGCCCTGCTGCTGCCATACACGCCATAACGCCACTGACGCGGTCAGTAACGCAGGCTGTGTTTGCCAGGTCTTATTCAGCTCTTCTGCTGGCCCTTGCTGAGTCAACGCCCAAAGATCATAACCCAGAGCATCAGAAGCTTCACGGAAAGTCTTTTCGATAACAGGGTTGTTTGCCGCTAAATCAGACAACATCCCAACCGACTGAGAACCTTGGCCCGGGAACACAAAAGCAAATTGCGTCATTTTTAATCCTTAATTAGAAACGAACCAGCGCTGAGCCCCAGGTGAAACCACCACCAAAAGCTTCAAGCAAGACCAGTTGGCCTCGTTTAATTCGTCCATCACGTACCGCTTCGTCAAATGCGCAAGGTACGGACGCCGCAGAGGTATTGCCGTGGCGATCGAGCGTCACAACAACATTATCCATCGACATGCCCAGCTTCTTCGCCGTGGCACTGATAATACGCAGGTTAGCCTGATGCGGAACCAGCCAGTCGAGCGAGGAACGTTCAAGATTATTCGCCGCCAGCGTTTCATCAACAATGTGAGCCAGTTCAGTCACGGCAACCTTAAACACTTCATTTCCTGCCATCGTCAGGAAGATCGAATTGTCCGGGTTAACACGATCCGCGTTTGGTAGCGTCAACAGCTCACCATAGCTTCCGTCAGCATGTAAATGCGTCGAGACAATGCCCTGCTCTTCTGACTGACCCAGCAGGACCGCGCCCGCGCCATCGCCAAAAATAATAATCGTGCCGCGATCTTCTGGGTTGCAGGTCCGCGCCAGCACATCTGCGCCAATCACTAACGCATATTTTACTGCGCCCGATTTCACATATTGATCGGCAATACTGAGCGCATAAGTGAAGCCAGCACACGCGGCAGCCACGTCAAACGCAGGGCAGCCCTTGATGCCCATCATGCCCTGAATCTGGCACGCTGCGCTCGGGAAAGCGTGAGTCGAAGAGGTGGTCGCGACAACGATCAACCCGATCTCTTCTTTATCCACGCCGGCCATTTCCAGCGCACGAAGGCCAGCTTCATAGCCCATGGTGGAAACTGTTTCATCAGGCGCGGCGATACGACGTTCACGGATACCTGTACGTGTGACAATCCACTCGTCAGAGGTATCGACCATTTTTTCCAGATCGGCGTTAGTTCGCACTTGTTTGGGCAGAAAACTGCCGGTACCTAAAATCTTCGTATACATGTACGCTCAGTCACTTTTTGCTAATACAGATTCCAGGCGAGCGGCAATCCGCTGTGGGACTTGTCGCTGCACCGCCTGCACTGCCTGTTCAATGGCGACGGTAAACGCTCGCTGATTGGCCGCACCATGACTCTTAATCACCGTGCCGCGCAATCCTAACAGACAGGCGCCATTATACTGGTCGGGGTTGAGGTGACTGAATCGCCGCGTCAGGCTCTTTTGTAACCAACGCTTCAATAAAATCAGCCACCAGGCCGTTTTTTTCCCATCCCCCTGCGATTTAAGCAGGGAAAGGAACATTCTCACGACCCCTTCCATCGTTTTTAACGTCACGTTGCCGGTGAACCCATCACACACCAGAACATCGGTCTTACCCGTCAATAATTCATTAGCTTCAAGATAGCCAATATAGTTAATCGACGGCGCGGATTTTAGCAATTCTGCGGCTTCACGAATGCTATCCAGACCTTTTGTTTCTTCTTCACCGATGTTCAGCAACGCGACTCGGGGATTCGAAATCCCCACAACTTCTTCCGCTAATACCGACCCCATGATGGCAAACTGGGCCAGCATTGTACTATCACAATCGACGTTGGCACCCAGATCGAGCACCACCGTTTTGCCCTTTTGCTGGTGCGGCAATACCGTCACCAACGCCGGACGCTCAATCCCCTGAATGGGTTTGAGCATTAATTTCGCCAGCCCCATTAGCGCACCGGTGTTACCCGCGCTAACGCAGGCTTCTGCCCGCCCTTCTTTTACTAGCTCCAGCGCAATTCGCATTGACGTTCCGCGGCTGTTGCGGATCGCATGCGATGGCCGAGCATCACTGGCAATAACTGACTGCGCAGGAATAATCTGCAGACGTGAACGTTGTTCAAAGTCAGCTTTTGCAAGTAATGGCGTGATTGTGTCGGGATTACCGACTAAAAGAAGTGTGAGTTGCGAATTAGAGTTCAGTGCCTGCAATGCTGCAGGCACTGTCACGGAAGGCCCAAAATCTCCTCCCATGACATCTAACGCCAGGGTTAGACGTGTCAAGGTATCATCGCTGCCCGGTTTGGCGTTTCCCCAGTTTCCTGGGGAAATCCTCACTAAGCTTCATCACGCTTGCGCGTGATTACTTAGTGATAACCTTGCGGCCGCGGTAGAAACCGTCAGCAGTGATGTGGTGACGCAGGTGTTTCTCACCAGAAGTCTGGTCTACAGACAGGCTGGTAACTGCAGTCAGCGCGTCATGGGAACGACGCATGCCACGTTTGGAACGGGTTGGTTTATTCTGTTGTACGGCCATGGACCTTACTCCTTAATTACTTACGCTTTAAACTGGCTAATACGGCAAATGGGTTTGGTTTTTGCGCTTCATCAGGCAATTCACCAAAGACCATGTCCGCCTCGGACACTTCACAGTGTTCAGAATCATGCACCGGAACTACTGGCAAGGCGAGGATGATTTCATCTTCAACCAATGCAAGCAGATCGATTTCACCGAATTCGTTAACCTCAATCGGCTCATACGCTTCCGGGAGTGCTCCAGCCTGTTCGTCTGAACGAACCGGACTGAAACAATACGTTGTGTGAACATGACGTATAAACGGTTTCCCGCAACGCTGACATTCGAGCGTTACCGTTACCTTTGCATCACCGGTTAAAACGGCAAGGCGCTGGTTATCGATATCGAACGACATGGAGCATTCTACATCAGTATCCACACTGACCACAGATTCGGCGATACGCTCAGCCTGATCGGGGGTATAAATACCTTGGTAATCGAGGCGTTTTTGAGCCGTACGAACCGGATCAAGAGTCAGGGGTAATTTTACCTTTTGCATAGGGCGCGCATATTAACTTTGTAACGTCATAGAGTCAAAGAAAAAGGCAACCACAGCTGCCTTTTGCCAATTATTCGCACACATTGCGGCCTGTAGTTTAAAATGGCTGGCATCGATACGCTATATCTGGTGAAAAAAATATGCAGAATCTCGTACTTGCTTCCACTTCGCCTTACCGACGTGCGCTGCTTGAAAAGCTGGGTGTTCCCTTCGAGTGTGCGGCGCCCATTACTGACGAAACGCCACAACCTGCTGAATCGCCACGCCATTTGGTTTTGCGTCTGGCGCAGGAAAAAGCGCAAAGTCTCGCCAGGCGCTATCCCAATCATCTGATTATAGGTTCCGATCAGGTTTGCGTGTTGGACGGTGAAATTACCGGTAAACCCCACACCGAAGAGAACGCCCGCCTGCAATTAATGAAAGCACGCGGAACTATTGTCACCTTTTATACTGGCCTGGCGCTCTACAACTCTGCCACCGGTCATCTGCAGACAGAATGCGAACCTTTCGATGTGCATTTCCGCCATCTGAGCGAACAAGAAATCGAGGATTATGTCCGCAAAGAACGCCCGTTGAATTGCGCTGGGAGTTTCAAAAGTGAAGGTTTGGGAATTGCGCTATTTGAAAAACTGGATGGTCGCGACCCGAATGCGTTGGTTGGCTTACCGCTCATTGCGCTTTGCCAGATGCTGCGACGTGAGGATGCTAACCCGTTGATGGCGTGATAAGCAGGTGGCGCTGCGCTGTTGTTCGAAAAACAGCGCAGCGCCACCGGCATGATACTACCCGCGCAGAATCTTAAGACAGCGCTTGAGCTGATTGTCCAGCGGCGCTTCTACGCGCATCTCTTCACCCGTGCCTGGATGCGTGAATTTCAACGCGGCAGCATGAAGGAACAAACGCGATAATCCGGTGCCAGCCAGTTGTTTATCAAACTCACGATCGCCATAACGATCGTCAAACGCGATCGGATGACCGGCATGAAGAGTATGCACGCGAATCTGGTGTGTACGTCCCGTGACAGGACTGCAGCGTACCAGAGTACAAAATTCGTAACGCTCTTCGACTTTAAAACGTGTTTCCGAGGGCTTGCCTTCGCTGTTGACGCGAACGATACGCTCACCGCTCTGCAAAATATTTTTCAACAGCGGTGCTTGCACCACTTTCACATGGGACTGCCATTGGCCACGCACCAGCGCCAGATAATCTTTTTGCATCCCTTTCTCACGCAGTTGCTCATGCAACGAACGTAACGCGGAACGTTTTTTCGCCACCAGCAGCACGCCAGACGTATCGCGATCAAGGCGATGGACCAGTTCCAGGAAACGGGCTTCTGGCCGCAACGCACGCAAACCTTCAATAACGCCAAAGCTTAACCCGCTACCGCCGTGTACCGCTGTACCCGAAGGTTTGTTCAGCACCAGGATATGGTCGTCTTCATATAAAATGGCATTGGTCAGCGCCGCCACTTTATTGAGATGCGGCGATACCGCTTCTTCTTCGCGTTCAGCGACACGCACTGGCGGGATACGCACTTCATCACCGGCTTCCAGTTTGTATTCCGGCTTCACGCGTTTTTTGTTCACTCGCACCTCGCCTTTGCGCAGGATGCGATAAATCATACTCTTTGGCACACCTTTCAACTGGGTGCGTAAAAAGTTGTCGATTCGTTGCCCTGCTTCGTCATCAGCGATAGCAACCATTTTTACGGATGGAGTCTCTGTTTTCATGGTTGGCGATTCTAAATATCGTCAGGCATTAGCGCCACTCATTTTTATGTGCTTATATTTACTTTTAATCAGCCTGCTCTCTCTCGACGCAATCGATTTGGTGGTTATTAAACCAATCATCACTTTGAAGTGAAGAAACTGTGAGTAACCGGGTGATAATTGGTAAAAGTCATCTTGCTATAACTGGGTTAGCAATGGAATAATGAAGTCGTTTTCCGTGTTAAATCCGGGTTTTGTAAGGATAACGACGGAATGACCAATTTTGTCTGACCGATCATCAACGCAGCAATGGCGTAAGACGTATTGATCTTTCAGACAGTTAGCGGGCTGCGGGTTGCAGTACTTACCGGTAAATGGAATCTTCTCTGGAGAGTTCTCCCAGGCTGTTCCCCTGATAATTGCGCTGTATTTCCTTATGAAAAACAGGCAACCGACACTTTGCGCCTCTTAAACGAGCGACAACCGTGAGGTTGGCGACGTCACAGTCACGAGGCCATCGGTTCATACCCCGGAAAGCGTCACCTTGCCCGCAGCTTAGTCGTCAATGTAAGAATAATGAGTAAGTTACGATGAAAAGAATGTTAATCAACGCAACTCAGCAAGAAGAGCTGCGTGTCGCCCTTGTGGATGGGCAGCGCCTGTACGATCTGGATATCGAAAGTCCTGGACACGAACAGAAAAAAGCGAACATTTACAAAGGCAAAATCACCCGCATTGAACCAAGCCTGGAGGCCGCTTTCGTCGATTACGGCGCTGAGCGTCACGGTTTCCTTCCTCTGAAAGAAATTGCCCGCGAATATTTCCCTGCCAACTATAACTCCCATGGTCGTCCGAACATCAAAGATGTGCTGCGCGAAGGCCAGGAAGTCATTGTACAGATTGATAAAGAAGAACGCGGCAACAAAGGTGCTGCGCTGACAACCTTTATCAGCCTGGCGGGTAGCTATCTGGTACTGATGCCAAACAACCCGCGTGCGGGTGGTATCTCTCGCCGTATTGAAGGCGACGATCGTACCGAGCTGAAAGAAGCGTTGGCCAGTCTTGAACTGCCTGATGGCATGGGTCTGATTGTACGTACTGCAGGCGTCGGTAAATCTGCCGAAGCGTTGCAGTGGGACTTAGGATTCCGTCTGAAGCACTGGGAAGCCATCCAGAAAGCTGCCGAAAACCGTCCGGCTCCGTTCCTGATTCACCAGGAAAGTAACGTTATCGTTCGTGCTTTCCGTGATTATCTTCGTCAGGACATCGGTGAGATTCTGATCGATAACCCGAAAGTGCTTGAGCTGGCGCGCCAGCACATCGCTGCACTGGGTCGTCCAGATTTCACCAGCAAAATCAAACTGTACACCGGAGAAATCCCGCTGTTCAGCCACTATCAGATCGAATCGCAGATTGAGTCTGCCTTCCAGCGTGAAGTGCGCCTTCCTTCTGGCGGTTCCATCGTTATCGATTCGACCGAAGCACTGACCGCTATCGACATCAACTCCGCACGCGCAACCCGCGGCGGCGATATTGAAGAAACCGCGTTCAACACCAACCTTGAAGCCGCAGATGAAATTGCCCGTCAGCTTCGTCTGCGCGACCTCGGTGGCCTGATCGTTATCGACTTTATCGACATGACGCCAGTGCGCCACCAGCGCGCCGTGGAAAACCGTCTACGTGATGCGGTTCGTCAGGATCGTGCCCGTATCCAGATCAGCCATATTTCTCGCTTTGGTCTTCTGGAGATGTCACGTCAGCGTCTGAGTCCTTCTCTGGGTGAATCCAGCCACCATGTCTGCCCGCGCTGTAGCGGTACAGGTACCGTGCGTGACAACGAATCACTTGCACTCTCCATTCTGCGTCTCATCGAAGAAGAAGCGCTGAAAGAGAACACCAAAGAAGTTCACGCTATTGTTCCGGTTCCTGTGGCCTCATACCTGCTGAACGAAAAACGTGAAGCAGTCAGTGCCATTGAAGCACGCCAGGCTGGGGTACGTTGCATTATCGTTCCAAACGATCAGATGCAAACTCCGCACTACTCCGTGCTCCGCGTACGCAAAGGTGAAGAGACATCAACTCTGAGCTACCTGCTGCCGAAGCTGCACGAAGAAGAGATGGCGATGCCTTCTGATGAAGAGCCAGCGGAGCGTAAACTCCCTGAGCAGCCAGCATTGGCTACTTTCATCATGCCTGAAGCACCTCCGGCACCTTCTGAGCAGCAAGCGACCATTAAACCTGCAGTGCAGAAATCTGAAACCGAAACTCGCGTGACGTCTTCAGAACCGGGTCTGCTGGGTCGTATCTTCAGCGCGCTGAAGAAAATGTTTGCGGGTGAAGAAGCTCAGCCTGAAGAGCCGAAAGCGACTCCGAAAGAAGAGAAACAAGAGCGTCCGCAGCAGGACCGTCGTAAACGTCAGAACAATCGCCGCGATCGTAACGACCGCCGTGACAACCGCGATAATCGTGATAACCGCGACAACCGTGATAATCGTTCTGAAAACAACGAAGGTCGTGAAGCGCGCGAAGACAACCGTCGCAACCGTCGCGAAAAACCGCAGCAGAATGCGGAAGATCGTGAAATCCGCCAGCCAGCGGGCGATGAGCCTGAAAAATCCAGACAGCGTGACGAGCAGCAGCCACGTCGTGAGCGTAACCGTCGTCGTAATGACGATAAGCGCCAGGCGCAGCAGGAAGTTAAAGCCGTCACTCTTGAAGAGCCAGCTGTTCAGGAAACTGAGCAGGAAGAGCGCGTCCAGGTCATGCCGCGTCGTAAGCAGCGTCAACTGTCGCAGAAAGTTCGTTTCGAATCTGAACAAACTGAAGCTGCAACGACCGTTGTGAGCGAACCTGCTGTTGAAGAAACGCAGAACACGCAACTGGCAAAACTGGATCTTCCTGCTGTCGTTGAGCCAACGCATGAGCAAGACGATAATGCGGAAGCGCGTGATAACAATGGTATGCCACGTCGTTCCCGTCGCTCTCCGCGCCACCTGCGCGTGAGCGGTCAGCGTCGTCGTCGCTATCGTGACGAGCGTTACCCAACGCAGTCACCGATGCCAATGGCCGTTGCCTGCGTGTCGCCAGAAATGGCCTCCGGTAAAGTGTGGATCCGCTATCCGATTGCCCGTCCTCAGGATCAGCAATTTGAAGAGCAGACTGCAGTTGAAACCGTTGAGCCAATGGTCGCTGCGCCTGTTGCGGTTGAAGAAGTGCAACACGTCGTAGCTGAGCCGCAGGCGGTTGAAACGGTTGAAGTTGAAACTACGCATCCGGAAGTGATCGCAGCGCCGGTTGATGCTCAACCTCAGGTTATCGCGCAAGAAGATGCTGCTGTTGCTGAGCAAATCGCTGAAGCCGCTGAACTTGCGACTCCAACTGACACGTTCGTGGAACAGCCTGCTGTTGCCGAAGTGAAAGCAGACGTTGTGGCAGAAGTGGAAGTGGAATCTGAAGCCGTGGCAGATGTTGTCGCTGAAGCTGAACAACCTGCGCCAGCCGTTGTTGTTGAGCAGCCTGTTGTTGAGGTGAAGCCACAACCAGCTGCAACTGCTGTTGTCGGTAATCACTACGCGACAGCGCCGATGACGCGTGCTCCAGCACCGGAATATCAGCCAGAAGCGCCACGTCAGAGTGACTGGGTGCGTCCTGCGTTCGATTTCAAAGGTAAAGGTTCTGCGGGTGGTCACAGCGCTACTCATCAGGCAACTGCGCCGGCAACACGTCCGCAGTCTGCTGAGTAATTCGCAGCCCTAATGAAAAGCCGACCTCATGGTCGGCTTTTTTATTGCCTGAAATGGCTACGCGAGTGGCTTTCGCATACCCGCCATCTGCGGCATGACCTCTCGCATCATCTCCAGAAATCGTCTTAATCGTGCCGGATAATAACGCGACCACGGATAAACCAGGTGTACCGGCAAAGGGGCGGGTTGCCAGTCAGGCAAAAGATGAACCAGCCTTCCCTGGCGAATATCCTCTTCCACCGTCCAGCTTGACACCGCTGCCACACCCAGCCCCATCAGCGCAGTGTTTCGCGCGACATATAAGCTGTCGGTGCTCAGGCGAGGCGAAATAGCGACGCGCGTCGGCTCTATAAGCCCTCCTTTGAATAGCTCAATATGCTGATGATAAAAAGTGCTGAGCGCCACCCACGGCAACGCGCTGAGATCGTCGGGATGCACTGGCGTAGCGAACTGCGCCAGCAGCGCTGGAGACGCAACAACGCTGCGGGGAACTTCGGCAAGCAAGACGGACACCGTGGCAGGATCGACTTCGGCTCCCACGCGAATCGCACAGTCGATATCATCGCTGAGAAAATCAACCGATCTGTCATTGAGTTTCCACTCGATTGAGAGCTGTGGGTAGCGGGTCAGAAACTGCATCAACGGTGGCAACAACTGTTCCTGGCCAAACGCATGCGGCGCGCGTACGCGTAAAATCCCCACCGGCTCATCTTCGGCTTGACCCACTTCATCTTCCAGCGCCAGCCAGCTGTCGATTACCCGCCTTGCATGGTGATAGCAGCGCTCGCCATCGTCGGTTAATTTCATCGCGTGGGTGGTGCGAAGTAACAGCCGGACGCCGAGCAGCGTTTCCAGGGACTGCAAGCGCCGACTGACGGTCGCCTGTGTGGTGTCGAGCTGTCTTGCCGCAGCCGAGAGCGAACCCGACTCCACGATGCGAATAAATGTACGCATCAGCTCCACTCTATCTATACGCTCAGTTCTTTTCATTTTGCTCGTGGCTATACGTTATGCGTATAAATGTTTTACCACCCTACTGGCTACCGCCTCAAGCGGGATTGCGCAAAAATAGCCTCATTCCATGAATGAGGTACACCCAATGAACGCAGCCATCGCTACACAAACCAGCCGCTGGACTATTTTTATCCTCGCCATTGGCGCAGGTTTCAGCGTTGCATCAATTTACTATGCACAACCGCTTCTGCCTCTGATGGGCGCAGATCTTCATCTGAGTATCGCTGGCATGGGGCTGGTCCCCACATTAACGCAAGCGGGTTACGCACTGGGTATTCTGTTCCTGCTTCCCCTTGGTGACAGACACGATCGCCGCGCATTAATCCTTTTCAAAAGTGCGGCGCTGGCGCTGTTTCTTCTCGGATGCAGCCTGACTGAACAGCTTCACTCGTTACTGTTCACCAGCTTACTGATCGGCATGGCCGCGACTATGGCGCAAGATATCGTTCCTGCGGCAGCCATTCTCGCACCGGAAGGGAAGCAGGGTAAAACCGTCGGTACCGTGATGACCGGTTTACTCCTGGGCATTCTCCTGTCTCGTACCGTCAGCGGTGTGGTTGGTGAAGCCTTCGGCTGGCGCGTGATGTATCAGCTGGCGGCAGGGAGCATCGCGATTATCGGCGTAGTGATGTGGGCTGTCTTACCGCGCTTTGCGATTCATTCCACGCTGAGCTACCCGGCATTGCTGCGTTCGATGGAACATCTGTGGCGTCGCTATCCTGCCCTGCGTCGTGCCGCGCTGGCACAAGGGTTTTTGTCGATTGCCTTTAGCGCTTTCTGGTCAACGCTGGCGGTCATGCTGTTAGACCGCTATCACCTTGGCAGCGCGGTGGCCGGTGGATTCGGGATTGCAGGCGCAGCAGGTGCGTTAGCCGCTCCCTTGGCGGGTGGTCTGGCCGACAGACTCGGCGCGGCCAAAGTGACACAACTGGGCGCAGCACTAGTGACCGTATCCTTCGCACTGATGTTTTTAATGCCAGCGCTGGGCACCAGCGGACAGCTAATCCTGATTGCCGTCTCCGCCGTGGGCTTTGATCTCGGTCTGCAGTCAAGCCTGGTTGCACACCAGAATCTGGTTTACAGCCTCGAACCGCAGGCCCGTGGACGTCTCAATGCCCTGTTGTTCACGGTTATCTTTATCGGCATGGCGCTTGGCTCAGCGTTAGGAAGCAAAGTGTACGCGATGGTAGGCTGGTCCGGCGTGATAGCACTGGCAACGGTGTGTGGCGCAATAGCACTGCTGATCCGTCTGATTGAGGGTGCGCGAGTGGTTGCTGTTCAGGCACAAAATCGATAAAAAAAAGCCCAATCCGGAATTCCGGGTTGGGCAGACAAAACATATCCAGTTTCAAGACATGTTCTAAGAGGTCAATTTTGTTATCTGTTCAGCTGGAACAGAGACATTCCCTGCATATCCGTAAACGCTTTATACGAAGCCTGGAGCGCTGCTTGCTGCATGGTGTAAGACGAAATCGCCGCGTTCCAGTCAACATCAACCAGGTCGCTCATCTGCTGGGTTTGTCCCAGCGTACGATCAGCTCCCAATGAATCCAGCGTATCGAGTTCATTCAGCTTCGTCCCGACGTCCGCAACGACAGTCAGCACATTATTCTGGGTATTCTTAATGCCGACGGCTGCGGTTTGCAGAGCCTCTTTCTGCGTAGCAGCAGCACCTGAATCTGTGTCTACTGGCACCTTCAACGCGGCGATAGCGGTGTCGAGAATTTTAAACATGTTCTGTTCACCAAAACCGCCGCCCGGCACTTCCTGCGCGTTGCTGGTGATGCTTTCGAAGATCTGCTTACCGGTATGACTGATAGCCATATTGCGCGCAGAATCCACTTGCTGAGTAATAGGTTCAGTTCCGCCGCTATAGGTCCCCGTCGCCGAGTCGAACGGCGCGGTCTCTGTCTTATAGCCCGCGAAAATAAAACGACCGTTACCATCTGTGGAGTTCGCCAGGTTCATCAGTTGATCGCGGATACCCTTCAAATCAGACGCCAGTGAAAGACGGTCATCATCGCTCAGCGTACCGTTACCGGCATAAACGATTTTTTCCTGGGCACTGGTGATCGCCACGTTAACCTGGTTTAACACGTTATCTTCCAGCGAGACCTTCTGTTTCGCAAAGGTGCGACCCAGCTTATATTGTTCGTTCTGCGATTGCGCCTGAGAAAGCACAATGGCCTGCGAGGAGGCGATGGCATCATCAGACGGACGATTAACGCGTTTGCCGGTGGCCATTTGCTCACCGTAACCCAGCCATTTGCTCTGGGATTCAGTAATCCCACGCATATTTTGCTGGTACATCATTTGAGTGCTAATGCGCATTTTTTACCTCGGCCTTAGCGAATATTAATGATGGCGTCGAAAAGGGTACTGGCTGTTTGCAGAACCTGCGCATTCGCCAGGTAATATTGCTGGAAGCGCTGCAAATTGCCGTACTCTTCATCGAGGTTCACGCCAGAAATCGACTGCTGCTGATTGCTAAGCTGTGTCACCACGTTGGTCTTGGTCGCGCTGCTGGTCTTCAGTGCAGCCGTCTGGCTACCCACGGAACTGACCAACGCGGCGTAGGCATCGTTATAGCTTTTATTTCCACCGACAGTTTTGGTAGTTTGCAGTGCAAGCAGTGCCTTGCCGTTACGGTTATCGCTCTCGCCTGCTGTCGCGTCCGAAGCCATCGCCAGTTTGGACTCATCTTTAATCAGAAGTTCCATATTGACGATGGTGTCGACGACCGGCTTAACCACAAAACTGTCTTTATTAGCCGCTGCACCGCTGACGTTAATTTTAACGCCATCAAATGTCATATCCCCACTAGCATCCGGGGTTGCGGTAAACGTGGTTTTGTCTGACAGACGCGTGACCGTCCAGTCAGAACCGTTGAATTCCAGTTTGTAGTCGGTCGCCTGAACTTTTGAACTGTCATCGATGGTCGCGGTAACGGTCGCACTTCCGGTGTTTTTGCCATTTTCCATAACGGATGGCGTACCGAAACTGAACAATTTTCCACCCGCATCATGGTTGGCATCAAAACCTTTTTCATGCTGCTGGTTCATGGAATCAGCAAACGCAAGCGCCATCTGATTAAGGTTATTACGCGTCTTATCCAGATCTTCATTACGGAAGGTAATCAAGCCACCCAGCGATCCGGTGTTTAGCGCCTTATCAGGAATCTCAACATTACCCGCCGCAGGATCGACATACGCCACAGTCATACGGGCAGGATCGGCATTTGAAGGCATTGCCGCCAGCTTAGTGACGGAACTGCCCTGCACCAGGGTGTAGCCGTTCCCGAATGATACGTTGTACGTGCCGCCGTCCTGTACAGAGACGTCCACACCGACAATCTGATTCAATTCGCTGACCAACTGGTCACGCTGATCGAGCAGATTATTTGGGGAGGCGCCTGCACCCACACCGGTCAGACGTGAAATCTGGTCGTTGAGGGTAGCAATCTGCGTCGCATAAGCGTTGATCTGATCGACGCTGGTCGCAATCGCAGTGTTAACCTGCTTATCCTGGTCGCGCAGATACTGGTCGGTCACCTTAAACTGATTGACCAGGCCATCGGCTTTTCCAAGCACTGTCTGGCGCGCAGCGGGATCTTCCGCATTACTGACCAACGTTTGCAGGCTAGTAAAGAAACCCTGCAACGTCGTAGAAAGAGATTTCGTGGTATCAGACAGCACGTCGTCAATTTTTGCCATCTGCTGATAGCGCGTGGTCAGCCCGCTGCTTTGGTTCTGCGCAGCGCGCAGCTGATTGGTGATGAACGCATCGTATTCTCGCTGTACGCCATTAACGTACACGCCGTTACCGACCCAACCGCCGCCCGTCAACGTACTGTTTGCTGCACCCAGCACGGTGGTCTGACGGGTATAACCTGCCACGTTATAGCTGGAAATGTTATTACTGACTGTATTCAGTGAGGCCTGAGCCGCACTGAGGCCACTCATAGCGCTGTTAATCAAACTGGACATTGAGGTTCCTTTTAAACTTTCAGACACGGGTCCTGATAAGGATTATCGACAGCCGAAGCACAAACTTGAGTCTTTAGAATAAATTTTCGAGATCGTTGCTATAGGCTTTGCTGACCTTCTCGCCCATGGATTTAAGCTGTTGAATCATGTTCGTCAGTTTATGGGCATATTGCGGGTCGGTCGCATAGCCTGCATTTTGCAATGCTTGCGCGCCCTGCTCTGCCGTCGCGGCATTGGTGACAGCCGCATAGCGCGGATTTCGGCTCAAGATGCTTACATAATCTGAGAGGGCTTCGAGATAAGAGCTGTAGACGCGGAATTTGGCTTTGATCTTCACCGCCGCGCCGTTTTCATATTCTGTCGTCGTGATTTCTGTCGTCGGGCCTTTCCAGCCAGAAGAAGCTTTAACACCAAAAATATTAAAGCTCGGCTCGCCATTTTCGCGGCGAATCTGTCGCTGGCCCCACCCTGATTCGAGCGCTGCCTGCGCCAGAATCAGGTGATGTGGCACCCCACTCTGTTCACTGGCCAGACGCGCTGGCAGCGAAAGTTGGGCGAGGAAATCTTTACTGTCGCCGGAGAGCGCCTCATCGTTACTTTCTGCAGGCTTCGGCATCGCCTTACGCACCATCTGCGTGAGCGCCTGGTTCTGATAGGTCGTCACCGTTTCCAGGTCAAACTTCATCGGAACCTGCTGCGTCTGCTCTTCGGGTTGAATCCCCTGAGCCGCCTGCATCTGTTTCACAATCATATCGGCGAGGCCAAGCCCCTTCCCGGACGTCATTTGCTGAGCAACCTGCTGGTCATACATGCTTGTGTAGAGACGCGTTGAATCGCTGCTGAACATTCCATCTTTCGGTAACGTTTCACGCATGCTTTTCAACATCATCTGCACAAACATCCCTTCCACCTGGCGGGCAACCGGGCGGAGGTTAGCCGCCTGGTCTTGTCCCGCTTTGGTTTTCAGTTCGTTGAGCGACTGGGCATCCCAGGCCGCACTTGCCATCAGTTTGCTATCGCTCAGCATTAGATGATTTCCAGTTTGGCGCGCAGACAGCCCGCACTTTGCATGGACTGCAAAATCGACATCAAATCCATCGGTGTCGCACCCAGCGCATTCAAGGCACGCACGACGTTGTTCAGATTGGCGCTCGAACGCACGGTTTGCAGTGAACCACCGCTCTGGCGCATATCAATCTGCGTTTGTGGCGTGACGACAGTCTGTCCACCACCAAATGGCGTATCCGGCTGGCTGACTTGCGCCGAGCGGTTCACGCTGATGGAGAGGTTACCCTGTGCCACGGCACAGCTATCCAGCGTCACTTCGCGGTTCATCACCACCGAACCCGTACGCGAGTTGATGATCACTTTGGCATCCTGAAGCGGAACGTTGACTTCCATATTCTGGATATCCGCCAGCATACGCACCTGATTGCTGCTGCCGCTGGAGGTACGGATCTGCACGGTGCGCGCATCCAGCGCCGTCGCGCTGCCGTAGCCACGGCTGCGGTTAATGGTGTCGGCAATCTGCTGCGCCATCGTGAAGTCTTCATTATTCAGTTGAAGATTGATGGTGTCGCCTGCGCCAAACTGGGTCGGCAGTTCACGCTCGATAATCGCACCGTTTGTAATGCGACCGCCGTTCAGCTGGTTGACCTGCACGCTGCTTCCGCCTGCTGATGCACCCGCACCGCCGACAAAAATGTTGCCTTGCGCCAGCGCATAAACCTGGCTATCCACCCCTTTCAAAGGGGTCATCAGCAACGTTCCGCCGCGCAGGCTTTTCGCGTTACCCATCGACGAAACCACCACATCGATGGTTTGGCCCTGTCGGGCAAACGCCGGGTAGGAGGCGGTGATCATCACCGCCGCCACGTTTTTCAGCTGCATATTCGTCCCTGCCGGTACCGTAATACCGAGCTGGGAAAGCATGTTATTCAAACTTTGCGTGGTGAAAGGCGTCTGGGTGGTCTGGTCGCCCGTACCGTCCAGGCCGACGACCAGGCCGTAGCCGATCAGTGAGTTTGCTCGTACGCCCTGTACACTGGTGAGATCGCGAATACGGTCAGCCTGGGCGAACGTCGCCACGAGTACCAACACCATTCCGAAAAGGGTTTTAAACATAGGTCACCTTGCTTACATCGGCGATAAATTAAGGAAGAAACGTTGCAGCCAACCCATATTCTGCGCTTCATTGATATAGCCGTTTCCGACGTATTCAATACGCGCATCCGCCACCTGAGTGGACGGCACGGTGTTGCTGCCACTGATGGTGCGAGGGTTAACCACACCGGAGAAGCGAATGAACTCAGTGCCCTGATTGATGGCGATCTGTTTTTCACCCACAACATGTAAATTGCCGTTGGCCAGAACCTGGTCAACTGTCACGGTCAGCGTCCCGCTGAAGGTATTGCTGGCGTTTGCGCCACCTTTACCATTAAAGCTATTGCCGCCAGATGCTTCGACATCGGCGCGGGCATTACCAAACAGGCCCTGCAGATAGCGTGGAACGGTATCAAAGCCAAAATTGGTTTTTCCATCGCGGCTGGCGTTTGCCGAGGAGCTTTTGCTCGCACTGACGTTTTCCTGCAGCTGGATTGTCAACGTATCGCCAATGTTACGTGGGCGGCGATCTTCAAACAGCGGCTGGTAGCCGTAGTTAATAGGCTGTGCGGTCTGGAAAATAGAACCGTTCACCACAGGCGTAGGGCCTGGGATCGGTTGGGCGGTAGTCGCACCCTGCACCAAAGGTTTCGACGGGATCAAGGCGCAACCGCTGAGGGTTACGGCCAGAACAGTCACTATTGGATAACGAAACGCCGCGTTTTTTTGCATTACCTTCATCTTCGAAAACAGGGGTCCGATGCAGCGTTTACCGCACCGGACTACCCCTTAGAGTTGCGTCAGTTTCTGCAGCATCTGGTCGGTCGTCGACACTGCTTTACTGTTAATTTCATACGCGCGTTGAACCTGGATCATATTCACCAGCTCTTCCGCCACGTTGACGTTAGACGTTTCTACATAACCCTGATACAGCAAACCTGAGCCGTTCAGGCCAGGCGTACTTTCGTTAGGCGCACCCGAGGACTGGGTTTCCGTGTAGAGGTTTTCACCAATGCTTTCCAGACCGGTGTCGTTCATAAAGGTCGTCAGGTTAAGCTGGCCAACCTGAACAGGCGCTGCCTGCCCCTGTTGCGTCACGCTCACCACGCCATCACGTCCGATGGTAATGCTCAGGGAGTTAGCCGGAATGGTGATCGCAGGCTGAACCTGGAAGCCGCCCGCCGTCACCAGCTGACCATTCTGATCCACCTGGAAAGAACCGTCGCGCGTATACGCCGAGGTGCCATCAGGCAACTGCACCTGGAAGAACCCCTGGCCTTTAATGGCAACGTCTTTGCTGTTGTTGGTCTGAGACAGGTTACCCTGGCTGTGCAGACGTTCGGTCGCAACCGGACGCACGCCCGTACCAATCTGCAGGCCTGACGGCAGCGTTGTCTGCTCAGACGACTGCGCGCCCGGCTGACGAATGGTTTGATAAAGCAAATCTTCGAACACGGCACGCTGACGCTTGAAACCATTGGTGCTGACGTTCGCCAGGTTGTTGGCGATGACATCCATGTTGGTTTGCTGTGCGTCAAGACCCGTTTTCGCGATCCATAAAGAGCTGATCATAAGAAATCCTGTTAACTCATAGACAGCAGTTGGTTAGCACGTCCGGCGTTTTCATCAACGCTGGTGATAACCTTCATTTGCATTTCGAAACGACGCGCGCTGGCAATCATATCGGTCATGGCGGCAACGGGTTTAACGTTACTGCCTTCCAGAACGCCAGACATGATGCGGATGCTCGGATCGGGCTGCAATGTCGCACCACGTGCGGCCAGTGCCGACGCGCTGGTACGGAAGAGTCCGTCATCACCGCGCGTCACTTCATTGCCTTCCGCTTTCACCAGCTTCAGTTTGCCAACCGGCGCCACGGTATTCGGAGGATCGCCAGGGTTCAGGGCCGAAATGGTCCCGTCTGCCGCGATGGTGATTTCCGAACCTTCCGGCACCGTCAGCGGACCCGACTCGCCGATGACCGGGTGACCCTGAATCGTCAACTGCCCTGTGGAATCGACCTGGATATTACCGTTACGGGTATAACCTTCCGTACCGTCAGCCGCTTGCACCGCCAGCCAACCGTCCTGCTGGAGCGCCACGTCCAGCGGACGTGAGGTGTAATCCATTTGGCCAGGCGTCATATCGGCACCCGGCGTAGAGGCGATAACCAACGTACGCGTTGGCAGCGTCAGCCCTTCGACCGGGACCGCGCGCATCGCATTAAGCTGTGCACGAAAGCCCGGCGTAGAGGCGTTCGCCAGGTTACTGGCGGTCACAGCCTGCTGATTCAGCGTCTGACTGGCTGCGCCCATCGCGGTATATATTGCGTGATCCATTACATCATCCCGTTAGACGATTAACGCAGGTTGACCAGCGTGTTGAGGATCTGATCCTGGGTTTTGATGGTCTGCGCGTTCGACTGATAGTTACGCTGCGCGACGATCATGTTCACCAGTTCTTTACTCAGATCCACGTTCGACGCTTCCAGTGCACCGTTGGTCAACGAACCAAAGTTACCGGTTCCTGCTGTACCCAGCAGCGCCACGCCGGAAGACTGCGTTGCCGTCCAGACGTTATCACCTTCGGATTTCAGGCCTTCGTTGTTGGCGAAGTTTGCCAGCACGATCTGACCCAGAACCTGATTCTGTTCGTTGGAGTAGTTCCCCACAACGGTACCGTCGTCGTTGATCTGGTAGCTCACCAGGTCACCCGGCTTGTAGCCGTTCTGGTTAGTTGCCACGATGTTGTTCGCACCGGTGTTCTGCTGCATGGAGTTAGCAAAGCTCAGTGCAAATGTCGCAGGTGTAGCACCAGGGATAGTCCCCGTTGTCACGTTAACCTGACCGCCCGCGGTCAACACACCGCTGGCAGAGAAGGTCAACGTGGTAGCCAGTGTTGCTGCGCTACCCGGTACGCTCGCATCCTGGGAGTAAACCTTCCAGCTGTTCGCGGCAGTGTCTTTGACATAGAACAGATTCATGTTGTGCGCATTACCCTGGCTGTCATAGACAGTCACGGTGCCTTTCTTGTTGTAAGAATCTGGGTCAGAGGTATCTGCAACATTAAAGGCTTTTGACGGAGCGGCATCCGTTGAGTTCAGGTTGATCTGCTGAGAAGCGGTGGTGGTGGACTTTGCCGCCATCAGCGTATTCGGAATAGTAATCGCCTGTGGGTTTGCACCGGTCTGGATGGTCGGTGGCGTACCTGCAACCGGATAGCCCGTTAACTGCAGACCCTGCATGTTGACGATGTTACGGTTTTCATCCAGCTTGAACTGGCCGTTGCGGCTGTAAAAAACAGAACCGTTGGCATCAACCATACGGAAGAAACCGTTCTGGCTGATGGCAACGTCCAGTCCACGACCGGTGTTGGTCGTTGTGCCGTCGTTAAAGTCCTGGGTGATACCTGCAACTTTTACGCCCAGACCGATTTTGGAACCGGCAAACATATCTGCAAAAGACGCCGTACCGGATTTGAAACCATAGGTCGCGGAGTTGGCAATGTTGTTACCAATGACGTCCAGGTTGGTGGCAGCGGCATTCAGGCCGCTGACCGCTTGTGAAAAGGCCATGAGTTACTCCTGATAAGTATTAAGGCTTAAATAATCTGCCGAACTTCGTCGAGCGTAGTGGTACCAGAAGTACCCAAATCCAGTTTGTTGCCATCAGCGCCACGCGTGACACCTTGCACCAGTGCGAACTGCAGTGGCTGCGCCACCAGTTGATTTGCTCCGTTGCTGGCGGAAATCGCGACTTTATAAGAACCGTTTGGCGCGGTGGTACCGTCAGTCAATTTGCCATCCCAACTAAAGGTATGGACGCCAGCTTTCAGCTCACCGATATCGATGACGCGAACAGCGACGCCATCTTTGTTGGTGATTGTTGCGGTGACTTTATCGGCTGTCTGCTGCAACTCAACGCCAAACGGCGTGGTGGTAGTGGTGCTATTGCCTTCGGTCGTGCTGGTCCCTGCCAGGATAGTGGTCCCTGGGATCATCACACCGTGGCCAATCAGGTTACTGGCTTGCAGTGACTGGCTATCATTAAGCTGACCCGACACTGAGCCGAGTGTGGTGTTGAGCTTCTCGATGCCGCTCACGGTACTGATCTGCGCAAGCTGCGTGGTCAGTTCGTTGTTCTGCATTGGGTTGGTCGGGTCCTGGTTCTTCAGCTGCGCAACCAGCAGCGTTAAAAAGCTGCCTTGTAGGTCGGATGCGCTGTTTCCCGTCAGGGATTTAGAACCGCTGGTACTGCTGGTGCCTGCGACGCCGGAGTTAGTCGGGTCATTCACTTTGACGGAGATAGACATTCGTGTCTCCTTTACTGTCCGAGAGTGAGCGTTTTGAGCATCATGCTCTTGACGGTATTGAGCACTTCAACGTTCGCCTGATAGCTACGGGAAGCGGACATGGTGTTCACCATCTCGCCGACGACGTCGACGTTTGGCATTTTGACGTAACCGTTCGCATCAGCCAGCGGATTGCCCGGCTCAAATACCAGTTTGTCAGGTGCCTGGCTCTCAACCACACTGGAGACTTTCACGCCGCCCGTTGCCGCGCCCGGCGCAGCATCGACCTGAAAGACAACCTGTTTTGCACGATAAGGCTGACCGTCTGGTCCGGTCACACTGTCGGCGTTCGCCATGTTACTGGCGGCAACGTTCAGACGCTGGGACTGGGCAGTCAACGCCGAACCGGCGATATCAAAAATGTTCAGTAAGGCCATGAATTAGTTGCCTCCCTGCAGAACGCTCTGCATGCTTCTAATTTGTCCGCCGAGAACGGTCAGGCCCGTCTGATATTTCAGGCTGTTATCGGCAAATTGAGTGCGCTCCCGGTCCATATCAACGGTGTTACCGTCAAGGGATGGCTGGTCGGGAATGCGGTAAAGTAAATCGGTAGATGGGGCAGTCATGGCCTGAGCGGGGATGTGACGCGAAGACGTCAATGCAAGGGCAACACCGGTCCCTTCCGCGCGGCCACGCTCCATCACTTTTTTAAGCTCACTGGAAAAATCCATATCGCGCGCCTGATACCCGGGGGTATCCGCATTCGCGATGTTGCCGGCCAACACTTCTTGCCGCTGAGCGCGCAGGTTGAGCGCTTCCTGTTGAAAACGTAACGAGGCGTCGAGTTTATCGAGCATGTCTTCTCCGCTGATGGCGAAATTTCAGCATGTAGCTTAAAACTCAACCCGTACACCTTATCGACGGAATACACGCAAAATGCGTCGCTATTTGTCGCGTTGAAGAAAAAGCCTAAAGGGTAGAATCGTCTCAAATCCAGGAACCGCGGGAATGTGTGATGCTGTCGTTCAAAAGTGGCTTAGCCGCAACCCTCTTACTTTTAAGTCCTCTGACGCAGGCTCAGGATCTGAATGCCCAACTGACGGCGTTTTTTGCCCAGCGTCTGGCCGGCTTTAGTGATGAGGTGACGGTGACTGTCCGCACGCAGCCCAATCTCCTGCCCTCCTGCGATCAACCAGCGCTCAGCATCACCGGCACCACAAAACTGTGGGGCAATGTGAACGTGCTGGCGCGCTGTAACAACGAAAAGCGCTTTTTACAGGTGAACGTGCAGGCGACCGGCAACTATGTCGTCGCCGCCCAGCCCATTGCCCGCGGAAGCGTGTTGCAGACGACCAGCGTGGAATTAAAACGCGGTCGACTGGATCAGCTCCCGCCGCGCACTATGCTTGATATTAATCAGGCGCAAGACTCCGTTAGCCTGCGCGATTTAGCGCCAGGACAAGCGATACAACTGTCGATGCTGCGTCAAGCATGGCGCGTAAAAGCAGGGCAACGCGTCATGGTTATCGCCAATGGGGACGGATTTAGTGTGAACAGCGAAGGCCAGGCGTTAAACAACGCAGCCGTCGCTCAAAATGCTCGCGTGAGGATGTCCTCCGGCCAGGTTGTAAGCGGAACCGTTGGTTCTGATGGGATTATTCTGATTAACCTATAATCTTTTTAAAGATTTCACGACACCTGCCGATAAATAATTAACAAATGATGATGTCAGGCGCCAACGCCGCGAACCTCTATGAGGACAACACTATGAGCATTGATCGTACATCGCCCCTGAAACCGGTTAGCACTGTACAACCTCGTGAAACGAATGACGCGCCAGTGCTGAAAGCACGCGCAGAAAAATCGTCCACGGCGAGCAGCACCAGCGCCAGCGTCACCCTCAGTGATGGGCAGTCAAAACTGATGCAGCCTGCAACAAATGATATCAACGTCGAACGTGTCGAATCGCTGAAAGCAGCTATTCGTAACGGCGAATTGAAGATGGACACCAGCAAAATTGCTGATGCATTGCTTCAGGAAACGCAGAGCTTCTTACAGAGTAAATAACCGTATGAGTCGACTGTCAGAAATATTGGATCAGATGACGGTAGTCCTGAACGATCTGAAGACGGTAATGGATGCCGAACAGCAGCAGCTGTCCATGGGACATTTTACCGGTAGCGCTTTGCAGCGTATTACTGAAGATAAAAGCTCGCTGTTGGCAACCCTGGATTACCTGGAACAACAGCGTCGTGCGGAGCAAGACCCGCGACGTAGCGCGAATGATGATATCGCTGAGCGCTGGCAGACTATTACTGAGAAAACTCAGCACCTTCGCGATCTCAACCAGCACAACGGCTGGCTGTTGGAGGGGCAGATTGAACGCAATCAGCAGGCGCTCGAGGTGTTAAAACCTCATCAGGAGCCTGGACTGTATGGCGCTAATGGCCAGACGGCCAGCTCGCGCAGCGGTGGTAAAAAGATTTCGATTTAATCGCCTTCGCGATTAGACAGACGACGGGGAGCACCAGCAGGTGGCTCCCCTTTCGTCGTCTATACTGTTCGGCGGGCAAACTCTTTCACTTTAAAACCGAGTACCGCCAGCGTGGCGAAATAGGCCGCCATTCCCACCACCACTACCGCCATCAGGCGCAGCAGACGGAACAGCATGGTGCCGTTTGACCATTCAGGCATCACGTACATCATTCCCACTAGCGCTGCAGCCATCACCAGAACCGCAATCACCAGACGAATCAGGAAGCTCATCCAGCCCGGCTGCGGCGTGAAGATGTTTTGCTTACGCAATTGCCAGTACAGCAAACCAGCGTTCAGGCATGCGCCAAGACCAATCGACAGCGACAAACCGGCGTGTTTCAGCGGACCGATAAAGATCAGGTTCATCACCTGCGTCAGGATAAGCGTCACGATGGCGATTTTGACCGGCGTTTTAATGTCCTGACGGGAATAGAAGCCCGGCGCCAACACTTTCACGACGATCAACCCCATCAGACCCACGGAATACGCCACTAATGCGCGCTGGGTCATCAGGGCATCAAACGCGCTGAATTTCCCGTACTGGAATAATGAGACGGTCAGCGGTTTTGCCAAGATGCCCAGCGCGACCGCACTGGGCAACGCCAGCAAAAAGCACAGGCGTAAGCCCCAGTCCATCAAGCGACAATACTCGTCATGATTTCCGCTGGCAAAGCTTCGGGAAAGCGACGGCAACAAAATGGTGCCCAGCGCCACGCCCAGCACGCCAGACGGAAACTCCATCAGACGATCGGCATAATACATCCATGACACCGACCCCGACACCAGGAACGAGGCAAAAATGGTGTTGATAATCAGGGAGATCTGGCTCACAGAAACGCCGAGAATCGCCGGTCCCATCTGCTTAATAACGCGCATCGCACCCGCATCGCGGAAGTTAATGCGCGGCAGCACCAGCATGCCGATTTTTTTCAGATGCGGAAGTTGATAAGCCAACTGCAGCACGCCGCCGACGGTAACCGCCCACGCCAGCGCCAGCACGGGAGGGTTAAAGTGCGGTGCGGCAAACAGGGCAAAACCAATCATGCTGACGTTCAAAAACGTCGGCGCAAACGCCGGGACCGAAAATCGGTTCCAGGTGTTGAGGATCGCCCCCACCAGCGAGGCCAGTGAAATCAGCAGAATATAAGGAAAGGTGATACGCAACAGTTGCGAGGTCAGGGCGAATTTATCCGCCGTGTCGGCAAAGCCTGGCGCAGTCACCATGATGACCCACGGAGCAGCCAGCATCCCGACGACCGTCACGATCGCCAGCGCCAGCGTCAGCAAGCCCGAAACGTAGGAGACAAACACGCGGGTGGCGTCTTCACCCTGCTTGCTTTTGTACTCTGCCAGGATCGGGACAAACGCCTGGGAAAATGCGCCTTCTGCGAAAATACGGCGCAGAAGATTGGGTAATTTGAATGCCACAAAAAAGGCGTCGGTTGCCATGCCTGCACCAAAGACCCTTGCCACTATCGCGTCGCGGGCAAAACCCAGCACGCGAGAAAACATGGTCATCGAGCTGACGGCCGCCAGCGATTTTAATAAGTTCATTAACGTGAATTTCCACTACCACACGGCAAAACGCCTGCAATGCAGGCGTTAAAAGAAGCGCTTAGTCTACCCGTATTTATGCGAATTACTATCCGCAGATGTGACGGGGATTAAACCGTTTTCATTCGGTCATTGCCTCGCGCCAGAGCTTTTCAATGATGCGCTGGGCCATGATCGCTTGCTCACCCGAGGTTTCAGGAACCGTCTGATTTTGTACGCACTCAATGAAGTGACGCGCACATCCGGCGAAGCCGCGCTGCTCGAGCGTACTTTGCCAGCTGGCAATCGGACGGGTTATCACGCCGCTGCCCTTTTCTTCACGCCATTCCCGCATATCGGTGATGTCATACAACGCCCCCTCCGTCACGGCCTGCACCGATTCACGCTGACTGCCCGCGCGACGATGCATGCTGGTCGTCACCTGCACATGGTCAACGGAAAAATGGTGTTCGGCATAAACCATCTCACCGTGCCCGTTGGTTTGCAGCGTACCGCTGTTGAGTTGGGCGTTACCGTCCGCCAGCCACAGCGCGGTGTCGATCACATGCAGATAGTCGTCCAGCAGCGTAAAGCGCATATCGTTCGGGCCGATACTGTCGGTGCGATGCTTATCCATACGCAGCGACGCAGCGCTGCCCAACTGCGCTTTCAAATCCTGATAGACCGGCGAGAAACGACGGTTAAACCCGACCATGAGCGTCAGGTTTTTACGCGCGGCCAGCTCAATGAGGCGCTCTGCGTCCGACACATTTTCCGCCAGTGGCTTATCCACGCAAACATGCACGCCTGCGTTTAACAGTGCAGTGACCACCTGATAATGCGAAGCCGTCGAGGTGTGGACAAACACCGCATCGCACTCGCGCGCCAGATCAAGCAGAGAAACGGCGTAGGGCATCCGCCAGGTCTCACAAATTTGCAGAGCTTTCGCCCGCGTGGGAGACCATGCTCCCGCCAGCGTCCAGTCCGTTGCGGCACCCAAAACGGGTAGCCACGCTTTTTGCGCGATTCCGCCCAGCCCGACAACGCCAATGCGAAGTTTTGTCATGGTTATTCTCCTAAATGTGCCAGCAAGGAATCCAGGCGCTGTTTCAGCTCAGCGACTTCCGTTTCGAGCGCGTCAACACGGGCGGCCAGCGATTCGTCCTCTACGGGTGACACGGCTTCCGCCACGTTGACCAAGGTTTCTACATCACCACTAAATAAATGCATAAAGCGACTTTCACGTTTACCCGGCTCGCGTGGCAGACGCATGACAAATGGGCCGTCGTCGCGCGAGGCGAGATTTTCCAGCGTCTGTTCCACCTCCTGCATATCGCTAAATTCATGCATTCGCGAGGCGCGTGATCGCAATTCACCCGGCGTTTGTGCGCCGCGTAGCAGTAACGTGGTGACGATCGCGACTTCAGCGGGGCTGAACTTGAGGTCACCAAACTCGGAATTACAAAAACGCTGCTCGTATTTGGTGACGCGATTGCCGAATCCGCTGACGGTGCGCAGATAATGGCGTTTTACCAGCGCATCCAGATGATCCTGGACGTCGTGCTCGCTCAGGTTGAGCACTGGCTCGCGGTTGGATTTTTGGTTACAGGCCAGGGTGACGGCATTTACCGACAGCGGATATTGCTCCGCCGTTGTCACCTGTTTTTCCAGCAGACAGCCAATGACGCGCGCTTCCGTAGCGGTTAACTGATATTTCATTTTTTATCCTTATCGACCTGCGGTCCATTCTTTGGTGGTTAACGCCGTCAGCACGTGGTCACGCCACTCGCCATCGATCAGCAAATACGATTTTGCGTAGCCTTCTTTTTCAAATCCCAGACGCGCCAGCAGATCGCCGCTGCGCTGATTGTGCGGCATGTAGTTGGCCATAATGCGATGAATATGCTGGGTTCGTTGCATGTAGCGAATGGCGGAGGTTAGCGCTTCAAACATCAGTCCCTGCCCTTGCCATTTTTGACCAATAGAATAGCCGAGATAACAGGCGTGGAACGATCCGCGCACCACGTTGGAAAAATTGGCGATCCCGATGATTTCTTTTTCTTCCTGGTCCAGGAGCGCGAAATAAAAAGCCGTTCCCTGCTTATGAAACTCGGCAATCATATTCAGACGTGCCTGCCAGCCAGAAGGAAAGCAGTGGCTTTCATCCCTTACGGGTTCCCAGGGTTTTAAAAACTGGCGATTTTCGGCGTAATAATCCGCCAGACGCCAGGCATCACGCTCATGCACCAGACGAACGACCAGTCTGTCGGTTGTCAGGCGCACTTTTGGCACGTTACTGCGATAGCCAAACATCGATACCACTCCTTCCCGTCACTTCAGCCCTATTACCCGTTAGCTTTACTATACCTGCGCCTGTGCCTTCTGTGAAAACAGTGACATACCATTTTTCGTTGAATTGACAAAATTCGATGAAAAAGATGAATCAAACCACCCTTTTGATAAAAAAATATTGTCGCAAGCAGGGGTGGGAAAACGCACGTCAACACCGCAGAATATTAGCGTGCTCACCTTTCTCTACACCGACCCATTCAAACTGCATCACGGCGTGGCTCACGCAGCGGCAGCCTGAAGACTCTGTGTACTTTTCCCTGGAGGGAAAATGTCCCGCGTATCACAGGCCCGCAATCTCGGTAAATATTTCCTTCTCGTCGATAACATGCTGGTTGTGTTGGGCTTTTTCGTCGTGTTCCCGCTGATCTCCATTCGTTTTGTCGATCAAATGGGCTGGGCGGCGTTAATGGTCGGGATTGCGCTGGGGTTGCGGCAGTTTGTGCAACAGGGACTGGGCGTTTTTGGTGGGGCGATTGCCGATCGCTTCGGCGCAAAACCGATGATTGTCACCGGTATGCTGCTGCGCGCGGCGGGTTTTGCCACCATGGGTATTGCGCACGATCCCTGGCTGCTGTGGTTTTCCTGTTTTCTCTCCGGTCTCGGCGGTACGCTGTTTGATCCACCGCGAACCGCACTGGTGGTGAAATTAATTCGTCCGCGACAGCGTGGCCGCTTTTTCTCGTTGCTGATGATGCAGGACAGCGCGGGCGCAGTCATCGGCGCGCTGCTGGGCAGCTGGCTGCTGCAGTATGATTTCCGCCTGGTTTGTGCGACGGGCGCCGCGCTGTTTATCCTTTGCGCTGCGTTTAATGCCTGGCTGCTGCCGGCCTGGAAACTCTCGACGGTCAAAGCGCCGGTGCGGGAAGGGCTGGGGCGCGTCATGGCCGATAAGCGTTTTGTCACGTATGTGCTGACGCTGACGGGCTATTACATGCTAGCCGTACAGGTGATGCTAATGCTGCCGATTATGGTGAATGACATTGCGGGCTCGCCTGCCGCCGTGAAGTGGATGTATGCCATCGAAGCCTGCCTGTCACTTACTCTGCTCTACCCTATTGCGCGCTGGAGCGAAAAGCGTTTTCGTCTGGAACATCGCCTCATGGCCGGCCTGCTGGTCATGACCCTCAGCATGATGCCCATCGGTTTAGTGAGCAGCGAGCAACAGCTCTTCGTGCTGATTTGTACCTTTTATATCGGCTCGATTATAGCTGAACCCGCCCGCGAAACGCTCGGTGCAGGGCTTGCAGACCCACGCGCGCGTGGCAGTTATATGGGGTTCAGCCGCCTCGGTCTGGCGCTGGGCGGCGCGCTTGGATATGCCGGTGGCGGCTGGCTATTTGATTCCGGTAAGGCCTTGAATCAACCGGAATTACCCTGGGTGATGCTCAGCGTCGTGGGCTTTATTACCCTCATTGCACTGTGGTGGCAATTTAGCCCGAAGCGAAGCGCGAGCGGTATGCTTGAGCCAGGGGCTTGATTTGAAACATGCTTTTTTCTCCGCCATAATAAAGACTGTTGGTCACTAAATGGAGGAGAAACGTGAAGCTCTACATCTACGATCACTGTCCGTTCTGTCTGAAAGCCCGAATGATCTTCGGCCTGAAGAATCTGCCGGTTGAGTTAGTCACGCTGTTGAGCGATGACGAAGAGACGCCCACCCGCATGATTGGCAAGAAAATGGCGCCGATCCTGCAAAAAGATGACAGCCGCTATCTCCCCGAAAGCATGGACATCGTCCACTATGTCGACAAACTTGATGGTGCTCCCTTGCTCACCGGTAAACGCAATCCGGCCATTGAGGAGTGGCTGCGAAAAGTGAACGGCTACGTCAATCGCCTGCTCATTCCACGTTTTGCCACCAGCGCTTTTGATGAATTTGCCACGCCGCAGGCACGAGCCTATTTTGTCCAGAAAAAAGAGGCTGCCATCGGTAATTTTGCCGAGCACCTCTCCCACTCGCCAGGGCTTGTCAAAAACATCAGTGACGATTTGCGCGCGCTGGATAAGCTAATCGTGAAGCCGAATGCCGTGAATGGCGAACTATCAGAGGATGATATTCACCTGTTCCCGTTGCTGCGTAATTTGACGCTGGTGGCTGGAATTAGCTGGCCGTCGCGCGTAACCGATTACCGCGACAATATGGCGAAGCAGACGCAAATCAATCTGCTTTCGTCGCAGGCGATATAGCGTCCTCAGGGCGGGAACCCTTTCCCGCCCCCTTTCATTATCAGTTTTTTCTGCTGGTCTCATGGATATCACCCTGACATACTGACGCGTCAGGACAGAAGCGCCGATATCATGTTGAGGAACCCCATGAAAAAGATTGTCATTGCTGCTGCGTTTGTTATCAGCGGCCTGCTGGTGGGCTGTAACCAGCTTACGCAGTACTCCGTCAGCGAGCAGGAAATTAATCAGGCGCTGGAAAAACATAACAACTTCTCGAAAGATATTGGAGTGCCCGGCGTTGCCGATGCCCATATCGTCCTGAATCAGTTGGTCAGCCAGATTGGACGCGAAGAGCCCAACAAGGTGACGCTGTCAGGTGATGCAAAACTGGATATGAACTCGTTGTTCGGCAGCCAGAAAGCGAATATCAAGCTGAAGCTCAAAGCATTGCCGGTCTTCAATAAAGAAAAAGGGGCAATTTATTTGCAGGAGATGGAGATCGTCGATGCCGACGTCACGCCGGAAAAAATGAAGCCGGTTCTCCAGACGCTGATGCCTTATCTGAACCAGTCCCTGCGCAATTATTTCAATCAGCAGCCAGCCTATGTTCTTAGTGAAGACAAGAGCAAGGGTGAAGCGTTAGCCAGGAAATATGCCAAAGGCATTGAAGTGAAACCGGGCGAAATCATCATCCCCTTCACCAATTAATCTCTGAGAGCGCCGATGGCGCTCTTTTTTTTGCGCGCTTGTTTTACGGAAATGTGTGCAAACGAAAACGTTTACGCATATGATTTGTGTCCGGCAAAAACAGCCATCCTTATGACTGATTCCTGATAAGCCGGAGCATATCAATGACTGCACAACCCCAGGTTCTGAAAATCCGCCGCCCTGACGACTGGCATATCCATCTGCGCGATGGCGATATGCTTAAAACCGTCGTGCCTTATACCAGCGAACTCTATGGCCGCGCGATTGTCATGCCTAACCTGGCTCCCCCAGTCACCACCGTCGATGCGGCTATTGCCTATCGCCAGCGCATCCTCGATGCGGTTCCGGCGGACCACAATTTTACCCCGCTGATGACCTGCTACCTTACCGACTCGCTCGACCCGAATGAAGTCGAACGCGGATTCAACGAAGGTGTCTTCACAGCGGCTAAGCTGTATCCCGCCAATGCCACCACCAACTCCAGCCACGGTGTCACCAGTATTGATGCCATCATGCCGGTGCTGGAACGCATGGAAAAACTGGGGATGCCGCTGCTGGTTCACGGCGAAGTGACGCACGCTGAAATTGATATTTTCGATCGCGAAGCGCGTTTCATCGAAACCGTCATGGAACCGCTTCGTCAACGCCTTCAAGGCCTGAAAGTGGTGTTTGAGCACATCACCACCAAAGATGCCGCTGAATACGTGCGCGACGGTAATGAGTTGCTCGCCGCGACGATCACCCCGCAGCACCTGATGTTTAACCGCAACCACATGCTGGTCGGCGGTGTGCGCCCGCATCTGTATTGCCTGCCGATCCTCAAGCGAAACATCCATCAACAGGCTTTACGTGAGCTGGTCGCCGGTGGGTTCACCCGCGCGTTCCTGGGGACGGACTCGGCTCCGCATGCGCGTCATCGTAAAGAGGCAAGCTGTGGCTGTGCAGGCTGTTTCAACGCCCCTACCGCACTGGCAAGCTATGCCACGGTCTTTGACGAGATGGCCGCGCTTGAACATTTCGAAGCTTTCACCTCCATCAATGGCCCACGCTTCTACGGCCTGCCGCTCAACGAAACCTTTATCGAACTGGAACGCAAAGAGAGCCAGGTTGAGGAATCTATCGCGCTAACAGATGACACGCTGATCCCGTTCCTGGCGGGTGAAACCGTTCACTGGACGGTTAAGCGCTAAATATTTATCGCCCCCTGTTGTAAGTTTTGCGATATGACTGTATAAATACACAGTACATTACACAGGGGGCAATTATGCGTATTGAAGTTACCATCGCCAAAACAACCGTTTTGCCTGCTGGCGCGCTGGATGCGTTGGCGGGTGAGTTATCCCGTCGTATCAATGACAATTTCCCCGACCAGGGCGGAGCCGTAACCGTGCGCTACGCCACAGCCAATAATCTCTCCGTCATGGGTGCTGCAAAAGACGATAAAGAACGCATTACCGAGATTCTCCAGGAAACCTGGGAAAGCGCCGACGACTGGTTCATTACAGATTAATATTGCTCCCTCATTGTTTTTCTTTGCCGGGTCGCCCCGGCTTTTTTTCATCTCATTTAAATAAGTTCAAATTAATTGCCTATCTTCTTAAAAATTCGTGAATAAGATGGCGTTTTAATGTTCAAACATTCTTAAAAAACGCAAAAATGTGTTGCGACCTGTTTATTTCACCTGCATAACCCGTATTTATTGATATACTAAAATTGCTTCAGAAAAACACGCATTGAACCTCACAGCCGTTGTCTTTAAACACGCATTAAGGGGTTATGATGGAAAAGAATAATGAAGTCATTCAGACCCATCCACTTGTTGGTTGGGACATCAGCACTGTAGATAGCTATGATGCGCTGATGCTGCGTTTGCACTACCAGACCCCGAATCAACCAGACCGCGACGACGCGGAAATTGGACAGACGCTGTGGCTCACCACGGACGTTGCACGTCAATTTATTTCTATTTTAGAAGCAGGCATTGCAAAAATAGAATCTGGCGATTACCAGGAAAATGAGTATCGTCGGCATTAAATATGCCCAACATTCACTCAACAGGCACCCATGGGGTGCCTCATTTATTTGACCCTTGTATAAGCCTGCCATATTAATTACTCTGCAAACCAAAGTACTGGTTTAAGAGACCCTCATGAAATACGACTTGATTATTTTAGGCAGCGGCTCCGTGGGTTCTGCGGCGGGATATTACGCCACACAAGCAGGCCTTAACGTGTTGATGATCGATGCCCATATGCCTCCGCACAAAGAAGGCAGCCATCATGGTGATACCCGTCTCATTCGCCACGCCTACGGCGAAGGGGAACGCTATGTTCCGCTGGTGCTGCGTGCTCAAACGCTCTGGGATGAGTTGGCTGCGCTCAATGAAGACCTTATTTTTGAGCGTACCGGTGTCGTCAATCTTGGACCTGTCCATTCCGAATTTTTGGCCAACGTTGAACAGAGCGCACGACAGTTTAATCTGAACGTTGAACGTCTCGACGCGAATGCCATCATGAAACGCTGGCCAGAGATTGCGGTTCCTGAGGATTATATCGGCCTGTTTGAGGCAGAGTCAGGCGTGCTGCATTGCGAAACCGCCATCAAAACCTGGATTTCTCTTGCTGAACAAGCGGGCTGCGCACAATTGTTCAACTGCCCGGTGACCGCTGTTCATCACCATGATGACGGCGTAACGGTCGATACGCCAGAAGGCCAATATACGGCTTCTCGCCTGCTGGTAAGCGCGGGCACGTGGGTCACAAAGCTAATTCCCGATCTGCCTGTCCAGCCGGTGCGCAAGGTCTTTTCCTGGTTCCAGGCCGATGGACGTTTCAGTACGCAGAATAAATTCCCTGCATTCACCGGTGAGTTGCCGAACGGCGATCAGTTCTACGGGTTCCCATCGGAAAAAGACGCGCTCAAAATTGGCAAACATAACGGCGGGCAGATCATTCACTCACCGGATGAGCGCAAACCGTTTGGCGACTATCCGAGCGATGGTTCTGAAGCCTTTAATTTCTTACGCCATATCCTACCGGGAATTGGCGGTCTGCTGTATGGCGCAGCCTGTACTTACGATAACACCCCCGATGAAGATTTTATCATCGACACGTTACCGGGCCACGACAACACACTCCTCATTACAGGCTTGAGCGGGCACGGCTTTAAATTCGCTTCCGTGCTGGGCGAAATTGCAGCCCAATTTGCCCAAGGTATCACTCCGCCGTTTGATCTCACGCCGTTCTCGCTTTCACGTTTTCGCGGATAATATCCATCTTAAGGCTCCGGTTATTGGGGCCTTTATTTTTGACTGCTGTCGGGGAAATATGCGCAGGATTTTTGATTATCTGATCAACAATATTAGAGAGCATTTTATGCTCTATATATTGCTCTGGTCTCTGCTGGCACTCATCGACATTATCTATATTGTATTTTTTTGAAAACACTGACTGACTTTAATTGACAATACTCTATAAAAACTTAATTTATAAGCAAATTATTTGAACACCCACACCAACACCCTCAACCAATGAAATCAGCACAAAGCGCCATTTAACACGAAGCTTTTGAATTACTTACCGCAAACCCATTCAATTAAACTGAAATACAATAAATTAAAATCCTTATTCCTAAATATCAGTTGCATTAATGTTTTCCACACGCCATTTTGAACGTTCCTTTAATAGAGAATGGTCGTCATTATGCAACTGCGTAATTCTTCTGCACGCTACGGATTAATTTCCATGCTGCTGCACTGGGGCATTGCACTCGCGGTTTACGCGATGTTTGGTCTTGGCCTGTGGATGGTGACGCTGAGCTATTACGACGGCTGGTATCATCAGGCGCCTGAGCTGCATAAAAGCATCGGCATTGTGCTGATGATGGGGCTCGTGGTTCGCGTTATCTGGCGACATATTTCGCGTCCCCCTTCCGCACCCAAAAGCCATAGCACGCTGACTCGAGTGGCTGCGGCGGGAGCACATATTGCGTTGTATTCGATCCTGTTTGCCATTTTCATCAGCGGTTACCTGATTTCTACCGCGGACGGCAAACCCATCAGCGTATTTGGTCTTTTCGACGTCCCGGCCACGCTGAGCGATGCCGGTTCACAGGCCGATCTGGCCGGTCAGATACATTTGTGGCTTGCCTGGGGTGTCGTTATTTTATCCGCCCTTCACGGCCTTGCGGCCCTCAAACACCATTTCATCGATAAAGACGATACGCTCAAGCGCATGCTTGGCCGCTCGTCTGTAGACTCTGGAGCATAAAATGAAAAAACGCCTGCTGGGTATCGCATTGGGTTCACTGTTATTCACCACCGGTTCTGCCGTTGCTGCCGATTACAAAATTGATAAAGAGGGCCAGCATGCCTTCGTCAATTTCCGTATTCAGCACCTCGGATACAGTTGGTTGTATGGCACGTTTAAAGATTTTGATGGTTCGTTTACCTTTGACGAAAAAAATCCCGCCGCCGATAAAGTGAATGTCACGATTAATACCAACAGCCTGGACACCAACCATGCTGAGCGCGACAAACATCTACGCAGCGCTGAATTCCTGAACGTGGCGAAATTCCCGCAGGCGACATTCGCCTCAACGGAAGTCAAAAAAGACGGTGAAGACCTGGATATTACCGGCAACCTGACGCTCAATGGCGTCACCAAACCTGTGACTCTGGAAGCTAAGTTAATCGGCCAGGGTGATGACCCATGGGGCGGTAAACGTGCGGGCTTTGAAGCATCGGGCAAAATTCGTCTGAAGGACTTCAATATCACGACCGATTTAGGTCCGGCATCGCAAGAGGTGGATTTGATTATTTCTGTGGAAGGCGTGCAGCAAAAGTCATAATAAAAAATCCCGGTCGCACGCTGCGACCGGGACGTTAACGCGTTATTCCGGGTCAGGAATACCGAGTTTGGTATTCAGTCGTCCGCGCGATTTATTGAAGATCTTATTCCCGTTTTCGCGTCCAGCACGACGACGGCGTTGTTCCTCTTCAGGCAACACGCTTTCCTCGCTGCACAGCTCACTGCAACAACCCCTGAATTTTTCTGCACACGTCGGGCACTGAATAAACAGCAGGTGACAGCCGTCGTTTTTGCAGTTGGTATGGGTATCACAGGGCGTTCCGCACTGATGGCAATGCGCGATAATATCCTCAGAAATACGCTCGCCCATACGCTCATCGAAAACAAAATTCTTGCCAACAAAACGTACCGGTAGACCCTGCTCACGCGCACGGCGCGCATACTCGATGATCCCGCCTTCGATATGCCAGACTTTATTGAACCCACTGTGCTTCATCCAGGCACTGGCTTTTTCACAGCGGATCCCACCGGTGCAGTACATAATGATTTTTTTATCTTTATGTTCCTGCATCATCTCGACGGCTTTAGGCAGCTGTTCACGGAACGTATCAGCCGGGATTTCCAGCGCGTTTTCGAAATGGCCCACTTCGTATTCGTAGTGATTACGCATATCGATAAACACGGCGTCAGGATCGTCCAGCATGGCGTTCACTTCTGCCGCTTTGAGGTACTCACCCACATCGCTGGCATTGAACGTCGGATCGTCAATGCCGTCCGCCACAATACGCTCACGCACCTTCATGCGCAGAACCCAGAACGATTTGCCGTCATCATCGAGCGCGATGTTGAGACGCACGTTGTTTAGTGCCGGATCGAAACTGTAGAGAAGATCGCGGAAAGCACTGACTTTGCTTTCTGGCACGCTGATCTGCGCGTTGATGCCCTCATGAGCGAGATAAACACGCCCAAACACATTCAGCGACTCAAAAGCTTTGTAGAGCGCGTCACGGGTTTCCTGAGGCTCAGCGATGGAAAAATACTTATAGAACGAGATCGTTATACGCGGCTCAGTTTCGGCCAGCATGCGTTCTTTTAACGTCTCATTCGAAATGCGGTTGTGTAACACTGGCATGGTGTACGGTTCCTGCAATCGTTAAGAAATGAAAAATCGGCGGCATCATATAGCAAACAATGCGAATTTACATCCCCGCATTTTGCGCTACATTTCTCTCATTCAAATTATAAAGCAGCAACATTTGCTGCTTCCGCCCCCATTTTGGGCCATTCATTTTGGTTATGTATTTAAAAAATGCGAGAATAATGGTCAAAGGACGATGTAAAACAGGAGTGATATGACCCATTTACCCAAATTTTCTGCGGCACTGCTGCATCCTCGATACTGGTTAACCTGGTTCGGCGTCGGTCTTCTGTGGTTATTGATTCAGCTGCCCTACCCGCTGCTCTACCGTTTAGGATGCGGCCTGGGGCATTTCGCCCAGCGTTTTATGAAGCGGCGCGTTAGAATCACGCATCGCAATCTGGAGCTGTGTTTTCCTGAAATGGACGAGCCCGAGCGCCAGGTGCTTCTCAAGAAGAATTTCGAATCCGTCGGCATGGGCCTGATAGAAACAGGGATGGCCTGGTTTTGGTCGGATAAACGCATGGCGCGCTGGTTTGACGTCGCAGGCACAGGCATGGAGCCGGTGCATCAACTCCAGGCGCAAAAAACGGGCGTGTTGCTGATTGGCGTTCACTTTCTGACGCTTGAAATCGGCGCGCGCATGTTTGGAATGCAGGCGCCGGGTATCGGTGTTTATCGCCCCAATGACAATCCGGTGATAGATCTGCTGCAAACATGGGGGCGTATGCGCTCTAATAAGCAAATGATCGACCGTAAAGATCTCAAGGGCATGATCAGAGCGCTTAAAAATGGCGAAGTGCTCTGGTACGCGCCGGATCACGACTACGGTCGCCGCTCCAGCGTTTTTGTTCCGTTTTTCGCCGTCGAACAGGCTGCGACCACAACGGGTACATGGATGCTGGCGAAGATGTCGAAAGCCGCGGTGGTCCCCTTCGTCCCACGGCGTAAACCTGACGGAAAAGGCTATGAACTGATCATGCTTGAGCCAGAATATTCGCCGCCGGTCGACGATGCGGAAACAACCGCCAGGTGGATGAATGGCGTGATAGAGAAATGCATTATGCTCGCTCCGGAGCAATACATGTGGCTGCATCGCCGTTTCAAAACCCGCCCTGAAGGGATGCCTTCTCGCTACTGAGCAGGACCGCATCGACGTTGGTTTTACCCCGCCTAAATTTTCGTACACAGACAGCCGGGCACCCACCATGGTGCCTGGCATCGTCTGAATAAGACATCCGCGTGACAACTTATTGGCGCATTCATACTTGCAAAACCAGAGAATCAGCTATTCTTTCCCTGAATGCCATTGAGAATCACAGGGAGACACCGATGACTATGTACGCCACGCTGGAAGAAGCTATTGATGCCGCTCGCGAAGAGTTTCTCGCGAACAACCCTGGTATTGAGGCTGAAGATGCCGATGTGCAACAACTCAACATTCAGAAGTATGTGCTTCAGGATGGGGATATCATGTGGCAGGTAGAGTTTTTCGCTGATGAGGGAAGCGACGGCGAATGTTTGCCGGTGCTGAGTGGTGAAGCGGCACAGGCCGTTTTTGACAATGATTTTGATGAGATCGAACTGCGTCAGGAGTGGCTTGAAGAAAACACCCTTCACGAGTGGGATGAGGGCGAATTTCAGCTTGAACCACCGCTGGACACTGAAGAGGGGCAAACCGCAGCGGATGAGTGGGACGAGCGATGATCAGGCGTTATTCATAAGGTCCGTGCTGTGCATCGATGGGCAGTAATAGCGTGTCAAAAACCAGCGAAAAGGGTAAATCGAGAACCGTCAAATAACGCCATGCGGAATCGCGGACATCCCATTTCACGCCGGGATAGTATTGATTTCCATGCCCCTGACCGGGGATCGTTCGACTGATAATACTGCCGCACCCGCTGAGCAGCAGCGACATTATGACCACAATGACTATTCTCATTTACACCTCATATAAAAAAATACCGGCCGTGGCCGGTATTTTTAGTTCGCTTGGCTTACTTCGACTTTATCGCCAGCGGATTCAGCTTTATCGTCGAGTAGTAGTTCACCCAGGACGAGTATCTCTCAGGCGCTGACCAGACGCGGTAGTGCAAGCGCGCCATGGTAATTGGATCGCTCAACAGGACCAGACGACGATCGCGGTTCAGTTTTTCCGGCGTTTCGTTCAGCGCTTGCTCAACGTGGCGATCGCGAGCGATCTCCAGCACCTGGCTTGCACGGTGGCGTGCGGTTGCCATTGCCGTTGCGAGTGCGTTAAACGATGGATTGAACACGGCATGGATAAAGCCATCATCCAACGAGCGGCTGCGGTTTAGCACCAGATATTTCTCGGTATCCACCAGCACCTGCGGCGGCGAATACTCTTCTGGAATGAGGAACAACTTCCAGCGTTTGGTGCGTAATCCCATCGTCGAGCGACTGGAGATCACGGAAACAAACGGCGACAGAATCAGCGAGAACACAATCGGTGCCAGCCAGAACAGGAATCGTAAATCCAGCCACGCCATCCCTGCAGCCCACACCAGACCGAGCAACATCTGCGAACCATGACGCTTAAAGGCTTCGCTCCACGGCGTTGAGTCATCATCACGCTGCGGTGAATTCCATACCACTTCCCAACCGAGGAACGCGCTAACCACAAATACGGTGTGGAACAGCATGCGCACCGGCGCCAGTAGCACAGAGAACAGAACTTCGAGCAGCAGCGAAAGCGTCACGCGGCAGAACCCACCGTACTCTTTCGACCCTTTGCACCAGATGAGAATAATGCTCAGCAGTTTCGGGAGGAACAGTAAGATCATCGTTGACGCAAACAGAGCAATCGCCAGCTCCGGACGCCACTGCGGCCACACCGGGAACAGCTGGCGCGGTTGCAGGAAGTACTGCGGTTCAGTCAAGGCATGCACGACCTGTAAAGCGGTCGATAAGGCCAGGAACATAAACCACAGCGGCGCAGACAGATAGGACATCACGCCCGTCAGGAATACCGCGCGGTGAACCGGGTGCATCCCTTTCACGAGGAACAGACGGAAGTTCATCAGGTTGCCATGACACCAGCGACGGTCGCGTTTCAGCTCGTCGAGCAAGTTTGGTGGCAGCTCTTCATAAGAACCCGGCAGATCGTAAGCAATCCACACGCCCCAACCCGCACGACGCATCAGTGCAGCTTCAACGAAGTCATGCGACAGGATAGAACCCGCGAATGAGCCCTCACCCGGCAGCGGCGCGAGCGCACAGTGTTCAATGAACGGTTGGACGCGGATAATCGCGTTGTGACCCCAATAGTGAGATTCACCCAACTGCCAGAAGTGCAGACCGGCGGTAAACAGCGGACCGTACACGCGCGTCGCAAACTGCTGGCAGCGTGCATAAAGCGTGTCCATACCCGAGGCTTTTGGCGACGACTGGATGATACCCGCATTCGGGTTCGCTTCCATCAGACGCACCAGACCCGTCAGGCACTCACCCGTCATCACGGAGTCAGCATCCAGCACCACCATATAGCTATACTGGTTGCCCCAGCGACGGCAGAAGTCATCGATGTTGCCGCTTTTGCGCTTAACGCGACGGCGACGACGACGGTAGAAAATCTGCCCTTCGCCCTGCACTTCCGCGATAAGTTCCATCCACGCTTTTTGCTCAGCAACGCAGATATCGGGGTTGTAGCTGTCGCTCAGGATGTAAACGTCAAAATGCGCCGCGTTGCCGGTCGCCTTTACAGACTCCCAAGTCGCACGCAAACCCGCGAATACGCGGTCAACGTCTTCGTTACAAATAGGCATTATCAGCGCAGTGCGGTGTTCTGGGTTTAAGGCTTCATCCCCCACCGTTGACGCAGAAATACTGTATTTATCACGCCCCATCAGCAGTTGCAGGAAGCCCATCAGCGCGGTCCAGAAACCGGCCGAAACCCAACAGAACAGAACCGCGAACAGCAGCAGGATTCCACTTTGCAGAATGTACGGCAGCAGTTGCATGAACGACACCCATACATCCTGCCCGAACATATCGGCCGGATTGATCAGCGCCCAGCCCTGATAAGGCAGGATGGTCTTCATGTACCAGGTTGCGACAACGGTCTGCGCCAGCGTCAGCAGCAGCAAGGTATAGCGGCGGATAGTCCCGACGGTACGCCATTTCTGCTCAGAAGCCTGCTGCTCTTTGGTCAGACGAGACAAATAGCGCGGCGCGACTTCGCGACCGCGCAGACGATCCCAAAAACGACCGACCGGGTTGGTGCGCCACGGATCCGGGAACATCGACGAACGCGTGGCTTTTGGCATAGCCTGAAGCTGTGTGCGTCCCTCGTCGTCCTTGATCAGTTGGCCCTCTGCCAGCGAGTCCGGCCATGCCTGCTCCAGACGCGCTTTGACTGAACCCAACGGCGTATCATCATCACGAGAAAACGGATGATGTTCGCCATCCAGCGCGGTATGAACCGCGCGGATGTCGCTCTTAGGCAGTGCCGCTTTCTCAATGTCCGTCAGTGGCAGGGCATCAATGTATTCAGTTGTATTATTCATTAGCAGGTAACTGATAGCTCCAGGTTTCGCTTAGCGGCTGATCGGCATTGACCAGCGCAGCGCGCATTTCAGTGGTCTGTTTTGGATCTTTCACTTTCACGCGCAGGGTTAAGCGCCACCCTTTGGTTACTGGGTTATAACGCACGGAGCTTTCCGCGATCTCGCCATTATCACCAATGCTGGTTTGCGCAGTCACAGGGGTGTCCGGCGCCAGTTTTTTCATGTCCTGACCCGTGAAGTCCACCACAAACGCGACGGTACCATCAGGTTGACGAATAAGATTTGACTGCTTCACGTCACCGGTAGAGCGACGCGTCTGCATCACATACGCGCTGTCCGGCGCATGCAATTTGTCTTCATCGCGGCTAAAGGTGATGGTGTAGTTGAAGTTCATCTCTTTGCCGGCCTCAGGAAGCTGATCCGGAGCCCAGTAAGCGACGATGTTGTCATTGGTTTCGTCGTTGGTTGGAATTTCAACCAGCTCGACTTTTCCTTTACCCCAGTCACCTTTTGGCGTGACCCACGCACTTGGACGCAGATCGTAACGATCGTCAAGATCTTCAAAGCGTGAGAACTGACGGCCGCGCTGGAGTAAACCAAAGCCCTGCGGGTTTTCCATTGCGAAGCTGCTGACAGCCAGGTGTTTCGGGTTGTTCAGCGGACGCCAAATCCACTCACCGTTACCGGCAAGAATAGAAAGACCGTTTGAATCATGCAGTTCCGGGCGGAAATTCGTTGCCGGAGAAGGCTGATTTGGCCCAAACAGGAACATGCTGGTTAATGGTGCAACACCCAGTTTGCCCACTTTGTCACGCAGGTAGACTTTCGACTGCACGTCAATAACGGAGTCACGGCCCGGCATAATGACGAAGCGGTAAGCGCCCGTCGCACGCGGGGAGTCGAGCAGTGCATAGATGGTCAGGCGTTTATCCGTTGGTTTTGGACGTTCGATCCAGAATTCACGGAAACGCGGGAATTCTTCGCCAGATGGGAGAGCCGTATCAATCGCCAGACCGCGCGCAGACAGACCGTAAACCTGGCCGGAGCCAATCACACGGAAATAGCTGGCACCCAGCATGCTGACGATTTCATCGTTTTTATCTTTGCTATTGATTGGATAAAGAACTTTAAAGCCTGCGAAACCCAGGTCTTTCACGGTGTCTTTATCGTGCTTCACATCGCCAAAATTAAAATAGTCCGGGCTGTATTTGATCTTACGTACCGCAGTTGCCGTCACTTCATTGATGGCAACCGGCGTGTCGAAATACATACCCTGGTGATAAAATTCAAGCTTGAACGGGGTTTTTATATTGTTCCAGTACGCTTTATCGTGATTGAACTGGATCTGCTGATAGTCCGCGTATTTCATGTCGCGGAAAACGGAGGGCAGGTTACTTTTCGGCGCTTCGTAGCCCTTATCAGCCATCGATTTAGCCTGTTTTGCGACGTCGTCGATGGAAAAAGACCATGCTGACGAGGTATACAGGGACAACAACACTGCCGCACCCAACCAACGCATTTTCATCATTTTTGATTTATGTTTCATAATAAGTAAGCACTTCCCCCTTTGTGTGCTTAATTCGATCCGATCCATTTTACTGGAAATTCAGGCAATCCGACAACATTATCACCGCTTTGTTCAGCGCACCGGCTCATGGATTAAGCAAGTGGAAGACCCTCGTTCCACTTTGCGTGCTTATCCTGGAGACAGAGGTGTCGGTCTTGGTGTAGGGTTGGCTTCGAATGTAACCACTATTAGTCTTATGGATAAGGCGAAAAGTCTGAGAATGCGCAACGTTATATGATCACTGCACCCACTCAACGTGAATACTTCCTCGACTCCATCCGGGCATGGTTAATGCTTTTGGGGATCCCGTTCCACATTTCACTGATTTACTCGAGCCACACCTGGCATGTAAACAGTATAGAGCCCTCATGGTGGCTGACACTGTTTAACGATTTTATTCACTCATTCCGAATGCAGGTGTTCTTCGTGATATCGGGCTATTTTTCCTACATGCTGTTTCTGCGTTATCCGCTGAAACGCTGGTGGAAAGTGCGCGTCGAGCGCGTCGGTATCCCCCTGCTCACCGCCATTCCGCTGCTGACGCTGCCTCAGTTCATGATGCTGCAGTATGTAAAAGGCAAAGCGGACAACTGGCAGAATCTGAGCGTGTACGAAAAATATAACACCCTGGCCTGGGAGTTGATTTCACATCTCTGGTTCTTGTTAGTGCTGGTGGTCATGACCACGGTGAGCCTGTGGATCTTCAGCCGCTTGCGCCGCCAGTTAAGCCGTCACGCGGAAGACCATTTCTCGACCATCACCTTTACCAGACTTTCCGTTATCTTCCTGATGCTAGGAATTGCTTACGGCGTGATACGTCGCACGCTGTTTATGGTTTATCCGCCTATTCTCAGCGACGGGCTGTTTAATTTTGTGGTGATGCAAACCCTGTTTTACCTCCCGTTCTTTATGCTGGGTGCGCTGACTTTTATTTCGCAGAAGCTAAAAGCCCTGTTCATCACCCCATCACCGTGGTGCGCCGTCGGCTCCGCGCTGGCTTTCACCGCGTATTTGCTAAATCAAAAATACGGCAGCGGCGATGCGTGGATGTATGAGACCGAAAGCGTGATTACGATGTTGTTGGGGCTGTGGATGGTGAACGTGGTGTTTGCGCTGGGGCATCGTCTGCTGAATTTTAAATCGAAACGCGTGACCTATTTCGTTAACGCGTCTCTGTTTATCTATGTGGTCCACCATCCGCTGACGCTCTTTTTTGGTGCATACATCACGCCGCATATCGCCTCAAACACGCTGGGATTCTTCACCGGCCTGGTGTTTGTGGTGGGCATCGCCATTATGCTGTATGAAATTCATCTGCGGATCCCGCTGCTGCGTTTCCTGTTTTCAGGCAAACCGCAGAACAAAGCGGAAAGCCTCAACGCCACGCAGTAATTCAATTCTGCGCGCGCCGGATCTTCGGCGCGCTTACAGCAGCCACTCAACGGGTAACCACCAGGCCAGACGCACTAAAACGCGCTGCCAGAATCGGGTTGATGGCTCTTTCTTCAACACAATCTCCTGTCCGTCTTTGTGCTCTATCCAGTTCAAGCGCCCCGTGTTATCAAGCCGAATTTGCCAGGCCTCCTGCATCCGGGTTTTCAGGAAGCGTCGATGGATAATCTGCGCCAGCGTTTCGCTTTCAATCACAAATCCCATTTCGGTATTGAGCATGGTGGAGCGAGGGTCAAAATTCAACGAACCAATAAACACTTTCTGACCATCAATACTGAACGTTTTGGCATGGAGACTGGAACCGGAGTTCCCCGTCAATCCGCGATCGTGCAAACCTGGCACAAAATCCTGCGTCGGTTTGAGTTCATACAACTCGATACCGTGTCGCAGCAGTTTTTTACGCCAGCGCGCGTAGCCCGCATGAACCACGGCTACATCGTTGGCCGCCAGCGAATTTGTGAGGATCGCGACCTTGACGCCTTTACGCACCATTTGCAGGAGCAGCGCAACGCCTGCCCGAGTGGGGACAAAATACGAGGAGATAATATCAATTTGTTCGACCGGCGAACCCATCACATCCAATAAACGCTGCGGCAGAAGGGAGTGACGTTTTGCTCGTCCCAGCCCTTTACGCGGGTCGTCGCTGAGTAAACGGGTTTTCGCCCAAATCAGCGGCAAATCACGCGCTTCAAGCTGGGTAATGAACTGGCTGGACTCCAGCTTATTCAAATAACGTTGGGTTATCTCGTTCTGATACCATTCGTCCGGGGGCTGGATCCGCGCTTCAATTTCCGCTTCAGACAGTTCCAGAACCTGCTTTAGGGTGGAAACGCACGCGCTGTCCCAGTAACGTTCAAAGTCATCGGAAACATCCGCCACAACCGGCCCCACCGCCATCACATCCAGATCGGAAAAGAGCGGCGCGTCCCCTGCCCCGAAATATGCATCGCCAACATTTCGGCCGCCAATAATAGTGACTTCACCATCGACGGTGAAACTTTTATTGTGCATACGGCGGTTGAGTCGCGCGAAGTCGGTGAGATACCCCAGCGAGCGGAGCGTCCTGAAAGAGAAGGGATTGAATAGCCGTACATCAATATTTTGATGCGAATCGAGCAGACGTAAAATGGCGTCCAACCCTTGGGTATTGTTATCGTCAAGCAGAAGCCGAACGCGCACCCCGCGCGTCGCCGCCGACAGCAAGACGGAAAACAACAGCCGCCCGGACATGTCGTCTTCCCAGATGTAATACTGCACATCTAAGGTTTTTTCCGCCATTTCCGCCAGCCGGTAGCGGCAAGCGAAAGCGTCCAGGCTGTCGTCCAGGGGGAGAAGACCACATAGCCCCGGGTGTTCCGCGCTAACAGGCGCGATAGCACGCCCGAGCCGCGTTTTATGCGTCGGGGGTAAGTCCTCGTTGGATAAGGAGTCGCTGGTAAAGCTGGGCATTTTCTTCATCATAACAGACAAAGTATACCCGCTCCGGCAGAGGCTTGCGGGTGAGGAATTCTGAAACTGTATCCACCGCTATTTCTGCCGCAGCCGCTTTGGGATATCCGTAAACGCCAGTGCTGATGGCCGGGAAGGCCAGCGTTTTATACCCATTCGCGGCAGCCAGACGCAGACAGTTAAGATAGGCATCCTGTAACGTCCTTGCTTCGTGGTTTTCGCCCCCTTGCCAGACAGGCCCAACCGCATGAATAACCGCTTTGGCCGGAAGATCGCCCGCGATTGTAATGACCGCATGTCCTGGCGCACATTCGCCCTGTTGCTGGCGCACCGTTTTGCAGGCTTCTAACAGTTGCGGTCCGGCCGCGCGATGAATGGCACCGTCAACCCCACCGCCGCCCATTAATGATGGATTGGCTGCATTGACGATGACGTCAACCTCCATCGTAGTGATATCCCCAACAACAACTTCGATTTGCGGCTTCATATCCATTCCTCGACTACCCGTCTTTTAGTCAGTGTATAGCACGGGAATGTGGCGAAAAAGGAATTGATCAGAAAAGCCCCCCGCTACGGGACGGAGGGCTTTGGCTTAGCGATAGTCAATTTGCACAACGGCCAATGACTTTTCTGGATTGATATATTTCATGCTGACCCTGGCGGTATCTGGATTCACATTGCGACCGCTAATGGCATCCTGATAGCTCACTTGAGTCGTTTGCATCTGCCCGTCTTTAGGACAGGAAAGCGCAAACTGCTGCTTTTGTGGTGTGATTTCACACGGATCCTCGACAATCATCCCACGGAAATGAATTACACCTCCGTTAACGAGAGTTGCCGAAAATGCCGGTATTAGAGCAGATGAAAGCATCATGCCCACACCTAACATCATTTTTACGCCTAACGCGACCATGGATTGGTTCCTCAATGAGAAATCATCCTTGAGGGTGTCGTGCATTCCTTATTAACAGCATAGAGAGATTCATTAGGAACCGCCAAATTATCCAATGTATTGATTTCGTGAATATTTCATTCAGACGTCGGCCACTGTTGCGATAAATGCAGCGATTTCCCATCAGAAACGGTAACAACAATTTTGACCGAGTCCTGAGGGGTGATATTTAAACTGAGCCGGGACAAATCAATGGCCTGATTAGCTGGCAGAGAAAGCGTATTTCGCTGACTTGAAGTACTTTGCCCCCCTCCTCCTTGTCGGGAAGAGGTGATTTGAACCTGACAGACACAAGGCTCGGACAACGTCACCTGGGGAATAATGGTCGTCATGTCCCCATTTTGTGTGGTTTTAAATGTAATTTGGCTGGAGAGCGCAGCGAGGATCAGAAGGGTATGCATGATTAACTCCCGAAAAAAAACAGGGCAAAGGCCCTGTTTTTTTGTAGCACAGAGTGCCTATTAGTACTGATGCGCAGTCGCGTTGTTGCCGAAACCAACCTGAGTAACAGACACAGTTGAGCCAGATGCGGTCTGGTCTACTGCTGCGCCGTTGCCGCCGCCGAACTGTTTAACAGTCATAGTAGAATCTTTACCATTCCACTGATCGAGGGTTGCGCTGTTACCGAAGCCTTTCTGCACCAGTTCGATAGAGCTGTCATCAGAACCCTGGCCAACATCAGCACCGTTACCGCCACCGTGCTGAGAAATAGACAGTACAGAATCTTTTGCATTAGATTGCAGAGCAACAGCTGAGTTGCCGCCACCGGTCTGGTAAATGCTCAGAGTTGAGTTAGGACCGCTATTACCGCCACCCCAACCACCACCGTGGCCGTATTGTGGAATTGCACCAGCCAGAGCACTGCCAGAAACTACGATTGCTGCGATTGCTGCCACTTTGAAAAGTTTCATGGTAAACCCCCATCGGATTGATTTAAGTCGTCGAAATAGTTAGCGTTGAATAACGCGAATAGCCATTTGCGACTGTCTCTGAACAACAACTGCTGTTTTTTGCGTACCATACTGCGTAATACTCGCTCTGTTACCCGACCCTTTCTGAATAATCATCGCGGTATTACCAAAAGCACCCTGCTGAATACTTGCATCGTTCCCGTTGCCGGTCTGATCAATATAAGCAAGGTTATAAGTCCCTGATTGATCAACCTTCGCTCTATTGCTCCCCCCTTCCTGAGAAACAACGGACAGTAATTTTGAACCGCCCTGACGAACTTCTGCGTTATTACCCACGCCTTGTTGACCAATAATGGCTGCCTGATTATATGAAGACTTACTTATTTCATTAATCGCGAAGTTGTATTCCGAATTTGCCAAATCCGGACCTGCCGCGATTGATAACCCAGGCGCACCCAGTAATGTAAACATCATAAATAACGTTCTGTTTTTCATGTTGTCACCTGGACCTGGCTAAATAAACATTTCGGTGTTAACGCGATTCGTTTTTTGTTAACGCCGCGTTACGATGAAGAGTATGTCTTTCGAAACAATTTAAATATCTCACCCGCGAGTGTTATTTTTATTTAAAGGGTCACCTCAAAGTATTAATTAATTCTGAAATATGCTGATGCCAGCGTGACTTAGTATTTTTTATAAATATTTGGGTAAAATACTTGCGTGCACTTCAGGAGCTTCCCTCGCCTCACACCATCGGCTCTCGTCCTTACTAAAGGATGTAACATGACTCACTCGTCACAAGTCACTCGATTTCTTAAGAGGATTCCGATCACAAAGGAAGTCGTAGACTTTCTCGCAAGCTCACACCTAAAAAGGCAGCAGCGTTAATAATTAATATTTTTATAAAACAATAACATATAATAATTTGTATGATTTTTAAAATGTGTGCAGAAGAATTAACATGTACAACTTCTTTATCATATCTAAACATTTTTCAGACCTTGAATTCACAATTTAATATTGATTTTTACATGTTGTTACATCATTAACACTTGATTTAAAAATCGTAATAGCTAGATTGAAATCAGCAGTACGGAGTATTTTTTAATATTTACCTCTCTCTTGAGAGATATGTTCGGATTCTACACACAGCAGTGCAACATCTGTCAGTACCTCTGGTGTCCCCTTACCTATTTCAAGGGGACGGGTGCCAGGTGTTATAAAAAGTGGGGTTTCATCATGTTTAATGAAGTCCATAGTTTACAAGGTCATACATTATTGTTGATCACCAAGCCTTCCTTACAAGCGACAGCGTTATTACAGCATTTGAAGCAATCTCTGTGCTTGAATGGGAAACTGCATAATATTCAACGTTCTTTCGATGATATTGTTCCTGGCAGCATCATTCTTTTCGACATGATGGAAGCCGATAAAAAGCTGATTCATTACTGGCAAGATAACTTAAGCAGGAAAAACAATAATATCCGCGCGCTATTATTGAATACCCCTGATGAATATCCTTTCCGGGATATTGAAAGCTGGCCGCATATTAATGGCGTCTTTTACGTCACTGAAGACGAGACGCGTGTGGTAGAAGGGCTGCAAGGTATTTTGCGTGGAGAGTGCTACTTTTCCCAAAAGCTTGCCAGCTATCTCATCACCCACTCCGGAAATTATCGCTATAACAGTTCAGAATCCGCGCTGCTCACGCACCGTGAAAAAGAGATCCTGAATAAATTACGCATCGGTTCTTCAAATATTGAAATCGCCCGTTCTTTATTTATCAGCGAAAATACCGTTAAGACGCATCTCTATAATCTTTTCAAGAAGATAGCTGTTAAAAACAGGACTCAGGCTGTTTCATGGGCAAACGATAACCTCAGGCGTTAATAACATGAAACGCACGTTGAGTTGGGTAGCGGCGGCGGGTTTTCTGCTTGCTGCGGGGAATCTTCACGCTGTTGAAGTGGAAGTTCCCGGATTGTTAACTGACCACACTGTCTCATCTATCGGCCACGATTTTTACCGAGCGTTTAGCGACAAATGGGAAAGTGATTATCCAGGCAACTTAACAATCAATGAGCGTCCCAGTGCTCGATGGGGAAGCTGGATCACAATAACGATTAATCAGGACGTTATTTACCAGACCTTTTTATTCCCGACGAAACGAGACTTTGATCAAAACGTAAGTTTTGCACTGGCACAGACCGAAGATGCGGTGAATCGCCTGCAAATCGACAAGGCTCTTCTGAGCACTGGCGATTTAGCAAAAGATGAATTCTGACGACGAATAATATCCGGAGGCTGTAATGCGTCTCGCACACACAGTGATTTCATTAATGCTGATTGCTCCACTGAGTTGGGCCGGGAGTATGACTTTCCAGTTCCGCAACCCTAACTTTGGCGGCAATCCGAATAACGGGGCATTCATGCTGAATGAAGCCCAGGCTCAAAACTCTTATAAAGATCCCAGTTTTAAAGACGATTTCGGTGTCGAAACGCCTTCTGCACTGGATAACTTTACTCAGGCTATTCAGTCGCAAATATTAGGCGGCTTATTAACGAATATTAATACCGGTAAACCAGGTCGTATGGTGACCAATGATTTTATCGTCGATATCGCAAATAAAGATGGGCAACTGCAGTTGAATGTCACCGACCGGAAAACGGGTAAAACATCCACAATCCAGGTTTCCGGTCTGGCCAATAATTCAGCTGACTTTTAAACAACATCGAAATAAGGACAATACTCATGCAGCGCTTTCTGATTCTTGTTGCAGTGTGCTTATTGAGCGGTTGTTTAACTGCTCCGCCCAAAGAAGCCGCGAAACCAACATTAATGCCTCGGGCCCAAAGTTATCGTGATTTAACACATTTGCCGATGCCAACAGGCAAAATCTTTGTCTCGGTATATAACATTCAGGATGAAACCGGTCAGTTTAAACCGTATCCGGCAAGTAACTTCTCCACCGCTGTACCGCAAAGTGCCACCGCGATGCTGGTCACTGCGCTCAAGGACTCACGCTGGTTTATTCCTCTGGAACGCCAGGGTCTGCAAAACCTGCTGAATGAACGCAAAATTATTCGCGCAGCCCAGGAAAATGGGACCGCAGGCGTGAATAACCGCATGCCGTTGCAATCGCTCGTGGCGGCAAACGTAATGGTTGAAGGTTCCATTATCGGGTATGAAAGTAATGTGAAATCGGGCGGGGTCGGGGCACGATATTTTGGTATCGGTGCTGACACGCAATACCAGCTCGACCAGATTGCTGTCAACCTGCGTGTGGTCAACGTGAGCACGGGTGAGGTGTTGTCATCGGTAACCACCAGCAAAACCATTCTCTCGTATGAGGTTCAGGCTGGTGTGTTCCGCTTCATCGATTATCAGCGACTGCTGGAAGGTGAAATTGGCTACACCTCGAACGAACCGGTCATGATGTGCCTGATGTCGGCCATCGAAACAGGGGTTATCTTCCTGATTAATGACGGTATCGATCGCGGCTTGTGGGACCTGCAGAATAAAAATGAAGTGAAAAATGACATTCTGGTGAAATACCGCGAAATGTCCGTGCCTCCTGAATCTTGATTCCTGATTCAGAAGCGCAAAAGAAAAGCGAGACCCGAGAGTCTCGCTTTTTTATTTGCTTAATACGGTGACGTTTTGCGCCCTTTCTCGTCGCGCCGCCAGCCATAGTCCGCTGTTCTTCATGGCGTAACCAAACACCAGGCCCAGTAGCAAAGACGGGACGATCATTTTCCAGTCGCCCTGACCGGCAAACGTCGCGCATGCGCCAATAAAGGTTCCAGGAACGAATGACAGCAACAGGTGCTTCGCCTGGATGCACATCAAAAATGCCACCACGCCCGTCATCATATAGCCCACGATCTCAAGATGCGGTGCCAGTGCGCTGCCCTTCATGATAATGAGCGCCCACACCACGCCGCTCGTCATGGTAGATCCGGAGATAAACAGGCCTTTAAGCCCGCCCTGTGGGCAAGCGAAATAGGCCGTACAGCCGAGGAATCCCGCCCAACTCAGTAAGCCAAGGGACACAGCCACCCATCCCCAGAGCCCGGAGAGAATGCCTGTCGTGATTGCGATAGAAAGGAGTATGTTCATGGCGCGCATCTTATCAGATACGCGGCCACGAAATGGGATCATGAGCACATTTTATGCAAATCAAAATGCACTGTTACATTTAAAATGTGACGAGAATCACTCTTCATTCTCTTCCTGTAATTCGTCCCACATGGCCGACATGGCATCGCGGGTCAACGGGGCCATCGTCCGCCAGAAAGGTGACGTGGCATGCGCTTCGATTTTGCCCAGGAATGCGCCGCACCATGGCAGCAGATAATCGGCGAACAGCGTTTCAAGTGCTTCGCTTTCATCTTCCCCGGCATGATCTTCAATCCAGGACGCGGCCAACAACAGGGTGCCAATATGATCGGCAGGCGCATCCGTCAGCGGCATTCCACGCTCGGACAGAAACGCGCGCACTTCAGCTTCCGTTGCGCCCTCTTCCCATGCGGAACGATACGGCGATACGCGACACTCTTCGCCGACAAACAGGGCGTTGTAGTCCGCCGCGATCTGCTGCATATCACAGCTTTTTTGCAGACGCTCTAGCTGCTCATCCTGCTCCAGAGGCCAGTTTTCCGCGAGCTTGCCTTCGCGAATCAGCGTAAAGAGCGGCACCAGCAGCGGATCCTGCGGCTGACGGTAATACAAGGTGCCCAGTACGCGGCAAAGGATTGAAAACTCGTTCATTTCATTTTTCCATTACAATATTAAAAGTCTGCAAATTCAGGGATATGAGGCATACCGCGCGACTCAAGGAAATCGAGCATGCGGCGCGGCGTGACGTTAAGAATTCTCTCTTCCGGGAACCCTACCTCATCCAGCACTTTCCGACACTCGGTAAACTCACCCAGCGTAAACGCCGTGTGGGAATCAGAACCCAGCGCAACCATTCCGCCCGCATCACGCACTGCCGCCGCGACGGCACGACAGTTCGCTTCACTGCCCATTCGGGAGTGTGTAAAGGAAGAGTTGTTGATTTCCAGCGCCACGCGGTGTTTGGCCGCCGCTTGCGCCACGGCCTGAATGTCGATAGGGAATTTAGGGTTACCGGGATGGCTAATAATGTGCACGTTGCCACTGGCAATCGTCGCAATCATTGCCTGAGTATGGGTGTCCTTATCCTGCGGCGGGAACACCGGCTCATGAAAACCGGCGATAATCATATCCAGAGACGTCAGCATCGGGCCAGTACAGTCGATTTCACCGTCCGTATTTTTAATATTGGCCTCGATACCACGCAGTATCCCAACGCCATCAACCAGACGTGGCCAGATCCGCATATTCACAAAATGCCAGTAGTGCGGCGCATCAGCCATATCAGGACCGTGATCGGTAATGGCGAAAAGCTTAATGCCTTTCAGCCGGGCTTGCGCGATGTAGTCATGGAGGGTGCTGTAAGCATGGGTACTGGCGACGGTGTGCATATGCAGGTCAACGGGATACATCGGTCTCTCCTCTGATGTTTTACCAAAGGATAGCAGGAATGGGGGGTGAATATTAGCAAAAACCCGGCCTGTGCCGGGTTTGACTCGCGCCTGTATCAGTATCCGAGCTGTCTGTTGACCTGCCCGGTGGCCGCTTTCCCCTGCTCCAGATGGTCAATGGTGCGGGCAATATACGCCACGGCTTCTGCTGGACGCGTCACTGCCGCGATATGCGGGGTCATCGCCACGCGCGGGTGCGCCCACAGCGGGCTTTCGACCGGCAACGGCTCACGGTTGTAGACATCCAGCATAGCGCCCTTGAGCTTGCCCGTATTCAGAGCATCAATCAGATCCTCCTCAACCACATGAACGCCGCGCGCCAGGTTCATCAAATAGCTTTCATCCGCCAGCTGGTTGAGCAACCCTTTATTGATAATTCCCACGGTTTCTGCCGTGTTCGGCAGCAGGTTAATCAGCACGCGAGTGTCCTTTAAAAATGCCGGAAGTTCTTCCGCCCCAGCGAAACTTTGCACACCAGGATACGTTTTGCGGCTGCGGCTCCAGCAACGCAGCGGAAATCCCCACGGTGCGAGCGCTTCTGCGACCTTCGAGCCCAGTACCCCTGCGCCCAAAATCCCGATGGTAAAATCTTCCCGCTGATAATCAGCCAGCGGCTCCCAGTGTGATTTCTGTTTGAGCGCCTGATAATCATCAAAACGGCGGAACCAGTGCAGCACCTGGCTGACGGCATATTCCTGCATTTGCTGACCCATACCGGTGTCTTCGAGTCGGAACAGGGGAATATGTTCTGGCAGCATTTCCGGATGCGCTTTCAGTTTACTCAGAATCGAATCGACACCCGCCCCAAGGGCAAACACCGCTTTCAGGTCACGCCCCTGCAACATCTCGACTGGCGGATGCCAGACTAACGCGTAATCGGCATGTTCATTATCGCCGCGCTTCCACTCACGAACGCATGCGCCAGGCAGGGCTGCCGTCAGCGCGTTGATCCAGTAAGGGGTATCAAACGTCGGGTGATAAAAGATGATATCCATAATGACTCCTGCCTTTTATTTCGCTGTTTTATGTGCATTTTCAACTGGATTGCCAGCATATCAAATTTATCTGGAAACTGCGTTGCTGATAAAAGAGACGCTTTCAGCACATTCAGGAATCATGTTGCTTAAAGTTTGTCTCAACACGCTAATTAACTGAAAAAGTTGATTGACGGCAGTTCGGCTTTTCCTTACATTAGCGCCCGTCCCAGCAGCACCGGGATGACAATACGGTGAGGTGTCCGAGTGGCTGAAGGAGCACGCCTGGAAAGTGTGTATACGGCAACGTATCGAGGGTTCGAACCCCTCTCTCACCGCCATCTTTGAAGAAGAGCTCGCATGAAAATGCGGGCTTTTTTTTCGTCTGTCGAAACTCTGCTTCACGCGCCCCTGGCCCACATTCTCCTTAATTGAGACTAACCTATTCGTGAGAGTGATTATTGCTTAACCGAACAGCCGCCCATGCGCAAAATAAGCTTGACCGTTTTAGCGCAACTCCCTATAGTAGCGCCCCGTTGCCCCCCTTGCGGTAAGGCAGCAGAACAATACGGTGAGGTGTCCGAGTGGCTGAAGGAGCACGCCTGGAAAGTGTGTATACGGCAACGTATCGAGGGTTCGAACCCCTCTCTCACCGCCATCTTTAAAGAAGAGCCCGCATGAAAATGCGGGCTTTTTTTCGTCTGTTGTTTGTCACAATGAGTTTGCCACATCACCTTGCCCATAAAAAAACAAAGCCCGGTTTCCCGGGCCTTGAACGCAATCGCACACTCAATAATAGGCGTTTAACGTATGCTGGCAGAGCGCCGAGCGCACGCAGTCGTCTTTGGTAAAACGCACCATACCCACCATATCGTCTTCAACAAAACGTGACATAGCGTCGCTCAGGCCAGACTTCACGCCTGACGGCAAATCGCATTGGGTGATATCGCCATTGACGATAACCGTCACATTTTCCCCGAGGCGCGTTAAAAACATCTTCATTTGCGCAGCAGTCACGTTCTGAGCCTCGTCAAGAATCACGACCGCATTTTCAAATGTACGTCCGCGCATATAGGCGAACGGCGCGATTTCCACCTTGCCAATCTCTGGTCGCAGGCAGTACTGCATAAAAGAGGCACCCAGTCGTTTCACCAGCACGTCATAGACGGGTCGGAAATACGGGGCAAACTTTTCTGATATGTCGCCGGGCAAGAAACCGAGATCTTCATCGGCCTGCAATACCGGACGGGTGACGATAATTCTGTCCACATCCTTATGAATCAGAGCCTCCGCCGCCTTAGCAGCACTAATCCAGGTTTTCCCGCATCCGGCTTCACCGGTGGCGAAGATCAGCTGTTTACTCTCGATAGCATTCAGGTAGTGCGCCTGAGCTTCATTACGCGCTTCAATAGGTGAATGATCGCGGCTGTCCCGCGCCATGCCAATTGCTTCTACGCCACTCATCTGCACAAGCGAGGTGACCGATTCTTCTTCACGCTGTTTATGGCTACGTGAATCCCGTCTCAGCACACGTTTTGCTTCACGACGAGCTTTGATCACTGCTTTTTGTCTTCCCATGGATAGCACCTTGAGTTGTTGGTATTCATCACACGCACCGCCATTCGCGGCGCGATCATGCAAACGAACATCTGAGGGTTGGCTTCCTTCTAAGCCATTGCTTGCCTTTTTGAATGACACAACCGAACGGCTATGCGCACCGCTCTGTATGTCGGAAAAGTCATGTTTATGCATCGGGGAGGAGAATTTTGTGGTGAAGAAATCGCTGTCGGAGTCAGGGCCTCCGCGCTGGGTGTTGCGGTTGTGGTGTTGCTTATGTCCAGTACAGGACCCAACCATTCGCGATCTCCATAGTGATTCGATATCACTGCCGGGAACTACCGCCGTCTTATAATAAGTACATCAGGATTTATCATAAATGCAACATTTTTTCTACCTGAGTGCAACTTAAAGACCACTCCTGCAGTGAGATGAGTCTCTTACAGGAATATTACAGAAATATAACAGAGGGATAGACATACGAAAAAATAATATCCCCGCGAAGTATCACGGGGATATATTTACGCTTCGATCAAGCCTTGGGCGAGGTACGCACTTTCACCACGCACGCCTGGCAGGGCAAAGAAATAGCCGCCGCCGATAGGTTTTATGTACTCTTCCAGCGCTTCGCCGTTTAAGCGTTTCTGCACCGTTAAGAAGCCTTTTTCCAGATCGTGCTGATAGCAGACAAACAGCAGCCCCATGTCCAGTTGGCCGGAGTTGGTGACGCCCAGAGAATAGCTGTATCCACGGCGCATCATCAGGTTCGACTGCGTTTCCGGCGTACGCGGGTTGGCCAGACGAATATGGCTGTCCAGCGCAATGGTATCGCCATCAGGGTCGCGCGCATAATCCGGCACGTCATGCTCGTTTTTCATGCCCAGCGGCGCACCGCTTTGCTTGTCACGACCAAAAATTGTCTGCTGCTCTTTGAGCGGCGTACGATCCCAGAACTCAACATGGAACTGGATAATCCGCACCGCCTGATAGCTTCCGCCAACGGCCCATGCAGGTTCGCTCTGGTCCGCCGTCGTCCACACCACGCGTTTCATCAACGCCGCGTCTGTGCTATCCGGATTCGCCGTGCCGTCTTTAAAACCAAGCAAGTTAACTGGCGTCTCTTTCCCCTGGCTTCGCGCCGCGTGATCGGAGATAAATCCTTCACGCTTCCAGCGCACACTGAGTAAATCCGGCGTGTGCTTGATGATGTCGCGCAAGGCATGGATCACCGTATCCTGCGTGTTGGCGCAAATCTGGATCAGCAAATCCCCATGACACAGTGCGGCATCCAGAGAATCATTTGGAAAACGCGTCATCTTTTGCAGCGTTTTCGGCTTGTGTTTCTCCAGCCCATAGCGAGCGTCAAAGAGCGAGTCGCCGACAGAAACCGTTACGGTCAGATTATCCGGAGCGATAAACGGCCCGAGAATGCCTGAATCCATCGGCGGCATGCGCGGGTTAGGCGTTTCTGGTGCCGGGCCGCCTGCCGTCAGAAACGCAATACGTTTCGTCAGCACGCGGAACAGACGTTCCAGGTCCGCTTTGTCGCTGGCCAGCGAGTCAAAGGCGACCACCATCATGGCCGCCTGCTGCGGCGTCAAAATCCCGCCCTGATGCTCACCGTAAAACGGCTGCGTTTCCATCCGCGCATTGGGGGAGAGCGTACCCGGCGCGCTCTGCGGTTTTGCCGCATGCGCTACCGGGCACCCGCCCGCCAGCGCGAGCGCACCACCCAGTGCCCCCACGCCTTTCAACAATCGACGTCGGGAAGGTTCCGCGACGCCGTACTCTTCTTTCTCGTTCATGATGCTTAATCCAGACCCAGCACGCCACGCAGCTGAGCCAGATCTTCTGCCAGCGTGGTGATTGGTCCTTTCAATGCGTTGCGATCTGCATCGGTTAACTTGTCGTAGGTTTCATACCCGTCTTTCGTGCGGTATTTCGCCAGAATGGTGTTCACTTTTTTGAAGTTTGCATCCACTTTAGCCAGCAGCGCGCTGTTATCTTTTTGCAGCTGTGGACGCAGGAGATCGACAATTTTCTGCGCGCCTTCGACGTTGGCCTGGAAGTCCCACAGGTCAGTATGGCTGTAGCGATCTTCTTCGCCGCTGATTTTGCTGGCGGCCACTTCTTCAATCAGCCCCGCTGCGCCACCCACCACTTTTGATGGTGGGAAGGCCAGTTCGCTGATGCGTTTTTGCAGATCCAGCACGTCGGTATTGAGCTGCTCAGCGTATTTTTCCATGCCTTTAGTGGAGTTGTCGCCAAACAGGGCTTTCTCAAGACGGTGGAAACCGGTGAATTTCGGATCGGCGGCCTTCTGCTCATAATCGTCTTCACGGGCGTCAATGCTGCCGTCGAGGTCAGAGAACAGTTCGGCGATCGGCTCGATACGCTCGTAATGCTGACGGGTCGGTGCATACAGGGATTTCGCTTTTTCGATATCGCCCGCTTTCACCGCGTCGGTAAAGGCTTTGGTGCCAGTGACCAGGTCGGCGGTCTCTTTTGTGACGTACTCTTTGTACGCCGTGATCGCTGTGCCCAGGCTCAGCAATGCTTCGCCTTTTGCCGCATCAGCTGTCGCTTCACCTTTGACGATCAGCTTGCCTTTCGGGTTAGTCAACAGACCGCAGGTCATGTCGTATTCGCCCGGTTGCAGGTTCGCGGTCATTTTCTGGCTAAAACCGGGAGCGATATTTTCACGCTCTTCCACAACCATCACGCCTTTTAGGATTTCCCACTCCAGCGCCTTCTGGCTATGGTTTTGAATAATAAATTGTGTTTTACCGCTGTTGACCGTGATCGTCATCGGCTCACACTGTTTATCGTTCACGGTGACTTTCACCTGAGGAACATCAGCCGCCTGAGCAGAAAACGCATACGCAAACAGCGCTGCCACACCAACCTGTAACGCACTACGACGAAATTGAATTGCCATGACCCTTTCCCTATTAAAAGTATGTTGTAACTCTACACGTCGTCCTTCAAGCTGCCTCTGCGTTGGCTGCATCCGCTCACTCCAGTCACTTACCAGAGTAAGCTCCCGGGGACTCTCAGATTTGCCGCCTTGATCCAACCTGAATGACTTGTGTACGCACTGTGCACATCAGGGCGCAGAACGCGACGGCTGAGTGCTGGGGCGTGATGGCATAAAGAACAGCACCAGCGCCGGAATCAGATAGATGAAATACATCGCCACTTCGCTGACGCTCGGGGTTTCCTGATAGCCAAAAATACCTTCGAGCAGCGTCCCGGTAAGCGAATGGGTGGAGAGAATATTGCTGAGATCGAACGCGACGTCCTGGAAATGGTTCCACAGGCCCGCCTCATGGAAGGCGCGAATGGCCCCCGCCGCCAGACCCGCGGCCACCAGCAGAATAAACAGGCTGGTCCATTTAAAGAACGCGCCCAGATTCAGGCGAATGCCGCCCCAGTAAAGCATAAAGCCCAGCACCACGGCGGTTGCCAGGCCCAACATCGCACCGATTGGCGGCCAGATACCCACATCCTGTTGGAACGCCGCCAACAGGAAGAAGACCGACTCCAGCCCTTCGCGCGCCACGGCGAAAAAGACCATCAGGATCAGCGCCCAACCGTGGCTGTTGCTTTTTTGCAGCGCGTTATCGACCGCCTGCTCCAGTTGAACTTTGACGTTGCGCGACACTTTACGCATCCAGAACACCATCCAGGTGAGGATCACCACGGCGATCGCCGCAACGATGCCTTCGAACAGTTCCTGCTCTTTTTGCGGGAATTCACCGGTGGTTTCGTTGATCAGAATACCCAGGCCCAGGCAGAGCGCGACGGCGAGGAAAACGCCAATCCACATCACCCCGATCCAGCGCCCTCGTTGGGTTCGCTTGAGATAGCTGGCGATCAAGCTGACAATCAAGGCCGCTTCAAGACCTTCACGTAACATAATGAGAAATGGAACAAACATGCCGACACCTTAAATGTTTTTCGCGGTCAACTGATGCAAAGAAAGGTAAATTCTTGTGATAGTGATTATCATTACGGCACGAATAAACACAAGCGAAATATGCGGGGTTTTGATGACGAGATGTAAATCGCTCGCCTGTTAATAATTTCATTCGTTATCGTTATGTGTATAACTTATAACGTAAATGCCCATTTACGCTTCCCTGTCACTATGGCTAAATAAGCGCTTCGATAACCTGCTGAAAATCTAAAATGTATAACTTTGTCCATTTCCTGCTGGCGCTGGTGATTATTCTTGCGCTCGCCTGGCTGGTGAGTTTCGACCGCCGAAAAATTCGTATTCGCTACGTTTTACAGCTTATTGTCATTGAAATTGCGCTAGCTTTCTTTTTCCTGCACGCGGAAAGCGGACTCTTCGTGATTAAATATGTCTCCGGATTCTTTGAATCCCTGCTGAAATTCGCAGCAGAAGGAACAAACTTTGTCTTTGGTGGGATGGGTGAAAAAGGACTGGCGTTCATTTTCCTCGGTGTTCTGTGCCCGATTATTTTCATCTCTGCGCTGATTGGTATTCTCCAGCACTGGCGAATTCTGCCGATTTTTATTCGCGTTATCGGCACGCTGCTGTCCAAATTGAACGGCATGGGAAAACTGGAATCATTTAACGCCGTCAGCTCCCTGATTTTGGGTCAGTCGGAAAACTTTATTGCGTATAAAGGTGTGCTGGGCGATCTCTCTTCTCGCCGTCTGTTCACCATGGCTGCAACGGCGATGTCGACCGTTTCGCTGTCGATTGTCGGCGCATATATGACCATGCTTGATGCCAAATTTGTGGTCGCTGCGTTAATTCTGAATATGTTCAGCACCTTTATTATTTTGTCGGTCATTAACCCGGCGCGACCAGAAGCCGAACCCGAAATCAAACTGGAAAAACTGCATGAATCTCAGAGCTTCTTTGAGATGCTGGGCGAGTATATTCTGGCCGGTTTTAAAGTGGCGATGATTATTATGGCGATGCTGATCGGCTTTATTGCCATTATTAGCGCCATCAACGCTCTATTCTCCAGCGTATTCGGCATAAGCTTCCAGCAAATTCTCGGCTACGTATTTTATCCGCTGGCATGGTTGGTGGGCATTCCACTGAGCGATGCGTTAAATGCAGGCAGTATTATGGCGACGAAACTGGTGGCGAATGAATTTGTGGCGATGATTGAGCTGCAAAAAATAGCCGGTCAAATGACGCCGCGCGGCCTGGGCATTCTGTCGGTCTTCCTGGTCTCCTTTGCCAACTTTGCGTCCATCGGGATTATCGCGGGTGCGATTAAAGGCCTGAATGAGCAGCAAGGAAACGTGGTGTCCCGCTTTGGTTTGCGTCTGGTCTACGGCGCGACGCTGGTGAGCCTGCTGTCGGCAAGCTTCGCCGGATTAGTATTGTAAAAAAAACGGCGGGATTTCCCGCCGTTTTTTAGAACTGAACGCAGACCGGCTGATCAACGCGCATCACCGATTCCTGCGCAAACCGTGATTTATACACCCCGCGCAAGGCTTCAATATTCTTCTCGCTCTGGGCATCTTTGCTGTGGATAAGCATCAACGCTTTGCTTGACTCACGCGCCACTTTGCCGTCATTACCCAGCCACTGGCCGCGCGCATCAAACACCGTTAAGCCATCACGAAAACGCGGCGTCACGTCCTGGTCGACAAACTGCTGCCACTCCTGACCGGTGATCTGTTCCCCTGCCGGACGGTTCAGCCCGAAATAAAGCGTGGTCTGCTGCATCTGATTATCGGCTTTGCAGGTGGCATCAGCGGCGCTATGCGACGGTGCGTTGCAGCCTGCCAGCATCAAGAGCGCGGCAGCCATCAGCCCTGTTTTGATTGTCATTATTCGCTATCCTCATTGTTATAAGCACAGCGATATGAACGTAAATGACGGGATTTAGCAAGAGGGATGAGGGTCTCCCTCTCCCGTTTGGGAGAGGGAGTAAAAACGCCCAGGCGGGAAAGGAATTACATCACTCGGCCTGCAACTTAGACGGCGGTGCCGTATGGTACTGCGCATCCGCTTCGGCGAAGCGTTGTTGCATCGACGCCGACGGTGCTTTGCCCAGCAGGCTGAACACCACGATACCGAGACTACCGAAGATAAAGCCTGGAATGATTTCGTACAGGCCCAGCCACGCGAACTGCTTCCAGACGATAACCGTCACCGCACCGATAATCATCCCGGCCAGCGCACCGTTACGCGTCATACGTGACCACAGCACGGAGAACAGCACCACCGGACCAAACGCAGCACCAAAACCTGCCCACGCGTAGCTCACCAGACCTAACACGCGGTTCTCCGGGTTAGCGGCCAGTGCGATAGACACAAGCGCCACCACCAGCACCATAAAGCGCCCGACCCACACCAGCTCTTTCTGGCTCGCGCCTTTACGCAGGAAGGCTTTGTACAGATCTTCCGTAATCGCACTAGAGCACACCAGCAGTTGGCAGCTCAGCGTCGACATCACCGCCGCCAGAATGGCTGACAGCAGAATACCGGCAATCCACGGGTTAAACAGAATCTGCGCCAGCTCGATAAACACGCGCTCGGCGTTCTGATTGACCGCCCCCGCCAGCGCCGGGTTGTTCGTGAAGTAGGCGATCCCGAAGAAGCCAACGGCACACGCACCGGCCAGACACAGGATCATCCACGTCATACTGATACGACGGGCATGAACGATGGTGTGGTGGGAATCGGCGGCCATGAAACGCGCCAAAATATGCGGCTGACCAAAGTAGCCCAGGCCCCAGCCCATCAGCGAAACAATGGCCACGAAGTTAAGCCCTTTCAGCATATCGACATTTTCAATGCTCTTCTGTTTGATCACTTCCAGCGAATCACCAAAGCCGCCAACCGTGATAATCACAATCACCGGGGTCAGAATCAGCGCGAAAATCATCAGGCTCGCCTGCACGGTATCGGTCCAGCTCACCGCCAGGAAACCGCCCACGAAGGTATAAATGATGGTCGCAACGGCACCGGCCCACAGCGCCGTTTCGTAGCTCATCCCGAAGGTGCTTTCGAACAGACGCGCACCCGCCACAATGCCGGAGGCACAATAGATGGTGAAGAACAGCAAAATGACCAACGCGGAGATAATGCGCAGAATGCGACTCTTATCCTCAAAACGTCCGGTGAAGTAATCCGGCAGCGTCAGCGCATTGTTGTTTAACTCGGTGTGAACGCGCAGTCGCCCCGCCACCAGCTTCCAGTTGACCCATGCGCCCAGCGTCAGGCCAATCGCGATCCAGCTTTCAGAAATCCCCGAGATAAAAATCGCGCCCGGCAGGCCCATCAGCAGCCAGCCGCTCATATCGGATGCACCCGCAGACAGCGCGGTCACCATCGGCCCTAAACTGCGCCCGCCCAGAATATAATCATCGAAGTTCTTCGTTGATCGCCATGCCAAAAACCCTATCAGGATCATGCCAAAAATATAAACGAGAAATGTCACCAGCATCGGTGTGCTAATAGCCATTCAAATTCTCCAAAATGTCGAGCGACAGCCTTCCGGGCAGCCTTATTATTTCATCACCGGAACGTAGTGATGCGTGTATGTGTTTCTGTTGGGCGCGCGTATCCTGCCGTAAGCGTTCCCCTTTCACAAATGATTTAACACTGCATTTACATCAAATTCATCCCTGGTTTTATACGTCTTTTACAGAGGTTGCACTCGCTCACGCTTTTACGGGTTGCACCTTTTAAAAGTGTTAAGTGCCGCATAAAAACAGGGTTCATACGCAGAATCCAGCACTTTTTTCCAGCTTACCTTCTGTTAACAATTCATTCATTTTTCAGCTTGCAAACCATGTCACATTTAACGCGGTTGCACAAAGTTGCAACATGGTGGATATTTCACGCTAACCACAGAACATCACTACAGCACAACAGGAGTTTTGGCATGGGCATGACCACCATGGGGGTTAAGCTGGATGACGCGACCCGCGAACGGATTAAAAGCGCCGCCACTCGAATTGACCGCACACCGCACTGGTTAATTAAGCAGGCCATTTTTAATTATCTGGAACGTCTGGAAAGTGAAGACGGTTTACCGGAATTGCCTGCCCTGCTGGCCGGAGCGGCCAACGAAAGCGAAGATACGGCGCCAGCCGGGGAAGAAAATCATCAACCTTTCCTCGATTTCGCCGAACAGATTCTGCCGCAGTCCGTTAGCCGCGCGGCCATCACCGCCGCGTATCGCCGTGCCGAAACCGACGCCGTCCCAATGCTGCTTGAGCAAGCACGCCTGCCGGAGCCGATTGCCTCGCAGGCGCACAGCCTGGCGTACCAACTCGCCGACAAACTCCGCAACCAGAAAACCGCGACCGGCCGTGCCGGAATGGTGCAAGGCCTGTTGCAGGAGTTTTCACTGTCTTCGCTGGAAGGCGTGGCGCTGATGTGTCTGGCCGAAGCGCTGCTGCGCATCCCGGATAAAGCCACCCGCGATGCGCTGATCCGCGACAAGATCAGCAACGGCAACTGGCATTCTCACATTGGTCGCAGCCCGTCGCTGTTTGTGAACGCCGCGACCTGGGGTCTGCTGTTTACCGGCAAACTGGTGTCGACCCATAACGAAGCCAATCTCTCGCGCTCCCTGAACCGCATTATCGGTAAAAGTGGCGAACCGCTGATCCGCAAGGGCGTGGACATGGCGATGCGCCTGATGGGCGAACAGTTCGTGACCGGGGAAACCATTTCCGAAGCGCTGGCCAACGCCCGCAAGCTCGAAGATAAAGGGTTCCGCTACTCCTACGATATGCTGGGTGAAGCGGCGCTCACCGCCGCTGATGCGCAGGCTTATATGGTCTCTTATCAACAGGCGATCCACGCGATTGGCAAAGCCTCTAATGGCCGCGGCATCTACGAAGGTCCGGGCATTTCGATCAAGCTTTCTGCCCTGCACCCGCGCTACAGCCGTGCGCAGTATGACCGCGTGATGGACGAACTCTATCCGCGCCTGAAGTCATTAACCCTGCTGGCGCGCCAGTACGACATCGGCATTAATATCGATGCCGAAGAAGCCGATCGTCTGGAAATCTCTCTCGATATGCTGGAAAAGCTGTGCTTCGAGCCAGAGCTGGCGGGCTGGAACGGGATTGGTTTTGTCATCCAGGCATACATAAAACGCTGCCCGTTTGTCATTGATTATCTGATTGATTTGGCTTCTCGCAGCCGTCGCCGTCTGATGATCCGTCTGGTGAAAGGCGCGTACTGGGACAGCGAAATCAAACGTGCGCAAATGGACGGCCTGGAAGGCTATCCGGTCTACACCCGCAAGGTCTACACCGACGTCTCTTATCTGGCCTGTGCGAAAAAACTGCTTGGCGTGCCGAACCTGATTTACCCGCAGTTCGCTACCCACAACGCTCATACGCTGGCGGCAATTTACAGCCTGGCCGGACAAAACTACTATCCGGGCCAGTACGAATTCCAGTGTCTGCACGGCATGGGTGAACCGCTGTACGAGCAGGTCACCGGCAAAGTGGCGGATGGCAAACTGAACCGTCCATGCCGCATTTATGCTCCGGTCGGCACGCACGAAACGCTGCTGGCGTATCTGGTGCGCCGTCTGCTCGAGAACGGCGCAAACACCTCGTTCGTGAACCGCATCGCCGACACCACGCTGCCGCTAGATGAGCTGGTTGCGGATCCGGTTCAGGCGGTGGAAAAATTAGCCGCACAGGAAGGCCAAATCGGTCTCCCGCACCCGAAAATCCCTCTGCCGCGCGAGCTGTACGGAAAAGATCGCGTCAACTCTGCGGGCCTGGATCTGGCGAACGAACACCGTCTGGCGTCGCTCTCCTCTGCCCTGCTCAACAGCGCGCTGCAAAAATGGCAGGCCAAGCCGATTCTTGAGCAACCGGTCGACGCCGGTGAAATGCAGCCGGTTGTTAACCCAGCCGAACCAAAAGATGTCGTCGGATTTGTGCGCGAAGCGACCGAAAGCGAAGTGGAACTGGCGCTGGAAAATGCCGTCAATAACGCGCCGATCTGGTTTGCCACGCCACCGCAGGAGCGTGCGGCGATTCTGGAACGCGCCGCGATCCTGATGGAAGGCCAGATGCAGCAATTGATCGGCATTCTGGTGCGCGAAGCGGGTAAAACCTTCAGCAACGCAATTGCAGAAGTGCGCGAGGCGGTCGATTTCCTGCATTACTATGCGGGTCAGGTGCGCAACGATTTCGATAACGAAACCCACCGTCCGCTCGGTCCGGTGGTCTGTATCAGCCCGTGGAACTTCCCGCTGGCGATTTTCACCGGACAGATCGCGGCCGCACTAGCCGCCGGTAACAGCGTGCTGGCAAAACCCGCCGAGCAAACCCCGCTGATTGCCGCTCAAGGGATCAACATCCTGCTGGAAGCAGGCGTTCCGGCAGGTGTGGTACAAATTCTGCCAGGCCGTGGCGAAACCGTCGGCGCGAAACTGACGTCAGATAACCGCGTACGCGGGGTGATGTTTACTGGCTCGACCGAAGTGGCAACGCTGCTGCAACGTAACATCGCGACGCGCCTTGATCCGCAGGGTCGCCCGACGCCGCTGATCGCCGAAACAGGCGGAATGAACGCCATGATCGTGGATTCTTCCGCCTTGACCGAACAGGTGGTGGTGGACGTGCTGGCCTCGGCGTTCGACAGCGCCGGGCAGCGTTGCTCTGCCCTGCGCGTACTGTGCTTGCAGGACGACATCGCCGATCACACGCTGAAAATGCTGCGCGGTGCGATGGCCGAATGCCGTATGGGGAATCCAGGACGCCTGACCACCGATATCGGTCCGGTGATTGATGCTGAAGCCAAGGCCAATATCGAACAGCACATTCAGGCGATGCGCGCCAAAGGCCGTCCGGTCTTCCAGGCGGTTCGTGAGAACAGCGAAGACGCCCGCGAATGGAACAGCGGGACGTTTATCGCCCCGACGCTGATTGAGCTTTCAAGCTTCGACGAGCTGAAAAAAGAGGTCTTCGGCCCGGTGCTGCACGTGGTGCGCTATAGCCGCAACAACCTTGAAGCGCTGGTGGAGCAAATCAACGCCTCCGGCTACGGCTTGACGCTCGGCGTGCACACCCGAATCGACGAAACCATTGCGCAAGTCACCGGCAGTGCGAAAGTCGGTAACCTGTACGTTAACCGCAACATGGTTGGCGCAGTGGTCGGCGTGCAGCCGTTTGGCGGTGAAGGGTTATCCGGAACGGGTCCGAAAGCCGGTGGACCGCTGTATCTGTACCGTCTGCTGGCGAACCGTCCAGAGAACGCGTTGGGCATTACGCTGGCGCGACAGGATGCTGAGCGCCCGGTCGATGCGCAAGTGAAAGCCCTGATTTCGCAGCCGCTGGACGCGCTAATAAAATGGGCAGAAAAACGCCCGGAACTGCACGCGTTGTGTCAGCAGTATGGCGAACAGGCGCAGGCCGGTACGCAGCGTCTGCTCCCTGGTCCAACCGGCGAGCGTAATACCTGGACGCTGATGCCGCGCGAGCGCGTGCTGTGCGTCGCTGATAATGAACAGGATGCGCTGGTGCAGCTGGCGGCCGCCATGGCGACGGGTTGTGAAGTGCTGTGGCCGGAAGACGGTTTGCACCGCGACCTGGCAAAACAGCTGCCGAAAGCGGTTTCCAGTCGTATTCGCTTCGCGAAGCCCGATGTACTGATTGCTCAGGCCTTTGACGCGGTGATTTACCACGGTGATTCCGACCAGCTACGCGAGTTGTGCGAGCAAGTTGCGGCACGTGACGGCGCGATTGTGTCGGTTCAGGGCTTTGCCCGTGGCGAAACCAATCTGCTGCTGGAGCGTCTGTACGTGGAGCACTCGCTCAGCGTCAACACCGCGGCGGCGGGCGGTAACGCCAGCCTGATGACAATCGGGTAACGCTGTGCTAATAAGGCTCCGGAAACGGGGCCTTTTTTTAGGGTGAAATGATGAAACGATTAATGATAACCGCAGCAGCGTGGCTGTTTAGCGCCAGCGCGCTGGCAGACGATTGCGCCAATGCCAACACGCAGTCCGAGATGAACATCTGCGCTGCTCAGCAGTATCAGGCTGCGGATAAAAAACTGAATCAGACGTATCAGGATGCAATGAAGCGCGCCGCAGTCCCTCAGCGCGATCTGCTCAAAAAAGCACAGCAGGCGTGGATCACCCTGCGTGATGCCGATTGCGCCTTTGCCGCCTCCGGCACGGCGGGCGGCAGCGTTCAGCCGATGATTCTGAATCAATGCCTGGCGGAAAAAACCACCGACCGTGAAGCGTTCCTTGCCTCAATGATGCAGTGTGAAGAAGGCGATTTGAGCTGCCCGCTGCCGCCGGCCAATTAACGCAGGCGAATGCCTTCAATAATCATGCGCTGGACGTTATCGACCGCACTCTGGAAAAACGCTTCGTCCTGGAGCGTTTTTCCGGTCACCGCTTCGACCTGACTGCCAAAATCCGCGTAGTGCTGGGTCGAGGCCCAAATCATAAAGATCAGGTGATGCGGATCCACCGCCGCCAGCTTGCCGCTCTCCACCCATCCTGCAATAATCGCCGACTTTTCATCGATCAGTTGCTTTAAATCACCGCTCAGCTCTGCCTGTAAAAGCGGCGCCCCCTGAAGCATCTCCATGCAAAACAACTTTGAAGCCTGCGGATAATCGCGGGACACCTCGAGTTTGAGCCGAATGTACTCTTTTATCGCCACCAGCGGCGTCAACTCTTCCCGAAACGCCTTCAGCGGTGCGAGCCAGATATCGAGAATTTGTTGCAGCACTGCCACGTAAAGCGCTTCTTTCGAGGGGTAGTAATAGAGCAGATTGGTTTTCGATACGCCCGACAGCTCGGCGACCTGTTCAAGACGGGTGCCATGAATACCGTATTGCGAAAAGGTGTCCAGCGCCGCGCTCAAAATAGCCTGTTTCTTGGCACTGACCGCTCGCGAGCGTTTACCGGGGGTTTGCACTGCGCCTTGTGTCATCTGCGCTCTCCTTGTTGGTTTGCATCAGCATAGCAAAACCGCCGCTGACTCACGACCTCTTGCACCGCTATGCGTTCGCAGAGGCAAAGAGGAAAGCACTTTAGTAGCGAGAGAAATGATCGGATGGACGCGGGTGGGTGGATGATTGAGGGTTGATCTTTAGGCGATTACGTCTGGATTTGCCAGACATGAGCCGGTTCTGGAAATCATGATGAAGAGCTCACAGCCTTTTTCGACGTTGCCTGTGAGGAGTGATCGAGCTGTCGCAAAGCAGGAACCAGACAAGCGCCCTGCTCTTTGATTTATTGCAGATGGCCCGTTATTAATCCAGGTCATCTGCTTCAGCATGGACCATCAAGATCCGATTAATGGTAATTAATCCAAGAGCGGTTTGCGGTTTTCTTTCGCCGGCTCTGGCTTAAGTTTTTCAAAGGGAATACTGCACATGCTTTCAGCGATTATCCCAAAAAGAGAGTCTTTCGGGTAAGTTTCCCATTGCCCCACATCCAGTCCCGCATGGACAAGATCGCCCTCCGCGAACGGTTTGGAAAAAAGCGAACGTCCCATAACAGCACGCTGGTTTTTGTCGCAGTTAATCACATCGATTGCCCGGGAGCTGGAAACATAGACGGGTGGATTTTTTATAATCAGTGTCCGCTCAGCGTAGTTATTGATGAAATAAAATCGGCGTAAGTGGCTGTTACCCTGATAAGTTGAAATCACCCTGAAATCGACATACGAGGTAATGCTCTCATCTTCGAGGACTTTTATGAGACCAGCCGGTGCTTTGGCTGGCGTTTGCGGCTGGGGTTTAGTCGTCCCAGTACAACCCGTCAGCATAAGTAATACCATCCAAGTTAGCTTTTTCATTTTGCTGCCCCACCTGATAAATCAGGTCGTAATGTCTTTAGCATGTCAGGCGTTACATTTCCCTGAACTGAACAGAGCAGTAATGTCCCTTCTTTGCCTTTGCTGAGCATCAGGAGCTTTTCGGCACTTTGTTCTGCCGGAGCAATACCCGACACCGCCTGCGCATTTTGTTCCCAGGCACTTTTTGCGTCTGCTTTAATCATCGTCTGAGAAATATAATCATCTCCAGCCTTAGTCCAGGTTAAATGATCAAGCCTGGACATGACCTCTTCCTGTGATTCTTTGAAAACCAAACCCCAGTAATAGTACTTACCGTAATTGATTTCATTGAGGTTGCTGGTTTGCAGAAAATATCCCGATAGCGTCAAATTCAATTCATGTAGAGGTTGGGCAAACCAGAGGGTGCCATTACCGTCAGCGGGCGCTTTGAACCAGGCCTGAGAGTGCTTGTCAACAGTCAAAGGCGCTACGCGGCTGAGTTTGGCTCGCTGATGATAAATCTCACTGAAAAATGTCGTGTCACAGCGCGTCAGGCTTTGCGTCAACGTATTGGCGTGAAGAGGTAATGTTACGCCTGTCATTCCCAGCATGAACCCAATGGAGCAGATAATTTTACGCATGTAATATCCATATAATAAAAAAAGACGCTATTTTTATCGGCGTACTGCGAGGAGACTTTACGCTTTTTTCTTTCACTCCCTTATCAGGCATATTAAAAATATGACCTTGCCGTTATATCCTCCCCCTACCGCGTAGCCCCTTGAGCACTGTACATTCCATACACATTTAATATCTTTGCATTGGAACGCTGATTCTGACCGAATAGCGCAGTGGGCATGCAGCGGTTTGTTTCTTATCAATAGAGAGAAGGTCAGTCTGCCCTTTGCCTCATGATGATTAACGCTGATCCCTTCTGACATGTTGTAATACCCTGAACACCATACGTTTATGAAGTCATAAGCGATGAAATCAGATATCCCAGCGCGCCTGGAGAGGAATAATGGACAAGTACGCGGAACGACTTACAGGATTTATGCATGCCGTAGGCTGTATGAATGATGCGGCAAACCGCGTGTCTGACTATTACGTGGTGAAACTTGAAGAGAGCGGCAGCATGCTGACCTCTCTTGCGATATATCACTTGACCATCACAGATAAGTTTCCTGCCGCATACTGGCACCCGCAACTGAAAGCCTGCGATGAAAAAATGTTTATGGAAAAGGTCGCGTCATGGTTTTTTGAGCATCAGGATACTCAGCGACTGCCTTCCTCACTCAAGAAGAACCTGCTCGCCCATTTTCAGGATGGGCTCACTGAAATGGCCGGCAATGCGCAGCTTTATACTCTCATCACCAGCCCACCCGTTTGGTATGGATCCCTTTACGATGAATTCGTCATTGAGTCACCCTATGGCAGATTCCTCGTCCATTTTAGTTGCCACGACTGACGCCTTTTTCACCGTCCTGCTTCAACACACTTTCGCTTAATAATGTGTTTCACGGCCTAATCAGCCTCGGGCAAAATGAGTGGCCTCAGCCGATGCGGTGACATAGCTCGCGTAAAATCCCTCCCGTCTCACAAACAAATAAACCTTTATATCGCTGTGTGTTTATTTGCGCGGAGTAAACAGATGGCTTTTTTTTGCACAGGTACAATGCTGTTTTGAGTAAAACAAATAATGGTATCGACCATGCATAATGAATATAAAAAGAAAATATTTTTTAAACATTTGATTTTAATGAACTAAAATAGGGTGTAATGATGACATCAAGAATAGCCTTGGCACATATATAAATAGCACTGTAACTAAATTATAATTCTTTAACATCCGGTTGATATACGAGGTCAGAATGCGTTCAATTATCATGCTGTTAAGCTTTGTGCTCTCTACACAGGTCTGGGCGGGTGAGCTTTCCAGACCTACCGGTAAAGTCCTTTTAACACTGTCTGGTAATATCGAAAATACCAATGAAGGTGGAAAAGCCGTTTTTGATCTCGCCAGCCTTGAAAAACTGGGTATGGTCAGTTTTCAGACCACTTCACCCTGGTATGATGGCCGTACAACCTTTACGGGTATTTCACTGCAAAAGCTCATGGATTATGTCGGGGCAAAAGGTTCTGTTGTTAAGGTCACTGCCCTCAATGACTACACCACCGAAATCCCCCTCAGCGACTTTAAGAAATACAACGTGATACTGGCTTTAAAAATCAACGGAGAATATATGCGTGTTCGTGATAAAGGCCCGTTGTTTGTGGTTTACCCCTATGACAGCATGCCTGACCTGGATAATCAGATTTATTATTCAAGGTCAGCCTGGCAGGTCAGCAAAATGAATATTGAGTAAGGGGTCAGAAGACCAACATGAACAGAATTCTGGCTGGCATCATTTTTTTCCTTTTTATATCTACCGGGTATATCTCTTTCCTTGTGCATGAAAGGCAGCAAGAGTTACAGAAACTGACTCACTACGCCGCTGCCTGGTCTGCTGCACAGATGGTATCAGAATATTACCGGTTTGAATCGGTGCTTGGTCTTTACACTAGCGACGAGACGATAACGCTGGATGATGTGCGCATGCGTCTCGACATTATGCTCAGCCAGAGCGATTTAATGAAAGAAGGTGATCTGAGGAATTACATCGAAAGTAATAAAGCTCATCATGCACTGGCGCTACAGCTTGAAAAGAAACTTGATTATCTGGATACTCATATTGAGAAAATGAACCGCTCAGAACTCCAGGCATACCTGAAAACTATGCAGACGCTGGATGCCCCCCTGAGTCGTCTGTCATCCGGCGCTTTAGACAAAGATATTAACTCAATTAATGACGCCAACCTCAAAATCAAAACTCTGTACTATATTTACTCAGCAACGTCTGTATTGCTGATAATAATGAGTGCGATCCTGGGCTTGCTGATATTTTATCAAAACAGAAATATTCAGAAAGCACATCTTCAGGTAAAAAATCTTGCTGAAGAACTGCAGGAATCGAAAGAAAAACTGCAGGTCCAGAATACAAAGCTGGAATATGACGTCTACCACGACTCTCTGACAGAGATGAATAACCGCCATTTTTTTTGGGGCAACTTAAATGAAACAATCGAGAACGCAGTAAAAAGCAATAATACTGTGACTGTGATGTTGTTTGATTTAGATCGATTCAAGGTTGTCAATGATACGTATGGTCATGATGTCGGTGATATGTTATTACGCCAGATATCACAACGTCTGATTTCGATGTGCCTGACGTCCGATACGCTGTATCGTTTAGGCGGTGATGAGTTTGCATTTCTTTCGAGTGGCCTGACGGAAAGCAGTGCTGTTTCACTCGCCCAAAATATATGCGATGCAATCAACCAGCCTTTCACTATTTATAATACGATTATCAATATAACTACCAGTGTCGGCATTGTTATCTCAGACGCTGAACGCCGCTCGGACTATCTCTATAAATTTGCCGATCTGGCCCTTTATGAAGCCAAAAATGAAGGCGCGGGTAAGATAAAAGTTTTCCGCCAATGGATGTTAGATAAGCTGCAAGAAAGCCGAACCCTTGAGCATGATATGGCGCTGGCGTTAGCGAATAAAGAATTCGTGGTTTATTATCAGCCTATTGTTGATTCCTTCACACAGGAAATTTACAGCTATGAAGCCCTTATTCGTTGGATTCACCCGCTAAAAGGCATCCTGTCGCCGGACACCTTTATTCCTGTGGCTGAAAAAACAGGAATGATAAACGAGATGGGGAAATCAATGCTTGAAATGGCCTGCCGGGAAGCCGCTTCCTGGGTAATGCCGGCTAAAATTTCAGTGAATGTTTCTCCTGTCCAGTTAAGTAGCAAAGCCTTTGCCGGAATAGTGGTGTCTATTCTGAACGAAACGGGACTTTCCGCTGAACGTCTTGAACTGGAAGTGACTGAATCCTCTCTCTTTACTGAGAGTAAAACGCCGATGAATACGCTTAACAGGCTCCGGGCTCTGGGGGTGAAAATATCCATCGATGATTTTGGTACCGGTTATTCTTCTCTTTCGCGCCTCAGCAGACTTGCCTTCGATAAAATCAAAATTGACAAGTCCTTTGTCAATTCGGTATCGACTCAGGAAGATGCCCTTAATATCATCAGGCTCATCACTGGTATGGCGAAATCACTTAATATGAAGACCGTTGCAGAAGGTGTTGAAACACAGGAGCAACTGGAAAGCCTTCAGGCGCTGGGCTGTGATTTCATACAAGGTTATCTGTTTGGTAAACCTCAGCCTTATATAGATGGAAAAATCAGAAACGGTCGAATATAAAATGTTCTTCCTGTCGGTGAATTCAGGGTTGCGTTTTTTCTGACGGGTCCTACACCGGAAAATCTACCCGTGCTTAAACGCGATGGAAAAAATAAAGGGGTAGCAAACGCCTGTTACCCGCTCTGTTTGCTACCCATTATCTGTAAAAGGAGGTTAAAAGACCTCCCACGCATCAAGCGTTGAATTCCTCTGACAGGCGCAGTATGTCATCACACATCTCTTGTAACTCATTGAACAGTCTGGCTAAATGGAATCCATCGCACACAGAATGATGTACCTGAACGGCGAGAGGCAACAATACTTTTCCGTCTTGTTGGTAATATTTTCCAAGAGTGAACATCGGGGCAAAAAAGTTCTGCATGTTAGCCACGTTGATATTAAAACTGGTAAAACTTACCCAAGGAATAGCTGATACGAAAAATACGTTTTCGCGAGACTCTTCCTTTGGCCAATAAGAAAGATTATTCCCATAGCGTGCAACATCTTCTGAATAAGCGTCCTGGAAGTGATGGATATTGCCGTCGTAGTGACTCCATAACGATGAAAAAGTCTCCGTTTCATTATGGAAAATGGTATAGCTTGGATGAATTTCATTCCATATGACAAGCTCATTATTCTTCATGGCCATACGGAATTCCGCATGACTGTTGACGATTTTAGTAAGCAGAAAAATAATCGTCGGATAAAATTTCCAACCAACTTCTTTTATATGCTTTAGCAGCACGGTAATATCTACCAGGACTGTTTGGTTAATTGTGGATTGAGCAAACGACTGAAACACCTCAAAATGCTCTTTTCTTGCCCAACGAGACAGGTCAACAGGTATATATTCCAGGGTTGTTGTTTTCATTTCTTAACCTTTGATTGTAAATTATATATCAGATGTTAGTCTATGTTTTATGAATTAAGCAAAGAGTTAAGACCCACCCATTTTTTATAGAGAACGCATTTTTAAGAATAGCGCATACCTATAAGGTAGGAAAGTAAATTTAAAATACATGTTAATAAAAGGAGATTGTGCACTCTACAGGTATTTCCCAAAAATAACATCATGAAGAATATCGGCTTTTCGTTCAAGTCAGTCCTATGGTCGTTCACTGTCGGCTCCGTGCCAGAAGCGAACATGGTTGCCGGAAGTGATGAATTACTGGGTCAGGCTGTGCAGAGAAAAAGCGATTAACAATATCCCGCCGGCAATGTTGACGTATTTTTGCAGCATCAATGGATTAGTTTTTTTTACTGAAAAGATCAGTGTTTGACTGACGGCGAAAAGCCAAACGCTCATAATCACAACATGTACTGATGCCAGTATCAGATAGTCGCAGACCCCTCCCTGTATACCTGCAAACTGCGAAACGACAGTCAGATAAAAAATGATGGCCTTCGGGTTCAAAACATTCGCTATCCAGGCCTCTCTTAACGTCACTGAATGCTTCGTATCAGCAGCCCCTCCAGCAGCCCCCCTTATGCCGTTGCGAATGAGCACCGCTCCTAACCAGAGCAGATATGCGGTTCCGAAAAATTTCAATAGAGCAAAGGTTGCTGGAGACGAGATGAGCACAGCGGTTATACCAAGCCCTATCAAAACTGCGTGGGTGTATATGCCCAAAGCTGTTCCGGTAAGAGTCCTGAACAGTCCTTTGTGGCCGCCTGCCAGAGCACCGCTCATAACAAGAGTGAAACTTGCTCCGGGAGACAGTGCAACAGGGAGTAGTACCGGCATAAAGCCAAGAATGTTTAGATCCATAGATTTTGGATAGTAATTGACGCTTTGCTGTATTGCCAGTAAAGGCGCTTAGGGGAGGTTATATTCCATGTAATGGAAACACATAGCTGCCATGAATGGAAGGTCCGCTCCTCGCTCACGGCCGACCGTGGATGCGCGTCGAGAAACTTTGTTCCATTATGTTTGCTCCTGCTACCTGTCGAAAGGCTGCTTCAGCCATTTTCTTCGCTAACACGACACGAGATCCTCCTGCCTTTCCGTCACGCTTTGAACAGATATCGTGGATTACCCGATATTTTGGGAGTGATGGCATACAGATCTCCGGCGTTTGGGTAGGTAATTAACGCCCTGGGCGTCATCGCGAAACGAGCAGTCGTAATGAATAACGTTCCCAACCCCTTCCCTCCGAAGCAGCAGCTGGTAGGCCGCGGAACCGGCATTAGCACACGATCGCTCAGATGTCCGTAGCGGTCATAGCGTAACAAACATCCGCCATTGAACTGACAGACCCATAACCCCCCCTCCTTATCCAGCGCGATACCATCAGGACGCCCCAGTTCGGTAGGCGTTTTTATAAATAATCTGACATCTTCTGGCATACCGTGAGCGGTATAGGTCGCCTGAAAAATCGAGCATGCAATCGAATCGACAAAAAAGAGGGTATTCCCATCCTCCGACCAGGCAAGCCCATTAGGCAGCGCGATTCCCTGCTGGATTGAATGGACGTTACCGAGGCTATCAAACCGGTACAGAGCGCCGGATTTGCGATCCGGCCCCTCATGCATGAGCCCAGTAATAAAGCGTCCCTGTGGATCGCAGGCTCCGTCGTTAAAACGATAACCTGCACTATCATGAATTCCGGCATGGATGTGGCTCACGTCTCCGGTCCGGATATCAAGCATGGCAACACTTGCCTTTTCCGTGAAGAGTAGATTGCCTTTATCAGTGAGCGCCAATGCCCCAATGTGTACTGCCGACTCATGAACGGTTTCAACCTTTCCATGGGGCAGCAGCACCTTGATCTTTCCGCGAGTGATATCCACGAAATACAGCACACCGTTCTCATCATCCCAGACCGGGCTTTCGCCAAGCTCAGCGCCGATTCTGGCAACATGACGCAGATCGTTATTATCAGCCATTTCAGGTCTCTTTTATCCGTTGCCATTGGGCGGCAACGTCCGCCACGTTTTCGCATTCAACGCGCTTCAGGTCTGTTGGATAGACCACGCCGGGGTTCTCACAAAAACGCGTTGCGGTAAACTGACCATTGCTGGCTCGGAGGATGTAACCCGTGTCCTGACACAACGGACTCGCCAGGTACAGAACTCCCGGCGCGATCCACTCTGGTTTGAGGTCAGTGGGAGGCTGCGAACTTCCCCACATGCGCGTTCTGGCAACCGGAGAGATGGCGTTCACAAGAATGCCATGCTGTTCGCCTTCCAGGCTCAGGGCATTCATGATACCGACCTGAGCCATCTTGCCTGCAGCATAAGCTACAAGCCCCGACTGGGCATAACGCTGATACATGGCGCGATCGGACGTAGTCAACACGATGCGCGGCGAGGAAGAGTACTTAAGGTATGGCCAGGCATATTTACTCAACCAGATCGGCGCTCGCAGGTTGATATCGATGGCACGCTCCAGGAAATCCGCATCCAGATCTTCGATAAGTTGATAGTCTACCCAGCCTGCGTTGTGGATCAGGATGTCCAGTTTACCGAACCGCGTGATAGCCAGTTCAATGAGTTCCCTGCAGCCCGTCTCGTTATCCAGGCGTCCACTGTGTGAGATTAACTGCCCGCTGTCGAAACGGAGGGCGTGACAGGCTTCGGCGATCACATCCTCCGTAGCACCTTCTCCAGACCGGTTGGTGCCAAGGTCGCTGATGACAACGCACGCCCCTTGATCTAATAGCGACTGCGCGTATGCCAGTCCCAGCCCCTGCCCTGCGCCGGTAATGATCGCGACCTTGTGTTGCAAAAGCATATCGGTAAGCGGGTATTTATGGCTCATGCTGACTCTCCGTGAACAAGAATGTCACGATGATGGAATGCCACACGCAGCCGGTAAAATATATTATTTATAGGCTAATGAGATCTGGAACGTCTCAATCCACCTTGAGTGTCATAACCCTACGTATCTCCTCGATTAATTTATCCCGGATTATCGACGTCGAGCGCTCATTCCACCCCATTAAGAGCTCCACATGTTTCAGTTCATCCGGAGCATCGACCTCAAGTGGCCTGAATACCACGTCTTCCCGCACCTCATGCGCCAGTGAGGCGGGTAACAGCGCGACGCCGAAGCCGCTGGCAACCAGCGTAACGAGTGTCTGCAGCTGTCGGGCTTGTTGTGAAATGTGAGGTCTGAATCCTGCAGCTTCACAGAGCTGAATCAGCTGGTCGTGAAACCCCTGCCCCAGGTGGCGTGGTGGCGAAACAAAGTGGTCATTTTGAAGTGCTGCGAGTTTAACGGTTCCACTATCTGCTAAACGGTGTGCGGCAGGCAGGGCGATCACAACAGGCTCACGCAATATGGCGTCAAAACGCAGGCCTGGCGAGGTCCTGCCTGGCGGTCGCATAAATCCAAGATCTGCCCGTCCCTGTTCGAGGGCATCAATCTGTTCCTGGGTCGTGGCCTCTTCCATTGTGAAGGAAACCGCCGGGTAGGCTGCGCGATAATTTTTCAGGGCGCGTAGCAGAGGGACATAACCAGCAAGGCTGATAAAGGTCAGGGTCAAATGACCTTCAATCCCCTGTGACACGCGCCGGGTTTTTTCAACGCCCTCATCGAGAAGACGTAACACGTCTCGCGCTGAGTCGAGAAAAGTCACCCCCGCAGGCGTCAGCGACACGCTGCGATTTGTGCGTTCAAACAGTGAAACACCTATCTCCTGCTCAAGTCTACGAATGGCCTGGCTCAAGGGAGGCTGCGCCATATGAAGACGCTGTGCGGCCCGGTTGAAGTGCAGCTCTTCTGCAACGGCTATGAACTGGATAAGAAGTCGGGTTTCAATCATGAGATGCTATGGATACCATTATCATGTTTATAAGATCTATAGCATATTACTGATTCACTTACGCACTCTCACTGCAGTATCGCCAGGCTTTTCATTCTGAAGACGTCTCTGAGAAGTACAAAACCGGGCTTAAAAGCCCGGTTCAATTAGCGGGAATTACCACTCCCAACGCAAACCAGCATTGACTTGCCAGTTCGTATTGATATCACCGCCTGAAGATTTCTCCAGATCGAGATAGAAGCGAGAGTTGTTGTCTTCTGATAACTGAACATTGGTACCAATACCGTAGTTTATCCAGCTATCTTTCCCATCTCGTTTGTCTAACAAAACAGTGTCTTTGCCTCGAACAGTAATATTACGATCGCCTGCAAACTCATGCAGGAAGTCAGCTTTCAGATAAATGTCATTGTTGCTATTTTCTTCAAACCGATGTCCTACCCGTACTCCGACGCGACCAATAACACTGTTAACATCGTCTTGATTTACCTTTAAACCACTACTTGTGGTGTAGTTGGCGTTATTAATATGCGTGTATACAAGTTGTCCTTGTGGTTCGATGAAATTGCCATTCTCTGCTGAAAACTCACGGCCATATTCTGCGCTCGCGCTCCAGGCTCCATGGCTTGTCGAACCATGCCCGGTAGATCCAAAAGTATTTCGATAATCGAAATCGCTCTTAAGATGGCTGTATTTCAGTACCCAATCGACATAGTCTTGCTTTTCAGGTCGATTCCATGAGCCGTAAATACTCCCACCGTAGCTTTTGTTTTCACCAGAGCCTTGATCAAAGGTTGACTTACCATTCAGATAATGTGCAGCAAAACCTTTCGTCAAGATTCCACTTTCATACTCAACTTTATTGTCATAACCTAGCTGGTAGAAATTATATCGATTTTTAAAATAACTCCCCTCATCACTTTTCACTTCGCCACCTTTATAACGCATCCATACTCCATTTTCCTGCTGGTCGTTTCTTAATTCCCCTAAACGTTTATTAAGGCTGTCAATTTCGAGACGGGCAGTGGCAGTCATATAGTTGACACTTGCGTTTGCCATAGCCGTGTTACTGGCTGCACTTAATTTTTTATCGATACCAGTGAGATACCAGTTAGTACCATACTGGCTGGCTGGGTCACCGCCTTTGATATCGGAACGAAGCATAGGTTTATAGTCGTAGACATACTCGTTATTGATATCAATCTTATCGTAGGCCTTAAAGCTGACATTATTTGCCGCATCAGCAATCCAAATATCTTCTTTCAGATCGGCAAGTTTGTTGACATTTAAAGCTTCAATATAGTGAGAGCCACCGGTACTGCTCTTGACTACCTCAATAAAGTCACTGCCATTCTTACGATTTTCATCCGTTTTATTGGTGTTAACATCAACGAGGAAAATACCATTATTGCCTTTGAGGTCATAAATTTTGACACCTTCATTCTGGCTTTTATTAGTATGGAGGTTAAAACCATGTAAGTTTACGGTACCGCCATCCTGTAATGTTAACGCGCTGATTTGAGCATTAACGGCATCGGGTATCCACTGGGCTTTATCCATCAAGGTTACATCCAGTTTACCTGCCCAGGTATCACTGTCTTTATCATATTCATTTGCCTCCGTACCATGCCAATAGGACTGACTCCCCTTTAACAGGGCAGTGATGCTGCTGCCTGAGCCAAACGCGTTACCCAGATCCAGATTACCGAGTAAATTAACCTGATATTTACCTGTGTCATTGATAATGACCTGGCCACCACGCTTGGCACTTACAGCATCGCTTTTTGCTCCGCCACCCGTGTAGGAAGCATTTTCGCCCAATAACTCCATAAAGTTTTTTGCGTAGGTGTTAATATAAACATTGCCACTATTAGCACTAATTTTTGAATCACTCCCGGTTGCGTACAATCCATTATTTGCAACAGATGCGGTCCCGGAGCCCTCACTGTCTAATTCAACAAGTGAATTAATATAAACCCCACCATTAATAGTCACGTCAGAACCATTGGAAACCATCATTGCAGTACTATTATGATGATGGTTATCGCCACCTATAGTCATGGCATTATTATAATTAAAATTATTTAATGATATAGCATTTTTCTTGTCTGCAGTTAACCCAAAGAAAGCAGTGTAGGAACTATCAGTAGTATCTTCCCCGCGAAGATGAACAGAATAGTCTCCAATAGTGTACTTTTTTTGGGTAGTTTCTGCTTGACCGATGTAAACCTCAAGAGGGCTGCCTGGATTATTCACATTAACTACGGCATTATAATTACCATCGCCAGCTATAGCATCTGTTAGATTCACTGATGAAGGTTGTAAAGATCCAGATGAGTAATTGAGTTCTCGCTCGGAGGCAAGACTATACCCAGACCATAAAATATTATTAATAAGTAAAAATAACGTTAATGGTTTAAATTTTTTAGATGTTGCTAAGTAAGGATACATGTTTATAAGCTCCAGAAATTAAAAGATTATAAGCAGGTATAAAACCTCATAATGGCATTCATCATTTGACAGATGATAAAACTAAAAGATGCATATTACATGCGCCTATAATATTGAAAAAAAATATACAGCATGTCAATACTTCTTTGCATTAAACAATTTAATGCATCCTTATGCTTAATAAATTTTGCAATGAAAACATTTATTTATTTCTTATTATATCAGAGGGGCCTCATCGGCTAAAATATAGTTTGTAAAATCAGCGTTAAATAATCTTTATATAATTGAGACGGCTAAATGCCTTTTATTTACCAAGCTCACATGGATTACTTTTAAATGTATTACTTAAAGCAGTATCAAAACGCCCAACATGTCCTACTGACAATTATCCTGATTGTCATTGCGACAGGACTTTTGCTATCCCCCGTAACCATTCGTTACCGCAGGGTGATTCCTTAGCGGTGGCGATTGGTCAGACTGATGGCCCGATGCACATCGCCTTAACGCATCCTGCACCGCCATCGCGCATAACTGCCTGTTTTGTGTGCATCTCTTTTGACCAGTCAGTCCACTTTTTTAGCACTCAATTCATCAACCAAGAGTTAACACATTAATAACACTAGCAATTTAAAAACTGGCATCACCTTTGCAAAATCATTTTCACGAGGCTGAACAGGAAATGCAGGATGCAGCGCCACGTCTGACTTTCACCCACATTGAGATGTAGAGAGGTTCGTGATGAAAATTGGCGTATTCGTCCCCATTGGCAACAACGGCTGGTTGATCTCCACGACGGCTCCGCAGTACATGCCGACCTTTGAGCTGAACAAGGCCATCGTGCAGAAAGCCGAGCACTATCATTTCGATTTTGCACTTTCGATGATCAAGCTGCGCGGCTTTGGTGGCAAAACCGAGTTTTGGGATCACAACCTGGAGTCGTTCACCCTGATGGCGGGTCTGGCGGCGGTCACCTCACGTATCCAGATTTATGCCACCGCCGCCACGCTTACCCTGCCCCCGGCGATTGTTGCGCGCATGGCATCTACGATTGATTCCATCTCTGGCGGGCGTTTTGGCGTCAACCTCGTCACCGGCTGGCAAAAGCCGGAGTATGACCAGATGGGGATCTGGCCGGGGGATGAATATTTCTCGCGCCGCTACGACTACCTCACCGAGTACGTACAGGTCCTGCGTGATCTGTGGGGCACGGGCAAAAGCGACTTCAAGGGCGACTACTTCACAATGAACGACTGCCGCGTCAGCCCGCAGCCCTCCACGCCCATGAAGGTGATTTGCGCCGGACAGAGCGACGCGGGGATGGCGTTTTCCGCCCAGCACGCTGACTTTAACTTCTGCTTCGGCAAAGGCGTCAACACGCCTGCCGCCTTCGCCCCAACCGCTGCGCGCATGAAAGATGCCGCCGAAAAAACCGGTCGCGACGTGGGATCGTACGTCCTGTTTATGGTCATCGCCGATGAAACCGACGAGGCCGCGCGCGCCAAATGGGAGCACTACAAAGCCGGGGCCGACGAAGACGCCCTGAGCTGGCTGACTGAACAGAGCCAAAAAGATACCCGCTCCGGCGCGGACACCAACGTGCGCCAGATGGCGGACCCCACTTCCGCCGTCAACATCAACATGGGCACGCTGGTCGGGTCCTATGCTAGCGTAGCGAAAATGCTCGATGAGGTTGCCAGCGTGCCGGGTGCCGAAGGCGTCCTGCTGACCTTTGATGATTTTCTGCAAGGTGTTGAAACCTTTGGGGAGCGCATTCAGCCGCTGATGCAGTGCCGCTCGCACATTCCAGCCGTGACCCAGGAGGTAGCGTGATGACGACCTTACCCGCACGTCCGGAAGCCATTACCTTTGCACCGCAGCACAGCGCGCTGATTGTGGTCGATATGCAAAACGCCTACGCCAGCCAGGGCGGTTATCTGGATCTGGCGGGCTTTGACGTTTCGGCCACCCAACCGGTTATCGCGAACATCAAAACCGCCGTTGCTGCCGCACGCGCCGCAGGCATCCTGATCATCTGGTTTCAAAACGGCTGGGACGATCAATACGTTGAGGCAGGTGGCCCCGGCTCGCCCAATTTTCATAAATCAAACGCACTGAAAACCATGCGCAACCGCCCAGAACTGCAGGGCACGTTGCTGGCAAAAGGCGGCTGGGATTATCAACTGGTGGATGAACTTGTCCCGGAGCCGGGCGACATCGTGCTGCCCAAACCGCGCTACAGCGGCTTTTTCAACACCCCGCTCGATAGCCTGCTGCGCAGCCGCGGCATTCGCCATCTGATCTTCACCGGGATCGCCACCAACGTCTGTGTGGAATCAACACTGCGCGACGGCTTTTTCCTGGAATATTTCGGCGTGGTGCTGGAGGACGCGACCCATCAGGCCGGGCCGGAGTTTGCGCAGAAAGCCGCGTTATTCAATATCGAAACTTTCTTTGGCTGGGTCAGCACTGTCGCCGATTTTTGCGATGCCGTCTCGCCGCCTTCGTTAGCCCGCATCGCCTGAGGAGCAACATTATGCCGAAATCCGTGATTATTCCCGCTGGCACCAGCACCCCCATTGCCCCGTTTGTTCCAGGCACTCTCGCCCACGGCGTGGTGTACGTTTCGGGCACGCTGCCGTTCGATGAGTTTAACAACGTGGTCTATCCCGATGACCCAAAGGCGCAAACCCGCCACGTGCTCGAGACTATCAGGCGCGTTATCGAGACGGCGGGTGGCACGATGGAGGACGTGACCTTCAACAGCATCTTTATCACCGACTGGAAAAACTACGCCGCGATTAATGAAATCTACGCGGAATTTTTCCCTGGCGATAAACCGGCGCGGTTTTGCATCCAGTGCGGGCTGGTGAAGCCAGAAGCGTTGGTTGAAATCGCCAGCGTTGCACACATCGCAAAGTGAGGCTGCCATGAAAATATCTCTCTCGCCGCCCCCTTTCGCCGACGCGCCCGTGGTGGTTCTGATTGCCGGACTCGGCGGGAGCGGCAGCTACTGGCTGCCACAGCTCGCCGCGCTGGAGCAGGAATATCAGGTGGTGTGCTACGACCAACGCGGCACCGGCAATAACGCCGGGGAACTCCCCCACGGCTACACGCTGGGAAATATGGCCGACGAACTGTATCAGGCTTTGCTTAACGCTGGCATCCCGCGATTCGCCGTGATCGGTCACGCGCTGGGGGCATTGGTCGGATTGCAGCTGGCTATTGCGCATCCCGACGCCGTACGCGCGCTGGTATGCGTAAACGGCTGGCTGTCGCTGAACGCCCATACCCGCCGCTGCTTCCAGATCCGCGAACGCCTGCTCCACGCAGGTGGCGCGCAGGCATGGGTCGAAGCCCAGCCGCTGTTTCTTTATCCGGCGGACTGGATGGCGGCGCGCGCCCCACGCCTGGAGGCCGAAGAGGCGCTGGCGCTCGCCCATTTTCAGGGAATCAATAACCTCCAGCGCAGGCTACTGGCCCTGAAGCAGGCGGACTTTCGCGCTCAGGCCAAGCACGTTCGCTGCCCGGTGCAGATTATCTGCTCCACCGACGATCTGCTGGTGCCCTCCGTCTGCTCGTCTGAACTCCACGCCGCCTTACCCGGCAGCCATAAGACGGTGATGCGCCAGGGCGGACACGCCTGCAACGTCACCGACCCCGATACGTTTAACGCGCTGTTGCTCAACGGGCTCGCCAGCCTGATGCACAACCCTGAACCGGTTTTTAAGGAGTCACAATGAGCGAAGCCATCACCCCGACGGCAATGAAGACGCTGTTTACCGAGGCCAGGACGCACAACGGTTGGCAAGAAATGCCGGTCAGCGACGAGACGCTGCGCGAGATTTACGACCTGATGAAATGGGGTCCTACCTCCGCCAACTGCTCCCCCGCGCGAATAGTGTTTGTGCGCACGCCCGAGGGCAAAGAGAAGCTGCGTCCGTCGCTCTCGAGCGGCAACCTGGCGAAAACGCTGGCCGCGCCTGTGACCGCCATCATTGCCTGGGACAGTGAGTTTTACGAGCGTCTGCCGGAGCTGTTCCCGCACGGCGATGCGCGCAGCTGGTTTACCTCAAGCCCGGCGCTTGCCGAAGAGACGGCCTTTCGCAACAGCACCATGCAGGCGGCGTACCTGATTTTTGCCTGTCGGGCGCTGGGGCTGGATACCGGCCCGATGTCCGGTTTCGATCGGCACAAGGTAGACGAGGCCTTTTTCACCGGCACCACGCTGAAAAGCAATCTGTTGATCAACATTGGCTACGGCGACGTCAGCAAAGTGTATGGCCGCCTGCCGCGGCTCTCCTTTGAAGACGCCTGTGGGCTGGTATAAGGAGCGAACATGAGCACTCTGGACGTACAAACCTTTCGCGATGCGATGGCCTGCGTGGGCGCAGCGGTCAATATTATTACCACCGATGGCCCTGCCGGGCAGGCCGGTTTTACCGCCAGCGCCGTGTGCAGTGTGACCGATTCGCCCCCAACCCTGCTGGTATGTTTGAACCGCGGGGCCTCCGTCTGGCCGACGTTCAACGAAAACCGTACTCTGTGCGTGAACACGCTCAGCGCCGGACAGGAGCCGCTTTCCAATCTGTTTGGCGGCAAAACGCCCATGGCTGACCGCTTCGCTGCCGCACGCTGGCAAACCGGCGAGACGGGCTGTCCGAGACTGGAAGACGCGCTGGCCTCGTTCGACTGCCGCATCAGCCAGGTGGTGAGCGTCGGCACGCACGACATTCTGTTTTGCACCATCGAGTCCATTACCCGCCACCCTGCGCCGCAAGGCCTGGTGTGGTTCGACCGCGGCTATCACGCACTGTTGCGACCCGCCTGTTAACCCTCCTTAAGGAGATAGCTCATGGCAATGTTCGGTTTTCCCCACTGGCAGTTGAAATCGACCTCTACTGAACACGGCGTGGTCGCGCCGGATGAACGGCTTCCCTTCGCCCAAACCGCCGTCATGGGAGTGCAGCACGCGGTCGCCATGTTTGGCGCAACGGTGCTAATGCCCATCTTGATGGGGCTGGATCCTAACCTGTCGATTCTGATGTCGGGCGTCGGCACGCTGTTGTTCTTCCTGATAACCGGCGGACGCGTGCCGAGCTATCTGGGGTCAAGCGCCGCGTTTGTCGGGGTGGTGATTGCCGCAACGGGCTTTAACGGCCAGGGCATCAACCCCAACATTAGCGTGGCGCTCGGGGGGATTATCGCCTGCGGATTCATCTATACCCTTATCGGGCTGGTCGTGATGAAGGTCGGCACTCGATGGATCGAACGACTGATGCCGCCGGTGGTGACGGGCGCAGTGGTGATGGCGATTGGCCTGAACCTCGCGCCGATTGCGGTGAAAGGCGTTTCTGGCTCATCGTTTGACAGCTGGATGGCAGTGATGACGGTGCTGTGCATTGGCCTGGTTGCCGTCTTCACGCGCGGAATGATCCAGCGCCTGCTGATTCTGGTCGGGCTGATCGTTGCCTGTCTGGTCTATGCGCTGGTGACCAGCGTATTTGCCGTCGGAACGCCGGTGGATTTTACGCTGATGCAAAACGCCGCCTGGTTTGGCCTGCCGCACTTCACTTCGCCGACCTTTAACGGGCAGGCAATCATGCTCATCGCCCCGGTGGCGGTGATTCTGGTCGCGGAAAACTTAGGCCATCTGAAGGCGGTCGCAGGGATGACAGGGCGCAATATGGACCCGTACATGGGCCGGGCGTTCGTTGGCGACGGGCTGGCCACCATGCTCTCCGGCTCGGTCGGCGGCAGCGGCGTGACCACGTATGCTGAGAACATCGGCGTGATGGCCGTGACCAAGGTTTACTCTACGCTGGTGTTTGTCGCCGCGGCGGTGATTGCGCTACTGCTCGGCTTCTCGCCAAAATTCGGCGCGCTAATTCACACTATTCCCGCCCCAGTCATCGGCGGCGCATCAATTGTGGTGTTTGGCCTGATTGCCGTTGCCGGTGCGCGTATCTGGGTACAGCATCATGTCGATCTCAGCCAGAACGGTAATTTGATTATGGTCGCCGTCACGCTGGTCCTGGGGGCGGGAGATTTCGCCCTCACCATCGGCGGTTTTACGCTGGGCGGAATCGGCACGGCTACCTTCGGCGCAATATTGCTGAATGCGTTGTTGAGTCGCCGAAGAGCAGGTGTACCGCAGACTGATGCAGTTCATCAGGATTCTTGATTAGCCGTGGCGCTGTCAGCCTCCGTCAGCGCCCTTTTCTTTCTTTTCAGCTTTAACTCACTGACCAGTACGCCCAGGATGATAAAGGCCGCACCGAGCAGCGCCAGCATCGGCAGGCGTTCGCCGGCAAGACGACCAAAAATCCCTGCCCAAACCGGTTCACCGGTGTAGATAACCGTCGCGCGCGTGGGTGACACGCTGCGCTGCGCCCAGTTCATCGTGACCTGAATAATGGCGCTGAAAATGCCCAGTCCCAGGGCGACAATCACTAATCCCGGGGACATCGACGGAACAGATTCTCCCGCCGGCACCATCGCGATAAACGCCACCAGCGACGCCGTCGTCAGTTGCACAACGGTAACGCGCTTGACGTCCACTTTCCCTGCCCAGGCGCTGATCAGGATAATTTCCGCCGCAATCGCCACTGCGCCAATCAGGGTAATGATTTCGCCCGGCCCCATGACCAGCAAGCTGTCGCCCGGTCCCGCGAGCAAGATCAGCCCAATAAACGCCAGCACGATGCCGATGCAGGACATCAGCCCTGGCATTCTGCCCAGACATAGCCACTGCAACAACGGAACCAGCGGAACATACATGGCGGTGATGAATGCCGATTTGCTGCTGGGGATGGTCTGGAGGCCCCAGGTTTGCAGGCTATACCCCATCGCAATCGAAATGCCAATCACCACGCCCGCTTTCAGCTCGATTAACGTCAGCCCGCGTAAGGTTTTAAGCGAGATCAGCGCGACCGCGATGGCTGCCGTCGCAAACCGCAGACCGACAAAGAAAAACGGGTCACTCAGCGTCACCGCATACTGTACCGCGAGGAAGGTTCCACCCCAGAACATGGTGATTAAAATCAGGATCGCTTCCTGGGGTTTGATAGAAAAGGCGTAACGAGAGAGGGACATCAGGCACCAGCAGCAAGAATGAAAAGCACGAATCAATCCCGTAGTGTGCGTTGCCCTGGCTTTTTGTTCAACATCGCGGCAATAAAAAACCGCCGGGAGACCCGGCGGCAGGGGGATATTTCAGCTTATCGGACGCTGAAATGGGGAGACAACGCGCTAACTTTTGTTACTCCCATGACTATTTTTACCCCCTTTTTTGCCAGCTTCGGATGCGCGCTGAGGATCATTTTTGAAGTTCCCCCCGCTCTGCTGGCCACCTTTACGACCTGCTTCTGATGCTCTGTCACGGTCTTCAGCGAAATTACCTGACCCACCACGATGGTTTGCCATCTCTAACCTCCAGAGTGTAAACATTAGACATCATACTGCATTCAGTAAAAGAGAATTCTTTCACCTGGCGACGTCAGGCCAGCACCTTTTCATCTGTCTGCGCCGCGTGAAACTAAGCTTAGCGGAATGCACCAGGCCAGCCAGTGAACGGTAATATTCTGCAACATGATATCAGCCATTCGGGTGAGATTTCGGGGACCACATCCATAAGTTTCTCTTATCATTCATAAAAGACGATCCCGTAAAAATGTTTCATTTTGCTACAAAGAAAAATCTTAAATATATTGTTATAAATCAAAGAAATGGCTTTCAGATTTGCAGTCTGCCTGTGACGTCATATCTTTAAATGAACGCAGCGATTCGCTGCCAGCAACCCTAAACGAGGAGTAGTGCAAGATGGCTAAAGTTCTGGTGCTCTATTATTCCATGTACGGACACATCGAAACCATGGCTCACGCCATTGCGGAAGGTGCGAATAAAGTTGATGGCGTTGAGGTGGTGATAAAGCGCGTTCCTGAAACCATGAATGCGGAAGCGTTCCTGAAAGCCGGCGGTAAAACGCAGAATGCCCCGCAAGCGACGCCACAAGAGCTGGCTGACTATGATGCGATTATTTTTGGTACGCCAACCCGTTTCGGCAATATGTCTGGTCAAATGCGGACGTTCCTCGATCAAACCGGCGGCCTGTGGGCATCGGGCGCGCTGTACGGCAAACTCGCCAGCGTCTTTAGCTCAACCGGCACCGGCGGCGGCCAGGAACAGACCATCACCTCAACCTGGACAACGCTTGCGCATCACGGGATGGTGATTGTGCCGATTGGCTACGGGGCACAAGAGTTGTTTGATGTTTCGGCGGTTCGCGGCGGTACGCCTTACGGCGCAACGACGATTGCAGGCGGTGACGGTTCACGTCAGCCGAGCCAGGAAGAGCTGGCTATTGCGCGTTTCCAGGGTGAACACGTCGCGGGTCTCGCCAAAAAACTGAACGGTTAACCCCAACAGGAGGACATGCATGCCAACTCAACAATCTAAAGCTCATCACGTCGGTGAGTGGGCAAGTCTACGGAATACCTCTCCAGAAATTGCGGAGGCCATCTTTGAAGTCGCGGAATACGACGAAAAACTGGCGGAGAAAATTTGGGAAGAAGGTAATGATGAAGTGCTGGTGCGCGCCTTCGAAAAAACGGACAAAGACTCGCTGTTCTGGGGCGAGCAAACCATCGAACGTAAAAACGTCTGATCGTTCCCCCCGCCTGGGCGGGGGGTTTACTCTTATTTTGCCGCGTCGTTCATCAGCGTATTGAATTGATCAATAGGACAGAAACCGTTGGCATCGATTGGGCACCCTTTCAGCTCAAGCGTCACGCGCTGGGCGGGTGATTTCAGGGACAGCACATCGGCGTTACGTAACTGCTCTGAGCTTTGATACACATACTCAATTTTCATCAGTTCGCGATTTGCGTTCTTGTCATGCCAGCGCTGGAAGACGATTTTCCCGCCAATCGGCGTGCGCTCGTGCTGGTCATGAAGTTGATACGGCTTGAAATCCAGCGCAGTCAGCAACGAGGCGATATTGGAATCATGCCCCACCAGCACCGTAATTTTGGGTGCTTTTGCCTGATCGGTCACCAGCGCATTATCAATGTATTTCACCAGCGGTTTAGCGACGTTACGCGCGACTTCAGTCGAGGTGAACAGCGAATCCTGATAGCCATTTTTCAGCTGTGACAGCACGCGCCACTGCTGATCGGTTTTGATTTCGCCCCAGGCCACCTGGTCCAGCGGGAACCCTTCGTAATATTGCAGGGTAAAAGCATCCACCAGCGAATTGCCCACTTTCAGCGGACCAGAAACGCCCGGCTCTTTTTCGTATTCCGCGCTAAATGTGTCTTTTGCCTCGGTCAGAGAACAGACTTTTTTCTCTTTGCAGGACGGAGAGTTGGCAAAATTCGTCATCTGCTCCAGCAGCTTGTAGCTTTCATCAAGCTTCATGCCTTGCCGCTCAGTTTCCATCGCTTTTAATGCTTTTTCGCGGAATTCAGGCGAGTTATCGGTAATCACCGGGTTAAAGGTCGGGTCCATGGTGCCCATTTTTTCCTGATGATGGACCGGGACATCACAGCCAGGGAACGCGCCGGTGATAAAGAACTGCGCGGTAGCAACGGTGCGTTGCAGGCTGTTGGCATAGGTATAGACCGCGTTGGCCGGTGGACATTCCCCCGTCGTCACCATCCCCTGCTCTGCCAACCATTCACGCATGTAATGACCCATATACACTTCGAGCACGCCGCCCTTGGTGGTGAGTTGTCCGCCCGGCACTTCCCATTCTGGCCATTTGTTGGGCGTTGACTGTTCAAGGACGCTGCCGTTATTGGCCAGCGGTGCGCGCAGATTGTGGCGGCTCATGATCAAGACCTGTTGCAACTGATAGCCTTCCGGGGCGGTTTGCGCCTGTACGCCAGAAGTCATCATCACCGATCCTGCCACTGCGATTGCCAGTAGTGCTTTTCTCATCCCTACTTCCTCACGTCTTGTTATGGTCGATTTGAGTGTGACAGATTTATGACATATTTCCGGGAACCATTTCTCAAACTGATAGATAACTCTTTTTACGGCGACACAAAATGGTTTTATAATAAAACTAACAATGAAGGAGCCACCGTGAAACGAACCCGTCTTGAAGAAAGCACCTGCCCTGTCGCCCGCTCGCTGGATATCATCGGCGACTGGTGGTCGTTGCTGATTGTTCGCGATGCCCTGCGCGGTCTCAAACGCTTCGGCGAATTCCAGAAAAGCCTCGGGATTGCCAAAAATATGCTTGCCTCACGTCTCAAACAGCTGGTGGAAGAAGGCATTCTCGTGCTGCAACCCGCCTCCGACGGCAGCGCCTGGCAGGAATATGTTCTGACCGAAAAAGGTCGCGCCCTGCAAACCGTGCTGGTTGCGCTGTCGCAATGGGGAAATGATTTCCTGTTTGCTGACAATGAGTTTGGCAGTGTTCTGGTGGATGCGCAAAATCGCCGGCCGCTGCGCAGGCTGACCATCGTGTCGAACGACGGACGAGAATTGTCTCCCGAGGATGTGGTGACAAAACTCCCTTAATCGGGCTGTTTCAAACAGTTAGTGTCACCGCGTGAAGCAGAAGGAAAATATTTCGCGCAATTTGGTTGCATTATAAAACCAATTAGCCCAACCTTAATTAAGTTTCATATTGAAACCAATTAATCCACTCTGCTTCGAGGCGACACATCATGACGACCCAACACGCTACCGCATTGATTACAGGCGCTTCATCCGGGATTGGCGCCGTTTACGCCGATCGTCTTGCCGCTCGCGGCTATGATTTAGTGTTGGTCGCCCGTCGCGAATCACGGTTACAAACGCTGGCAGCCAAGTTGCGCGAACGCTATAGCGTCGCGGTCGAAATACTGGTCGCGGATCTGACCGAAGAGGCAGGCATCCGCGCCGTAGAAGAGGTCCTTCAGAGCAACGCGGCGATCGACACGCTCGTCAACAACGCAGGAACCGCGCAAATGGCCCCGTTCCTGGCGGGCGATATTACACAACATCAGACGATCAACACCCTCAATACCACCGCGCTAATGCGTCTGACTTACGCCATTTTGCCGCGTCTGGCACACAATAATCGCGGTACGCTGATTAATATTGCGTCGGTGTTGTCTCTGCACGCCCGCGCTGGCAGCGCGCTGTATAGCGCCACGAAAGCCTGGGTTCTGAATTTCACCCGCGGTTTGCAGGAAGAGTTTGCCGAAAGCGAGATCCGCATTCAGGCCGTGTTACCTGCCGCCACCGCCACGGAGATCTGGGAGATTTCCGGTGTGTCGATAAACGATCTGCCGGAAGGTTCGGTCATGACCACCGACAATATGGTGGATGCAGCGCTTGCGGGGCTCGATCAGGGCGAACTGATAACGATTCCGCCTATGCATGATGTGCAGCTCTGGGAACGTTATGAACAGGCTCGACTGGAGCTGTTTAGCAGCGCCCGCACAGGCGTTCCGGCCCCACGTTATTTCAAACGCTAATCAGTGCTCCAGCTGTCCGCCGTATTCCTGCATCCAGGCGGCCAGCGGCGAGAGCGCCCCTTGAAGCGTCAGCCCCAGCGGCGTGATTTGATATTCCACGCGCGGCGGGATCTCGGGGAATATCGTGCGTGAGACCAGCCCGCGCTGTTCAAATAAACGTAGCTGTTTGGTCAGCTCTTTTTGCGTGATAGGCGCTGCTGCGCGCAGCAACTCGCCAAATCGCACGGGTGCGTTGAGCACAATCAGTCGGTAAAGAATGGGTATCGCCCATTTTCCTGAGATCAGGCTGACGAACTGCGTCATCGGGCAGGATTCGGTCGCAGATTTTTTTTCACAGCACAGTTCAAGTGTTTCCGCCATAGCACACCGTTCGCCTCGTTAGTATCCAAATGGTACCTGGTTTCTTTTGGATACTAACGTTTCTATAGTGCTTTCTCCAGTGACATTTCAGGAGAACAGTATGAGTCGTTTAGCAGGTAAATACACCCTGATTACCGGTGGCACCACCGGGATTGGGCTGGCGACAGCGCAGGAGTTTATCGCCGAGGGGGCCCACGTTGCAGTCACAGGACGCAACCCGGAAACACTCGCCGAGGCGAAGCGAATTTTGGGTGATAGTGCCTGGGTGATCCCTGCTGATGCAGGCGACATTGCGGCGCAAAAGCAGCTGGCAGATACGATAGCTGCCCGCTGGCCACGGCTGGATGCGGTGTTTATCAACGCCGGAAATGTGACGCACGGACTCATCGAAGAGTGGCGTGAAGATGCCTGGGATCGCCTGATGGACATCAACCTTAAAGGCCCGTTCTTTTTAATTCAGGCGCTACTGCCGCTGTTGAATAATCCGTCGTCCGTGATCCTGTGCGGGTCCGTCAGCGCGCGGATTGGGTTGCCTACCAGCAGCGTTTACTCGGCCAGCAAAGCCGGTTTACTGTCACTTGCGCGCACGCTGTCGGCGGAACTGTTACCGCGCGGAATTCGCGTCAATGGCTTAAGCCCGGGTCCGGTGGAAACCCCGGCGATGAACAAGCTTGGCCTGAGCGAAGACGCGCAAAAAGCCATGCAGGGTGACATCATCAATCTGGTTCCATTGGGACGGATGGGAACACCTAACGAGCTGGCAAAAGCCGCGCTGTATCTGGCATCCGATGAGTCGAGTTATACGGTGGGCACAGACCTGCTGGTCGATGGCGGCACGGGGAGCTTGTAGTCATCAAAGGGGAGCATCACTCCCCTTTTCCATTGGCACGGTCAATAACGACCCGTAAAAACATTAGCCAAATAGCGGCAGTTTATACATGCGGAAGCACGTGATGTTATAGCGATAAAATCCGGTCTGTGAGGGCGGTATATTTCCGATATTTCTATAAAGCCCTGAGCTGATCGTAATATCCTGCAGAATTACGCCCTCTGCATTCATTTCACGAAGCGGCAGCCGCCCTTCCACATTACCGTTTCCTGGCTCTAAAGCCACATCGCTGTAGCCCGGATCGCAGGTGAGCGGCAGTCCGTTGCTGTCGAACAGCGCGCCGCCGAAGCTGACGACGATATTCCCGTTGGGCATTTCCTGCTTACAGCCGCACAAGCTGCTGTAGCCCTCTGCGCCAGAGGCGTACTCAGCCAGCATTTGTACCGTCATGGTATTCAGATTAATGCGGTAGTGGCCAATTCGGCTCTCATTGTCCTGCGGCAACACGCTATTGGCGTCAGATCGTGAGCGATAATTGCTGTTATTGAACAGCGAAATATCAATGATGCCCGGCGTCGCATTGGGGATTTCCAGTACATTGTGTTGACCCCAGTTCCAGAACACGGCATCCGCTTCTTGCGCCTGTTGAGGATCGGTAAGGTCGTATGGCGTCCCGTCGGCTCTCAAAGGTGTCAGCAAATAACGGCTCAGTTCTTCAGGCCAGTCACCGTGAGTCCCCATAATGAAGCTCAGGTCGTATGTCCCCACTTTCAGGCCAAAGACAGCACTCTGATTACGACCGGATGTGATCAATATATTATTCGTTTCGTTGATATACGCCTGGTTAATATGCAGCCAGTCAAGCGTGCCACCGGCCGTATCCGGTGGGTTAGATGGACGGGTTGCGCGACTCAACCCTAAAACCTGCACCATATCGTAGTAATCAATCTCCTCGCCGGTTTCGAGACTGATGATGGATACGCCATCCTCAATGCTGAGTCCGCCGTCAGGCCGCGAGCCCGGCATATATTCCGATGCGGCAACCAAACAGTTATTCACGCCTTTATAGGTGTAGGTGGAAGACTGCTGATATAACGAATGATGACAGGCGTTATCAAGATCGTACATGGTATGAACGCGGCCAACCATATCGAATTCATACATCTTCAGATAACCGCTTTGAGCGACAGCGGAAGACACGAAATGCCCATTTGCCAGACGCAATAAATTATTCGACGGCATCGATTTTACCGTATACCAGCGCACATTCCCTTTGTTATCCAGCGCAAGATTATTACGATCAAAATACGAGAGAAAATAAATGCCGTCAGCAAGGAGTGATTCATCGGCTGCGAGTGAATTAACCGTAATCTGCGGGAATAAATTATAGTTGGCGGGGTCGGTTGGATCGCTGACTTCAGCATCGGTCGGAGGTAAAGGCGCGGTTTCAATTAACGGTAAAAGCGTTGAGCCTGATGCAGAAATCACCGTAATCTTATTTTGAATGCCAGGCAGTAATCCGGCAGCGGGAATTAAATTCGCACCCGCCACAACAGGTTGGGAGAACGTCAAGATAGGGAATTTACCCTGTGCGTCAGATACGCTAATGGTTGCCGTATCGCTGGCATCAGACCACAGGCCAATATAAAAACTTAACGGTGACGTGGTGAAGGGATCCAAAAATACGAGGGCATTATCCTGGGTATGCGAAGTCGTCACTTGTTCCATTAAAGCGCTGTAAATCTGGTTATGGCTCACCACAATAGGATCGTCAGGATTAATCCCCTGAGCAATTGACGGACGGGGAGCGGGCGCAGCATTGACATGAGAGAGCGTCATAATCTATTTCCTTATTAATATATGATTTATGGAGCTGGACGTACTAACCGGATCCTGAGTGTATTTATTACCGTCCCCGGTTATATTCTGCCGCCAGATATTCCAGCAGATGCACAACATTACGCGGTGCGAGCCGGGTTAACTGCGGCCAAATAGGGTGTCTGAAAAGATATTCCTGAAATGCGCGTGCGGGCTTGAGTGTTGCCTGGCGAAATGACGGCCGGTTTGTTTTGCCGGTAAGATGACAGACAGCAAGATTGTAATTTCTCTGTGAATAACAATTCCATGTATCACGCCAGACAATATCCGATCTCACCGTCTCACTGCGCAGGCGTTGTGTTGCATCTAAGGACCCCTCCTCATAGACAAAACTAATGCCGCAGCGCTGCTGTGCGATATCCACACGATTGGCCATTAAGCACGCCCCGTAAATAAAGCACTCGTGCTCCAGCCAGTGATGAACCGACAGCAAACGATGATGAGTCAATGCATGTACCAGTGCAAAATGGCGATAAGCGGCAAGAACCGGTTTGACAATGGTGCCGGGGTCATTCGACCGAACATTGGCGGGACCGTACGCAATATCAAACAAAAAAGGTCGTCGACTAATGACTCTGTCCTTATCAAACACTTTTCTCACAAGAATGGGGGAAACACCGCTTTCGGCGGGCATTGACGGATACCACCATTCCGGAGAAATACCGTTCTTGAGCGCCACGTAGTTGGTTGAAACCGCGATCACACATCCTGTTTTATTGTCAGCCGTAGCAATAACGAAAAGTTTATTGTGACTGCCATTAAATTCTACGGTAAACGTGATGGTCGAATATTCTCCGCTCAATGAGCCTGTCGGCAGATGAACTTGTTCCACTCTGGCTGAAAATGCCAGCCGCATTAAATGGCGACTTAATGTCTGGCTTTTTTCTCCTAATAACGTGAAATCTCCCCCGGCGGCAATGCACTCTACGAGTGGCTGCTGTCCTGAAATATCCTTCATGAGGGTTGATTCATCCGTAAATGAGCTATTACAGGTACGACAACGCCAGCGTTGCGCGCCACCGGGTCCGCGTCCGTGACGAATCAGCGCATCGCCCTGCCCACACGTCGGGCAATATAGTAATACCTGTGGATAGAATTTATTACTTTGCTGATTAAACGCACTCAGCGCTGATGGTGATATGACCGGGAAAATATCCCCACATCCCGGGCATAATCCATTTTGTCCGATAAATTGATAATGTACCGTGTTAATCACACCAAAAAAGGAACACTATACGTTTTTGCAACAATTGACATGTTCCCATTGATTCATTGTATTTAGTCTCTATTCGCACAATGTATGACGAATATCTGACGGCGAATATCCTTCATCGAGAAGAGATTTCATCATCAGCATATAAGGCTCGGTATATCTAAAAAAGGTCTGGTAGCTGCTACAAAAATAATTGAGCTCAGCGATACCTCGTGAAGAGAGAGAAATACGATCTTTTGGGCATCCCCCGTGGCACGCGAATTTAACGTTGCAGTGCAGGCATTCGGGTGCCGCCGGTTGTTTATTTTGTCCAAATTGACGGCTGGCATCGCAGTCCAACATTTCATCGATCGTGCTGTGCTGAATGTTACCCAGTAAATGTGCGCTATTCACGAAATGGTCACACTGATAGAGATCACCATTTTGTTCCAGCGCAAAAGCGTTGCCGCACGTCGGGGAAAACACACACGTCAGCGGCGGTAAACCACACCATGCGGCAAACGTATGTTCAAAAAAGGGAATTTCTATTACGCCAATATCGCGACGTATCCAGTGATAAAATATCGTTTTCAGAAAAATACCAAAACTCGACGGCGTCACGCTGCGTTCATTTACCCCTTCGGTTGTGGTTTCCAGCAGGGGAATAACATATGATGGCTGCCTAAACTTTTTAGAAATTCATACACCCGGATAGGATACTGACTATTGAGGGCATTAACCACCGTCAGTGTATTAAACTGCACCTTGTATTTTTTAAGTAAATCGACCGCTTCCACAACGCGCTGATGGGTGGGTTTCCCAGAAACAGTTTTACGAAAAGCATCGTGCAGAACCGCATCGCCGTCTATCGAAATACCAATCAGAAAATTGTGCTGATAGAAGAAACGACACCAATCATCATTCAGAAGAAGCCCGTTGGTCTGAAAGGTGTTCAGGATCGTCTTACCTTGCGAGAATTGTTTTTGCAATGCCACTGCGCGTTGGAAAAACGCTAAACCCGCCAGCGTCGGTTCACCGCCCTGCCAGGCGAAAATAACCTCATCGGTTTCCTGAGCAGCAATATGCTGGCTAATAAATCTTGTCAGTGTTTCATCATTCATAGTGCGGGTTTTTCGTTCTGGATAAAGCTGTGCTTTTTCCAGATAAAAACAGTAATCGCAGGCAAGATTGCATGTCGCACCGGTAGGTTTGACCATGACATGGCAACTTTTCATTTTAACTCCCTTGTATCATGGCCTCATGAAATTCATCACAAGGCCATGAAAATCCTTTAGTTCCAGTCTACTGGTGTCGGTTTATCGCCTCTGGCCTTCATAAGTGAATCATTTTCAATACTGGACTGATAACGTGCTAACGCGGCTATCATTTTTTGCTCCAGCACGGGTTGTTTACCCAGTTGATTCATTGTCTCGCCACGATCCAGCTTGAGGTTATAGAGATATTTAGGTTTGCTATTGCGGTCAAATATCATCTTCCAGTCACCGTCGCGTAGTGCCCACATATCCGTCGGATCATCCTGGAACGGCATATCAATCGCGAATAACAAGGGTTGCTGCCGGTTCATCGTTTGTCCCTCAAGTACGGGCACAATAGATTCCCCATCAATAATACGATCGGTCGGCAAGTTAAAATGCGTCAGCTCTGCAAGAGTGGGTAATATATCCAGGCCGCTTACAGGCGTGTCGGTTACCGTGCCGGCGTGTAAATGCTGACCATATTTAATGATCGCTGGTACGCGTATTCCTCCCTCCCACAAATTATCTTTGCGGCCCCGTAAGCCATCCGTTTCACCCGCCATATTGAGCTCGTACCATTTACGCGCTTCACGCGTGACAGGACCGTTATCACTGGTAAAGATAACGATTGTGTTGTCCTCTTGCCCCATTGATTTTATTTTTGCGAGAACTCTACCAACTTGTTCATCCATGTAACTGATATTGGCGTAGTATTCTCCCGGACCACGATAAGGTTTATCCGCCCAGTCGGCATAAAACATATTGGGATGCTGCTTTTCATACTCGCTCATATAATTTTTATAAAATTCGAGATATTTTTTGGGTGACGCCAGCGGCGTATGGACCTCTGTGAAAGCCACATACATAAAGAAAGGTTTGTTATCTTTTTTATCGTTTAGCCAGTTAATGGCTTCCTGACTGACAAATTCACCGCTGATTTGGTTAACGGTCCCCAGCGCTTTACCGTTTCGATAAAACCCATTAGGGTACACCACGCCATTACGCGGACGCTCTTTCGCCTTATCCAGATCGCTGGTGACAAAACCAGCAGCATTGACCAACGTATAGTCGAAACCTGCATCTTCAGCCTGGGGCTGATCGTGGCGGTCAACACCGGCATTAAGATGCCATTTCCCCATCATTGCCGTGTCGTAACCCTGGTCTTTCAGGTAACTGGCTATGGTCTTTTCGTTACGCCCCAGTGCGATATTTTTATTGGTCGGGATCCAGGATCGAATCCCCGTTCTGAAGGGGGTGCGCCCGGTCAGTAAACCTGCACGTGAAGGCGAACACAGTGGCGCAGGTGCGTAATATTGCGAAAACCTCACCCCTTCCTGCGCGAGTTTATCGATATTCGGGGTTTTAACGATAGGATGCCCATATATGCCTAAATCGCCATAGCCCAGGTCGTCGGCTAAAATAATCACGACGTTAGGCTTATTTAATTGGTTCGCTGATTGCTCTGCCGCCAGAACATTTCCCATTCCCCCTGTCATGCCAATGACCGTGCTGACAAACACCGCTAACGTTGTCTTTCTCATTATCGTTCCTTATTATTTATTTTAGAAATCGTAACCGAGCATATAAATCAACTGGTCGCCAAAACCGTCGTAACCTAACTTGTTATCGAAATAACGCCATGTAGCACTGGCTTTAAAGTGGGGGTAAAATTTCCATGTTAAGGTCAACCCGCCATTAATACCGTTTTTACTGTGTTGTTGTTCGGCGTATGCGTCATTGCGATCCAACTCAAATTCATTCCAGTCGGAGAGCACCATTTTTTCGCCCCACAAATCGAAAAACCAGGCGCTTGTCCAGCCGACGACATATCCATTCAGACCAGAGGCCTGACCATATTTGCTGGAGACATAGTCATTTGAAAGATTATGCAATGCCACATAGGGCTTAAAAAAACCAGATGGACCGGACCAGCCTAAATAGCCTAATCCGTACATCATATTCAGTTCATCACCCCACGTATTTTCAAACTGACCGTAGAGTTTACCCATAAAACTGAAATCAGAATCGAATAACCGAATATGGGTCTGTGCAGAAAGCACATGGTTTCGACCTTCAACGGCATGATTTAATACGTTGCTTTCATAAAATGAGTAAAATTCCCCTTTATCAAATATCGCCCCAAAGTCTGCAGTTGCTTTCCAGACTTCCCCTCGGTGCGTATTTTCAAATCCCGTATTCCAGTTAGCATAACCCGCATTAATAGACCCATAAGAGGTTTTTAATTCCAGAGCATGCGCCTGGCAGGAAAATAAAATAGAGAGTGTGAGTAACGCTTTCTTGAAATGTATGTCTTTCATTATTATTCCTGCTCCATGCAGTATCCCTGATTAATACTCATTCCAGGCAACATAGTAATGAGAGACCTTCGGGACCAATGTGATGATTTTCACGCATTTTTTGTGGCAGGACGCGCCAAGCCAGGAGGTCACAGAATGTGGGTTTATTGCGCCACTAACCTATTGATTTACCGTATCGCTGATCCACAATTTTCTTTCACGATCCGATCTGTACCCCGCATTAACCGTTTTGTTGGTTAAATCCGCCACCGACGGGACTTTTCATCGTCGTTTTGTGGCAAGCTGACGAAACGGTTAATCCCAACGCCCTTAGGCATCGCACATACAGCGTCTACGCCTTGAGGCAAGCTGGGTTTGTTAAGACGCTGAAGATGGGTGTGAACTTATTCTGACGATCACGCAATCGAGAGGTAAACGATGTTTTCAAAAACTATCCAGTTACAGGTTACTGAATCCCCGAAAAAATTTATCGATGTCGCCCCCGTAATGTTGAGTGACGCCACGATGCTGGAGCGCAAAAATAAAGTTCTGACACATATGATTGATGAAGGATATGACGCGCTCATCATCTATGCAGATAAAGAGCATGGGGGGAATTTCGAGTACCTGACGGGTTTTGTTCCGCGCTTCGAAGAGGGTTTATTGATAGTCAAAAAAACCGGTGAGGTGACACTGATTCTGGGTAACGAAAACCTCAAGATGGCAAACTATTCCCGCATCCCGGCCACTTTACAGCATTGCCCCCATTTCTCACTGCCTAATCAGCCGATGGACCACGAACGCCCTCTCGAAGAGATTTTCATCGAAACGGGCCTTAACACGATATCCAAAATCGGTTTGGTCGGCTGGAAAATGTTTACGTCGACAACGGCGAATAATAAACACCTTTTCGACATTCCCTGGTTTATTGTCGACGCCGTGAAGAACAGTATTGCTTCGAACACTGTGCTGGAAAATGCCGCGCATCTTTTCATCCGGGGCGATCGTGGCGCAAGAATTACAAATAACGAAAACGAAATTGCGCACTATGAATATGGTGCCAATCTGGCCTCGAATTGTATCCTCGATGCGATGAACGCCGTTGAACCCGGCCTGCGGGAAACCGAGCTGGGCGCTCTGCTGGCTGCTGAAGGTCAATACCAGACGGTCGTGACTATCGCAGCGTCGGGCCAACGTTTCGAGAAAGCGAATTTTTACCCTTCCTATAAAACGCTGGAGCGCGGACAACCGCTGTCGATGACAACGGGCTTTAAAGGCGGGCTTTCAAGCCGTACCGGGTTTGTTATCGCGGATGAAAGCGAACTGCCTGACAATCAAAAAGACTACCTTGAGAGAGTCGCAAAACCTTATTTTGGCGCTGTCGCCACCTGGCTTGAAAATATCAAAATAGGGATGCGCGGTGGCGAAATGTACGATCTGATTGGGAATGTCCTCAGCAAAGAAAAATACGGTTGGCACCTGAACCCAGGTCATCTCAGTGCTGATGAAGAGTGGATGTCGTCCCCCATTTATAAAAATTCGGCTGAGACACTGAAAAGCGGCATGATTATGCAGATTGATATTATCCCCTCTGTACCCGGATATACGGGCGTGAGCGCCGAAGAGAGCATTGCTCTGGCGGATAAGGCGCTTGTGCAGAAAATCCAGGCGTTCTATCCTGAGTTATGGGCGCGAATCACCGCTCGCCGCGAATACATCCGTCAGGTTTTAAACATTCACCTCACCGACGATGTCATTCCGCTGTCCAATACCGTGGCCTATCTTCGCCCGTTCCTGCTCGCAAAAAACAGGTCATTTACTTGTTAATTGAATGAATGGTTTGGGATGTCCTCAAAGATTCAGGCCTCGTAATGAGGCCTGCTGTTGAGCAGGATTGATTGGACGTAAGTCGCACAATATTCCCTCGACTTTATTCGCTGTGAAAACGTCAAACGAAACCCGACATCCAGCTATACGGTGGGCATCTAAAAGAAGGTGTCATAGCGTGAACCCTCAGACACTTGCTATTATCCGTTCAGGCCGTCATGCGCACTCTCAGTATAGTGATGGCAATGATTATCATCGCCATGGTTATGCTATTGTTTAGGTCGCTAAAGATAACGCTCTGAGCATTATTTCCCATGATTAATCACAGGTCTGGAAGATATTTTATCCTGCCAGATGCAATAAAAGGATTTCCCATGATCGTACTCCGCCCTATGCATGAAAAGGAATTTTCAGGCTATCTGGACTATTTCATTCCAGATTATGCACAGGAAATTGCCTCGAATTATCGACTTTCTGCTGATGAATCCCTTGCAAAAGCAAAACAGGAAATCGCTACCGATCTTCCTGATGGCGTTAATACCTCCGGGCAGGTTTTGCTGTGTCTGTTTATCCAACAGGATGAACTGGACAGCCATATTGGCTACCTGTGGTACAAACCGGATTCGGCTACGCGCACAGCCTTCATCTACGATTTTCATATCTTCAACGCGTGCCAGGGACAGGGTCTGGGCAAACAGGCGCTGCGCGCGTTTGAACAGATGTTGCAGGAACAGGATTTTGAACATATCAGACTGCGAGTTGCTGGAGACAACGCCCGTGCCCGCCACGTCTACGAAGCCATGGGTTTTGGGGTCACGGGATTTAACATGAGCAAGACGATAGCGGGTTAATATTCCCTCCGGGTAGACCTTACCTCCGCCGCTTCTGGCGTCTTTTCGACGTAAAGGATCTTAACCTGCTGCCAAATTCACCATGACATCCGCCTGCGAAAGATATACGCTTTATATATAAAACATAACGGAGTGCATGCTATGGGTATTGTTAAAATTTCTGATTTGTTGCATGAAGATGTCCGTGACGCCAGTAAGGCCATGTCACGTTCTGTGAATGCGCAGGCCGAATATTGGATCCGCCTGGGAATGATGAGCGAGCTTTACCCGGAGCTTAACTATCAGCAAATCAAAATGATGATGCTGAAATCTGGCTCTGACCGTTTAATGGAGGTGATCAATGCCATCAATTCCCATTAAAACTGCTGATGAACTCGCCCGACAGCGCCATGCGGGCGCGTTGCTTGCTTCCGTATTCGAAATGCTGGACACCTTTATTGTGCCGGGCGTGACCACCCTGGAAATCAATCATCGTGCAGAGGCATTTATTGTTGATACGTTACAGTCCCGCCCCGCTAGCAAAGGTCAATACGATTATCCTTATGTACTGAATACTTCGGTGAATGAAGTCGTGTGTCACGGCATCCCGAAAGCGAACGAACACCTTAAATCTGGCGCTATCGTCAATGTCGATATCACCCTGGAGAAAGAGGGCCTGATAGCGGATTCCAGCAAAATGTACCTCATCGGAGATGTCTCTCCGCTTGCGCGTCGGTTGGTCCAAAAAACGTGGGAAGCCATGTGGCTCGGTATTAAAGCGGTAAAACCGGGTGCGAGGCTAGGTGATGTTGGGCATGCCATCCAGACGCATGTTGAAAAATGCGGCTATAGCGTTGTCAGGGAATATTGTGGACACGGGATAGGCAAAGAGATGCATGAGGAACCGACGGTGCTGCACTATGGTACACCCGGAACGGGCGAAGTGTTGCAGGAAGGGATGGTTTTTACCATCGAACCGATGGTCAATCAGGGCAGCAGCAAAATAAAAACCAAAAAAGACGGTTGGACGGTCGTGACCCGGGATAAAAAACTCTCGGCCCAATGGGAACATACTATCGCTGTGACCGCAGACGGTTTTGAAGTATTAACGCTGCGAAAAGATGAGATTATTCCGGACCACATCGTATAAGAAAGATGGCGCTCACTGGAGCGCCCTGACTCCACACACCATCCATAATCCGAACACTATAAATCAATTATCCTCCGGCACACTGTTCATTGTGCTTAGGGGGAACCATGAACAACGTAAATTACATATTGAAATACACCGAATATTTCATCAGAAAATCTCGGGTGTTTTTTATCACAGACCTGAATTATCATACTGCCACTCTGAATAAAATATCGGGAAGGCATTCCAATTTAATAAAACCTGAAACCCTGAATGAGAAGATTTGCCACCGACTTGTCTTCGATCATAACGAATTGTATCCCTTACTCGCTGATAAACTGGCAGTACGGGAATATGTCCATGCGCGCACACGGTTGGTCAAAACGATACCGTTGATTGGCATCTACACCAGAGTGGAAGATATCCATTTCAATCAATTGCCCGAAAAATTCGTTTTGAAATGTAATCATGACAGTGGCAGCGCTGTAATCTGTAAAGACAGAAATAAATTCAATCCTGTTAAAGCATTAAACAGGCTTAAACTGGCGCTCAAGAAAAAATATGTATTATACAACCCGAGAGTGGCAGTATAAATCCATAAAGCCGGTCATTCTGTGCGAGCCGTTTATCGATATATTTTCCGGACAGGCTAAAAACAGTACACCAGAGATGTTAAGAATACATTGTTTCCATGGCGTCGCGTGTTTTCCAGAAGCAAGATTGAAGAATTATTTTCTGCCTTACCGCATTTAATTTTCGGCAACGTATTATTCTTCGACGATACCCCTTGCGCCATTGATCTTGTCCTGCGTGCGAACAGTAATAGCATGGAATATTTTGACGTACCAAACGGTGGCGTAGACCCCAAGTTTTCAGAATACAGCCCTGGCAGTATATTAATGTGGGCAAACATTAAAGATGCTCGCGATTTATGTACCTTACAACAAAAAGAAATGGTATTTTCAATAGGAATGTATGAAAAAAATTGGGACTATAAATTGAGATGGGCTGATACTGCAAAGACAGGCAAGGTTATTACTTTCTAAGCATTATTGCTTAATTGAGGATTTATTTTCGTTCATTCCGATTTAAACGTGCATCGAGAAACACCACGATAATTATTTGAATAAAAAAACCTAAAAGCGCGCCTGCGATAATGCAGGCACTTTTATAATCTATTTTTTGAAGTGTAGCGCTAACATATTCCAGAAAGAACCACATGGAAAACTCCCGTTTTCCCTGTATTTTACCCGTGGATTATCAAGACTCAGTGGACCGATTGTGGAGGAATTATCAACGCCACCCCGAGTGTGGCGTAAACGCAGAAAAATCGGAGGACCCGAATCGAAATGCCCCCGATGTGAAGTTGAATATGCTCAAAACCCGCTCCACGCGATAACGGAGATAATACGGTTTAGTCTGTACCGACCTTCACTGGACTCGCTGCGGAATATGTCATGAGCAGGTCCGCATATCGCCACCAGACAAGCAGCGCAGCAAGTGCGATAACACTCAGCACGCTGAAGGCCGTAGAAAATGAGTAGTGACCCGCAATTGTCCCGGTCAATGCGGGACTCAATGACGCCCCTGCCCCCTGCATGAGCATCACCACACTCTGACCCGCATTCACATGTCCACTTCCCTGCAATAATTTCACGATAAAACCTGGCACCGCCACGCCCAATATCCCTGCCGCGACGCCATCAAGGATCTGTACCGGCACCATCATCAACGGCGTATCCGTCGCCGCGGCCATGGCGGCTCTGACTGGCATGAGGAGCAATGCGAGCATAATTAATCGCCAGTAGCCGTGTCTCTCGATTCGCAACGCCACCCAGAGCGCTACAGGGATCATCACGGCCTGAGAAATGATCACGGTGATAGCGGCATACAAACCAGGATTCATCGCGCCGGAAATCCCGGCGTTTCTCATGCTCAGCATCGGTAACAACGCCGCATTTGCCAGGTGAAAGAGCAACAGTGTTAGGCCTGTGACGAGAAGCGCCGTGTTTTTGGTCAGTATTGAAAAGCTGGGTATCGGTTGATTTTCAGACGACGCCAGTCCCCTCGCCGCATTGTTATCAATGTCCTTATTACGAATGGCAAACAGCGCGCACAGAGTCAGTACGGTCGTGCATGCCATCAACAGGAAAATACCGCCAATTCCCCAGTACCAGGCGATACCGCCACCGATCAACGCCGTTAAGAAATTCCCGGCATGGTTAAAGGCTTCATTTTTGCCCATCTGGGCGCTAAATCCGTTTTGCCCCGTCAGACCCAGCGTAATACCGGTGATAAGTGGGCCGACAAACGCAGCGCAGACACCGCTGATAATTTGGGAGAACGCGGCGATACCGTCGCCTTGACTGAACCAAATCAGCAGAGTGCTCACGGTGATCATCACGCAAAGTACGGCCAGCAGAGCGCGTTTATTTTTAGAGGTGTCAGTGATAAATCCAGCAGGCAGTGTGGCCAGCAGTCCTGCGATGCCGCCTGCTGTCATTAAAAATCCCACCTCATCAGGTTGCCAGTGACGTTCAGTGAGAAATATCCCCAGAAAGGGACCTAAACCATCACGCACATCAGCAATAAAAAAACTGGTCAGGCACAGCGCCTGCAGTGAACGAAGAGACATATTTCTCGCCTTAAATGTTGTTATTGACTCTGATCGCGACGGTTTATGCTCAGCATTCGTCCACCCCAAAACATCATGGAATATATCGATGTTCAATGAATATAAGATGTCTTCCGAAATTCTGATCTGTTAAGCCATCCTCAACGGTGCAGCCTACGCCGTTTTAAAAAAACGTCAAAACTCCGACTAAAAGTATCAATCACAACCAGCTGATAAACATCAAAAATAAAAAATATACAATTCTAAACTTGGACAAATAATCGTATTTGTGTAAGTTTTAAGTATGCAGTTATGTCACGTTATTTACTGTCAGGGTGAGACTCATGAGCACTATGCCGTCGGTTATCAATCGATTTATGGACTATTACGCAGAGCTCGATAGCCAGCCGCCGTCGGCGCTGGCGGCGCTCTATCATCCTGATGCAGCCCTCATCGACCCATTCGGCGAGCATCAGGGGCTGTTTGCGCTCCAGCGTTACTTCACGCATCTGCTGGCGAATGTGGATCACTGCCGCTTTGTTATTGATGCCCCACTCTGCGTCACCGACCGTTTTGCCGTGACATGGACCATGCACTGGTCTCACCCGCGCATTTCCGGGGGTGAGAAACTTGCCCTGCCTGGGTGCTCGGTGGTGGACGTGCAGGACGACCAGATTATTCGCCAACGCGACTACTACGACGCCGGAGAGATGATCTACGAACATCTTCCCGTGCTGGGCTGGGCGGTGCGTGGCGTCAAAAGGAGGGTGCGCTCATGATGACTGTCCTCATCACTGGCGCAAGCTCTGGCATTGGGGCTGGGCTGGCAAAATCCTGGGCGGATGAAGGGTGTCACGTTATCGCCTGCGGCCGGGATCCAGCCCGGCTGGAAGCGCTGCATCAGTACAACGCCAATATTACGGTTCGTCTGTTTGATATGACGGACAAAGCGTCCTGTCGTCAGGCGCTGACCGGATGTCATGCCGATCTGGTGATTCTCTGCGCGGGCACCTGCGAGTACCTGGATAACGGTGTCGTGGATGCCGCGCTGGTCGAACGGGTCATTAACACGAATTTTTTAGGGCCCGTGAACTGCATCGCGGCGCTGCAGTCGCAGCTGGTGGCGGGCAACCGCGTGGTGTTGGTCAGCTCGATGGCGCACTGGCTCCCCTTCCCTCGGGCAGAAGCCTATGGCGCGTCAAAAGCGGCATTGACGTGGTTTGCCGAGAGTTTGCGTCTGGACTGGGAGCCGAAGGGAATTGCCGTCACGGTAGTCTCACCAGGCTTTGTCGACACGCCTCTCACCCGCAAAAATGATTTCTCCATGCCCGGCCAGGTCAGCGTAGACAGCGCCGTGAAAGCAATCCGTCGAGGTCTGGCAAAAGGGAAAAACCACATCGCGTTTCCCACGGGTTTCAGTCTGATTTTACGCCTGCTGGCAGGCTTACCCGGTTTTCTTCAACGCGCCCTGCTGCGCCGGATGGTGCGCTCATGAATATCGCAATTATTGGCAGTGGCATTGCCGGAATGACCTGTGCGTGGCGCCTGGCCGGGCATCATAAGGTTACGATTTTCGAGGCAGAACCGACGCCGGGCGGGCATACCGCGACGGTCGATGTCACCACGCCACAAGGCACCTATGCGATTGATACCGGGTTTATTGTCTACAACGATCGCACCTATCCCCGCTTTATGGGCCTGCTTAGCGAGTTGGGTATTCACGGGCAAAAAACCCAGATGAGTTTCTCGGTTCACAACCCGCAAAGCGGTCTGGAATACAACGGGCACACCCTGACGTCGCTTTTTGCCCAGCGGCGTAATCTGGTCAACCCCAGATTCTGGGGTCTGCTGAAAGACATCACGCGCTTCAACCGAGAGGCGAAAGCCGCGCTGGCAAGCCGTGTTGACGAAAACGCCACGCTCCAGACATTCCTGGAACAGCACGGCTTCAGCCCGTTTTTTGCCCGTCATTACATCCTGCCGATGGGGGCCGCCATCTGGTCGTGCTCTCTTCAGGAGATGCGTCGTTTTCCGCTGCCGCTGTTTTTACGCTTCTTTGAACATCACGGTCTGCTGGATATCACCGATCGTCCGCAGTGGTATGTGGTGCCGGGCGGCTCACGAGAGTATCTCCGCGCCATGCTGGCGCAACTGGATGATCGCGTGACCCTGCATCTTAACGCGCCAGTGCAGCAGGTATTCCGTCATGAAAAGGGCGTGAAGATTCAACTGGAGGCAACAAGCCATGCCTTTGACCAGGTGATCTTCGCCTGCCATTCCTCACAGGCGCTGGCGATGCTTGACGACCCAACCCCTGCTGAACGCGAGGTGCTGGGAAATATCGGCTGGCAGCGTAATGAGGTGGTTTTGCACAGCGATCCGCACTGGCTGCCGGTGCGCGAGCGCGCCTGGGCCAGTTGGAACTATCGCCTTAGCGAACGCGATCAGGCTAGCGCGTGCGTCACCTACAACATGAATATCTTGCAAGGATTGCCACCCGGAAGCCCGTTGTTCTGCGTCACGCTTAACCCCGAAACCGCCGTGGACGAGCGCTATGTCCTCAAACGTTTTGTCTATGAGCACCCGCTGTTTAATCCGAAAAGCTGGCGCGCACAGGCCCGTCGCCACGAGATTAACGGCCACCAGCGGAGCTGGTATTGCGGAGCCTACTGGTACAATGGGTTTCATGAGGATGGCGTTCGCAGCGCACTTGATGTGGTGCACGGCATTGCCTGTGGAGAGGGAAACTGAGATGAACAGCTGCCTGTATCAGGGGATTTTACGCCATCGCCGTCTCCAGCCTAAAGCGCACCATTTTCGCTATACCGTTTTTATGGCCTGGATCGATCTCGATGAGCTCGATGCGCTGCCGTCGGTCGGGATCCGGCGTAACCGGTTTGGTGCCGCAGCCTTTTACGATGCGGATTATCCTCTCGGCACACCGCTGAAAGAGTGCGCGCTCAACCGTATTGAAAGCCTGACCGGTGAACGTCCCAATGGCCGCGTGATGCTCCTGACTCAGCTGCGTTACTTCGGCTTTCACTTTAATCCGGTCAATTTTTACTATTGCTATGACGCAACTGACACCCTGCGCTGGGTGCTGGCCGAGGTACGCAACACGCCGTGGAATGAGCGTCATTACTATGCCGTGGATGGCCAGACGACACGCCCAATTGAAAAAGCGTTTCACGTTTCACCGTTTAACCCAATGGACATGGTCTATCACTGGCGCTTTAACAATCCCAATAAAACGCTGCATATGCATATTGAAAACCATCAGGAATCGAAGGTCTTTGACGCCACGCTGATGCTGAAACGTGAGCCACTTACGCGCGCGGCTTTGCGATCCCTGCTGTTGCGTATTCCGTTGATGACCTTAAAAACCGTCCTGACGATTTACTGGCAAGCGCTGCGGCTATGGCTGAAGCGCGTGCCTCTTCACAACCACCCCGTTAGCAGGAGTGAACGCTCATGACCGATCCTGCCTTTGCGCTTGATCCCGATATTCCGCGCAACGTCCGTCTCGCTCGCTGGTTGCTCTTTCGCCTTTTAGGCGGTATCAGCAGCGGCTCGCTTACCGTACGAGAAGGGACGCAGGCCTTCCATTTTGGCGACTCGTCTTCCGCGCTGCGCGCTGAAGTGCAGATTTTGGCCCCGGACGTTTACTGGCGACTGCTGACCGGCGGAAGCCTTGCCGCCGCCGAAGCCTGGATGGATGGGGAATGGGAAACACATGACCTGACATCGCTGTTGCAGGTGCTGGCGCTAAACAGCAGCGTGCTGGGGCGGCTTGAAAGCGGTTTTCGCGTGCTGGGCAAACCCGTTGAGCGCCTTCGCCACTGGATGCGTCGCAACCACCGCGATCAGGCACGGGAAAATATCGCCGCCCACTACGACCTCGGCAATGAGTTTTATGCGCACTTTCTCGACCAGGAACTGCTCTACTCCAGCGCATTATTTACCGCTGATGAGCAGGATCTGACCCTCGCACAACAGGCAAAAATGGCGCGACTGTGTGAACAGCTGTCCCTTAGCGCAAGCGATCATCTGCTGGAAATCGGTACCGGCTGGGGCGCGATGGCGGAATACGCCGCGCTTCACTACGGCTGTCGCGTCACCACCACCACGTTATCGCAGGAGCAATTCACCTGGGCAAAAGAGCGGATCGCCCGCGCGGGATTGCAGGATCGGGTTCAGGTATTGCTCTGCGATTATCGCGACTTGACCGGGGAATACGACAAGCTGGTGTCGGTCGAGATGATAGAAGCAGTGGGTCAACGCTATCTGCCCGCGTTCTTCAGCACCTGCCAGGCACGCCTGCGCCCGGGCGGCAAAATGGCGATTCAGGCCATTACCATTCAGGATCAACGCTATCGCGACTACAGCAAAAGCGTTGATTTCATTCAGCGTTATATCTTCCCCGGAGGATTTTTACCGAGCATTACCGCGATGAGCGAACTGATGACGCGCCACACGGATTTTGTTGTCCGCAATTTGTTCGACATGGGGCCCGATTACGCGCGCACGCTGGCTCACTGGCGGCAACGTTTTCTCCACGCCTGGCAGGATATTGAAAAGCTGGGCTTTGATGAACGCTTCCGCCGAATGTGGCTCTATTATTTTGCCTACTGCGAAGCCGGATTTAATGCACGCACCATTAGCGTGGTGCAGTTGACTGCGGAGCGCGTATGAACCGCCACGTGCAGGTGTTTCTGATAGCGATTGCGTTCGATCTTTACTGGACGCTGGTGGTGCTGTTTCGCGAGCGCGGGCTTTTTCTGTGGCTCGCTCTGGCGATTCTTGCCTTCCTGATGCTGTCGCCTGCACATCGGCTTTATGCGTTACTGCTGGCGGTGATGGGCAGCGGTCTGGATACCCTCTGGGCGTTGACGGGGTTGATCGACTTTCACGGGGAGGCATTGTTACCGCTTTGGATGATGGCGCTGTGGCTGATGTTCGCCACCGTCTGGACCCATCTGACCCGAACAACCACGCTCCCGGGATGGATCCTCACGCTGATGGGAACCCTCGGTGGCCCGGTGGCGTACATCATTGGCGAACGGTTAGGCGCAATGACTTTTCTGGAACCGGCCTTTGTCGTCGTCAGTTGGATGGCCCTGGGGTGGCTTACCCTGCTGCTGTTATTTCATATTCTGATGGGGAGACGACCATGCGAACCGCTTTAATGGCGCTGCTGTTGCTGGTTATCATCACGCCAGTGACCCATGCCGCCGACTGGCTAAGCTGGCGCAAAGTGGGCGATGCGACGCTCACCTGGGGACCCTTTTCCGTCTATACCTCACAGCTGCGTACACCAGACGGCATCTACACCGGGCCGGGGCAAAATCGGGCGCTGATCATTACCTATAAACGTGACATCAGTCGCGACGATTTGGTCGACGCCACGCGTGACCAGTGGCAGGCATTGGGCATTATGGCGCGTGAACCGCAGAGTGAATCCTGGCTGCGTATGTTGCAATCGCTTTGGCCCGATGTGGTGCCAGGCACCCAATTAGCATTTGTTTTTAACGATCGGCAGGGACAGTTCTGGTATCGCGCCTCCGCGGCGCAAAAAACCTTCACCCCGCTCGGTCCGCGCCAGTCTGAAGCCTTTAGCACCCATTTTTTGGCGATATGGCTTGACCCCAATACGCAATATCCCGCGCTGCGTGAGCAGTTAATCGGAGGTAAAAAATGAAACGTATTCTGGCATTGGGCGCAGCCCTGATGATGTTACTGGCGGGCTGTAGCGCGGACATTAGCGATTATCGAAGCCAACAGCCGTCACTCGATATCTTCCGCTATTTCCAGGGGAAAACCGAGGCGTGGGGCATGGTACAAGATCGCAGCGGCAAGCAGTTGCGTCGCTTTCACGTTGAGATTGCTGGTGATGTCATCGGTGATACGCTGACGCTGAATGAACATTTTGTCTATGACGATGGCGAGAAGCAGCAGCGGATATGGCACATTCGGCGGGTGAGCGCCGATCGTTACGAAGGGACTGCGGGCGATATTGAAGGCGTGGCAACGGGGCAGGCAGCAGGTAACGCCTTTAACTGGCGCTACAGCATGAACGTGAAAGCGGACGGTAAAACCTGGCTGCTGCACTTCGATGACTGGATGTACTTGCAGGACGGCACGCATCTTTTTAACAAGACAGAGATGAAAAAGTTCGGCGTCACCGTCGCAACCGTCACGCTGTTCTTCACCCGAAAAGAGCCGTAGCAGGTTTTTTAAATTCGATTTTACAGATGACGAACATCGTCAAAGCCGTAAGTGAAAAAACCCCTCGATATTGCTATCGAGGGGTTTTTCGTATTTGGCGGAAGCGTAGAGATTCGAACTCTAGAACCCTTTCGGGTCGCCGGTTTTCAAGACCGGTGCCTTCAACCGCTCGGCCACGCTTCCTAAGTGAGGCGCAATATAAACGTCTATTAGCGCCTTGTAAAGCAGGAATTTTTCTAAGTTTACTCGCTTGCATTTTTGCAACGTGTAAAAGCAAAAAAACCCTGCGATATTGCTATCGCAGGGTTTTCGAATTTGGCGGAAGCGTAGAGATTCGAACTCTAGAACCCTTTCGGGTCGCCGGTTTTCAAGACCGGTGCCTTCAACCGCTCGGCCACGCTTCCTAAGTGAGGCGCATCATAAACACCTCACCTTGCGCTGTAAAGAGTGATGTCATTCATTCGCTTCAAAAATAGCCAAAACGTGATTAATTGGTTGAAATAAAAACGCATTGACCATTTTATCAGCATGAAATCTCACTTCTTCGTCTTAATGCTTTTTGATGTACATATCTTTGGTGAAGTAAAAGCCCAGTTTATCGGGCGTAAACCCACCGACCCACGGTTTCACCAGATGGGTTCTGACATACCAATATACCGGAATGGCGGGCACATCCTGCGCCAGCAGATCTTCGGCTTGCTGGTAGAACTTGCCGCGCTCTTCAGGGGTTTTCGCTTTTGCCGCCTCTACCAGTGCGGTGTCATAAGCCGGATTACTGTATTGGCTGGTGTTTTCACTATCACCAGTACGGAAGTTATTCAGGAAAGTCGCGGCATCGTCATAATCCGCAATCCATGCGTAACGCACCGCATCAAAATTGTGGGTGTGCATGGTATCCAGCATGGTTTTCCACTCCTGATTTTGCAGCTTGGCTTCCACGCCCAGGTTTTTCTTCCACATCGAACTCGCTGCAATAGCGATGCGCTGATGTGATTCCGAGGTGTTATAGAGCAAATTAAAGCTGAGTGGATGGGTGTCGTTGAAACCCGCGTCATTCAACAGCTTTTTCGCCTCCGCGATACGCTTGTCGATTGGCCAACTCGCGTAGTCCGGGTTCTTAAGCTTAACGCCGCCAATGTCCGGCTGACTGACAAGCCATGCCGGACGCTGACCCTGCCCCAGCACTTTGTCGGCAATAATGTCTTTATCCAGCGCCATGTTCAGCGCTTTGCGCACGCGCACATCATTAAACGGCGGTCGGGTGGTATTGAATTCGTAATAATAGGTGGCGAGCTGAGGTGACACGTCCAGCTCAGTTCCCAGTGTTTTTTTAAGCTGAGCGAACTGGTTGATAGGCACCGTATAGACGATGTCGATCTCACCGGCCTTGTAACGGTTCACATCGGACGCTTCAGAGGTGATCGGCAGATACGCGACCTTGTTGATTACCGTATGTGCATTATCCCAGTAGCGCGGGTTACGTTCGGCGACAATGCGCTCGTTGACCACCCACTGCGAGAGCTTATACGCCCCGCTGCTGACGAAATGCTCCGGTTTCGTCCACTTTTCACCAAAACGGCCGATCAGCACTTTATCAACCGGGACCAGCGAAGGGTGCGCCAGCATGGCGAGGAATGCCGCATTGGGCTGGTTCAGCGTGACTTCCAGCGTGGTGTCGTTGATGGCTTTCACGCCCAGCGAATCCGGCATTTTCTTGCCCTGCGCAATATCTGCGGCGTTGACGAGATGCATATTGCCCGGATAGCTGGCGTAAGGTGACGCCGTTTTCGGGTCAACCAAACGCTGCCAGCTCCAGACCACATCCTGCGCGGTGATGGCGGTGCCGTCACTCCAGGTGATGCCAGGACGTAAATGGAAAGTCCAGACGGTGTTGTCTTTATTCTCCCATTTCTCTGCCAGTCGCGGCACAATCTCACCGCCTGGCGAGACGCTGACTAGCCCTTCGAATAAATCACTGATAATATTGAATTCGACGTCGCTTTCGACTTTATGCGGATCGAGCGATGCCGGTTCACTGCCGTTGTTTCTGACCAGTTCCTGTTTTTCTGCCAGTTGGGTTCCTGCTGGCACGCTAGCGGCCCAGCACGCTGTGCTTGCGCACAGGATGCTCGCGGCCAGCAAAGAGAGTGTAAAGTTAATGCGTGATGGTGATTTCATTTATTCGCCTTATTGTCTATTTTTTGACGATGCGCATTCACTCTTAGCGCTCTAACTGTATTAAGGCAATATTTTTCAGTAACCTATAAGAGGTTGATCTGAATAAACTCGTCAAACCACGCTTCCTGCTACTGAAACAAATTTATTCGGAATAAAGCTTCAGCGTCGCCCCTAAGGTGTTGAGTAAAGATGGGTAAAACCATTTTGCTACAGGCGCAACCTTTCCTATTCTTGCCGTTAATTACATCTGTCATAAGAGAGTGGCTCATGGATCGTATTATTAGTTCTTCACGCGACCGCACGTCGCTACTCAGCACCCATAAAGTGCTGCGCAACACCTATTTCATGTTAAGCCTGACGCTGGCGTTTTCTGCGCTAACGGCGACAGCCAGCACCGTGCTGATGCTGCCATCTCCGGGCCTGATTCTGACGCTGGTGGGCATGTATGGTTTGATGTTCCTGACCTATAAAACCGCTGACAAACCAATCGGTATTCTGTCCGCGTTCGCCTTTACTGGCTTCCTGGGGTATATCCTCGGCCCAATGCTGAATTCTTATCTGTCTGCGGGCATGGGCGACCTCATCGGCATGGCGCTGGGCGGGACGGCACTGGTGTTCTTCTGCTGCTCGGCGTACGTTCTGACGACCCGTAAAGACATGTCTTTCCTGGGTGGGATGTTGATGGCGGGCGTCATCGTTGTGCTGGTGGGCATGGTGGCGAACATCTTCCTGCAATTGCCAGCGCTGCACCTGGCGATTAGCGCGGTGTTCATTCTGATCTCTTCAGGCGCAATCCTGTGGGAAACCAGCAATATCATTCACGGCGGCGAAACGAACTATATTCGCGCAACCGTGAGCCTGTATGTGTCGCTGTACAACATCTTTGTCAGTCTGCTGAGCATCCTGGGCTTCGCAAGCCGCGATTAACCCCACACGCTTTGAACAGAGCCTCGCTTATGCGGGGCTTTGTTTTTTGGTACACTGCGCGGGTTTTGACTGACGTGTGAATGATTATGCTGAGCTTTGAAGGTAAAGAGATAGAAACCGATAACGACGGTTATCTGAAAGAGAGCAGCCAGTGGAGTGAAGCGCTGGCTGTCGCGATTGCTGAAAAAGAGTCGATTACGCTGTCGCCTGAGCACTGGGAAGTGGTGCGGTTTGTGCGTGAGTTCTATCTGGAATTCAACACGTCGCCTGCGATCCGCATGCTGGTGAAAGCGATGGCTAACAAATTTGGCGAAGAGAAAGGCAACAGCCGTTACCTGTATCGCCTCTTCCCGAAAGGCCCGGCCAAACAGGCGACCAAAATCGCCGGCCTGCCAAAACCGGTGAAATGTATTTAATAGCGAATACTGAATTTGTCATATTCGCGGTCGGGTTGGTGAGGTTCAGTGAAGACTTTTTCAACCCGGGCGCTGCGCGGCCCGCCTGCTTTCAACCAGGCAATCAGTTTCTCAATGTTATCCGCCTCACCATAGGCAAGAACTTCGACACTGCCGTCATCCAGATTGCGCGCGTAGCCCGTTAACCCGAGCTGTAACGCCTCGCGTTGCGTGCTGTAACGAAACCCGACGCCCTGGACCGTGCCGTGAACCCACGCGATTGTGCAGACTTTTGACATCATCGTTTCCCCTATCCTGCTCTGGCGCGTTGCTTTTCCTGACTGAACTCGGGAAAATAGCGGCCATTTTATTGAATCGACAGAAAAGCAAATTATGAGTGTACGTTTAGTGTTAACCAAAGGGCGCGAGAAGTCATTACTGCGTCGTCATCCCTGGGTGTTTTCCGGCGCGGTTGCGCGCATGGAAGGCAAAGCCAGCCTCGGTGAAACCATCGATATTGTTGACCATCAGGGAAAATGGTTAGCTCGCGGCGCATACTCGCCTGCCTCGCAGATTCGTGCGCGCGTCTGGACGTTCGATAAAGACGAAACCATCGACACCGCTTTCTTTACACGTCGTTTACAGCAGGCACAGCAGTGGCGTGACTGGCTGGCGAAACGTGATGGGCTGGATAGCTATCGTCTGATCGCCGGTGAATCCGACGGCATGCCGGGCGTGACGATCGATCGTTTTGCCAATTTCCTGGTGCTGCAGCTCTTAAGCGCTGGCGCAGAATACCAGCGTGCTGCGCTGATCAGCGCGCTGCAAACGTTGTACCCGGAATGCGCCATTTACGATCGCAGCGATGTGGCGGTGCGTAAGAAAGAGGGTATGGAGCTCACGCAAGGCACCGTCACCGGTGAACTGCCACCTGCCCTGCTGCCAATCGAAGAGCACGGCATGAAGCTGTTTGTCGATATTCAGGGTGGACACAAGACCGGTTACTACCTCGATCAGCGCGACAGCCGTCTGGCCACGCGCCAGTATGTTAAAGATAAACGCGTGCTGAACTGCTTCTCCTACACGGGTGGCTTTGCCGTTTCGGCGCTGATGGGCGGTTGCAATCAAGTAGTGAGCGTTGACACCTCACAGGAAGCGCTGGATGTCGCTAAGCAGAACATTGAACTGAACAAGCTGGATCTGAGCAAAGCGGAATTCGTCCGCGATGACGTGTTCAAGCTGTTGCGTAAATATCGTGACCAGGGTGAGAAATTCGACGTCATCGTGATGGATCCCCCAAAGTTCGTCGAAAACAAAAGCCAGCTGATGGGCGCGTGCCGCGGCTATAAAGATATCAACATGCTGGCGATCCAGTTGCTGAATCCTGGTGGCATTTTGCTGACGTTCTCCTGCTCTGGCCTGATGACGACCGATTTATTTCAGAAACTCGTCGCAGATGCCGCTGTAGATGCGGGTCGTGATGTACAATTTATAGAACAGTTCCGCCAGGCAGCCGACCATCCTGTGATCGCTACCTACCCGGAAGGGCTCTATCTGAAAGGGTTTGCCTGTCGCGTCATGTAACTTGAAAAGCGAAATGTTGCCCACACATCTTGTGTATGTAACATTTTTCGGGAGGTGACAATGATTGCCAGCAAATACGGTATCGGCCAGCAGGTTCGCCACTCTCTCCTGGGGTATCTGGGTGTGGTGGTGGATATTGACCCGGAATACTCACTTGACGAACCCTCAGCCGATGAGCTGGCGGCTAACGCGGAACTTCGCGCAACGCCCTGGTATCATGTGGTGATGGAAGACGATGATGGCCAACCTCTTCACACTTATCTGGCAGAAGCGCAGTTAAGCAGTGAACCGCAGGACGAGCATCCGGAGCAGCCGTCGATGGACGAATTGGCGCAAACTATCCGTAAACAGCTCCAGGCCCCACGCCTGCGAAATTAACCTATAAAAAAGCCCGGAACGCGCCGGGCTTTTTTTATTTCGCCAGACCTAAACGCGGTATATCAATTGCCGGACAACGATCCATCACCACATTCAATCCCGCATCACGCGCCAATACCGCTGCCTGCTCGTTGATAACCCCGAGCTGCATCCACAGCGTTTTCGCGCCAATCGCAATCGCCTCCTGCGCTACGCCCCACGCCGCTTCAGAGTTTCGGAAGACGTCGACCATATCGATTTTTTCAGGAACATCCGCCAGCGTGGCATAGCCTTGCTGCCCCAACAGCGTTTTACCGGCCACTTTCGGTGATACCGGAATGACGTGATACCCCTGATCGAGAAGATATTTCATCACCCGATAGCTTGGGCGATCGGGTTTATCACTTGCGCCCACCAGTGCGATGGTGCGGGTCGAGGTCAGAATGCCGATAATATCGTTCTCTTTCATGGTGTTTCTCCTGGCTTTTTTTAAAGTGTACGCCAAAGAACCGCTGGCAACCATTCATCCCATACCTCTGTATGAGGGCAAAACGTCGGAATATGTCTATATGTTAGTAAACGTGTTTATCGAAAAATTTAGATACATTATTACGACGAAAGTATATTCGACGGGAGCGCTCTATGAAGACCGGCATTGTCTCAGCTGTACTTGCGTTAGTGATGCCGGTTTGCGTGTATGCCACGACGCTTCGGTTATCAACCGACATCGACCTGCTGGTTCTGGACGGTAAAAAAGTCTCCAGTTCATTACTGCGGGGGGCAGATAGTATTGAGCTGGATAATGGGCCGCATCAGATCGTCTTTCGTATCGAAAAAAATATTCGCCTCTCCAGTCATGAACAACGTCTTTATATTTCTCCCCCGCTGGTGGTGAGTTTCAACACCCAAAAAATCAGCCAGGTGAATTTTAATTTGCCGCGTCTGGAAAACGAACAGGAATCCGAGGCGTTTGAGGCGGCGCCGCGAATTGAATTACTGGATGGCGATGCCATGCCCATTCCCGTGAAGCTGGATATTCTGGCATTAACCAAAACACCGAAGGGAACGGATTATGAAGCGGACACCGAACGCTACAACAAAGCGGGCAAAAGCGCGTCGTTACCGGGATTCGCCACCATGATGGCCGACGACAGCACGCTTTTATCCGGCGTATCGGAACTGGATGTGATCCCCCCGCAATCTCAAACGCTGACCGAACAGCGGCTTAAATTCTGGTTCCAGCAGGCCGATCCCGAGACCCGCACGCGATTTTTGCAATGGGCGAAGGAGCAACCTTCGTCATAAGCCGCATTTTTTTGCCCTTTCTCTTGCAGCATCAGTCGCTTCCCGTCATCTTGTAGCCAGTTAACCTGACGGAAAGAGATTATGGAACTGACGACACGTACCCTGCCAGAACGTAAGCACATTGCGCTGGTGGCACACGATCATTGCAAGAAAATGCTGCTTAACTGGGTTCAGCGCCACCAGGCCTTGCTGGAAAAACACAACCTGTCGGCGACAGGCACCACGGGTAATCTGATTCATCGTGAAACAGGGCTGGAAGTGAACGCGATGCTGAGCGGCCCGTTGGGTGGCGACCAGCAGGTCGGCGCGCAGATTTCGGAAGGCAAAATTGATGTGCTGATTTTCTTCTGGGATCCGCTGAATGCAGTCCCACACGATCCGGATGTGAAAGCCTTGCTGCGTCTCGCAACGGTGTGGAATATCCCTGTGGCCACTAACCTTTCAACCGCAGACTTTATTATTGAGTCACCGCACTTCAACTCATCGGTTGAGATTCTGATCCCGGATTACCCGCGTTATCTGGCAGAGCGTCTCAAGTAAAAAGATGCCGGGCTAATATTGAGCCCGGCATACACTAGGGTTTTCTCGCCACTGGTACATCGATATTTTTCAGAATATCCACAAAACAGGATGGATTATCCTTAGCGAACAGCAGCCAAACCCGGTGACGCGCGCGGGTCATCGCGACATAGAGCAGCCGACGTTCTTCTGCATCGGGGTAATCTTCTGTCTCGGGCAACAACGCCTGTTCCATAACTGACTCCCGCGCCGGTGCCGGAAAACCATCGCTCCCATCCTGTAAGCCGAGCACAATCACGAAATCCGCCTCCTGCCCTTTGCTGGCGTGAATGGTCATGAAATCGAGCTGTAGCTTGGGCCAGCGCGTGGCCGCTTTTTCCAGAAGTGTCGGCTTAAGATGATGATAGCGCGCCAGAATCAGAATCCGTTCGTCTGCTTTGACAAATCCGCTCAGCTTATCAAGCAGGGCTTCCAACTGATCGTCTGGCAGCAGCGTGACAGCTTTTTTATCGCCCGATGAAAGACTGTTGAGCGGTTTTGCCAGCTGATGGGGGTTTTGCTGAATAAACCGGTTAGCGATTTCACCGATGCGGGAGTTAAAGCGATAGGTGGTATTCAGATCGCTGCGATCGCCTTCGCCAAAATAGTGGTGGAACGCGGTCGTTAACGACAGTTGCGCCCCACTGAATCGATAAATGGCCTGCCAGTCATCACCTACTGCAAATAGCGAAGTGTGTTTATTTTGTGCTCGTAATGCGGCCAGCAAAGCGGCACGCTGCGGAGAGATATCCTGAAATTCGTCCACCAGAATATGCTTCCAGGGGCTGACGAAACGGCTCTTCTCGAGAATGATAATGGCCTGATGAATCAACCCGGAGAAATCCACCGCGTTTTCTTCTTTCAGCGCGGTTTTCCAGGCTTTCAGTAGCGGCGCCATCAGTTTGACGCGTTTTGTGAAGAGCGCGCGCACTTCCTCGGGCGCACTCTCAATCATCTCCGCCTGTGAACCACCATGCATGCGCATCAAACTCACCCAGCGGTCCAGACGCGATCCCAGACGCCGCATCAGTTTTTCATCCTGCCAGAAACTGCCTTCAGGTACCGTCCAGTTGAGTTCTTCTTCAAGCCACTGTCGCCATCCCTTTGCCATGGCCTTTTTTTCGCTGCACTGCTGCTGCAACGTCTTAATAAACAAAGAAAGCCTGGACTGGGTGTCGTTTTCCAGTTTACTGATAACAGGCGCTTTTTTACTGCCCTGCTGAATGATGTGCAGGGCCAGTGCGTGGAATGTTCTGGCCGTGATGTCTCGCGTATGCAACCGGTCGTGAATACGTTCGTCCATTTCTTGCGCGGCTTTACGCCCAAACGCCAACAGCAGAATTTGCTCGGCTGTCGCTTCGCCTCTGGCGAGCAACCATCCTGCGCGGGCCACCAGCACTGACGTTTTTCCGCTGCCTGCGCCCGCTAGCACCAGCAGTGAATGCTCCCCGTTGACCACGGCTCGCGCCTGAGCAGGGTTTAAAGGCGAAGATTCGATTTGGCTGAAGAATTCAGCGTGCTGCGCCAGCATCTCATCGGTCCATGCCTGATTATGCGCGAGCCTGCTTTTATCGATATCGGTTAACCACGCCTGGCACTGACGCCAGGCATCGCGGCAATTTTCAAACTCATCAAGTCGTGAAACCGGAAGCGGAAGCGCGGTAAGGGCCTGTTGAATGCGTTGCTGCATGTCAGCCGTTTGGGCGCGCGTGAGCCATTTTTTTTGTTCACTGCTCTGCGCGATATCGGCTAAAACCTGCTGGAGCACTTGCCTCGCGACCTCGCTCATCTCATCGCTCCACTTTTGCCAGAGCGTATTGAGCTGATGATGAAATCGCTGGGTTTCGGCCCACTCCGTTCCATGCAAACGAACCACTTTATCCGCAGGTAAGACGAACTCCAGCTCGCCCCACACCAGGCCGCGCTTGCAATGAATAGCTAATAACTGATTGAACGGAATGAGGTATTCATGGCGTTCGCCCGAGACTTTCACGCCGGCGTTGAGCAGAACAACTTTATCGTAGGGATGTTGCGCCAGGCGTTTGCCTAATGATGTTGCTTTTAGTTCCATGTCCAGCCTGATCCACGCAGTGATAGTTTACGCATTAGTTTACCTGCCAGTTTTCAGGTGCTCCAGCCTAAAAAAACGTTACAATCATCAGGCTTTAATCATATCGAAAAGAAGTGAGGGTTTATGCGTACCGTTCTGAATATTTTGAACTTTGTCCTTGGCGGTTTTGCCACGACGCTTTCCTGGCTTTTTGCCACGCTGGTCAGCATTGTGCTGATTTTTACACTTCCGCTAACGCGCTCGTGCTGGGAAATCACCAAACTGTCCTTTGTGCCTTACGGCAATGAAGCCATTCATGTTGATGAACTCGAGCCCGGCAACAAAAATGTCCTGATGAATACCGGCGGAACATTGCTGAATATTTTATGGCTGATCTTCTTTGGCTGGTGGTTGTGCCTGATGCACATCGCAGTAGGCATTACACAGTGTATTACGATTATCGGTATTCCGGTTGGGATCGCCAACTTCAAGATTGCGGCTATTGCTCTGTGGCCCGTAGGTCGACGCGTAGTCGCCGTGGAAGTTGCGCAGGCTGCACGTGAATCCAATGCCCGCCGTCGTTTTCAGTAAATAAGGATAAGCCGCCCACATGCTAAGCCCATTGCTTCGCAGATACACATGGAATAGTGCCTGGCTCTATAACGTCAGGATTTTTATCGCGCTTTGCGGTGCGGCGGCGCTGCCGTGGTGGCTCGGCGACGTTAAACTTACCATCCCGCTGATACTCGGCGTGGTTGCAGGTGCACTCGCCGATCTTGACGATCGCCTGGTGGGTCGCTTGCGAAACCTCGTGATTACACTGGTCTGCTTTTTTATTGCTTCCGCGTCGGTCGAACTGCTTTTCCCGTGGCCGTGGTTATTCGCCCTCGGGTTGATGGTATCTACCACCGGATTTATTTTGCTGGGGGGGCTTGGGCAGCGCTATGCAACCATTGCGTTTGGCGCGCTGCTGATCGCGATTTATACCATGTTGGGCATATCGCTTTATGACCAGTGGTATCAGCAGCCACTCCTGCTGCTGATGGGGGCCATCTGGTACAACGTGCTTACGCTGACCGGACATCTCATTTTCCCGATTCGCCCATTGCAGGATAATCTCGCCCGGAGTTACGAACAGCTGGCGCACTATCTGGAACTCAAGTCCCGACTTTTTGATCCCGATATAGAAGAAGAGAGTCAGTCGCCGCTATACGATCTCGCTCTGGCGAACGGACAGCTTGTGGCCACGCTCAACCAAACCAAAGTGTCTTTGCTCACCCGCTTACGTGGCGACCGCGGTCAGCGAGGAACCCGGCAAACGCTGCACTATTACTTTGTCGCTCAGGATATTCATGAGCGCGCCAGTTCATCGCATATTCAGTACGCTGCGTTGCGCGAGAAGTTTCGTTACAGCGACGTGATGTTCCGCTTCCAGCGACTGCTTTCGATGCAATCCCAGGCTTGTCAGCAACTGGCTCGTTCCATTTTGCTGCGAACGCCGTATCAACACGACCAGCGATTTGAGCGCGCTTTTACTCATCTCGACGCCGCTCTGGATCGCGTTCAGGCAAGCGGTACATCGCCAGATCAGATGAAAGCCCTCGGCTTTTTGCTGAACAACCTGCGCGCCATCGATGCGCAGCTCGCGACAATCGAGTCGGAGCAGGCGTTAGTAATGCCGGGTCATGATACTGAAAACCAACTTGCCGATGACGGGCTGCATGGTGTTTCAGATATATGGCTTCGTTTGAACCGTAACGTTACGCCCGAGTCGGCACTGTTTCGTCATGCGGTGCGGATGTCCGCCGTGCTTTGCACTGGTTATGCTTTTATCCAAATAACGGGCTTAAACCATGGCTATTGGATTCTGCTGACGAGTCTGTTTGTCTGTCAGCCAAACTATAATGCAACGCGTCACCGGCTCGCGTTAAGAATCATCGGTACCCTTGTGGGGGTCGCCATTGGGCTCCCTGTGCTCTATTTTGTCCCGTCAATTGAAGGACAATTGATCCTTATAGTGATTACCGGCGTCCTGTTTTTCGCATTTCGTCACGTCCAGTATGCGCACGCTACGATGTTCATCACCCTGCTGGTTCTGCTTTGCTTCAACCTGCTAGGTGAAGGCTTTGAAGTCGCGCTGCCACGCGTGATTGACACGCTAATTGGTTGCGCCATTGCCTGGGCAGCAGTGAGCTTTATCTGGCCAGACTGGCGTTTCAGGAACTTACCGCGCGCACTGGATCTCGCGATCAATGCGAACTGCCGCTATCTCGACGCTATTCTTGAGCAGTACCATCAGGGTCGTGACAATCGTCTGGCGTATCGTATTGCCAGACGTGATGCACACAACCGTGATGCGGAACTGGCTTCAGTTGTCTCGAACATGTCAACGGAACCCCGTGCAACACCCGAAATTCGCGAGGTAGCCTTCCGGCTTCTATGCCTTAACCACACCTTCACCAGCTATATTTCGACCCTGGGTGCGCATCGCGAACAGCTAACTAATCCCAACATCCTCGCCTTACTTGATGACACCGTATGTTACGTTGACGATGCGCTTCATCATCTTCCCGCTGACGAGCCACGTGTACAAATGGCGATTGACGAACTTAGCCAGCGCATTGCGCATTTTGATCCCGGTACAGACAGCAAAGCTCCGCTTATCCTCCAGCAAACGGGCTTGCTCATTGCCCTTCTGCCCGAGATCTGTCGACTACAACAACAAATCGCTACTTATCGGAATGATTATCAGGCTTTACAGAAAGCGCATTAAACCACTCATTAAGCTCCCGACGCCTGGCTGTCGGGAGTGCCGCCTCATGTAACCCTTCGATAGCCCCCGCGAGAGCAAACAGGACCTTAATGCCGAGGTGCTTGTTTTTAGCTCTCATTTTCAGCCAACTTTCTTCAGCGCCTAACATTCGGAGCATCGTTTCACTGGTAATACCTGCTTCGTAGAGGAGAACTTCAATCTGGAAAGTCAGGTTCGGCAAATCTTTGAGCCTGTGCCGATTATCCCGCTCGACACGTTCCAGTCGTGCTGCTTCTAATGCATAGCTGGAAAGTTGCAGGAGCTTTTCCCGATCCTGCCAAAGCCCCTCATCCACACGGTAATAGTTCAACAGAACGGGTCTGCCACGTTTTACCAATTCCAGATATGCCGAATTATGTTTTACACAGTACTGCGCGCTCTCTTCACACGCTCGCAGATACAGTTCGCCCTCCGACACCATGGCGAACACAGCCTCATTTACCGCCAATGTATAGCCACCAAAAAGTGCCCTATGGTGGATATCACCCAAAGATGAGAGGTATTCCTGGGATTTATAGATCCGTTCGTATGATATCTTTTTCATGATATTATCCTTTAAAATCATGCAGTAACAACGCCATTAATTACTATCGGATCCGCTAGCAGAAAAATAGGCAACTTATTGTCACTCGGCAAGATGAATTTTCCATATTGGCCGATCTCGAACGAAATTTGCGAGGCGCTTTCCGAAATTGAGGTTGATCTTTAGTCATACAGGGGTTACTGTATATTCATACAGTAACTACAGGGCTGGAATGATTATACACACTTCAATCTATGCAAATCGCTCAACATCTTTTTCTCCATCCGCGGGAAATGACACGCAAAATACTTTCGGGCGTGTTTCGACCGGGATGATAAGTGAAGTGGTTTATCGTGAAGACCAGCCCTTGATGACACAGTTGCTGTTGTTGCCGTTATTGCAGCAGCTCGGTCAACAGTCACGCTGGCAGCTCTGGTTAACGCCAAAGCAAAAATTGAGTCGCGAATGGGTTCAATCTGCTGGATTACCGCTCGCGAAAGTGATGCAGATTAGCCAACTCGCCCCCTGCCATACGGTAGATTCAATGATTCGCGCATTGCGCACTGGGAATTATAGCGTGGTGATTGGCTGGCTATCAGAAGAATTAACGGAAGATGAACATTTTCGTTTGGTTGAAGCCGCCGAAGAAGGTAACGCGATCGGCTTAGTAATGCGTCCAGTTAATCCCGATTCTCTCGGCAGAGGACACCTGTCTGGGCTAAAAATTCACTCTAATTTGTATCATTAAGTAAATTTAAGATTTTTCCTGGAACTTTTTTCGACAGTCGGACAGCCGATTAGTTCCATAAGAAAAAACTCCGTCAACGCCTGTCTGGCGCGGTTTCCCTTAATTTTACAGCATAAAATCCGCATTCAAAATGTTAAATATTATGTATACAGAGCTTTTTTTTTCATATGCCTGACGGAGTTCACACTTGTAAGTTTTGAACTACGTTGTAGACTTTACATCGCCAGGGGTGCTCGGTCTAAGCCGAAGATATCGGTAGAGTTACTAGTTTGAGCTCGCCCCCCGGTGAAGGATTTAACCGTGATTTCTCGACGAGATCTTCATGGCGATTTTTGGATGATAACGAGGCGCAAAAAATGAAAAAGACAGCTATCGCGATTGCAGTGGCACTGGCTGGCTTCGCTACCGTAGCGCAGGCCGCTCCGAAAGATAATACCTGGTATGCAGGTGGCAAACTGGGCTGGTCTCAGTTCCACGACACTGGCTGGTACAACAGCTCCCTGAACAACGATGGCCCAACTCACGAAAGCCAGCTCGGTGCAGGTGCGTTTGGTGGCTATCAGGTTAACCCGTATGTTGGTTTTGAAATGGGTTACGACTGGTTAGGTCGTATGCCTTACAAAGGCGACAACGTTAACGGCGCATTCAAAGCTCAAGGCGTACAGCTGACCGCTAAACTGGGTTACCCAGTAACTGACGATCTGGACGTGTACACCCGTCTGGGCGGCATGGTATGGCGCGCTGACTCCAGCAATAGCATTGCTGGCGACGACCATGACACTGGCGTATCTCCAGTATTCGCTGGTGGCGTAGAGTGGGCAATGACCCGCGATATCGCTACCCGTCTGGAATACCAGTGGGTTAACAACATCGGCGACGGCAACACCGTTGGTGTTCGTCCAGACAACGGCATGCTGAGCGTAGGTGTTTCCTACCGTTTCGGCCAGCAGGAAGAAGCAGCGCCAATCGTTGCTCCAGCTCCGGCACCAGCTCCAGAAGTACAGACCAAGCACTTCACTCTGAAGTCTGACGTTCTGTTCAACTTCAACAAAGCGACTCTGAAACCAGAAGGTCAGCAGGCACTGGATCAGCTGTACACTCAGCTGAGCAATCTGGATCCTAAAGACGGTTCAGTAGTGGTTCTGGGTTACACCGACCGTATCGGTTCTGACGCTTACAACCAGGGTCTGTCCGAGAAACGTGCACAGTCTGTAGTTGATTACCTCGTGTCTAAAGGTATCCCAGCTAACAAGATCTCTCCACGTGGTATGGGCGAATCCAACCCAGTGACTGGCGCTACCTGTGACAACGTGAAACCTCGCGCTGCACTGATCGACTGCCTGGCACCAGATCGTCGCGTAGAGATCGAAGTTAAAGGTATCAAAGACGTTGTAACTCAGCCTGCGGCATAAGTTATCGTCTTATAAAAAAACCCCGCCATGCGGGGTTTTTTATTATCTGAAGAAACGTGATTCACTCTTTTTTTCCAAGCAGCGCCTGAAGATCGTTTTTCAGCGTAGACATCTGGTTGGCATATTTCTCTTTATGCTCCGCATCTTCAATCAACTGTACGACCGTTTCAGAAAGCGTTTTACCCCGCCGTTGAGCAAGCCCCGCTAATCGTTGCCAGACCATGAACTCAAGATCGATTGATTTCTTGCGAGTGTGCTGATGCTCAGCGTTAAAGTGCCGTTTGCGGCGAGCGCGGATGGTCTGTTTCATACGGTTCAGTAACGCTGGATTGATATGCTTCTCTATCCAGCTATTTACATGCACCGGTTCGTTTTCGAGTGTCAGTAATAAATCCACCGCTTCTTTTGCAGCACTGGCTTCGATGTAGCAGGTGATCAGCTCCCCTTCACGGTGCTTTTTGACCAGGTACTTCCATTTCCAGCCGCTTTCGAGATTTTCCAGTTGTTGATATTTCATTGCGATCTCAGTGTTACCTCGTAACTCTGTTCAGAATATCAGTTTTTTGACAATCTGCTGAAAAGAAATCATATCCTGTGAGCTGTTACGCCGCTTTCGCTGCCTGATTTACCTAATCCCGGTTGGGCAGAGACCGATGCTTACGGTATACTCCACGGTTTTACATCTAACTAAAAAACATCAACTTTGACCATTACGAAACTAGCATGGCGTGATTTAGTTCCTGATACCGAAAGCCATCAGGCGCTATTTACACAGCCAAACCTCGCAAAAGAGCACGACTTCATACTTAGCGATACGCAACCGCGTTTGCACTACGCGCTTGAGCAGGTGTTGAGTCCATGGACAACCTCCCCTTTCATGCTGCTGAAGGCTCCTGAAGAAGCTGAGTATTTGGCGCTGATTGCCGACGCTACCCGTGAGTTACGGCCTGAAGAAAGCACTGTATATGGTGGCCAATACCGTATCGCGGGACATGATGTTACTTTCGAGCCAGCCGCACACGCTGAAGATAACTTCGCCGCTACGGGCGAAGTCATAACGGCCGAGTGGGCTGAAGCTGAACAACTGTTTGGCTGCCTGCGTCATTTTAACGGCGATTTGAGCTTACAACCGGGGCTGGTGCATAAAGCCAACGGTGGTGTCCTGATTATCTCGCTGCGCACGCTTATGGCGCAACCGCTGCTGTGGATGCGTCTGAAGACAATAGTGACTCACCAGCGTTTCGACTGGCTCTCCTATGACGAATCGCGCCCATTGCCTGTTTCCGTGCCTTCGATGCCCGTTTCGTTAAAAGTGATTTTGACTGGCGATCGCGAGTCGCTGGCTGATTTCCAGGAAATGGAGCCGGAATTAGCCGAACAAGCTGTCTATTCCGAATTTGAAGATAACGTCCAGATTGCCGATGCCGACGATATGTCGCAATGGGGTCAGTGGGTGATGGCCATGGCTGAGCGTTACGAATTGCCAATACCAGCGGAAGATGCATGGCCGAGTTTAATTCGTGAGGCCACGCGCTACACGGGTGACCAGGAAACGCTCCCGCTCTGCCCTCTGTGGATTGGAAAGCAATTACGCGAAGTGGGCGTTATCTGTGGGCAAGAATCGTTTACGGGCGAGCAGTTCTCGCAGATGCTGGCGCAGCGTGAATGGCGAGAAGGTTATCTTGCCGATCGTATGCAGGATGAAATCCTGTTTGAGCAAATCCTGGTCGAAACCGAAGGCGAACGTGTGGGTCAGATTAACGCGTTGTCAGTCGTTGAGTTTCCAGGACATCCGCGTGCCTTTGGCGAACCCTCGCGCATCAGTTGCGTCGTACACATTGGGGATGGTGAGTTTACTGACGTCGAACGTAAAGCTGAGCTAGGCGGGAATATTCACGCTAAGGGCATGATGATTATGCAAGCGTTTCTGATGTCAGAGCTTCAACTTGAACAGCAAATCCCCTTCTCCGCCTCACTGACGTTTGAGCAGTCCTACGGCGAAGTCGACGGGGACAGTGCTTCGATGGCTGAGCTGTGTGCGTTAATCAGTGCCCTTGCCGATGTCCCGATAAACCAGAGCATCGCTATCACCGGTTCAGTCGATCAGTTTGGCCGCGCTCAACCCGTCGGCGGGTTGAACGAGAAAATTGAAGGTTTCTTCAATATTTGCCAGCAACGTGAGTTTAGCGGCAAGCAAGGAGTCATTATCCCTGCGCCAAATGCTCGCCATCTGAGTCTGAGTCAGGGCGTACTTGACGCAGTAGAGGCAGGACAATTTTCTATCTGGGCCATCGACGATATTACAGATGCGCTACCCTTACTGACTAATCTGGTCTGGGATGCAGAAGGTCAAACAACGCTGATGCAGGCTATCCAGGAACGTATTGCTCAGGCAATGCAACAGGATGCTCGTCATCGTTATCCATGGCCGTTACGCTGGTTGAGCTGGTTTAGTCCCAACTGATCGGACTTGTTCAGCGTACACGTGTTAGCTATCCTGCGTGCTTCACTAAAATAAGGCTTACTGAGAACATGGTAGATAAACGCGAATCCTATACAAAAGAAGATCTTCTTGCCTCTGGTCGTGGTGAACTGTTTGGTGCTAAAGGCCCGCAGTTACCTGCTCCAAGCATGCTGATGATGGACCGTGTCGTGAAAATGACCGAAACCGGCGGCAACTTTGATAAGGGTTACGTTGAAGCGGAACTCGATATCAACCCAGAACTGTGGTTCTTCGGTTGCCACTTTATCGGCGATCCGGTCATGCCTGGCTGTTTAGGCCTGGATGCAATGTGGCAGTTGGTTGGTTTTTATCTGGGCTGGCTGGGTGGCGAAGGCAAAGGCCGCGCACTGGGCGTGGGCGAGGTGAAATTCACCGGTCAGGTTCTGCCTTCTGCGAAAAAAGTCACCTACCGTATCCACTTCAAGCGCATTGTGAACCGTCGTCTGGTGATGGGTCTGGCGGATGGTGAAGTGCTGGTAGATGGTCGCGTGATTTATACCGCAAACGATCTGAAAGTCGGCCTGTTCCAGGATACTTCTGCGTTCTGATTGCTGCTCTGACAAGAGCATAAAGGCGAAACCTCCGCGATGCGGAGGTTTCTGTTTCTAAAGAGACGTGTCACGCAAGTAGAACCCTATCCCCAATGGCTTCTCGCCAGCCCCCTAACCAGTAAGAACGTTGATTTAACGTTTGGTAAGGACACATTTCTTTTGAGCGTCCGGCGATGCCAGCCTGGTATCCACGTTGGTGCGCCCGTTCCAGGCGATCTCGTTTCTGTCTCTTCATGCCTCGTTTCCCTCATTCTTTGGTCTGGTGGAAAGAAAACAGTGTCTGCAAAGTACGCAAGCACAGTAAACGAATAACCTGAATCCCTCCCTGCGTCAATGCGCAAAATTCACGCCAGTGTCATATTTGTGAGCTACATGGAATATCATTTGTACAAAAATTGTGACGCCGCACAAGTATCAGCCTGAAATGAAAACGAAAAAAAACCGCAATCAGCGAAACGCGAATTGCGGCTTCAGGTTATGAATTTTACTTATGGCAGGCGAGAAATTTCTTTCGCTATACTCGCCGACTCCTGGGCCCAACCTTGCGCCAGCATCTTAACCATCTCGTCGTATCCGTCTTGCTGCTGTTTCAGCTCAAGATAGAACGGACGCTTAATCAGCTGCCCCTGGTGATTCAGAAGCCATTCTCCGCTAATGATAACCTTTCCATCATAACGTCCATGGAAGCCCGTTACGGTGACGTTGAGCGTATCCTGATCGCTACCCAGCGGCTGCGAAGCTACTATCCAACCCGGCAACTGACTGTTCAGATTCGCCACCAGCGTATTGCGTAGCTGCTGATCCAACGGGCTCGCCCATAAATTGTTATTCGCAATCACGTATTGTACGTCGCTGGTCTGATACACCACGCCGTTGCCAGCGAGTGAATCAGGGATCACCACTTGCTCAACCCATAGCAGACGGTTGCCCTGAGAAGTACTTGTTTGCCCGCCCGTTTGCGCGGCGAGTGGCAGCTGGTAGTAACTTTTATTATCACTTCCTGAGCTACAGGCCGTTAAAACCATGACGCCAACGATGAATAGCCACTTTTTCATTATTTTGCCCTCTTCGGCTCAGGATCTTTCTTGTCCTTCGCTTCAAATACCAGCGCGTTACTCTTCTCATTCAGCGTTTTCAATACAGGCTGCAGTTCACGTAAGACCTGATCCAGGCGCTGCATGTCCGCCACCATTTTATTGTAAGCCGCTGAGCCAGGCTGGAAGCCCTGCATACTGCGATTAAGCTCGCGCAACGTTTTCTGCATGTCCTGTGGAAGCTGTTGCATCGACTGATTCGCGGTAATCTTATTGATATTATCCAGCGTGGTTTGCAAACGACGCATCGTCGCCTGGCTTTCAGTCAGGCTGTTTGTCGCTTGCTCAAGCATCGGATTTAGCGGCAGATTATTAATCTTATCAAGCGTTTCCATCAGGCGTTGCTGGATTTGTGCCAGACCACTGCTCACCGTCGGGATAATCTTGTAACCACCAAACTCGCGCACACCCGTCATAGCAGGCGCTTTCGGATAGAAGTCCATATCAACGTACAGCGCGCCCGTGACCAGGTTACCGGTTTTCAGCGAGCCGCGCAGACCACGGTTCATGAGGTCATTAATATGCCCACTGATATCTTTCGCTTCGCCTATTTGATTCAGTAAACGCTCCGGTTCGATACGAATCAGCACGGGAATGCGATAATCATCATCCAGTGACTGGCGCAGACCAGGAACGAAATACGGGACCTGGCCGACGGTACCCAGACGGATGCCACGGAATTCGACCGGTGCGCCAGGCTGCAAACCGCGAACGGAATCTTTGAAGAACATCAGGTAATCAATATGATCGGTATAAAGCGCATCCTGAATGCTTTTCTGATCGTCAAAGAGTCTGAACGGCGTTTTTGCCGCTACCGGCTGACCAAGCTCCATGCCTTCCGGAACATCAAAACTCACACCACCACCGAACAGCGTGGTTAACGAGCCCATTTCGACACGCATCCCCGCCGACGTCAGATCCACCGCAATACCGCTGTCTTTCCAGAAACGAACATTGCTGGTCACCAGTCGATCGTTTGGCGCGTTAATAAATAGCTGATAGCTGATGGTACGTTTTTGCGGATCGAATGTACTGGTTTCGACTGAACCCACACGGTATCCGCGGAACAATACCGGATCGCCAGGGCTTAGCTGCCCCGCTTTTCTACTGTCCAGAATCACCCGGATACCTTTCGCATCAGGCGGAGCCAGCGGCGGTGCATCAAGCAAATCATACCGGCCTGGCTGGTTTCCTTTCGATCCCGGTTGCAGCTCAATAAATGCCCCCGACAGTAACGTTCCCAGACCGCTAATCCCTTCACGGCCAACCTGCGGTTTAACCACCCAGAATACGGAATCGCTGTGCAGCAGCTTTTCCATGCCGGCGTTCAGGCGAGCCTTGATTTCAACATGCGTTAAATCGTCAGTCAGCGTTGCGCTCTCCACGACGCCCACATCTACGCTACGGCTCTTGATGGTGGTTTTCCCGCCCTCAATGCCTTCAGCGTTGGTGGTGATAAGCGTCACTTCTGGCCCCTGATGACTGTAATGATAAAACAGGATCCAGGCCCCGATCAGCGCCGTCACGATGGGGAAGATCCACACTGGCGACCAGTTTTTGACCTTCTGAACTTTCGCCTCTCCACTCTTATTTTCCATGCTCTCACTCTTCCTCATGGCTTGACTCTGGCTCACGATCCCACGATAAACGAGGGTCGAAGGTCATGGCCGCAAACATCGTCATCACAACAACCAACGCAAACATCAGCGCACCCATAGCGGGATAAATACTCATCAGTCCACCCATGCGCACCAGCGCAGAGAGAACGGCAATCACAAACACGTCGATCATTGACCAGCGGCCCACAAACTCGACAACTTCGTAAATCAAATGCATGCGTTCACTGTCGCGTTTACCGTGGCCGTTGGCATCCCAACACAGCCACGCGATCGCGATCATTTTCAACGTCGGCACCATGATACTGGCGATAAAAATCACCATCGCCACGGGATACGATCCTTCCCCCCACAGCAACACGACACCAGCGAGGATAGTCGACGGCATTTTGTCGCCCAGCAAATCTGTAATCATTATGGGCAAAATATTGGCGGGCAGATAAAGCATGATAGACGTCACCAGCAGCGCTAACGTCCACTGAACGCTATTTTTACGTCGGGCATGCCCTTTGGTTCCGCAGCGGGGACATTCTTCAAGATCGACTGGCAGCACCGCAGTACAGCATGAACATGAGCGTAATCCCTGACGAATACCGGGAACACCCACTTTCACTGTTTGCGCTAACGTGGGCGCGGGTGCGATATCATCCCAGGCCCAGCGGCGGTCAACACACTGAAAAGCCCGAAGCTGCAGTACGCAGTAAAGACACCAGGGAATAAAACTGCTGCCGATCCCCACGTCACCATAAGCCATTAGCTTGACGAAGCTCACCAGAATACCGGCGAGGAAAATCTCCGCCATTCCCCAGCTTTTGAGCTGGAACAGGATTCTGGCAAGTGTGATTTTGAGCTTTATCGGCATCCGCACGCGATTGACCAGCAGCAAAATTACGGTAAGGCAAAACGCGGGCACAATTTGAACAAACAGAAGGAAGAAGGTGCCGAGACTGGCGTAATCTTCCGAAAACATCACGCCGGGTATTTCCAGCAAATCCACTTCACTGGTCATACCACCGACTTTCATATAAATGAAAGGAAAAAGGTTCGAGAGTAAAAGCATAAACAACGCAGCAAGTGCGTAAGCAGTGGGACGCTGCCTTGGTGCGTCCCACTCCGTTGTCAGCGTTGCCCCACAGCGTGGGCATGCCGCCTTATGTCCGCGACCCATCTCAGGCAGCGCCACGAGCATATCGCATTGCGAGCATAAAATATGCCGGTCGGCATGGTGCTGATCACACATAGTTTATCCCTGGTTATGCGCCGTTTTTCAGAGCCTCAAGGTACTCCCAGCGCTCGAATGCTTCCTCCAGCGCCTTTTCAGCCTGGGAAAGATCTGCCAATATTTTCTGAGTATAGTCGTGCGGTTGGCTAAAGAAGGATGCATCAGCAACCAGAGCCTGCAGAGTTTCCAGATTACCTTCCAGCTCTTCGAGTCGCTGCGGCAAAACGTCGAGCTCACGCTGCAGGTTATAGCTCATTTTGGCCGTCGATTTTTTGACAGTTTCGGTTTTCGCGACAGCGCTTTCCGATCCAATATTAGCTTTTGCTTGTTTTATCGTCCGCGACTGCGACTGCTGCCCACGCGCATCGTGATAACCGCCGACATAACGACCAATGTGCCCTTCACCTTCGAAAATCCAGCACTCGGTCACGGTGTTATCAACAAACTGACGATCGTGGCTCACCAGCATAACGGTACCCTGATAGCCGTCGATCAGCTCTTCGAGCAACTCCAGCGTTTCAACATCCAGGTCGTTTGTCGGCTCATCGAGGATCAACAGGTTACTTGGTTTCAGGAACAGACGCGCCAGCAGAAGTCGGTTACGCTCTCCACCTGACAACGCGCGCACCGGCGTCATCGCACGTTTAGGATGGAACAAGAAGTCCTGCAGATACCCCAGAACGTGACGGGGTTTGCCGTTCACCATCACTTCCTGCTTACCTTCAGCCAGGTTGTCCATCACGGTTCTGTCGGGATCCAGCTCCGCACGGTGCTGATCGAAATACGCCACTTCCAGCTTGGTTCCGCAATGTACACGTCCGCTGTCAGCTTGCAACTGGCTCAGCATCAATTTCAGCAACGTTGTTTTACCGCAGCCGTTCGGGCCAATCAGCGCGATTTTATCGCCACGCTGAACCTGCGCGGAGAAGTCATTCACCAGAACTTTGCCATCAACCTGGTAATTAACATTTTCCATTTCGAAGACGATTTTGCCGGATCGTGACGCTTCTTCGACCTGCATTTTCGCCGTGCCCATCACTTCGCGGCGCTCGCTACGTTCGTTACGCATCGCTTTCAGTGCGCGCACGCGGCCTTCGTTACGGGTACGACGGGCTTTGATGCCCTGACGAATCCAGACTTCTTCCTGCGCCAGTTTGCGATCAAACTCGGCGTTCTGTAGCTCTTCGACGCGCAGATTTTCTTCTTTTTCCAGCAGATACGTGTCGTAACTTCCTGGATATGTCACCAGCTTGCCGCGGTCCAAATCGACAATGCGCGTCGCCATATTGCGAATAAACGAGCGGTCATGCGAAATGAAGATAATGGTGCCATTGAAGGTTTTCAGGAACCCTTCCAGCCAGTCAATCGCTTCAATATCCAGGTGGTTGGTTGGCTCATCAAGCAGCAGCACTTTCGGGCCGCTGACCAGCGCACGCCCGAGCGCCGCTTTACGCAGCCAGCCGCCAGAAAGCGACGCGAGCTCCATGTCCGCTTCCAGACCTAACTGATCCAGAACTTCAGTGATGCGACTTTCGAGCTGCCACAAACCGTGGTGATCAAGCAGATCCTGCAGACGCGCCATTTCGTTAAGGTTTTTTTCACTCGGATCGGTCATCACCAGATGAGAGATCTCGTGATAGCCCTTCAGGTATTCGGCCTGTTCTGAGATGCCCTCGGCAACAAAATCATAAACAGTGCCCGCCACGTTGCGCGGTGGATCTTGCTGCAAACGCGAAACAATCAGATCTTGTTCGTAGACAATACGTCCGTCATCCAGACCCTGTTCGCGGTTCAGAATTTTCATCAGCGTAGACTTGCCTGCGCCGTTACGGCCAACCAGACAGACGCGTTCGTTATCTTCGATGTGCAGTTCTGTATCATCGAGAAGGGGCGCATCGCTAAAAGACAGCCAGGCGCCGTGCATACTAATTAATGACATTTATATTTCCTTTCAGACCGCGGTAATCAACCAGCAGTTGTGAATTTGACGGTTACGGGCAAAGTCTTGAGACAGTGTTTTTTGGCTAATTTCTTGTGCTTTCAGTCCCAGCGCTGCCAGCCCGTCGTTGTCCATACGGAAGCCGCGTTTGTTATTTGAGAACATGATGGTGCCGCCTTTGCGCAGCAGACGTTTCAGGTCGGACATCAGACGGATGTGGTCGCGCTGAACGTCAAACGTATCTTCCATACGCTTGGAGTTAGAGAAGGTCGGCGGATCGATAAAGATCAGGTCGAACTGCTCGTCGGTATCACGCAACCAGCCCAGCACATCGGCTTGCAGCAGACGATGCTGACGCCCGGTCAGGCCGTTGAGGCGCAAGTTGCGCTCCGCCCATTCAAGATAGGTTCGTGACATATCCATCGTTGTCGTGCTGCGCGCGCCACCCAAACCAGCGTGCACGCTCGCGCTGCCGGTATAGGCAAACAGGTTGAGGAAGTCTTTACCCTTGCTCATCTGGCCCAGCATACGACGGGCGATGCGGTGATCCAGGAACAGACCGGTATCCAGATAATCAGTGAGGTTCACCCACAGGCGAGCGTTATATTCGCCCACTTCGATAAAGTCGCCTTTATCGCTCATCTTTTGGTACTGATTGGTCCCTTTTTGACGCTCACGGGTTTTGAGCACCAGTTTGTTAGGTGCGATCCCCAGAACACCAATGGTAGCGGCAATAATATCCAGCAGGCGCTGGCGTGCTTTCTGCGCATCAATCGTCTTCGGCGCAGCATATTCCTGCACCACGATCCAGTCAGCGTAGCGATCTACCGCCACGTTGTACTCAGGCAAATCGGCATCGTACAGGCGATAGCATTCGATCCCTTCCTGCTTCGCCCATTTTTCGAATTTCTTCAGATTCTTACGCAGACGGTTCGCGTAGTCTTCTGCCACGGTTGAAGGTTTGCTGTCGCCCTCTTTCTCCGTGAGGTGATAGTTTTTCTGTACGCAATCCAGCGGGCCGTTTTTGGCTTTAAACTGACGCTCCGCACGCAGTTGCAGGCAGCTCAGCAGTTCCGGAGAACCGCTGAACAGCGAAAGATTCCAGCCGCCGAAATAATCTTTCATTGAGCGGCCCAGCAGGCTGTGCAGCGCAATCAGCGCCGGTTCGCTATCGAGACGCTCGCCATACGGTGGGTTGCTGATAACCGTTCCGTACGGGCCTTTTGGCAGCGGGTTGGTCAGTTGTGCAACATCTTTCACTTCAAACGAGATCAGTTCACCAATGCCAGCACGACGGGCGTTGCTGGCTGCGCGTTCAATCACGCGCGCGTCGCTGTCTGAGCCGTAGAAACGTGAACCGTAATCAGCCAGGCCTTTGCGCGCGCGGACCTGCGCTTCGGCTTTGACTTCTTTCCAGATAGCGTCGTCGTGCTGCGCCCAACCGTTAAAGCCCCACTGCCCGCGGTGCAGGCCAGGCGCGCGATCGGTTGCCATCATCGCCGCTTCAATCAGCAACGTACCGGAGCCGCACATCGGATCCAGCAGTGGTGTGCCCGGCTGCCAGCCAGAACGCATAACAATCGCGGCCGCCAGGTTTTCTTTAATCGGCGCGATACCCGCACGATCGCGGTAACCGCGCTGATGCAAGCCTTCCCCACACAGATCCAGCGAAATGTGTGCAGTCTCTTTGTTCAGCCACACATTAATACGCAGATCCGGGTTTTCGCGATCCACGTTCGGGCGTTCAAGATTTTTGCGCGTGAAGCTATCCACAATCGCATCTTTCACTTTCAGCGCACCGTACTGGCTGTTGCGGATTTCGTCGTTCAGTCCGCTAAAATGCACAGCAAAGGTCGCGCCTGGAGCAAAAATCTCTGTCCAGTCAGTCGCCTGCACGCCGAGATACAGGTCAAGATCGCTGTAGACTTTGCACGCACCCAAAGGCAGCATGATGCGCGACGCCAGACGGCTCCACATCAGGCTCTGGTAAATAAGCCGCGTGTCGCCCTCAAAATGGACACCACCCTGAACGACCTGACACTCGCGTGCGCCAAGGCTTTCCAGTTCAGTTTTTAACAGCTCTTCCAGCCCACGGGCCGTACTGGCAAACAGAGAATTCATATCGTCACTTATTACTCATAGAAAATTGTTGCGCATTATACACAAATTCATTCGATTTGCCTCGCGCCAGCATGGTGGTCAAGCCAACAAAACGGCGCTGCAGCGAATAAAGTGTATATAGATAATCCGGGTGATATGTCATAAAGTTGAAGGCTTATTTTATTGAAGGGAGTGTGCAGTGGCGACGTTATCCAGGCTTTTCATCCATCCAGTCAAATCAATGCGCGGCATTGGCCTGACGCATGCACTCGCAGACGTCAGCGGTTTTGCCTTCGATCGCATTTTTATGGTCACAGAGCCTGACGGAACGTTCATCACTGCGCGCCAGTTTCCGCAAATGGTGCGGTTCATTCCCGCGCCGCTGCATGACGGTTTACATCTCACGGCGCCAGACGGTTCCAGCGTCATTGTGCGCTTCAATGATTTCTTGCCGGTTGATGCACCGACCGAAGTCTGGCGCAATCATTTCACCGCCCGTATTGCCCCCGAAGAGATCAACCGCTGGCTAAGCGGCTTTTTCTCTCGTCCGGTACAGTTACGTTGGGTAGGTCCAGAATTGACGCGCCGCGTTCAGCACTTTGAATCTGTTCCACTTTCCTTTGCCGACGGTTTCCCTTTCCTACTCACCAACGAGGCCTCACTACGAGATTTACAGAATCGTTGTTCCGCGAGCGTGCAAATGGAACAGTTCCGCCCAAATCTGGTGGTGACGGGTGCGCAAGCGTGGGAAGAAGATACCTGGAAAGTGATTCGCATTGGCAGCGTTATCTTCGATGTTGTGAAACCCTGTAGCCGGTGTATTTTCACCACCATCAGCCCGGAGAAAGGTCAAAAGCACCCTTCCGGCGAACCGCTGAAAACATTGCAATCATTCCGAACCGCGCAGGATAACGGCGATGTCGATTTTGGTCAGAACCTGATCCCTCGCTCCAGCGGTGTTATTCGCGCGGGCGATGAAGTCGAAATCCTCTCCACTGGCCCAGGTCGAATTTACGGAGCGGGCGCAGATGCAGATGAAGAAACGGCAGAAGTGGAAGAGCAACCCGTAACAGCGGTGACCCTTCAGTGGCAAGGGCAAACGGTGAAAGGAAACAATCAGCAAGTCTTGCTCGAGCAACTGGAGCAAGCCGGCATTCGCGTTCCTTACTCGTGTCGCGCAGGGATTTGCGGTTGCTGTCGTATCAAATTGATAGAGGGTGAAGTAACGGCATTGAAGAAATCAGCGGTGGGCGAAGACGGCACCATTCTTTGCTGCAGCTGTGTTCCTAAAACATCGCTACAGCTGGAGCTTTAAACGGCCTGCTCCAGGCTAAATGAATCCACACGGAGCTGCGGTTTGAGTCGGTCATTCATGACTTTAATCGCATCACCCAGCTGCATCGTACGCCCGGCAATGATCACGCCGGGCTGTGCAAGCAAACAGAGCGCTGCATTTTCGCCTGGCTCGACCACCAGCAAACTCACCTCTTCCGACGTATCGCTGAGATGTACGCAAGCTGCATCTCCCGTACCCGGCGTCCACGACTGTCCATGAGCCAGAAAATGCCAGCTTTTCGGCATCTGCGGTTTGAGGAAACGAATAGCCACCAGCGCGTTCAATACCAGTTCGGCACGCTGTTCCTTCGTTAGCACGAAGTCGCGGCACTTCTCTTCAAACGAGAAATAAAGGGCGGCATCATCAACACAAAAGCCCGATGGGGCAAAGGCATCAGGAGTCAGCATACGGCGGGCATAGCGAGAACGAAATAACATGCCATTGGCTAAATCGAGCATCATTCGATCGTGCTCTTCACAAAAATACCAACGCCAGTTATCGTCAGGTTTAATTCGCATTTTCCTCTCCCGTCCCTCACATCCTGTACTAAAAATGTCCTGATTATCGCTTCGCTTATAACATCAATAAATAAAAGACCATAATGTCTAAATAAGCAACAATGACGGAATATAAAACAACCAGGGCCGGAAATAAAGCACTGGTTGTCTTATAGAGAGAAAAGTTTAGATATGATTAACGATTTCTTTAATCAATTGAGGGCCTTTAAAAATAAAACCAGAATAGATTTGTACAAGCGTCGCACCCGCAGCCATCTTCTCACGCGCAGCGATGACAGAGTCGATACCACCCACGCCAATAATCGGTAAACGCCCTTTTAATTCTGCAGACAATGCGCGAATAATTTCCGTGCTTTTTAATTGTACCGGACGACCACTTAGCCCACCCATTTCATCCGAATTTTTCATTCCGATGACCAATGAACGATCGAGTGTCGTATTGGTCGCAATAACACCATCGATATTATGGCGAACCAAACTATCGGCAACCTGGATCAATTCTTCTACAGAAAGATCCGGTGCGATCTTTACCGCGACCGGAACATATTTATGGTGAATTGCCTGCAGTTCATTTTGTTTATTTTTAATGGCTGATAACAGATCGTCCAGCGCTTCACCATATTGCAGCGTACGCAAGCCAGGGGTATTTGGCGATGAGATATTCACCGCAATATAACCCGCATAAGCATACACTTTTTCCATACAAATCAGATAGTCATCTTTACCCTGCTCTACCGGCGTATCTTTATTTTTGCCGATATTAATTCCCAGCACGCCGTCAAAATGCGCTTTTTTTACGTTCTCGATCAGATGATCGACGCCGTGATTATTAAAGCCCATTCGATTGATCAACCCTTCGGCTTCAACCAGACGGAACAGTCGCGGTTTGTCGTTACCCGCTTGTGGACGTGGAGTGACGGTGCCGACCTCGATGGAACCAAATCCCATCGCGCCCAGCGCATCAATACACTCGCCGTTCTTGTCCAGGCCAGCAGCCAGACCCAGGGGATTCTTAAATGTCAGCCCCATACATTGAACAGGTTTTTCCTGCACTTTCTGGCGCACCAGCGCTTCCAAAGGTGTGCCTGTGATGCGACGTAACTGCTGGAATGTCAATTCATGAGCGCGCTCGGGATCGAGCTGGAAAAGGGCTTTACGTACGAAGGGGTAATACATGAACTCTCCTGGATTCCGGTGTGCAAACCGGACACGGATTATCAGCGATCGCGGCGTGAAAGGGAATTGACCTGAGGCAAAAAAACGTCTTTCTGCGCAATCGTTTTCCTTTCTGGCGGTTTCTTATGCACTTTCTGGATTTTTAATTCCAGAAAAATCATTTAGTGGAATAACCCCGGAATGTCACACTCCTTAAAATTGTTATCAATGTTAGATAAAAGCAAACAAATAGTTATAAGGAGCATACATGCGCGTCATCACGTTGGCTGGAAGTCCGCGTTTTCCCTCACGTTCCAGTGCCCTGCTGGAATATGCCCGCGAACAGCTGAATTCGCGGGATGTCGAAGTCTGTCACTGGAATCTGCATAACTTTGAGCCTGAAGATTTGTTGTATGCCCGGTTTGAAAGTCCGGCGCTTCAGGCGCTGATTGAGCAACTGAAAGGGGCAGATGGTCTGATTGTAGCGACGCCGATTTACAAAGCCTCGTTTTCCGGCGCGCTAAAAACGCTTCTCGACCTGCTGCCTGAACGCGCGCTGGAGGGAAAAGTCGTCCTTCCGCTGGCAACCGGCGGCACCGTCGCCCATATGCTGGCCGTCGATTATGCCCTCAAGCCGGTGCTCAATGCGTTAAAAGCCCAGGAGATCCTGCACGGCGTGTTCGCGGATGATTCTCAGGTTATCGATTATCAGCATAAGCCGCAGTTCACCCCCAACTTGCATTCGCGTCTTGATAGCGCACTCGAAACGTTCTGGCAGGCATTGCATCGCCGCGATGCTCAAGCCCCGACCTTTGGCCGTCTGAAAGGAGTCGCCCATGTTTAAGCACCTCTTTCGTCTTGGGCTAGCGGGTTTGCTGGCCGTCTCCGCTCTGGCTCATGCGGCGAACTCTGCGCCAGAAAGTTTACGTATCGGCTACCAGAAAGGCAGCATCAGCATGGTGCTGGCAAAGAGTCATCAGCTGCTGGAAAAACGTTATCCGCAGACCCAGTTTTCGTGGATTGAATTCCCGGCTGGCCCGCAAATGCTCGAAGCTCTCAATGTGGGCAGCATTGATTTAGGCAGCACGGGCGATATTCCCCCTATTTTCGCGCAAGCCGCAGGCGCTGATTTGGTCTACGTCGGCGTCGAACCCGCTAAGCCTAAAGCCGAAGTCATTCTGGTGCCTGAAAACAGTCCGATTAAGACCGTAGCGGATCTTAAAGGCCATAAAGTTGCGTTTCAGAAAGGTTCCAGTTCGCACAACCTGCTGCTCCGTGCGCTGCAACAGGCAGGCCTGACGTTCAAGGATATTCAGCCGATCTACTTAAGCCCGGCCGATGCGCGCGCCGCTTTCCAGCAAAATAACGTGGATGCCTGGGCCATTTGGGATCCTTACTATTCTGCGGCTCTGCTGCAGGGTGGCGTTCGCGTTCTGAAAGATGGCGAAACGCTTAAACAGACCGGTTCGTTCTATCTTGCGGCGCGTCCTTATGCCGAAAAGAACGGTGAATTTATTCAAGGTGTGCTGAATACCTTTAGTGAAGCGGATGCGCTCACTCAAAGCCAACGTCAGGAGAGTATCGCCCTGCTCGCAAAAACCATGGGCCTGCCGGAACCGGTGATCGCCAGCTATTTGGATCATCGGCCAATCACCGTGATCAAACCAGTTGATGCCCACACGGTGGTATTACAGCAACAAACCGCGGATCTGTTTTATGAAAACCGTCTGCTTCCGAAAAAGATCGATATTCGCGACCGTATCTGGCAACCCGCTGACAAAGAAGGATCGAAATCATGAGTCTGAATCTGTTCTGGTTTTTACCGACCCACGGTGATGGGCATTATCTTGGTACTGAGGAAGGGGCGCGTCCGGTCGATTACGGCTACCTGCAACAAATCGCGCAAGCCGCAGACAGAATCGGATTCACTGGCGTGCTGATCCCCACTGGCCGCTCCTGCGAAGATGCCTGGCTGGTGGCTGCGGCCATGATCCCGGTCACGCAGCGCCTGAAGTTTTTGGTCGCCCTGCGCCCAAGCGTAGTTTCACCCACCGTTGCTGCACGCCAGGCCGCCACGCTTGACCGACTTTCCAACGGACGTGCGCTGTTTAATCTGGTCACCGGCAGCGACCCAACGGAACTCGCGGGAGACGGCGTCTTCCTTGACCACACCGAACGCTATGAGGCCTCGGCAGAATTCACCCGCGTCTGGCGTCGTCTGCTTGAGGGCGACACCGTCACCTATGAAGGCAAACACATTCGCGTACGTGATGCGAAACTTTATTTCCCGCCCGTGCAGCAGCCGCGCCCTCCTCTTTATTTTGGCGGATCGTCGGACGTTGCACAGGATCTGGCGGCGGAACAGGTCGATCTGTATCTCACCTGGGGCGAACCGCCTGAACAGGTGAAAGAGAAAATTGAACAGGTCCGCGCCAAAGCTGCAGCGCATGGCCGTAAAGTGCGTTTCGGCATCCGTCTGCACGTCATTGTGCGTGAGACGAATCAGGAAGCCTGGCAGGCCGCCGATCGTCTGATTTCACACCTTGATGATGACACTATCGCCAAAGCGCAGGCCGCCCTGGCCAAAACCGATTCAGTGGGCCAGCACCGGATGGCCTCCCTTCACAACGGCAAACGCGAAAATCTCGAAATCAGCCCGAACCTGTGGGCAGGCGTTGGCCTGGTGCGTGGTGGCGCAGGAACCGCGCTAGTGGGTGACGGCCCAACGGTGGCGGCACGCATCAACGAATATGCCGATCTGGGGATCGACAGCTTTATTTTGTCCGGTTATCCGCATCTGGAAGAGGCGTATAAAGTCGGAGAACTGCTGTTCCCGCATCTGGATGTCGCCATCCCGGAAATCCCGCAGCCGCGTCCGCTCCAGGTTCAGGGCGAAGCGGTGGCGAATGAATTTATTCCCCGCAAAACGGCACAGAGCTAACGAGGTCATTATGGCGAATCCATCCCGAAAATGGCTCCTGCGTCTGGCGCCGTGGTTCTTGCCCGTTGGCATCGTGATTATCTGGCAAATCGCGTCGTCTGTGGGCTGGTTGTCGAGTCGCATTCTGCCCTCCCCGGAGGGCGTGGCGGAGGCATTCTGGTCACTCAGTGCCAGCGGTGAACTGTGGCAGCACCTGGCGATCAGCTCCTGGCGTGCAGCGATTGGGTTTTCCATCGGCGGGTCGATTGGGCTGACGCTTGGCCTGATCAGCGGGTTGTCTCGCTGGGGCGAGCGCTTGCTGGATACGTCGATTCAGATGCTGCGTAACGTACCGCATCTGGCGCTGATCCCGCTGGTGATTTTATGGTTCGGCATTGATGAGAGCGCCAAGATTTTCCTCGTCGCGCTCGGCACGTTGTTCCCCATTTATATCAACACCTGGCACGGCATTCGCAACATTGACCGGGGATTAGTGGAGATGGCGCGCAGCTACGGTTTATCGGGCTTTTCTCTGTTCATCCATGTGATTCTGCCGGGTGCCCTGCCGTCGATTATGGTGGGTATACGTTTCGCGCTCGGCCTGATGTGGCTGACGCTGATCGTTGCGGAAACCATCTCCGCCAATTCCGGTATTGGTTACCTGGCGATGAACGCCCGTGAATTTCTGCAAACTGACGTGGTGGTGGTTGCCATCATTCTTTATGCCCTGCTTGGCAAACTCGCTGACGTTAGCGCTCAGTGGCTTGAGCGCAGCTGGCTACGCTGGAATCCGGCCTATTCTTTGAAGGAGGCAAACGCATGAACACGGCTCGCTTAACCCAGGGAACGCCTTTATTGCTCAACGGCGTGACGAGACGCTACGGCGAGAACACGATTCTGAACGCGCTGGATCTGCATATTCCCGCCGGCCAATTTGTTGCTGTGGTCGGGCGCAGCGGCGGAGGTAAAAGTACGCTGCTGCGCTTGCTTGCCGGGCTTGAAACACCAAATGCCGGAGAACTGCTGGCCGGAAATACTCCGCTTACTGAACTCCAGGACGATACGCGCATGATGTTCCAGGATGCTCGTCTGCTGCCCTGGAAAACGGTTATCGACAATGTCGGGCTAGGGCTAAAAGGCCACTGGCGAGACGCTGCGCGGCAAGCGCTGGCATCCGTCGGGCTCGAAAATCGCGCAGGCGAATGGCCAGCGGCGCTTTCGGGCGGACAAAAGCAGCGCGTGGCACTGGCGCGGGCGCTTATTCATCGCCCTGGCTTGCTGCTGCTCGACGAACCACTGGGTGCGCTTGATGCCCTGACGCGTATCGAGATGCAGGATTTGATTGAATCCCTGTGGCAGGCGCACGGTTTTACCGTGCTGCTGGTCACGCATGACGTGAGTGAAGCGGTAGCGATGGCCGATCGGGTATTGTTAATCGAAGACGGGAAAATCGGGCTGGACGTGACGGTCGATATTGCTCGCCCGCGTCGTCTGGGATCGGTCCGGCTGGCAGAACTGGAAGCAGAAGTGCTGGATCGGGTCATGAAGCGGGGAGCAACAGAACGACAGCGCATTCAGGCAAATGCCTGATGCCCTGTCCTGCGGAATCAGGCCAACCATTAAAAACGGCAACCCAGGGTTGCCGTTTTGCTTTTATCGTACCGTCGAGCCTTTTAACATCAGGCCAGCGCTTTGCTGATTTTCTCGAACAGATCGCCCGACAAATTCTCCAGCCCTTTCAACTGCTCCAGCGCTGCTCGCATTTTCTCCTGACGTTTCGCATCGTAGCGTTTCAGGCGAATCAGCGGCTCAATCAGACGCGACGCGACCTGCGGGTTGCGGCTGTTGAGCTCAGTCAGCATCTCCACCATAAACTGATAACCGCTGCCGTCTTCCGCATGGAACGCCGCCGGATTACTCCCGGCGAACGCGCCAATCAGCGAACGGACACGGTTTGGATTGCTCATGGTAAAGGAGCGGTGCTTCAGCAGGTTACGGACGTTGCTCAGCACATCGGCAGACGGGCTGGTGGATTGCAGAATAAACCACTTATCCATCACCAGACCGTCCTGATGCCACTTGTCATCGTACTCTTGCATCAGCGCGTCGCGGCACGGCAGCTCGGCGGCAACGGCGGCACCCAACGCGGCCAGCGCATCGGTCATGTTATCGGCGTCGTGATACTGCTTGCTGACTAACGCATCGGCGAATTCGGTGTCACCAAATGCCAGATAGCGCAGACAGGTATTACGCAGCGAGCGTTTGCCGATATCCGCGTGTTCAACGCGATATTCATCCAGCCTGTTGGCGGTGTAAATCGCCAGGAACTCATCCGCCAGCTCAGTCGCAAGCGTTCTGGTCAGCGCTTCACGCACAGCGGTAATGGCAATCGGATCGATGATATCGAACAGCTCAGCGATTTCATTCGCTGAAGGCAGCGTCAGAATTTCTGCGGCCAGCGCCGGATCGATATGTTCATCAAGCAAAATAGCGCGGAACGCATCGGCAACGTGGACCGGCAACGACAGCGGCTGGCCCTGCTGATGACGATTCACGTTCAGCTTGATATAGGTCGCCAGCAGGCTTTGTGCCGCATCCCAGCGAGAGAAATCGTTGCGCGCATGACGCATCAGGAACGTCAGCTGCTGGTCGCTCCATTTGTATTCCAGTTTTACCGGTGCAGAGAATTCGCACAGCAGTGCCGGAACGGGCTGGAAGTAGACGTTATCAAAGATAAACGTCTGCTCGGCCTGGGTGACGTTCAGAACGTGATGCACCGGATGACCGCCTTTTTGCAGCGGGATCACGTTTCCTTCGTTATCGTAAAGCTCGATACTGAACGGAATATGCAGCGGATGTTTTTCTTCTTGCTCAGCTGTCGGCGGCGTGCGCTGGCTGATGGTCAGCGTGTACTGCTCGGTTTCTGGATTGTAATCGTCTTTCACGGTGACGATCGGCGTCCCGGCCTGGCTGTACCAGCGGCGGAAATGCGACAGGTCAACGTTTGACGCGTCTTCCATGGCCTGCACGAAGTCATCGCAGGTGGCTGCGCTGCCGTCGTGACGCTCAAAATAAAGCTGCATCCCTTTCTGGAAGTTCTCTTCACCCAGCAACGTATGGATCATACGAATGATTTCAGAACCCTTTTCATACACCGTCAGGGTGTAGAAGTTGTTCATTTCGATCACTTTATCCGGACGAATCGGGTGCGCCATTGGGCTGGCGTCTTCGGCAAACTGCAGGCCACGCATGGTGCGCACGTTACTGATGCGGTTAACGGCGCGTGACCCCAGATCGGAACTGAATTCCTGATCGCGGAAAACTGTTAAGCCCTCTTTCAGGCTTAACTGGAACCAGTCGCGGCAGGTGACGCGGTTGCCGGTCCAGTTGTGGAAATATTCATGACCAATCACGCGCTCAATATCGAGATAATCTTTATCCGTTGCGGTGTCGGTACGCGCCAGAACGTATTTGGAGTTGAAGACGTTAAGACCTTTGTTCTCCATCGCGCCCATATTAAAGAAGTCGACGGCCACGATCATATAGATGTCGAGATCGTATTCGAGGCCAAAGCGCTCTTCGTCCCACTTCATTGAATTGATCAGTGAGGTCATTGCCCACGGCGCACGATCCAGATTACCGCGATCGACAAACAGCTCCAGCGCGACATCGCGGCCAGAGCGCGTTTTGTAGGTATCGCGCAGCACATCGAAATCACCGGCCACCAGTGCAAACAGGTAACACGGTTTTGGGAACGGGTCCTGCCACTGGGTCCAGTGACGGCCATTTTCCAGCTCACCCTGCCCGATACGGTTACCGTTAGAGAGCAGATACGGATATTTTGTTTTATCGGCAATAATTTTGGTGGTGAAGCGCGCAAGCACATCCGGGCGATCCAGATACCAGGTAATATGGCGGAAGCCTTCGGCCTCACACTGGGTGCAAAGTGCTTCGCCCGACTGATACAAGCCTTCCAGCGCAGTATTTGCTGCCGGACTAATTTCGGTCACGATGCGCAGCGAGAAACGCTCTGGCAGATTGTTAAGGACCAGCTGGTTCTCTTCTTCTTTATAGTCAGACCAGACTTCATCATTAACATGAACAGAAACCAGCGTCAGATCTTCACCATCAAGACGCAGCGGAACCGCCGTCGCGCTTTGGCGGATCACCTGGCTTACGGCCGTCACGACGGTTTTTGTGGCATCCAGGTCAAAAGTCAGATCGATATCGCTAATCAGGTATTCCGGCGCACGGTAGTCGTGGCGGTATTTGGCTTGTGGCTGTTGTGTCATAGAAAACCTTATACATCGTTTGTCGAATAACGAGTCAGTCTATTCCTGTTGCGCAAAACGCGCTACGCAGAATCTTCATCTTTTCAGCAACAAAACCCTTTTTTGCTACATTTGTATAACACGGGGCACGAAATGCCCTCGACCATAACGATGGCTTATGTTGTGATCGGGGTTCAATAAATCGCTAAACAAGGTATACTCCAGCGGTTTCAATAGTTGTTTATTGTACTAAACGCTCCCGTGAGAGGATGCTACGGCGCACCTATGACTCAATTCGCTTCTCCTGTTCTGCATACGTTGCTGGATACCGATGCGTATAAATTGCACATGCAGCAAGCCGTTTTTCACCATTACTACGACGTACAGGTAGCGGCCGAGTTTCGTTGCCGTGGTGATGACTTGCTCGGTATTTACGCCGACACCATTCGTGAACAGGTCGATGCTATGCAGCATCTGGCGCTGCAGGACGACGAATACCAGTGGCTCTCTGGCCTGCCGTTCTTTAAAGCCGACTATTTAGACTGGCTGCGCAATTTCCGCTACAACCCTGAACAAGTGACGATCACCAACGATAACGGCAAGCTGAATATCCGTCTTGCTGGCCCGTGGCGTGAAGTGATTATGTGGGAAGTGCCGCTGCTGGCGGTCATTAGCGAGATTGTGCACCGCTATCGCTCTCCCGAAATGGGCGTTGAACATGCGCTCGCGATGCTTGAAAGCAAACTCGGCGAATTCGCCCAGATGACAGAATCCGTGGATATGTCCCGTTTCCGCCTGATGGATTTTGGTACCCGCCGCCGTTTCTCACGCGAAGTACAACAAGCCATTGTCGAGCGCTTGCAGCAGGAGCCGTGGTTCGTAGGCACCAGCAATTATGATTTAGCCCGCCGCCGCAATCTGACACCAATGGGAACACAAGCCCATGAGTGGTTCCAGGCGCACCAGCAAATCAGCCCCGACCTTGCCACCAGTCAACGTGCTGCGCTGGCGGCGTGGCTGGAAGAATATCCGGATAAGCTAGGAATTGCGCTGACCGACTGCATTACCATGGACGCGTTCCTGCGCGATTTTGGTCCTGAATTTGCACAGCGCTATCAGGGCCTGCGCCATGATTCCGGGGATCCGGTTGAGTGGGGCGAAAAAGCGATCGCGCATTACAAAAAACTCGGCATTGATCCGCTGACCAAAGTGTTGGTTTTTTCTGATAATTTGGATCTGTCTAAAGCCCTCGAGCTTTATCGCCACTTTTCATCCAGAGTGAATTTGAGCTTTGGAATTGGTACGCGTTTAACCTGCGATATCCCTCAGGTCAAACCACTGAATATCGTTATCAAGCTAGTGGAATGTAACGGTAAGCCAGTCGCCAAGCTATCTGACAGCCCAGGCAAAACCATTTGCCATGACAAAGCCTTTGTTCGTGCATTGCGTAAAGCCTTCGATCTGCCGCAAATCAAAAAAGCCAGTTAACCTGTTTGGGGCCATTCCTGGCCCCTCCCCTCATATTTTTCTCTTTTCTTCTCTATTCTCTGCGAATTCTACTTGTCTGATGGCGGATGCCAGGTAACATAGATATCCCCCCGATATGGGCGGACAAGTGTCTATATCCTAAATAATAGGGTTGCAGGAAGGCGGCAAGGGAGTGGATCCCCGGAGCTTACATAAGTAAGAACGAGCGCAGCCAACCCACATGCAACCTGAAGTATGACGGGTATTTTTTCCGACTATTAACAGAGAGATTATTATGAGCGTTGTGCCTGTAGCCGACGTACTCCAGGGCCGTGTCGCCGTTGACCAAGAAGTCACCGTGCGCGGATGGGTGCGTACTCGCCGAGATTCTAAAGCTGGCATCTCCTTCCTCGCCGTCTATGACGGTTCCTGCTTTGATCCTGTACAGGCCGTCATTAATAATTCTCTGCCCAATTACAATGACGACGTTCTGCACCTGACGACCGGTTGCTCCGTCATCGTTACGGGTGTTGTGGTCGCTTCCCCGGGTCAAGGCCAGAGCTTTGAACTGCAGGCGACGGCAATTGAAGTTACTGGCTGGGTTGAAGATCCTGACACCTATCCTATGGCGGCTAAACGCCACAGCATTGAGTATCTGCGTGAAGTCGCTCACCTGCGCCCGCGCACCAACATGATCGGCGCCGTGGCCCGTGTGCGCCACACTCTGGCGCAGGCCCTGCATCGCTTTTTCGATGAGCAGGGTTATTTCTGGGTGTCCACCCCACTGATCACCGCATCAGATACCGAAGGTGCGGGCGAAATGTTCCGCGTTTCAACATTAGATCTGGAAAACTTACCGCGTACGCCAGAAGGCAAAGTCGATTTCGACAAAGATTTCTTTGGTAAAGAAGCATTCCTGACCGTATCCGGCCAGCTCAACGGCGAAACATACGCCTGCGCGCTGTCTAAGATCTATACCTTCGGCCCCACTTTCCGCGCGGAAAACTCCAACACCAGCCGTCACCTGGCGGAGTTCTGGATGCTTGAGCCAGAAGTGGCTTTCGCGAACCTGAACGATGTTGCAGGTCTGGCAGAAGCGATGCTGAAGTACGTCTTCAAAGCCGTTCTGGAAGAACGTGCGGATGACATGAAATTCTTCGCTGAGCGTGTCGACAGCGATGCGGTTGCACGTCTGGAGCGTTTTGTCTCCGCTGATTTCGCTCAGGTGGATTATACCGACGCGGTGGCTATCCTGGAAAAATGTGGTGAGAAATTCGAGAACCCGGTTTATTGGGGCGTCGATTTGTCTTCCGAACACGAACGTTATCTGGCTGAGAAACACTTTAAAGCCCCGGTCGTGGTGAAAAACTATCCGAAAGACATTAAGGCCTTCTACATGCGCCTTAACGAAGACGGTAAAACCGTCGCCGCAATGGACGTGCTTGCGCCAGGCATCGGTGAAATCATCGGTGGTTCCCAGCGTGAAGAGCGCCTGGACGTGCTGGACGCACGTATGGAAGAGATGGGTCTGAACCCGGCAGATTACAGCTGGTATCGCGACCTTCGCCGTTACGGCACCGTGCCGCACTCAGGCTTTGGCCTGGGCTTCGAACGTCTGATTGCCTATGTCACCGGTGTTCAGAACGTACGTGACGTTATCGCGTTCCCAAGAACGCCGCGTAACGCCAGTTTCTAATCTCTAAAATTAATAACGGTCAGCAATTGCTGGCCGTTATTTTATTCTGCAGTGTCAATTATTGTCAGTTGAAAGTCAGCGTTTCTAAAGTGCAACCCCGTCATTCCCCCTAGCTGTTACGTTTTATTTCCACGAAACATCCATGTACAAAAAATAAACCGCATTCTTATTGCGTCTAATCGCGAATCATTGCATTAGCACAAATTTCAATCACAAAAACAGACGTTCAGATGGCTAATGTTGACAATAAGAAAAACAGGGTTGTTTAGGTTCTGTTGATATGAAACGCCTTTATTAAAATTAAACATAAGCAATTCATATATATAGCAATGCGCCAGTCTTTTTATTCAGCAATCAGTTCTGAAATTTGAGGTGGTTCACAAAGTTCCAGTAAATTCATATTTAGTTACACATAATTGCTTTTTGTTACCCAATCTTTATCTTTGTAGCACTTTCAGGCTAGCGAAACGGTTCTTTGAATGGAAAGATGCCTGTCAGATACATAAAGACACCAAACTCTCATCAATAGTTCCGGAAATATTTATTGACAGAATTTATTGAGTGCAGTGGCGAGTGTCATAAAAAAACCAATGAGGGTAATAAATAATGATGAAGCGCAATATCCTGGCAGTGGTTATCCCTGCCCTGCTGGTAGCCGGTGCAGCAAACGCTGCAGAAATCTATAACAAAAACGGCAACAAACTGGACTTCTACGGTAAAGCTGTAGGTGAACACCAATGGACTACCAATGGCGAATCTAACAACGGCGACACCACTTACGCCCGTATCGGCTTCAAAGGCGAAACTCAGGTTAATGACCAACTGACCGGTTACGGCCAGTGGGAATACAACATGGACGCTTCCGCACAGGAAGGCGCTCAGGGAACTAAAACACGTCTGGCATTTGCTGGTCTGAAAGGCGGCGAATACGGCTCATTCGACTATGGTCGTAACTATGGCGTGTTCTACGATGCGCTGGCATCTACCGATATGTTCGTTATTTGGGGCGGTGACTCTCTGGCTGCTACCGATAACTTCATGACTTCACGTAGTACTGGCTTGGCTACCTATCGTAACTCCAACTTCTTCGGACTGGTTGACGGTCTGGCTCTGGGTCTGCAATACCAGGGTAAAAACGAAGAAGGCCACACAACTTCTCGCCAGAATGGCGACGGCGGTAGCTACTCTCTGGGTTATGACTTCGCTGAAGGCTTCAACGTAACCGCAGCTTACACCAACTCTGACCGTTCTACAGATCAGTCTAAAGATGGTAAAGGCGAGCGTGCGGAAGGTTGGGCGACATCCCTGAAGTATGACGCTAACAACGTATACGCTTCTGTTATGTATGGCGAATCTCAGAACATGACCCGCGAAAACGACGGCGAGTTTGCTAATAAGACTCAGAACTTCGAAGCTGTGGTCCAGTACCAGTTCGACTTCGGTCTGCGTCCATCCGTGGGTTACGTACAGTCTAAAGGCAAGGATCTGACTGGCCGTACGGCTAACGGTTCTACTTTCACCGGTGGCGATGCTGACTTGGTTAAATATGTAGAAGTGGGTACATGGTACTACTTCAACAAAAACATGAACGTATACGCAGCATACCGCTTCAACCTGCTGGACGAAAACAATTACACCCGCGCTTCCGGTTTGTCTGCTGACGACCAGGCTGGTGTTGGTATCGTTTACCAGTTCTAATAAGCAAGCAGCCCTCTCTGCTAAATGCCTAGAAAACAGGACTTCGGTTCTGTTTTTTTATGCCTGAAAGTAAATAATGGCGACTTTTGAAAAGGCGCACGCTTTTTGTCGCAAACGGTTGGCATTTTGTAGATCAACCGTTAACCTGATAGCGGATTTCACTTCTGTAATCACAATGGAACCTCGTCATGTTTGAGAACATTACCGCTGCCCCTGCCGACCCAATCCTGGGCTTGGCCGATCTGTTTCGTGCTGATGACCGCCCGACCAAAATTAATCTGGGGATTGGTGTCTATAAAGATGAGACCGGCAAGACACCGGTTCTGACCAGTGTTAAAAAAGCCGAGCAGTATCTGCTGGAAAACGAAAACACCAAAAATTACCTCGGCATTGATGGTATTCCGGAATTTGGTCATTGCACTCAGGAATTGCTGTTTGGCAAAGGCAACGCGATTATCAGCGATAAACGAGCTCGCACAGCGCAAACGCCTGGCGGTACTGGCGCACTGCGCGTCGCGGCGGATTTCCTTGCAAAAAATACCTCTGTCAAGCGCGTCTGGGTAAGCAATCCTAGCTGGCCGAACCATAAAAGCGTGTTTAATTCCGCAGGTCTGGAAGTGTGTGAATACGCCTATTATGACGCAGCGAATCACACCCTGGATTTTGACGGCCTGCTGGCAAGCCTGAATGAAGCGCAAGCGGGTGACGTGGTTCTGTTCCATGGCTGCTGCCATAACCCTACCGGTATTGATCCTACGCTTGAGCAGTGGGAAACGCTGGCAAAACTGTCTGCTGAAAAAGGCTGGCTGCCGCTGTTCGACTTCGCCTACCAGGGCTTTGCTCGCGGCCTGGAAGAAGACGCCGAAGGCCTGCGTGCCTTTGCTGCGCTGCATCAGGAGCTGATTGTTGCAAGTTCCTATTCCAAGAACTTTGGCCTGTACAATGAGCGCGTAGGTGCCTGTACGTTGGTTGCGTCTGACGAGCAGACCGTTGACCGCGCCTTTAGCCAGATGAAATCGGTTATTCGTGCCAACTACTCGAACCCACCGGCGCACGGCGCTTCCGTGGTCGCGACAATTCTCAGCAATGACGCGCTGCGAGCCATCTGGGAACAAGAGCTAAACGATATGCGTCAGCGCATCCAGCGTATGCGTCTGCTGTTCGTGAACACGCTGGCGGAGAAAGGCGCGGATAGCGATTTCAGCTTCATTACGAGGCAGAACGGGATGTTCTCGTTTAGCGGCTTGACCAAAGAGCAGGTTCTGCGTCTGCGAGAAGAATTCGGTGTCTACGCCGTTGCTTCTGGTCGCGTCAACGTTGCGGGTATGACGCCAGACAACATGGCGCCACTGTGCGAAGCGATTGTTGCTGTACTATAAGCTTCGATAGCTAAAAAAAAAGCCCGCAGATGCGGGCTTTTTTATTCGTCTTTACCAGACAGGCATTTCATCCTGCAGGAACGGATTGTGCAAACGCTCATATCCCAGCGTCGACATCGGTCCATGCCCCGCGATAAACGTTACGTCGTCGCCCAACGGCAACAGCTTCTGTTTAATCGACTGAATTAACTGTCCGTGATCGCCGCGTGGAAAATCGCTGCGTCCTACGCCACCTTTGAAAATCACGTCGCCTGAGATCAGCAAACGCGATTGGTCATCAAAGAAGACGATATGCCCCGGCGTATGACCCGGGCAATGCAATATCTGTAACGTCACATTCCCGACGTTCACGCTTTCGCCCTCTTCCAGCCAACGATCGGGTATCAAGGGGAGACACTCATCGAGGCCAAACATGCGGCTTTGGGCGGGCAACCCTTGCAGCCAGAACTCATCTTCTTTTTCCGGTCCAATGACTGGCACACCATAGTGTTGCGCCAGTTCAGCCGCCGCCCCCACATGATCAAGGTGACCATGGGTTAGCAAAATCTGCATCAGCGTCACGCCGGACGCTGCGACTTCTTGCTTGATCTTCTCAGCATCTCCGCCGGGATCGACAAGCGCGGCCAGTTTAGTTTGTTCACACCAGATAAGCGAACAGTTCTGGGAAAACGCAGTCACCGGAATAATACGATAGTTCATACTGCTCCTTCATTATTACCAGTGCCGATTTGGCCCGGTATCAATATGCACAAAGTTGCTACGTGGGTAATATCCTACACCACCTGCGCGCAGAGATAACGCGGCTTTGCGAATATTGGCTAATGAAATGCCTTCAATATGAAAATCCATCGCCTGCCCTTTCGTGTGATAACTTTTTTTAGCTACCCCACGGCTATGGGCTCGCAATTCATTATTGGTATCGAGCGAACGATAACCGGAAACGAGTTGCACGGGCTTGCGCGTTCCAAGCAATCCCTGAAGGCGGAAAAGCTGATCAAATAATCCTGGGTCGATGGCTTTTATTTTATTCGCGCGATAGTCACGGAAAAAATGGTTTAGTTTTGCTAATTCATCCTGAATATAGCCTCTGCCATCAAAAAACTCCGCCTTAATTGACTCACCGGTGTGCAGGTTATTCAACGTCAAAATACGCGGACGAGGTGTCGAGAGGGTGGCAAATGCTGGCGTAGGCAAGATGGCCGCAGCGCCGAGCGCAACACCACCTAACGCCAGCAATTTGCGGCGATTAGCGTCAAATTTGTCCATGGTAATCAGGTCTACAGGTCAATGTTATCGTAAATATGCTTAGCGCACGAAGGGCACCTTAACTGGCTCAACAGCCTGCGTCAAGACGACCAACCCCAGTAAAGACGGGGCTTGCAGCGATTTAGCCCCATACTCACCATAACTTACGACAATCTATTTTCCCGAACTACTTCATTTACCTGATTAATTGTTCAGCTTTTGGCAAAATTTGTGCGCCTGATCGCGCGGTAAGATCATAATTGTAAATATCTGTACGATACTGAGTACGCCCATCTTCGCCAACAAACGCGGTCAGATAGTAAAGGTTAACCGGAATATTATGTCGAATATTAACGTAGCGCGTATTCCCCTCTTTGAGGGTGTCGGAAATCCGTGTGTCGTTCCACCCCGCATCACCCAACAACATATTTGCCAGTTCAGACGCTTTATTCACGCGTACGCAGCCAGAACTCAGCGCGCGTGCATCCTTCTGGAACAAGTTATGGTTCGGCGTATCGTGCAGATAGATCGCGTCCGAGCTCGGCATATTGAATTTGTACCGGCCTAACGAATTGCGCTCACCCGGCGCTTGCTGGAAGCGGAATGGCAGGTTTGACGGTGTAATCGTTGCCCAGTCAACCTGATACGGATCGATCGCCTGACTGCTGTTCCAGCCGCGCATCACAGTATAGCCGTGGCGTTCCAGGTAGCCTGGGTCATCCCACAACTTCGGCAGAATATCTTTGCGCGCTAGCGTTGGCGGGACATTCCATGGTGGATTGACGACGACATTGTTCAGCGCGCTGCTCATCATCGGCGTTTTACGATCCGGGCGTCCAACGATGACGCGTGACGCCAGAACTTCACTGCCATTCTGGTAATACACCAGCGAATAAGCCGGTATGTTCACCATTATGCCAGTTGAGAGTGTTCCTGGAAGCAGTCTCAGACGCTGAATATTGAGTGCCAAAACCCCTGCTCTCTGCGCCGGAGAGACATTTAACCAGTCGCGCGTTGATGGGCCAATTACGCCATCTGCGCCTAAACCTTGTGTCATCTGGAAGGTTTTTACTGCCGCCACCAGCTCGCGATCGTATGCCGCGGGTTTACCGGTCGGTAGCGCGGCTTTTACTTCAGGCGCAGGTGCGGATGGGCTAACCACGACGCCTTGCGGATCATCACCGGGGAGTGCAATTTTCGATTCTGCCCCTGTTGCGCCTGAACGCAACAGAATTTCACGCAATGCAGGCACATCGCTGCTCCATTGACCCGGTCGCAGCGTGGCGGTACCGCGCAGTTGCGGCCACGGTCGCGTATCGCCCACCAGCTTCAGCAATGACTGATGCATCGTGGCATATTGCGGGTGCGCTGGCGCAAGGCTGGCGATAAAACGCGGTAGGGTTCCCTGATCCAGTGCCAGTTGCCACTGGTTAATCACGGAGAGCGCAGGTGTCGCTAATTTGTAGGCTTTATCGCTATAAAGCCAACGGTTGCCATTGACCGGAATCCCGGCGACAAACTGAAGATAACCCATCATGGCGTCGGAAAGCACGATATCCCGCGCCATTCCGGTGACGGCTGGATCGGTCAACAGCTCAACCCAGGCGGTAAATTGCGGTTGAAAACCCGCAATCGCCACTTCGGCCAGCTGCTGCTGGAAAGCGCGCACGGCATCGCGGTCTTCCCACATCGGCTTCATGTCGCGCGCGGCATACAGCAATGTAAGTTGACTGATATACGCGGGTGTATAACCCGACGGCAGCTCGGACTGCAACTGCTGGTGCAGGGCTGCGGTATCGACACCGGCTGGCAAAAGTTTAATACCTGCCATAATGGCTGTGGCGGGAGACTGTTCCAGTGGTTGCGACAGCGAAGTTGGCTGCGTGCCCATCGTTGCGGAGCTATCAACCGGAACCACTTCAGGCTCATCGGCCTGCGCGTTAAACAGTGGAGCGAATATTACGGTCAGGCACACAGTCAGTGCTGATAGCTGACAACCACAGATTTTCTTTAGCAACATCCCTTGCCCCCTGTTTTCTTACGACTTGCCCACAACACCGGGGCTATTCTTAATTATAGAAAGGCATATACGCTGTTGCCTGACCTTATGTAAAGAAGTTTAAAGATAACGTAGTCTGGAATACAAGTTAAACAAATAAAAAGGGCGACACCAGAGTGTCGCCCTTTTGGTCAAAGCGCGTTACGACGCGTCAGCTGCTTCGGGTAATGATTCTGGCGGTTGCGGTGCAAAGCCGCGCAGACCCACTACATGAACATGCTCAGTATTCTGGAATACTTTACGCACCAGCTTATACGTTGTGCCTTTCTCAGGGCTGATGTTTTCTGGCGCAGCGATGATCAGCTGCATGCCCAGACGATCGCACAGCTCGAACAACGTAGCGATAGATCGCGCATCCAGTCGCGCGGCCTCATCGAGGAACAGCAGACGGCAAGGCGAAATATCTTTCCCGCGCAGGCGACGCGATTCGTCTTCCCAACTCTGCACAACCATAACCAGAATCGACATCCCGGTACCGATCGCTTCCCCGGTCGACAACGCACCGGATTCGGCACGCAGCCAGCCGTCGGAGCCGCGGTTAACCTCAACTTCCATTTCCAGATAGTTGCGGTAATCCAGCAGCTCTTCACCGATAGTTTGTGGCGTACGCTGCCCCATATCGATCTGTGGATTGAGGCGCTGATAGAGTTTGGCCAGCGCTTCAGAGAAGGTCAGACGATTGCTGTTAAACAGATCCTGGTGTTGCTCATGCTGCTCTGAAAGCACATCCAACAGCATAGCGTGAGCTTCGCGGACGTTAACGTTCAGACGCACGCTGTTCACCTGGCCAAACGACACGCTTTGCAGCCCCTGGTTGAGCATCCGAATACGGTTCTGCTCGCGCTGGATCGTTTTCCGAATAATATTCGCCACGCTGCGAGAGCTAATCGCCAGCGTCTGTTCACGAGACGTCAGCTCTTCGGTCAGACGACCCAGCTCGATCTCCATTTGCTCGATAGCTTCGACCGGATCGTCCGTGCGGATAATATCCTGGCGGATACGCTCGCGCAGGTGCTGATACACCGCCACAAAGAACTGAATTTTACGTTCCGGACGTTTTGGATCTTCTGACATGCGCAGCACATCGCGCAGATGTTCGTTATCCGCCACCGCAGGACGCAGCGCACCTAATGCCTTATCCGACATGGAACGCAGCTCATCGCCGGAAAGGTAGGCCAGCTCACGGCGATGCAGACGACGCTCAACGCCACTGTCTTTCACCAGACGCATCACCGCACACCATCCCGCTTTTGCGGTCACAACCTGCTCGCGCATTTCGTGATAATCACGTTCCAGCTTGCGGAGGCGACGGGTGAGATTATCCATCTCCGCTTCACACAGAGTCAGGGCTTTTTCCAGCTGATTACGACGCGAGCGGTTATTGCTCAACTGGCTGTGCAACTCATCACGACGAATACGCGCCCGCTCTTCAGCCCCGCTATCCGCACGCACGCCGATATCCTGGAGCTCTTTTTGCAGATCGGTTAACAGCTCTTTTTTGGTATCAAACGAGCTTTTCAGCGACGCCAGAACCTGGCCATACTGGCTCAGTTGAGCCGCATGACTGCGCAAAGCGTCACGCGTACGGCTACGTTCTGTTTCCGCCTGCTCCAGACGATGACGCAGTTTTTCGTTGAGATCGCTGTTACCGCTCAGCATTTCCGCCGAGTCGCTATAGCCAAAGTGAGCGCGACGCTGCACCACTTCGGTCAGTGCAAACGCCTGCTGACGCGCATCGCGCTGCACCTGCTGAGAATACGCGTAGTCTTCTTTCAGCTGTTCAAACTGTTCCGGGTCGCTTTGCAGAACGGATAATACCGGCTCAAGTTTCGCCAGTTGATTCCCATGCTGCTGGACAAAGCGAGCAGCTTCCTGCGCTTCATCCAGGCGTTCCTGGATTTCGTCTACGCGGTCAGCGAGCGTGTCATCGGCCAGCAGATTCAGACGCGGCAGGATGCGGTTAAGCGCTGCAACGCCCTCTTTCGCCTGTTCGAACTGAACGCGGCTCTGCTGATTGTCGTTTTCATGAAGGCTTATCGCACGCTCAAGCTCACCGCGACGGGTATTGAGCTTGCGGATTTCCGCTTCTGGATCGGGCTCGAATGCAACAGCGACGTGGCTACCGATAAAACGACTGAACGACTGGTGTAAACGCTGGGTTTTCTGCACGTCAAAGGACAACGTCGCGAAGCGCTCAGACAGCGTTTCACGTTCCGCATGCAGACTTTCGATACGGTTTTCGCGCGCGGCACGACCAAACAGCGGCAGCGTTGGGAAACGGGAATAGCGCCACTGACGATCGGCAATTTTCACCACAACGGCTTTTTCAAGCTCATCGACGCTGAAGACGCTGTCATCAAAGGACTGGGGATCGCCTTCGATCAGATAGAGATCTTCCGGGCACTCCTCCAGGCCTTCAAGCTGGTCGGCAATCAGGGACAAATCAGGCACAACGATGGCGTTTCGGGATGGGCCGTAAAGTGCTGAGAAGTACGGCGCATCGTCCAGGCTAACATCATCATAGATTTCAGAGAGCAGCACGCCGCCAAAACGTTCTGCGAGCGCATTGAGGCGAGAATCTTCAGCGCCGCCGGGCTGGCTTAAGCGCTCAATTTCTTCGTCAATGGCACGTTTACGCGCGCCGACTTCATCGCGTTCAACAATCGCTTCACGCTCGCGTTCCAGCAGCTGCTGCAGATATTCAGTGACATCCTGGCTGGATTCAAACTCTTCACCGCACTGCTCACTGAGCTGATTCAGGCTACTTTGTGCGGCTAACCAGACAGGCGCTCGTTGCAGCAGTTTCTGCGTGCGTGACTGAAGCTGTTCCAGCTCTTGTCGCAGCGACATACGCTGCTCACCGGCATTTGACACACTGTCAGAAAGAGAGGCAATACGGGCTTCCAGTTCCTGATGCAGGGTTTCCAGTTCATCGATGTCGACACGTTTTCCGTGACGCTTGCAGAATTCAGCCAGCAGACGCTCGGCTTCCTGCTGTTCCCGAAGACGCTGTTCCAGCTCGTTCAGACGCATACGCAACGGCTGAACCTGCTCAGCCAGATGGCGCTGGTTTACACCGTCACGCAGAAGTTCACGCGCGACTTCCCACGCATCGCTTCGCGCCAACGGGCCGTTGATCGCGGTAACCAGCTGGTAAGCCTGTTCAAACTGGCTGTGTGCAGTTTGCGCCACGCTCATTTTCTGATCGAGAGAGAGTAATTTATCTGTGGCTTCTTGCTGTTTTGCCTGGAATGTCTCCAGCCATTCATCCGCGCTTTCTGGCGTCAGATCCGGAAGATGACACAGCTCTTTCGCGCGCTGCAACGCCTGTAGCGCCTGGGTGTACTGGATCGCACGCGTTTGCTGAACATCAAGCGCCTGCTGATAGTCCGCAAGCTGGTTTTTCAGCTCATCCACTTCCAGCTCAGCGGCTTCGGCGCGCGCTTCGTTCTCTTCCTGCATCTCGGCGGCTTCTGCCACCACTTCATTTTGCTCTTCGAGACGAATCTGCAGCTCATCGAGGTCGGCTTCGTAACGCTCAATTTTTTCCTGCTGACGCAGGGCGGTTTGCACCAGATTCAGGTGATCGCTGGCTGCCTGATAATCCGCTTCGAGATCGCCTTCAGCACCGTTCTGTTCGCCCAGCTCACGCGCCATCTCAACGTGCTTATACTGCTCTGCCACCAGCTGTTTACGCGAAGTGAACAGCTCGCGGCGATATTCAAGCGCCTTATCCAGATGAATGCGACGTTCATTCGCGTGGCGCATATAATCCGCCGCCACGTAGTTGGTCGCTTCGCTGATCAGGTGCTTAAACAGATCGCGGTCTGATTGGGTGACGCGAATGGCTTCCAGCGTCATGCGGTTTTCACGCAGCGCGGCTTCCATATCCTGGAATGCTTTACGCACGCCGCTGTTTTCCGGCAACAGGTAGTCGCGCAACGAGCGGGTGATAGCGCTGGAAATACCGCCATACAGAGAGGCTTCAATCAGACGATAGTATTTGCTACGGTCCGAGGCGCTGCGCAGACGACGCGCAACAATACCCAGATCGAACATCAGCGAGTGGTAATCGGTAATCGAGTTGAACTGCTTGAACTGAACCCCTTCGATCTCCTCAAGTTTCTCTTTCAGTTCCTGGAGAGAGAGGACGCGCGCCTGGCGGTCGTTCAGCGTTTCCGTCAGCATTGCGGTGGGCTGAACGGAGGTCGGTAAACCTTGAATCGCGAACGGTTTGATATCCACTTTACGGTCACGGCCTGCGACCTGTTGCAAGCGAACACCCACCACCACGCGCTGGTGACGAGAGTTGATGACATCCAGAACGGAATAACAGACGCCAGCTTTCAGCTTACCGTGCAAACCTTTATCACGTGAGCCGCTTGTGGCCCCCGCTTCAGTGGTGTTACGGAAGTGCAGCAGCGTCAAATCGGGAATCAACGCCGTGACAAACGCTGCCATCGTGGTGGATTTACCCGCACCGTTACCCCCGGATAGCGTTGTGACCAGCTCATCCAGATCAAAGGTTCGGGCAAAGAAACCGTTCCAGTTAATCAGCGTCAGTGAACGAAATTTACCACGTTCAATCATTACTCTTCCTCCCCGCTTTCCGTCTGGCTCTCTTCAGGCTCGTCGTTGAGCTGCAAATGGTTTTCGACCGGCATGGCTTCACCGTCACGGATCATACGCAGCTGCGCTTCACGCGGATCGTCGCCCGCACGCACATCAGCACCAAAGCGGAAAACCGCTTCTGTGATACGGAATTTGCTGCTGTCATGCCCCATAAACCACACCATGCCGAGGCGACGCAGACGGCTCAGGGAAGAGCGCACTTTTTCCTGTAATTTCTGACGATCGAGATCTGAACCGGTGGAACGATTGTTCACCAGCTTCAGCAGTTTGCCCTCTTCTGCCAGGGTCAACAGCTCATCGTACAGCTCTTGCTGGGTGAAAATCCCCTCATTGGCTAGACGCTCTGGGCTGAGATAGAGATAGCAAAGGATTTTGCCCACCATCATGTCCAATTCCGAAAGAACCGAACGCGGGATCAACGTCGTTGAGCGCGGGCGCAGATAGAAGAATCCTTCCGGGGCGCGGATTAGCTCCACGTTATAGCGGGCGTAAAACTCTTCCAGATACTCCTGGAAATCCATCAGAAACGCGTGATTATCCAGTTCATCAAGGCCAATGTGGCGACCGGCACGCAATTGGCTATCCAGCGCCGGAAATAACGGATTCGCCAGCGCCTGGGCCAGCTTAACTGGCATCATTTGTTCAATATTTGTCAATGACATGCGCCTGTACCTTGGCTCCGTAATCGTTAATCGGCTGCCACTTCGGCGGCAGTCCGGTGAAATCTGCTTGCGCGACGCCCAGACGTACGGCCTGGTCGACGACGATGCGGGCAATATCGAAATGACGCGCACGCGGGTATTGCACCAGATAATCGCGCACCACGAGACCGAGATCTAGCGGCACTTGTCTGGATTTATAGACCGCCAGCTGTTCTTCGATCATGGCCGCAAGTTGTTCACGAATTTCGTTGAACTCTTCAAATTCCAGATCCGGCGGCAGTTCACCGGTGACCTCTTCATCGCGAAGGGTCATCTCTTCGTCACGCATGTCCAGCAGACGGTCAGCATTGGCGTAGGTCAGCGCCCATGGCGCATCGAAATAGGTTTGCACCGACTGGCGTAGACGCTGAGCAAACACACGGTTTTTATCCATATCAATCGCGGTACGGATAAACTTATGTACGTGACGGTCGTAGCCGATCCACAGGTCAATCGACTGTTGACCCCAGCTAATAATACGGTCGAGTTTACTTTGCAGATCGAACACCAGCTTGTCGACGAAATGCAGATTGTCATGCGCCATCGTCGCATCCTGGATGCGCAACAAATTGGCCTGGAGCTTATCGCCTGCCGCTTCCAGCGTATCCTGCAGTTCACGTAGCGTACCCGAGGTTTCTGACAATAAAAGTTCACAGCTTGAGATCGCCGCACGCCAGTCTTTGTTCAGCAGCTGCGCGATATCGTCTTTTACCTGTTGCTGCTGCTCATCCATCAAGCGCTGGGTCAGATCGATGCTGTCAAAAATTTCCGCGACCGAGTATTTCAGCGGAGCATAAACGTTGCGATGCCAGTGGAATTCATCTCCGTTTTCATCCGCCGCATCCGCTGCACGCTTTAGCTCATCCGCAACGATTGATAGCTGCATGGAAAGGCGCAGCGTGGAAAACTCACGCTGACGAATGTAATAATCCGTGATGCCGATACCCAGAGGCGTCAAACGATAGATGGCGTTGCCTTCAGTCTGCTCGCTGGTAAAGCGGTTCAGCAGACGTTGACGCACCATATCGTTAATTGCGTTGTTGGCACGCACGCTAATGGTTTCGCTGGTTTGCTCAAACGCATCACTCACATGGCGGAAAGCGTCCACCAGTTCAACCTCGCTCATTTCACCATCCAGGCGCTCGCCATTCAGCGTGGCAATGGCCAGCAGAAAAGAGAGTCTGTCGACCGGCAGCGCGATGGAGAAATCGTTTTTTCTGGCCCAGGCAACCAGCTCGGGGACTGTCTGGGAAAAATCACTCATAAATTATCCTTGCATCTGCGGTGTAAGCCTAACGGGCCAGGCTTTTAATCGCGGTGACGTGTATATAGCGGCCAAGGCTCACAAACGGCTCCTGGCGGCAATACCGTGTTTCTATTTCTGTTAAGGCGTCCAGACATTCATGCTGTTTTTGTTTATCGCGCAGATAATCATGAAACACCCTGACGCCCGTTTTGCCGGTAATTTCCCAGCCAATCTCCTCCAGCCAGCCATAGACCTGCTGGGGATCGCGCGGAAAATCTGGCGAAAGCGTGCGTCGTTTCTTTTTATACATGCCCTGCTGCACATAACCGAAATTGCCCACCAGCACATTGCGCATCAACAGGCCATTGGCATTGTAGAACATCAGCGACAGTGCGCCGCCGGGGTTTAGCACAGTCCACAGCGTGTTTAACATAGCTTGCGGTTCAGCGACCCATTCAAGTACCGCGTGAAACAATATCAGATCAACCTGCGTTTCCAAATGCTGGGCAATGTCCTGAGCGGCGCAATGTATAAAATGCATGTTGTCGCTCACACCTTTCTCGTGTGCCGCGCGTTTCGCGCGCGCGACCATCTCAGCGGAAAGATCGCAAAACGTCACGTGATGACCGCGCTCGGCCATTAAAATGGCCGTCTGACCTTCACCGCCGCCGGCATCGAGAACGCGCAACTTTCGGCTACCGTAGGTGGCAAGCAGCGTATCCAGATCCTGCCAGAGGATCGTCTGGCGCAACTGCCCTTTGGTGGTGCCGTAAATATTGCGCGAAAACTTTTCCGCGATGTCATCGAAATTGCGATCCCGCATTGGGAGAGTTCCACCCGCTACCAGCAAAACCGCTATTTTGTCACACCCGCGCGGATAATGAACCTCTCTGGTGTAATATCGCGGGTAATCGCCTGCTGTATGGTCAAAAAAGGAGCCAAAAAGGATGCTTTTTACCCTAAAGAAAGTTATTGGAGGCATGATGCTTCCTCTTCCACTCTTGCTGTTGCTGATGGCACTTGGACTGCTGCTGCTTTGGTTGACGCGTTTTCAGAAAACGGCAAAAACCGTGATGACAGCGGCCTGGCTGATGTTACTGCTGTTGAGCCTGCAACCTGTCGCTGATGGGCTGTTGCGCCCTATTGAAAATAAGTACCCGACGTGGCAGGGGAAACAGAAGGTGGATTACATCGTGGTGCTGGGTGGCGGCTACACCTGGGATCCCAATTGGGCACCCAGTTCAAATTTGATCAACAACAGTTTGCCGCGTCTGAACGAAGGCATTCGCCTGTGGCTGGCGAACCCGGGGTCTAAAATGATCTTTACGGGCGCAGCCGCAAAAACCAATCCGGTGAGTACCGCTGAAGCCGGGGCGCGCGTGGCTGAATCACTTGGCGTGCCGCGCTCGGCGATAATCACGCTCGACAGCCCTAAAGATACGGAAGAAGAAGCCGCAGCGGTGAAACAGGCCATCGGTGATGCTCCATTCCTGCTGGTGACATCCGCCTCGCATTTACCCCGCGCGATGATTTTCTTTGAACATGCCGGGTTACATCCTCTCCCCGCGCCAGCTAATCAACTGGCCGTTGATGCGCCGCTGAACCCATGGGAACGCGCGATCCCGTCACCGGTGTGGCTGATGCACAGCGATCGCGTGGGCTATGAAACGCTCGGACGCCTCTGGCAATGGTTAAAAGGATCGTCAGGCGAGCCAGGGCAAGAGTGATTTCGAGGCGAGATCGAAATTGGCGCGATTAAAGCGCCCTGTGTTGACGAGCTGCGCCACTTCATCCCACATGAGATAGACCCAGCGCCGCCAGAGGAAGGATTCCGAGACGGGCGCGCGCTGGAGATAATGCCAAAGCAAACCCTCTGCCAGACCACTGTCGCTTAAACGGAAAAGCTCATATTCCCGCGGTGCCCAGAGCATAATTCCCGGCCCAACCATCGCCAGTAGCTGATCGCTGCGTGAATCCTTAAGCATGCTGCGCAGGGTGAAATTGCCATGAATCAACACGCAATTGTCGTTAAAACCGTCGAACAACGCTGGCAGACATTCGCGCGTGCGGAATAAAATTCGCTTATCCTGCATCGTCAGTCCGGTATTACTGAATTGATTGAGCGTGCCCCACAATACTGCGACACGCTGGCGATACCAGTGAGGCCAGATATTTTCCTGGGTGCTGTCAACAGCGCCCACCAGACCACGACTATCCTGCCGGTGCCAGGCAAGTAGCGCTTCAACGATTTGGTCTTTCAGTTGCTCCCATCTGTCCGGCGTACGAGCGGGTGCCTCAACGGGAACCCCGCGCAACCGTTCAATCAACAAAACATCCGGACCGGGATGTTCTTCATGCGTCATCACGCCATAGACGGTCGGCATACGCACCGTTCCGCTACGCGCGAGCAGAGACATTTTCCACGCCAGCTGTCTGGCGATACCGGGGGAAGAAAAACTCCTTGCCATTAGCGGCATCGGATTACCGTGACTGTCATACAGCGACCACAGCGAAGTGTCCGCCTTTTCATTCACGCACTCCACCCGGCTGAGTTGTTCCCCCAGCAGGTGGCTTAGCTCGGCACGCAGCTGTTCCATATCAGATTATCCCCATCAAAACTACTGCTTTTATAATGAGCGCGTCGCAGACGGATGTCACCCCGATAAGATCAATTTGGATGAAGAAAAATGAAGGAAAACCTGGCGGTAGAGCATCCCCTCGAGTGAGGGGATGTGGGGAAATTAATGCAGTTCAGCACGCACGCGTTCGAGATCTTCAGGTGTATCAACGCCCGTTCCAGGAACTTCCTGGGCAACCGCAACGTGGATTTTTTCGCCATACCAGAGCACACGCAGCTGTTCGAGCATTTCGATTTGCTCCAGCGGACTTGGCGCCCAGGTCACATAGCGGCGGATAAAGCCGGCGCGATAGCCGTAAATACCCAGGTGTCGCAGGAACGTGTCGCCAATCACCTCTTGAGAGGCAGCAAAACGGTCGCGATCCCACGGAATAGCTGCGCGGGAGAAATAGAGCGCGTAGCCTTCAGCGTCCATCACCACTTTAACCGCGTTCGGATTAAACGCTTCTTCAGCATGATGAATTGGTACGGCAAGCGTTGCCATTCCCACCTGACGCTGCGCGAGGTTTTCCGCAACCTGGCGAATTATCGCCGCCGGGATCATCGGCTCATCGCCCTGCACATTAACGATAACGGTGTCATCGCTAAAACCACATTTTTCGACGACTTCAGCCAGTCTTTCCGTGCCGGACTGATGATCGGCGCGAGTCATGCATACTTCGCCACCGGCCGCTTCGACGGCACGGGCAACGTCTTCGTGATCCGTGGCAACAATCACACGATCGGCACCTGACTCACGGGCTCTTTCAAGCACATGGACAATCATCGGTTTGCCATTAATATCCACCAGCGGCTTGCCTGGTAAACGCATGGAGGCAAAACGCGCCGGAATAATGACGACAAAACTCATGGTCGGCTCTCTTCTGCCGCCAGCGAGCGGGCTTGCGTTTCAAGCAGGACCGGAATGCCATCGCGCAGCGGAAACGCCAGATTGTCCAGTTTGCAAATAAGTTCTTGTTTATCCTGGCTGTAATAGAGTTTGCCGTTGCACACCGGGCAGGCAATGATTTCAAGTAAACGGTGATCCATAGTTCCTCCGTATCAATAATGATGAAAGCTTACCACATTCCTTTTTCAGGCTATGTCTATTTCCCAGCCACTCCGACACGCCTCGAAAAGTTGATCGGGTAATCGCGACAGAGTGACCCGATTTGCCCCCTGCCAACTGGCGAAATGGTTAAGTGCGGAGAAAAGCCCTTTTTCCAGCGCTGAACTGACTCTGACGCCCTCTTCCAGATACAACGCAATCACTTCCAGTACGCCTGTTTTTCGGTGCATTTTGGCATCCATACGCCCCACCAGTTGGCCTTTATGCAGCAGCGGTAGAACAAAGTAGCCATACTGACGCTTTGGCGCGGGAGTGTAGCATTCAAGACGATACGTAAAACCAAACAGTTGTTCGGCGCGCTTGCGGTCCCAGACGATAGGATCAAACGGTGATAATACGGTACTGTGTGACGCGCTCAACTTCCCGTCCAGAGCCAGAGGCAGGAGCGGTAATAAATCCGCATGTAGCCACATTTCACCCAACGTTTCTACGTCCACCTGCACCACTCGCTGGTTTTCTTGCCAGCGTTCAAGCGTCGATTTCAGGGCCGGTTGACGAAGGCGATAGTAATCCGCCAGCCACTGCATGCGGTAAATGCCTAAACTACGGGCGCTATTGTCCAGCATGATGGCCTCTGCCGCTGTTTGATCGAGCAGATCGCGCGCATCATCCCAGTGAGGCATCACGCGATGAGTGAGATCGTAAACTCGCTGGAAATTACGCCGCTCAACTACCATGACTTTTCCAGACGTAAAAAGCCCTTCGAGATGCCGTTTATGCGGCTTCCACTCCCACCAACCGCTTGTGCCTTTGCGGGGATGTTCAAAATCTGCTGAGCGGACCGGGCCGTTTTCGTGAATGTGCTCGATGAGTTGTTCGATCTCATCCGCATTTTCGTGCATCCACTCCTGACGATACTTCCAGCCCATTTTTTCTGGCGCCAGCATCCGGTGGCGGACCAGACCAAAATCACTTCGCGGCAGAAAACATGCCTCATGAGCCCAATATTCCATGAGCTCTCCCCGACTCAGCGCGTCATCAAGCCAGTGGGAAGGATAATCTCCCAGGCGACTAAAAAGGACGAGATAAGGGCTGCGAGCAACAATGTTGATCGTATCGATTTGCAACAGCGACATACGCTGAACAGTAGAGAGAATATCCGAGGGTTGCGCACGGCGACGGGGCTTCTTTAAAAGGCCCTGTGCGGCAAGGTGCAGATTACGGGCTGCCTGGAGCGAGAGGTGCGGTAAGGGCATGCGTTTTCCTGTTCGTCATCGCGCTACCAGAACCGTATGTGCTTAACGCACCAGCGACATCAGTTCCTGGAGCAAGAGTTCTGGCTTTTCACCGCTGAGTTCAGCATCCACCGGAAGATACCACCAGTTAGGTTTTGCGAAAGCGCGGCATTTAACTGCATCTTTCTCGGTCATGATCAGGTTTTGGTTAACGGTCACCAGCGGGTCAACATCCACAAGGCTAAGTGCCTGATGATCGGCAAGAGGAATCCTGGCTTCAAGATGGGCACCACATTGCTCCAGCGTCGCAAAGAAACGAGGTGGATGGCCGATTCCTGCCATCGCCACCAGGGCGGGCAGTTGCGAAACCTCCCGCCTTTCTCCGGTCAGTAGATTCACGGCCTGACTGGGGATTAATCGCATCGGAATTTCACCTGGCAGCGCTTCACCGCCGTTGACGATGACAGCGTCGACCGTGCGCAGTCGCGACGCTCGTTCGCGCATCGGACCCGCGGGTAACCACCAGCCATTACCGAAACGACGCACGCCGTCAATAACCACGATTTCTTTGTCACGTGCGAGAGCATAATGCTGCAAGCCATCGTCCGTGATGACGATGTCAACCGGGTTTGCGGCCAGCAACGCCTGAACGGCTTCGCTCCGATTTGGTGAAACAGCAACCGGAGCCCCGGTTCGCTGAAAGATAAGTACAGGCTCGTCGCCCGCTTGTTCCGTTGTGGTCTGGGATGTCAGCAGCAGAGGATAACTTTCCGCTTTTCCACCATAGCCCCGTGACACAACGCCAGCTTGAATACCCCGCTGAGAAAGTTGTTCCACCAGCCAAATGACCACGGGTGTTTTACCATTCCCCCCGGCCGTGAGATTGCCGACGACAACAACGGGTACCGGTGCACGCCACGAACGTTTAATGCCAATTCGGTAGCAAAGACGGATGATGCCGCTCACCAGGCCATACAGCCAGGAAAGCGGCAATAGCAGCAGCCACAGAGGTGATTCTCCGGACCAGATGCGTGCAATCATGCGCCAAACTGCATTTTATGAAGCTGCGCATAGACGCCGCGTTGCTCGATAAGATCCGCATGGCTTCCACGCTCGACGATCAAGCCATCTTCCACCACGACGATTTCATCCGCTTGCTCGATCGTGGACAAGCGGTGTGCAATCACCAGCGATGTGCGGTTTTTCTGCAGTTCATCCAGCGCCGACTGAATCGCGCGCTCAGACTCGGTATCCAGCGCAGAGGTTGCTTCATCCAGAATCAGAATCGGACTGTCGCGCAACAACGCGCGAGCTATCGCGATTCGCTGACGCTGACCGCCTGAAAGCAGCACGCCGTTCTCGCCGATAATGGTGTCGAGACCGTTATCCATCTTGTTGATGAAGTCCATCGCATAAGCCATACGCGCCGCATTTTCGATTGCTTCACGGCTGTACTCTTCCGTACGTGCATAAGCGATGTTATTGGCTACCGTATCGTTGAACAGATGGACGTTTTGAGAGACCAGCGCCACCTGATTACGCAGCGACTGAAGCGTGTACTCTCTCAGGTCATGACCGTCCAGCAGAATTTCACCTTCATCGATATCATAGAAACGGGTCATCAGGCTGGCAATCGTCGATTTACCTGATCCTGAACGTCCGACAAGCGCAACTGTTTTACCTGCTGGAATGCTCAGGTTGATATTGCGCAAGGCAGGGACTTCGCGGCCAGGATAAGTGAAGGTCACATTGCGGAACTCCACATCACCGTGAGCGCGTTCGATAACACGTTTGCCTTCGTCTTTTTCTTGTTCGGAGTCCAGAATACTGAACAGCGTCTGACATGCCGCCATACCGCGCTGGAACTGGGCATTAACGTTGGTCAATGATTTCAGCGGGCGCATCAGAGCAATCATCGATGAGAACACCACAGTTATCGTGCCCGCAGTTAATGTCTCCATAACGCTTGGGAAGCTGGCAGCATAAAGAACAAATGCCAGAGCCAGAGAGGCAATCAGCTGAATGATCGGATCCGAGATTGAAGAGGCTGAAACCAGCTTCATCCCCTGTAAACGCATTTTGTTGCTGACCTTGTCAAAGCGTTTAGTTTCAACATCCTGCCCACCAAAGATTAATACCTCTTTGTGGCCTTTCAGCATTTGTTCGGCACTGGTCGTCACCTGCCCCATCGTATTCTGCATATTCTTACTGATGCTACGAAAACGCTTTGATACGACGCGAATAGCGATTGAAACAATGGGTGCCAGGACGATTAGGATGATCGACAACTGCCAGCTGTAATAGAACATCAAAACGAAGAGGCCGATAATCGAGGCCCCTTCACGTACGACGGTAATCAGCGCACTTGAAGATGACGACGCCACTTGCTCGGAATCATAAGTGATACGCGACAGTAAGGTGCCGGTAGATTGCTTATCGAAGAAAGCAACGGGCATCCCCATCATGTGGCTGAACAGCCGACGACGCATGGTCATCACCACTTTGCCCGATACCCACGAGATGCAGTAGCTAGAGACATAGCTGGTCACGCCGCGAAGGATCATCAGCCCGATAACCACCAGAGGCATCCACAGCAACACTGAGCGATCCGTTTTACCAAAACCGTCGTCCAGTAACGGTTTAAGGAGCGATAGCATAAAGGTATCGCTTGCTGCGTTGAGGATTAATGCGACACCCGCCACGATCAGACCTGTTTTAAAGGGTGCAATCATCGGCCAGAGTCGGCGGAAGGTCTGCCACGTGGAGAGATCTTTGTCGTTATGCATTCAAAAAACCAGCATTTGTTGAAATAGCCGCATATTCTACCCGTTATCTACGGGCACGCCAAACCACTGATGATACCAACGCGGTAAAATTTGATCTCGTAAGCGGCGGATTTGCCAACCCTGAGATGAAAAACTAACTGAGATTTGCCCATACTGAGGTGTATCGAACCAAGAGTAGCCTTCCTGTTTGTAACGTTTAACCACTTTGAAAGACGGAAATCGCCAGGTGTTGTAACGCGCCGCCGAGGCTAACGCAATTTTCCCTCCAACACGCTGTACCAGCGCCTGAGACGAAGACGTATTACTGCCATGATGTGGCACCTGGATAAGTGTAGACGCTAGAAACTGCCAGTGGTGACTAAGCATCGCTAACTCGGCCTTTGCTTCAATATCGCCCGTTAACAATGCACTGTGCTTACCATCATCGATTTTCACCACGCATGAACGATTATTACCTAACGCCTGGTACTCTCTCGGCGGCCAGTGAACCGTAAAGGTCAAGCCTTGCCACTGCCAGTGTTGCCCCTTGAAACAGGGCTGATGATTGGCCCAACCTAGCGGGCTTCTTACCCACATCATTGGCCACACCTCACGTAATGAATTCAACCCACCGATATGATCGCTATGTTCATGGCTAATGATGACCCCTTCAGGTGTCAGATGGTGCCAGCGCAGCCAGGGAATAATGTGCTGCTTCGCACTGTCTCCGCCCGGCCAGGCCAACCCGGTATCGTACAAAATGGCCCTGCCATTATGCTCGATGACCATTGCCAGCCCCTGCCCAATATCCAGCATATGGACCGTCCAACCTTCTGATTTCACAGGGCGCCACAACAGATACGTGAGCAACACACTGCTGACAATACTTATCGCAGGAGCCGATACCCAGGCCCGAAATCGCCAGCCAATAATTGCGAGCCATGGCAAGAGCGTGACCGGTAGCCAGCGTTCATCAATATCTATCCAGCCATCCGGTAGCCCTTTCAGCAGCCAGAAGAGAACAGCCAGAGATTTATCCGCTAACAGCCAAACACACTCCTCGAACAGAGGTAAGGGACAAAGGTGTAACAGCATTCCCGCCAGGATCAGCGGTACTGAAATAAACGTCACCAGCGGGACGGCAAAAATATTGGCGACTAACGATGAAATGCTCATCCCGTGAAAAATACTGACCTGTAGCGGTAACAGTAAAAACAGCATCCCCAATTGCAAATGCAGCAGAGTGATCAAGGGTTTTATCCACCGCGGATAGCCCCCTTCCGGCAAAGGCAGCCACTGATACCAAAAAATAAGCGCGACGACGGCAAAGGCGGAAAGCGCGAGGCTTTGTGAAAGGACCGCCAGAGGGTCGACAATAAGAATTGCCGCTACACAGGATAACCACACCTGCCACGGAGACCACTGACGACCGCTGAAACGGAGTGATGCCAGTGCAATGAGCGAAACGACGGTGCGTAGCGCTGGCGGCTGCATACCAGTGAGCCACGCATAGAACGCAGCGAAACAGACGCCTGCCAGAAGTGGCATGCGCCATCCCGCCCAGCGACACGGAAGGAAGAACTGGATGCCTCGCACGATAAGCCATACGATTGATGCCGCAAAGGCAATGTGTAAACCGGAAATCGCCATCAGGTGTAACGTACCCGTTTCCCGCATCAAGTTTTTGATCTCAGGAGAGATCGCTAATCGTTCCCCCATTCCGAGCCCGAGAATGACTGAACCCCATGAGTAAGGCGCTAAAGCTGAAGTGAGCGAAGAAAGATAGCGAGCCCGTAAGCTGCAGGTGAGATCTACTGCTTCTGCATGGGTGAAGCGCCCGCTCAGCGGCTGATGCATGCTTAGCGCATAGCGCTGTGAATCGAATCCCCCATCATTGAGTTCACCGTGAACAGTGCGAAGGCGTAACGTCATGGCCCACCGCTGTCCCGCGCATGATGGTTGCGGTAAATAGTTACCGTATAGAGTGACGCCTGTTGTTGAAAACCAGGGTTTTCCGTTGAGGCTCACGATTCGCCCTTGATGAGTAGTTGCGCCATCGGTCCATGTAATCACCACCTCAGCTTGCTGCGGCCCTGCCGTTAAATGCTGCATAGGCCAAACGGATTCAAGAGCGGCTAACACGCCCCACGCAAAGAAAATCATCCACAAACCGACATAGCGTAGCCATCTCAACCGCTGGAATCCCAGTAAAGTCCCAGTGGCGACACAAACCCAGGTCGTCCAAATATCGGGAAGTGAAGGCAACCACAACAGCGGTAATATCGCTGTTATCAGACATGCACTTATCGCTGGAATACCCATAACACCTCCCTGTTCAGGACAGTGTGGTACGGTAATAGTGCAAAGTCAGCCTGGAAAAGGAGAAAATACGCGCAGTGCAGAAGGGGTTGTTTCAGTTTGCAGTAACGACAAAGGGTACTTGCGAAGCGGCTTCAGGTTTATAGCTAAACCCATAAAAAAAGCACCCGAAGGTGCTTTCATTAGATAACCCAGTTTTGCCCGCAGGCAAACTCAGTTTCCGTAAATATTGGCGCGATCGCGCAGTTCTTTACCAGGTTTAAAGTGCGGAACATATTTGCCTTCCAGATCCACTTTATCGCCAGTCTTCGGGTTACGCCCGGTTCGTGGTGCACGATAGTGCAGAGAGAAACTACCGAAACCGCGGATTTCAATGCGCTCGCCCTGTGCAAGAGTCGAGGCCATATGCTCCAGCATCTCTTTAACTGCATCTTCCACTGCTTTTGCAGGAATGTGCGATTGCTGGCTGGCAAGTCTTTCAATCAATTCTGACTTGGTCATGATTCCTCCGGTTCCTTCAAACCATTTAGCTGAACAGCTTATTAAACAAGGGCGGCCGTAGCCGCCCTTTGTTATTGATTACAGGACGAATCCAGCAATCTGTCAAGTCTGCTCGTCATCCTTCGAGATGTAACAGAGTTACATCTCAGTAAGATGCAGAGAACTTGATATTACTCGCCTTTAGCTGCTTTGAAAGCTTCAGCCATTGCGTTGTTGGAGAAACCAGCATCTTCCTGTTTGTTAACAGTTGCGATTGCATCTTTCTCATCAGCTTCGTCTTTAGCACGAACAGACAGGCTGATTGCACGGTTCTTACGGTCAACACCGGTGAACTTAGCTTCAACATCGTCGCCAACGTTCAGAACCAGAGTCGCATCTTCAACGCGGTCACGTGAAGCTTCAGAAGCGCGCAGGTAACCTTCAACGCCGTCAGCCAGCTCTACGGTTGCGCCTTTAGCGTCAACTGCAGTCACTTTACCGTTTACGATTGCGCCTTTCTTGTTCACAGCAACCCAGTTGTTGAACGGATCTTCTGCGAGCTGTTTAACGCCCAGAGAGATACGCTCACGTTCTGCGTCAACTTGCAGAACAACCGCTGCAATTTCGTCGCCTTTTTTGTATTCACGAACTGCTTCTTCGCCTGTAGCGTTCCAGGAGATGTCAGACAGGTGAACCAGGCCATCGATGCCGCCGTCCAGGCCGATGAAGATACCGAAGTCAGTGATAGACTTGATTTTACCTTCAACACGGTCGCCCTTGTTGTGGGTTTCCGCGAACTGCTGCCATGGGTTGTTTTTGCACTGTTTCAGGCCCAGGGAGATACGACGACGTTCTTCGTCGATATCCAGAACCATAACTTCCACTACATCACCAACGTTAACAACTTTGGATGGGTGGATGTTTTTGTTGGTCCAATCCATTTCGGAAACGTGAACCAGGCCTTCAACGCCTTCTTCGATTTCAACGAAGCAGCCATAGTCAGTCAGGTTGGTAACGCGACCAGTCAGTTTAGTACCTTCTGGGTAACGTTTAGCGATAGCGACCCATGGATCTTCGCCAAGCTGTTTCAGACCCAGGGAAACACGGGTACGCTCGCGGTCGAACTTCAGCACTTTAACAGTGATTTCATCGCCAACGTTTACGATTTCGCTTGGATGCTTAACGCGTTTCCACGCCATGTCGGTGATGTGCAACAGGCCATCAACGCCACCCAGATCAACGAATGCGCCGTAGTCAGTGAGGTTCTTAACGATACCTTTGACTTCCATGCCTTCCTGCAGGTTTTCCAGCAGCTGATCGCGCTCTGCGCTGTTCTCGGATTCGATAACTGCACGACGAGAAACAACAACGTTGTTACGCTTCTGGTCCAGCTTGATGACTTTGAACTCGAGCTCTTTGCCTTCGAGGTGCAGAGTATCGCGAACAGGACGAACGTCTACCAGTGAACCTGGCAGGAACGCGCGAATACCGTTCAGCTCAACAGTGAAGCCACCTTTAACTTTGCCGTTGATAACACCGACGACAGTTTCAGCTTCTTCGTAAGCTTTTTCCAGCGTGATCCAAGCTTCGTGACGTTTAGCTTTCTCACGGGACAGCAGAGTTTCACCGAAGCCGTCTTCTACTGCATCCAGTGCAACGTCAACTTCGTCACCCACCTGGATTTCCAGCTCGCCCTGGGCGTTTTTGAACTGCTCTGCCGGAATGGCAGACTCAGATTTCAGACCGGCGTCAACCAGTACGATATCTTTGTCGATAGCAACAACAACACCACGAACGATGGAACCCGGACGGGTTTCGATTGTTTTTAAGGATTCTTCAAATAGTTGAGCAAAAGATTCAGTCATGTTTAATCTTCAGGTTAATATAACGTCCACCTGGCTCCGTGCCGGATGGGGTTGTTTCACATACCCGCCGTCAATCCATTGCAGCGGGGGTACTACCAATTCTGTCGCAGTTAAGCGAGTGCCAATTTCTGGCGCGCATATTGTAACGCTTTTTCAATCACTTGCTCAATAGTTAAACTGGTCGAATCCAGAACTAAGGCATCTTCTGCCGGAACAAGCGGTGCTACAGCGCGGTTACGATCGCGGTCGTCGCGCTCTTTTATCTCGGATAAAAGGCGATCAAAGTTAACACTAAACCCCTTTTCCTGCAACTGAAGCATGCGGCGTTGCGCGCGTTCTTCCGATGAGGCGTCCAGGAAAATTTTAACAGGCGCATCGGGGAAGACCACTGTGCCCATGTCACGGCCATCGGCAATGAGCCCCGGCGCTTCACGGAATGCCCGCTGGCGACGCAACAGCGCCTCTCGAACACGTGGGAAGGCAGCGACCTGTGAAGCCGCATTCGCCACTTCCTGGGTGCGGATTTCACCGCTCACGTCTTCGCCTTCAAGAATGACTTCAAGGTTGCCATGTGTAGAGATAAAACGTACGTCCAGATGCGCAGCCAGAGGCACCAGCGCTTCTTCAGAGGCTACATCGACATGGTGATGTAACGCCGCTAAAGCCAGTACGCGATAGATTGCTCCCGAGTCTAAAAGATGCCATTGCAATGCTTCTGCCATCGCTTTACACAGAGTCCCTTTCCCTGCGCCACTTGGCCCATCAATAGTGATTACCGGGGCAACTGCCGTCATCTTTTTCTCCTTCATTAAGGCATACCGTTAACATGAACGCCGCGCATTATACGCGCCAAAGCAGGCAACTGTTATCTTTGCATGCAAATTACGGAATTAATGAAGCAGAGTGTAGAAGAAATGGGCGGGAACACCGTCAGGAAGCGTAAGTCTTTGCCGCATCCGAAGATGCGGCAGGGATTTATCAAGCAAGAGTACTGATGCGTGCGAGCTGTTCGAAATAATCCGGGAAGGTTTTGGCGGTGCATTTCGGATCGAGAATCGTCACTGGCGTGTCGGATAACGCCACCAGCGAGAAGCACATCGCCATGCGGTGATCGTTGTAGGTGCCTATCTCTGCGACCTGCAGTTTTGCAGGAGGCGTGATGCGAATATAATCTTCGCCCTCCTCTACCTGTGCCCCGACTTTACGCAGCTCAGTCGCCATCGCAAACAAACGGTCCGTTTCTTTGACGCGCCAGTTGTAAATATTTCGAAGCGTTGTTGTTCCTTTGGCAAACAGCGCCGCCGTCGCAATGGTCATTGCCGCATCCGGAATATGGTTCATGTCCATATCAACCGCATTGAGCTCACCTTGCGTACAGGAGATGAAATCATCGCCCCAGGTCACCACCGCGCCCATTTTTTCCAGCACATCGGCAAAGCGAATATCGCCCTGCACGCTGTTACGCCCGATTCCCGTAACTTTAACCGTGCCGCCTTTAATCGCACCTGCGGCCAGGAAATAGGACGCTGAAGATGCATCGCCTTCAACGAGATAATTGCCCGGAGATTGATATTGCTGCGCACCGCGAACCACAAAGCGCTGATACGCCTGGTTTTCGACCTCAACGCCAAACGTTTTCATCAGATGCAATGTGATATCGATATAAGGTTTAGACACCAGATCGCCTTTGATGCTAATCACCGTATCCTGCGGGGCCAGAGGCGCAGTCATTAAAAGCGCGGTCAGGAATTGACTGGATACGCTGCCGTCGACTTCCACATTGCCGCCGGTAAACCCACCGCGTAAACGTACTGGCGGATAGTTTTTCTGCTCAAGGTAGTCAATCTGCGCGCCGCCCTGACGCAGCGCGTCGACCAGATGGCCAATCGGACGCTCTTTCATGCGCGGTTCACCGGTCAGCACGATATCGTTACTTCCCAGACACAACGCAGCTGCCAGCGGGCGCATCGCCGTTCCCGCGTTACCTAAAAACAACTCCAGTTCGGTAGCCGATTTGAGCGCGCCGCCGTTACCCACGACTTCGCAGCGGGTACGATCGGCAGACAGCGTGAACTGAACACCCAACGCCTTCAGCGCATTGAGCATATGGCGAACGTCATCACTATCCAGCAAGTTAGTAAGAACAGTGGTGCCGTTTGCCAAAGCGGCCAGCAGCAGCGCGCGGTTCGAGACACTTTTTGAGCCAGGCAGATTAATGGTGCCATCAACTCGCGCGATAGGTTGTAACGTCAGGGATTCCATGAAGCTTAACTCTCAACTCGACATAATAAAAAACCCCGCAGCGACGCTACGGGGTGAACATAGCGCGATTAACCGTGGCGACGTTCGAAGTCGACCATAAAATCGGTCAGCGCGTTGACGCCTTCAAGAGGCATCGCATTGTAGATAGAAGCACGCATGCCGCCCACGACGCGGTGGCCTTTTAGCGCATGCAAACCTGCGGCGAAAGACTCTTCAAGGAAGACTTTATCCAGATTGCTGTCCGCAAGCTGGAACGGCACGTTCATGCGCGAGCGGTTGGCTTTCGCGACATCGTTACGATAGAAGTCACTGCCATCAATTGTGCTGTAAAGCAGCTCGGCTTTTTGCTGATTGATCTTGTCCATCTGCGCCACGCCACCGTTTTTCTTGAGCCATTTAAAAACAAGGCCAGAAAGATACCAGGCGAACGTCGGCGGGGTGTTGAACATCGAGTCGTTATCGTTCAGCACGGTGTAATCGAGAATGGAAGGACACGCCTTATGCGCTTTACCTAAAAGATCTTCACGCACAATTACCAACGTCAAGCCAGCCGGACCAATGTTTTTTTGCGCACCCGCATAGATGACGCCGTAGCGGCTTACGTCCAGCGGACCGGAGAGAATGGTGGAAGAAAGATCCGCAGTGACCACCACATCATTGCCAAAGTTTGGCTCTTCATGAATGGCGATACCATCGATCGTTTCATTCGGGCAGTAGTGCAGATACGCGGCATTGTCGGATAGCTGCCACTCGCTCATGGGTTTAACTGCGCGCAAGCCATCAACCGTCACTTTGGCATCGATCACATTGGGTGTGCAGTATTTATGCGCTTCTTTGACCGCACTGGCAGCCCAGTAACCGGCATCGACATAATCTGCGACCGTTTTGTCGCCCAACAGATTTAACGGAATTCCTGCAAACTGACCACGACCGCCGCCATGACAGAACAATACTTTGTAGTTCGAGGGAATATTCAGCAGATCGCGAAAATCCTTTTCTGCCTCTTCCGCCACGTGGATAAATTCTTTACCACGGTGGCTAATTTCCATCACCGATGTACCAAGGCCCTGCCAGTCGCAAAGCTCCTGCTGGGCTTGTTTAAGTACATCTACCGGTAACATTGCCGGACCTGAACTGAAATTGAAGACCTGAGCCATTTACCCTCACCACGCTAAAAGCACTAAGTTATAACTGTGGATATCGGTTTTATCATTCAGTGACACGCGCCGCAATGTCTAAAACTTCTGACCCGGAAAATGTATCCACCGTCACACAAAACATTCTGCCATCACATAGGCACAAAACCGACAAAATGGCTGTCAGGTGATACGTTTAGCCCTGCTAACCTTCGTCCATTCTGGATGCGCACAGCGGGGACATAATTGATGTTCCCCCGCCTGCATGGTGACAACATGGCTACAACGTATACAGGCATACTCGCCTGATTCTGGCACGACCATAAATCGCTTCACGCATTCATCGGGCAAAATACACAGGCCCGGCTTCACCTCGTCGTCATCGTAGTAATACACGCTGATCTGGCCGTTGGTTTCCATAATAGCCAGTCGTACTTGCCCCAACTGCTCCACGCTGTTGAGGCGTAACTCCATGAAAAACTCAAATTCTGTCATGTTTGCGCTGCGGACTTTCTCCCAGGCGAGCTGCCCCTCTTGCACAATCACCACCGGTTTACCTTCCAGTAAATCCTCAAGTTTTTCACTTTTCGACATCAACCACATCACCAGGCGATACAGCAACGCCAGCGTGACAAAAACGATCAACACCGGGATCATCGGTACGTCATCGTAAAAGGCAACGTCCCCAGCCGCCGAGCCGAGGGTAAGGATGATTAATACTTCAAATAACGACATCTGCCGTACGCCGCGGCGGCCCGTAATCTTGAGAAACAAAAAAACCAATATAAAGGTATAGAGGCTGCGAAGAGCCACTTCCCCTAAAAACTCTAACGGAACTTTGTCGAATGCCATCCGTTGAAGATCAAACGCTTTCATTTTTTCTATGCCTTAACAGTGAGTTACTGCCTGTAAGCATAGTCCAGCCTTTTATTTTCGCCGTATCCTTCGCGAAGATAGCGCCAGTCACGCAAAACCCGTATCATTGCGCGCTTACCGTACGATAAAAGTGATAGCCATGACTCAAACATTCATCCCCGGCAAAGACGCCGCTCTGGAAGATTCCATCGCTCGCTTCCAGCAAAAACTGACCGACCTGGGCTTTAATATCGAAGAAGCCTCCTGGCTCAACCCAGTTCCGCACGTCTGGTCTGTTCATATTCGTGATACCGATTGCGCGCTGTGCTTTACCAACGGTAAAGGTGCCACCAAAAAAGCGGCTTTGGCTTCTGCGCTGGGTGAGTATTTTGAGCGTCTGTCCACAAACTATTTCTTTGCGGATTTCTGGCTGGGCGACACGATCGCAAACGGCCCGTTCGTGCATTACCCGAATGAAAAATGGTTCCCGCTGACGGAAGACGATGAATTGCCAGACGGCATTCTGGATACGCGCCTGCGTGCATTTTACGATCCTGACAACGAACTGACCGCCGGTATGCTGATCGATCTGCAATCCGGTAATGACGAGCGAGGTATTTGCGCCCTGCCGTTTACCCGTCAGTCTGATGAACAAACCGTCTACATTCCGATGAACATCGTCGGTAACCTGTATGTTTCCAACGGTATGTCTGCTGGTAACACCCGCAACGAAGCTCGCGTTCAGGGTCTTTCTGAAGTGTTTGAGCGCCATATCAAAAATCGCATTATTGCGGAATCCATCAGCCTGCCGGAAATCCCGAGCGACGTGCTGGCGCGCTATCCGGGCGTGGTGGAATCCATCGCTAAACTGGAAGCCGAAGGTTTCCCGATCTTTGCGTACGACGGTTCACTGGGCGGTAAATACCCGGTTATCTGCGTGGTGCTGTTCAACCCAGCTAACGGGACGTGTTTCGCCTCATTTGGCGCGCACCCTGATTTTGGCGTAGCGCTGGAACGTACCGTGACCGAGCTGCTGCAAGGCCGCAGCCTGAAAGATCTGGACGTGTTTACGCCACCGACCTTTGATGATGAAGAAGTGGGCGAACACACTAATCTGGAAACTCACTTCATTGATTCCAGCGGTTTGATCTCCTGGGACATGTTCAAACAGGACGCTGACTACCCGTTTGTGGACTGGAATTTCTCCGGCACAACCGAAGAAGAGTTCGCCACGCTAATGGCCATCTTCAAAGCCGAAGATAAAGAAGTGTACATCGCCGATTACGAACACCTGAGCGTTTACGCCTGCCGTATTCTGGTTCCTGGCATGTCTGATATTTATCCAGCAGAAGATTTGTGGCTGGCAAATAACGCAATGGGCAGCCATCTTCGCGAAACCTTGCTCGCCTTGCCGGGCAGTGAATGGGAAAAAGAAGAGTATTTGAACCTGATTGCCCAAATGGACGATGAAGGTCACGATGATATGACTCGCGTGCGCGAGTTGCTGGGTCTGGCGACCGGTAAAGACACTGGCTGGTACACGCTGCGTATTGGCGAACTGAAAGCAATGCTGGCGCTGGCCGGTGGCGATCTGGATCAGGCTTTGGCCTGGACCGAGTGGACCATTGAGTACAACCAGTCTGTATTCAGCGCTGAGCGTGCAAATTATTACCGCTGCCTGCAAACCTTGTTGCTGCTCTCTCAGGAAGAAGATCGCCAGCCGCTGCAATATTTGAACGCGTTCGTGCGTATGTATGGTGCTGATGCCGTTGAAGCTGCAAGTGCCGCCCTGAGCGGTGAAGCGCCATTCTATGGCCTTCAGCCTGTCGACAGCGACCTCAAAGCGTTCCCGGCACATCAGTCTCTGCTGAAAGCGTATGAAAAACTGCAGCGTGCGAAAGTCGCTTACTGGTCAAAATAAGCGCACATAACACCATAGACTGTAGGCGTATCTTATCCGCTGAGCTATATTACGGGGCAATTTCATTGCCCCGTTTTTTATATTTATTCGCAATGAATTTTAATTGTAATAATAACGTTAATCACAGGTAAATATAATTAAGTTTACTTGCGTTTTACTGTTACTTTTTAGGGCAATTACTCCATTTTAATTAACTGCCATCGGGAGCCTTCAGGAAATAATTCAACTCTTTTCATAACTTTTAAAATTTATTTTTATACGGATAATCAAAAACTTACGCCGCAATCGTAGCAAAACCACACGCTTTGCGGGCCTATAAGCCAGGCGAGATATGATCTATATCAATTTCTCTTCTATAATGCTTTGTTAGTATCTCGTCGCCGACTTAATAAAGAGAGAGTTAGTGTGAAAGCTGACAACCCTTTTGATCTAATACTCCCAGCAGCGATGGCCAAAGTGGCCGAAGAAGCGGGTGTCTATAAAGCAACAAAGCACCCGATGACGACGTTCTATCTGGCGATTACCGCTGGTATGTTCATCTCCATCGCATTTGTCTTCTACATCACTGCGACCACCGGTACTGCTGCGATGCCTTTCGGTATTGCAAAATTAATTGGCGGTATCTGTTTCTCACTGGGTTTGATTCTGTGCGTCATCTGTGGCGCTGATCTCTTTACCTCAACAGTCCTTATCGTTGTGGCAAAAGCGAGCGGAAGAATCACCTGGGGCCAACTGGCGCGCAACTGGCTCAACGTCTACGTTGGCAACCTGATTGGCTGTTTGCTCTTTGTTCTGCTCATGTGGTTGTCTGGCGAGTACATGGCCGCCAACGGTGGCTGGGGGCTTAACGTCCTTCAAACCGCCGACCACAAAATGCATCACACATTCATTGAAGCCGTCGCTCTGGGTATCCTCGCAAACCTGATGGTGTGCCTGGCTGTCTGGATGAGCTACTCCGGACGTAGCCTGATGGACAAAGCCATGATTATGGTTCTGCCCGTCGCCATGTTCGTCGCCAGCGGCTTTGAACACAGCATCGCAAACATGTTTATGATCCCGATGGGGATCGTCATCCGCAACTTTGCGAGCCCGGAGTTCTGGACCGCTGTTGGTTCAAGCCCGGAAAGTTTCTCTCACCTGACTATTATGAATTTCATCACAGATAATCTGATCCCAGTCACCATTGGGAATATTATCGGTGGGGGTCTGTTGGTTGGGTTGACATACTGGGTCATTTACCTGCGTGGCGACAATCATCATTGATGGTTTCTCAGGCAGTAAATAAAAAATCCACTTAAGAAGGTAGGTATCACATGTCCGAACTTAATGAAAAGTTAGCCACAGCCTGGGAAGGTTTCGCGAAAGGTGACTGGCAGAAAGAAGTCAACGTGCGTGACTTTATTCAGAAAAACTATACCCCGTATGAAGGTGACGAATCCTTCCTGGCTGGTGCAACTGACGCAACCACCAAGCTTTGGGACAACGTAATGGAAGGCGTTAAACTGGAAAACCGCACTCACGCGCCAGTTGATTTCGATACTTCCGTTGCCTCTACCATCACTTCTCACGATGCTGGCTATATCAACAAAGCCCTTGAGAAAATCGTTGGTCTGCAGACTGAAGCGCCACTGAAACGTGCAATTATTCCGTTCGGTGGCATCAAAATGGTTGAGAGTTCATGCAAAGCGTACGATCGCGAGCTGGACCCAATGCTGAAAAAAATCTTCAGCGAATACCGCAAGACTCACAACCAGGGCGTGTTTGATGTTTACACCAAAGACATCCTGAACTGCCGCAAATCTGGCGTTCTGACTGGTCTGCCAGATGCTTATGGCCGTGGTCGTATCATCGGTGACTACCGTCGCGTTGCGCTGTACGGCATCGACTTCCTGATGAAAGACAAATACGCTCAATTCTTGTCTCTGCAATCTGATCTGGAAAACGGCGTAAACCTGGAAGCAACTATCCGTCTGCGCGAAGAGATCTCTGAACAGTACCGCGCACTGGGCCAGATCAAAGAGATGGCAGCGAAATACGGCTGTGATATCTCTGGTCCTGCGACCAATGCTCAGGAAGCAATTCAGTGGACTTACTTCGGCTACCTGGCTGCTGTTAAGTCTCAGAACGGCGCAGCAATGTCCTTCGGTCGCGTATCCACCTTCCTGGATGCTTACATCGAACGTGATATCAAAGCTGGCAAAATCAACGAACAAGACGCTCAGGAAATGATTGACCACCTGGTCATGAAACTGCGTATGGTTCGCTTCCTGCGTACGCCTGAATATGATGAACTGTTCTCCGGTGACCCAATCTGGGCAACTGAATCCATCGCTGGTATGGGTGTTGATGGCCGTACTCTGGTCACCAAAAATAGCTTCCGTTTCCTGAACACCCTGTACACTATGGGCCCGTCTCCGGAACCAAACATCACTGTTCTGTGGTCTGAAAAGCTGCCACTGAACTTCAAGAAATTCGCGGCTAAAGTGTCCATCGATACCTCTTCTCTGCAGTATGAGAACGATGATCTGATGCGTCCTGACTTCAACAACGATGACTACGCTATCGCGTGTTGTGTAAGCCCAATGATTGTTGGTAAGCAAATGCAGTTCTTCGGTGCTCGTGCTAACCTCGCGAAAACCATGCTGTACGCTATCAACGGCGGCGTTGATGAAAAACTGAAAATCCAGGTTGGTCCTAAATCTGAACCAATCAAAGGTGACGTTCTGAACTTCGACGAAGTCATGGAACGTATGGATCACTTCATGGATTGGCTGGCTAAGCAGTATGTCACCGCCCTGAACATCATCCATTACATGCATGACAAATACAGCTACGAAGCCTCTCTGATGGCACTGCACGACCGTGACGTGGTTCGCACCATGGCATGCGGTATCGCTGGTCTGTCTGTTGCTGCTGACTCCCTGTCTGCTATCAAATATGCGAAAGTTAAACCCATTCGTGATGAAGACGGTCTGGCTATCGACTTCGCTATCGAAGGCGAATACCCGCAGTTTGGTAACAACGACTCGCGTGTTGATGACATGGCAGTTGACCTGGTTGAACGTTTCATGAAGAAAATTCAGAAACTGACTACCTACCGTAACGCTATCCCGACTCAGTCTGTTCTGACCATCACCTCTAACGTTGTGTACGGTAAGAAAACCGGTAATACCCCAGACGGTCGTCGCGCTGGCGCGCCATTTGGCCCAGGTGCTAACCCAATGCACGGCCGTGACCAGAAAGGTGCTGTTGCCTCTCTGACTTCCGTTGCTAAACTGCCGTTTGCCTACGCGAAAGATGGTATCTCTTATACCTTCTCTATCGTTCCAAATGCGCTGGGTAAAGACGACGAAGTGCGTAAAACCAACCTGGCTGGCCTGATGGACGGTTACTTCCATCACGAATCATCCATCGAAGGTGGTCAACACCTGAACGTGAACGTGATGAACCGTGAAATGCTGCTTGATGCAATGGAAAACCCGGAAAAATATCCGCAGTTGACCATCCGTGTATCTGGCTACGCGGTACGTTTTAACTCGCTGACTAAAGAACAGCAGCAGGACGTTATCACTCGTACCTTCACTCAATCCATCTAACTGGAATTGACTGAAACCACGCCGTAAAAAGCGTACAATAAAGGCTCCACATCCGTGGGGCCTTTTTAACACCCTCTCCACGTTAGTCTCTTTTGCCCGGTATCTATACTGAATGGATAACAGCCAAAACAGACTCGACATAGCCAACTGAGCTATGCATATAAACAGGCCCTGTACGGGCCGAATCTGGAGATATCACCGCAATGTCAATTATTGGTCGTATTCACTCCTTTGAATCCTGTGGCACTGTTGATGGCCCAGGCATCCGCTTTATTACCTTCTTCCAGGGTTGTCTGATGCGTTGCCTGTATTGCCATAACCGCGATACATGGGACACGCATGGCGGCAAGGAAATCACCGTTGAAGAGCTAATGAAAGAGGTGGTGACCTATCGCCACTTTATGAATGCCTCTGGCGGTGGCGTCACCGCATCCGGTGGAGAAGCCATTCTCCAGGCAGAATTCGTCCGTGACTGGTTCCGCGCCTGTCGGAAAGAAGGTATTCATACCTGTCTGGATACCAATGGTTTTGTGCGTCGCTACGATCCGGTCATTGATGAGTTACTCGAAGTGACCGACCTGGTGATGCTCGATCTGAAGCAAATGAACGACGAAATCCACCAGAATCTGGTCGGCGTCTCAAATCACCGTACGTTGGAATTTGCCAAATACATCGCAGGCAAAGGAATCAAAACCTGGATTCGTTATGTCGTCGTGCCAGGCTGGTCAGATGATGATGATTCTGCTCATCGCCTGGGTGAATTCACCCGCGATATGGGTAACGTCGAGAAAATCGAACTGCTGCCGTACCATGAGCTGGGCAAGCACAAATGGGTGGCGATGGGCGAAGAATACAAGCTTGATGGCGTTAAGCCGCCGAAGAAAGAGACCATGGAGCGGGTGAAAGGTATTCTTGAGCAATACGGTCACAAGGTAATGTATTAATAAAAAAGCCCGGGCAATCGCACCGGGCTTTTTTTATCACGCATGCGCGACTGGCGTTGGATGCTCACCGGCTTTGCGCAGCAGCATCAGAAGATAAATAAACGCCACGCTGGCAATCATGATAAACAGCAAATTATCGGAATAATTCTGCATCAGCATGGCGGTGAACGTAGGTCCCAGCAGACTGCCAATGGTGTAACTCAGCAGTAACGCCTGATTCATCGCCACCAGCTGATGGTGCTCCACCTTTTCACACGCCCAGGCCATGGCAACAGGATAGAGCGTAAAGCCCGCCGCACCGAGAATAAACAAGGCAGGTGCCATTGCTGCATTTCCCAGCATCGCAAGACAACCCAAAATCACCACGAATACTTGAACACGCAGCACCAGCAAGCGACCGTAGCGATCCGCCAGTTTACCAATCGGCCATTGACCGACGATACCCGCACTCACCATCACCGCCATCCAGAATCCAATTCCGGAGTCGCTCACGCCCTGATGATTCAGATACAGCGGCATCAAGCCATACAGCGAACCCAGCACGATACCGGAGATAATGCAGCCATTGACACCAAGACGTGCATGGCGAAGCCTCAGCATTGACCAGACCTGCGTGGCCTCGTGGTGTTCGCTGCCTTGATTCACAATACGGGTAAATAACAACGGCAGAATAGCGGCCAGTACCATGCCAGTGACCCATGGCAAAACGCTCATCAAATCGGTTGGCAGTTTGCTGATCATTAGCTGGCCCAGCACGGTACCGACGTAATAGACCATCATATACGCTGCCAGCAGACGCCCACGGTTCCGCGATGTACCGCTGCACATCAACGCACTTTCCACGACCACCCAGATCATTGCGCAGCCCACGCCCGCAATGAACCGCCATGTCATCCAGCTCCAGAACCCGACCATCAGGCCCAACCCCACGCATCCGGCAGCAAAAATCAGTGAGGCCAGGTAATAGCTACGATTAAAGCCGAAGCGCTTAATTAATTTACCCGTCAGCAATGTACCGAGCAGGTTGCCGGTAAAATAGGACGAACTCACCATGCCCACTTGCCAGGTCGGTAAGTTTTCATGGGCGAGCCAAAGCGGGACGAGCGTATTTAAAACCGCAATCGCCAGGGTCAACAAAAGCAGGCCACAGAGCAACAGCAGCACTGGCCGGGAATAGGTGGACATGGATTAAAAACCGTGAGGAAGTAAAGATTTCGAGCGCATCATGCCACCAGTAAAAACAAAGTCAATCCATAGGCTTAGCGGCCTCGCACGATTTGTTCTCTGTCGATTTAAAAAATTCATCCTCCTTAAGCGCCTAAGGACATACGTATTAATTATCTAACTGTTTTCATTCATCTAAGCGGTAAATAAGTCACGAAGGTCAGTTGAAAACTTTCATGATAGATAATAAAAAAGCCGGAGCATTCGCCCCGGCTCGATATAACCAAAAAATACGTTAGTTCGCGATGGCTACGCCCACCGTCATATGCAGACCGTAGAACACGCCACGACCGATCAATTCTCCAGCCAGCACTAATACAAATGCGAAGGACAGTAAAGGTAACGCGGGCTGATGTCCCTTGATCTGCGGAAGTACCCAGCAGGTCAGCGCAGCGGCCAGCAGCACAATGCGCCAGGCCATCAGCGAGCCATAATCCGGCACCAACGAAAAAGCTTGCTGGATAGAGCTATGGATAGTGGCCAGCTCAGCACCTTGCATCAACGCAACGACCGCGCTGGCGACCAACGCTAACAATGACACCGCAGGCAACAGGCGCATCGCCCAGCCTTCAATTCCGGCCACACGCAGAAGTAAGAAGCCCAGTAGTGGCCCACCCATCAGCATCGTCAGGAAGAAACTGAGCGGCGTCCAGATGCTGTACCAGGTCGGTACGGTATCGATCGTGTTATAAACGCGCACCATCATCCATACAAATAATACACCCAGCACCATAGTGACTATCAGCCACAGGCTGCGTAAACCAGAAGGCAGTCTTTTGAGCGCAGCCAGCAGCCAGCCCAGGCCCCCCACCGCAAAGAAGATTGCGCCGCTGGCAATTTCGTTACTGAGTGACGATGCGCCGATACGGTTTAGCGAGTTAAACGCACGCATCGGGGATCCAAGGTGAAGCGTCGAGGCAATAAAACCAATCCCCATCAGCACCCACAGGCCAAACATACTCATGACCAGGCGCTGCTGCTGGTCAGCCCGTAAATCACCTTTGAGTAAGGCTACCGCGAGGACGATAAACCCGCCTGCGACGCATTGGCCAAAGACGGTGAAAATCATCAGCGGCCACTCATGCCATCCACTTCCCATTTTACACCTCCTTCGGATTAGCCAGATAGCCGGTGGTATCACCTGTCGGACGGCTATTGGTATTCGGTTTAATGACGATACTCGGCTTGGTAAAATGCGCTCCCGGCAGTGGAGCAACCGCTGCAAGCTGGCCGTGCTTCTGACGCAGCTCTTCAATTGGGCCAAAGTCCAGTGCGCGCAGAGGGCAAGAATCCACACAGATTGGCTTTTTACCGTCTGCAACTCGGGAATGACAGCCATCGCATTTCGTCATATGGCCTTTTGCAGCGTTGTACTGCGGGGCACCGTACGGGCACGCCATGTGGCAGTAACGACAGCCGATGCAGACATCTTCATCTACGACAACAAAACCGTCATCACGCTTGTGCATCGCGCCACTCGGGCACACTTTGGTACACGCAGGATCTTCGCAGTGGTTACAGGCAATCGACAGATAGTAGGCAAACACGTTCTGATTCCAGACGCCGTTGTCCTCCTGCCAATCTCCACCCGCGTATTCGTAAATACGTCGGAAGCTAACATCCGGGGTTAAGTCTTTGTAATCTTTACAAGCCAGTTCGCAGGTTTTACAACCGGTGCACCGACTAGAATCAATAAAAAATCCATATTGGGTGGTCATCGGTTACTCCTTACACCTTTTCAACCTGAACGAGGTTCGTGTGGGACGGATTGCCTTTCGCCAGTGGCGACGGGCGCTGCGTAGTCAGCACGTTAATGCTGCCTGCCTGGTCGATACGATTTGCATCAGGGCTATACCAGGCCCCTTCCCCAAGCGCGACCACACCAGGCATCATGCGCGGCGTTACTTTCGCTTCAATATGGACCTCTCCGCGATCGTTGAAAATTCGGATACGGTCGCCGTTTGTAATACCGCGCTTACGGGCATCCAGCGGGTTAATCCACATCTCCTGGCGACAGGATGCTTTCAGCACGTCCACATTGCCGTAGGTAGAGTGAACGCGCGCTTTATAATGGAACCCGGTCAGCTGTAGCGGATATTTTGCCGTGAGAGGGTCGTTATAGTTTTCGAAACCCGGGGTGTAGATCGGGAGTGGATCGATGACATCGCCTTCAGGCAACTCCCAGCTGGACGCGATTTTCGCCAGCGCTTCGGAATAAATTTCGATTTTTCCCGATGGTGTGGTCAGTGGATTCGCCTGGGGATCCTGACGGAATTCCTTGTAGGCCACATGATGCCCTTCGGGATCGCGCTGCTTAAACATGCCTTGCTTACGGAATGTGTCGAAATCCGGCAGTTCAGGAACCGCTTTGCGAGACTGCTCGTGCAGATAACGCATCCAACCTTCCTGCGTGCGACCTTCTGTGAACTGCTGCTCAACGCCCAGACGTTTCGCCAGCTCGGTGGTCATGTCGTAGATGGTTTTACACTCAAAGCGTGGTTTGATGACCTGGTCGGTGAAAATGACGTAGGACATGTTGCCGCAGGAAGCATCAAGGGCAAAATCCATCTGCTCAGAGGCGGTGCAGTCCGGCAATAGAATATCGGCATATTTGGCCGAGGAGGTCATGTGACAGTCGATCACCACAATCATCTCGCACTTCTTATCATCCTGAAGGATGTCATGCGTGCGGTTGATGTCGGAGTGCTGGTTGATAATGCAGTTACCTGCATAGTTCCAGATCATTTTGATAGGCACATCGAGTTTATCTTTACCGCGCACACCGTCGCGCAGCGCCGTCATCTCCGGGCCACGCTCAATCGCGTCGGTCCACATAAACATCGAAATACTGGTCTGTACTGGATTTTCCAGCGTCGGCATGCGCTCAAATGGCACTTCATAGGAGCCTTCGCGCGCACCACTATTCCCCCCATGGATGCCAACGTTACCGGTCAAAATCGAAAGCATTGAGATCGCGCGAGTCGCAATTTCACCATTGGCATGGCGCTGAGGTCCCCAACCCTGGCTGATGTAGGCAGGTTTAGCCGAGCCGATTTCTCGAGCCAGCTGTACGATACGCTCGACAGGAATCCCCGTAATCGTTGATGCCCATTGCGGGGTTTTCGCTACGCCGTCACTGCCCTGTCCAAGAATATAAGCCTTATAATGTCCGTTTGTAGGCGCACTGGCTGGCAAGGTTTTCTCGTCGTATCCAACGCAGTATTTATCCAGGAATGGCTGATCAACAAGGTTCTCAGTGATCATGACCCACGCCAGCGCGTTAACCAGCGCAGCATCCGTACCTGGGCGGATCGGAATCCATTCGTCTTCACGGCCAGCGCCTGTATCGGTGTAGCGCGGATCAATGATGATCATTCGGGCATTCGATTTCGCACGGGCCTGTTCCAGATAGTAGGTCACCCCACCGCCACTCATGCGCGTTTCGCCAGGGTTATTACCAAACAGGACCACCAGCTTACTGTTTTCGATATCTGACGGGCTGTTGCCATCGGCCCAACCGCCGTAGGTGTAATTTAGCCCGGCCGCGATCTGCGCAGAAGAGTAGTCACCGTAATGGTTAAGATATCCGCCGCAACAATTCATCAGACGTGCAATCAGCGTTTTGCCTGGCGGCCAGGAGCGGGTCATTGTCCCGCCAAGCGTGCCGGTTCCGTAGTTCAGGTAGATAGACTCGTTGCCATGCTCTTTAATCAGGCGTTGCATGTTGTTGGCAATCGTATCAAAGGCTTCTTCCCAACTGATACGCTCAAACTTGCCTTCACCGCGCTTACCCACACGTTTCATCGGGTATTTCAGACGATCCGGATTGTAAACGCGACGGCGCATCGAACGGCCACGTAAACAGGCACGAACCTGATGTAACCCTTCGTAGTTATCATCACCCGTGTTGTCCGTCTCAACGTATTTGATTTCGCCATCGACAACATGCATCCGCAGCGGGCAACGGCTGCCGCAGTTAACGGTACAGGCGCTCCACGTCACTTTTTCAGCCGCAGTCTTCGGCGCAATAACGTCAGCCGCCGATGCGATACGTGAGAAGGGTAAGGTGAACGCACTGCTGGCAACGGCCAGGCCGCCAATCGCAGTCGTTTTGACTAATCCGCGACGGCTCACCTCGGCAGCCAATAAAGCATCAGGCGCTTTGATTTTCATAGATACTCACTTTGGTTGCTCACAAAAAAGATGCGGCATAGACCGCTATATAGTTTTTTATATAGAGAAACAGTTATTCAGACACATAACGTGCTGGGTTTCATTCAAAGGAGTATTACTACTTTAGGAGGAGCAGACATTGCCTGGAGTCAAAGCAGAGGCATAAAAAAAGCGCCCTCAGGCGCTTTTTATTTTTAAAACAGATTAACCGATGTATTGCTGGCCTTTCATATAGGGCCGCAGCACTTCAGGAATTTCGATACGGCCATCTGCCTGCTGGTAGTTTTCCATCACCGCAACCAATGCGCGGCCGACAGCCAAACCAGAACCATTTAGCGTGTGAACCAAACGGGTCTTCTTGTCAGCCTTGGTGCGGCAACGCGCTTGCATACGACGCGCCTGGAAATCGCCCACGTTCGAGCATGAAGAGATTTCGCGGTAGGTGTTCTGAGCAGGAACCCAAACTTCCAGGTCGAACGTTTTGGTTGCGCCAAAGCCCATGTCGCCTGTGCAAAGCGCCATACGACGATACGGTAAGCCTAACAGCTCCAGAACCTTCTCAGCATGGCCAGTCATTTCTTCCAGCGCATCCATCGACACTTCCGGGCGAACGATCTGTACCATCTCAACTTTATCAAACTGGTGCATACGGATCAGACCGCGTGTGTCACGACCGTAAGATCCCGCTTCGGAACGGAAGCATGGAGAATGTGCGGTCAGTTTGATAGGCAGATTGTCTTCGTCGAGAATTTCATCACGCACGAGATTAGTCAGCGGCACTTCAGCCGTTGGGATCAGTGCGTAGTTGCTGCTCTCTGCTTCTTCGTCAAGCGGACGCGTATGGAACAGATCGCCGGCAAACTTAGGCAACTGGCCAGTACCGTACAGCGTATCGTGGTTTACCAGATACGGGACGTAGGTTTCGCTGTAGCCGTGTTGCTCGGTGTGAAGATCCAGCATGAATTGCGCCAATGCGCGATGCAGATGCGCAATTTGACCTTTCATCACGACAAAGCGAGCACCGGTCAATTTCACCGCGGCCGCAAAGTCCAGACCGGCGTGCATTTCGCCCAGAGTCACGTGATCGCGAACCTCAAAGTCGAATTTACGAGGCGTGCCCCAGCGTTTTACTTCAACGTTGTCGTTTTCGTCTTTACCGACAGGAACGCTATCATCAGGTGTGTTCGGGATCGCCAATGCAATATCACGAATTTCAGCCAGGAGAAGTTCCAGCTCAGCTTTCGCCTGATCCAGTTCTTCGCCCAGTTTGTTCACTTCCAGACGCAATGGCTCAATATCTTCCCCGCGTGCTTTCGCCTGGCCAATGGATTTCGATCGAGAATTACGCTCAGCCTGCAGATTTTCAGTTTGTACCTGCAGAACTTTACGACGCTCTTCAAGAGCGCGCAGCTTATCTACATCCAGCTTAAAGCCCCGGCGTGCCAGTTTTTCAGCGACTGCGTCTGGCTCGTTACGCAAAAGATTGGGATCGAGCATGCTTATCCTGTGCTTATCGAATTAAATGAGGGAAATGTGACCACAGCCTGCGGCCACAAGGATACTATGCCAACATTACCGCAACGATCGCGCTAACGGTAGCGTTTTATAGGGCTATTTTGATCCTGTCCGGTAAGCCAGGCGAGCTTTTCGCCAATCTTGCCTTCAAGACCTCTGTTTGTCGGGCGATAATAGCGCGTTTGTGCCATCTCCTGCGGGAAATATTCCTCGCCCGCGGCATAGGCATTTGGCTCATCATGCGCGTAGCGATATTCCTGCCCATACCCCATCTCTTTCATGAGTTTGGTCGGCGCATTGCGTAGATGAACTGGCACGTCATAATCCGGACGCTCCCGCGCATCCGCCATCGCGGCTTTAAAGGCGGTATAGACGGCATTACTTTTTGGTGCACATGCTAGATAAACAATGGCTTGTGCAATGGCGCGCTCGCCTTCTGAAGGACCCACTCGCGTAAAGCAATCCCAGGCTGAAATGGCGACCTGCATGGCTCGTGGATCCGCGTTACCGACATCCTCTGACGCTATCGCCAAACAGCGACGCGCAACATAGAGAGGGTCACCACCCGCTGTGATAATACGTGCATACCAGTACAAGGCAGCATCTGGCGCGCTACCGCGAACAGACTTATGCAGGGCAGAAATCAAGTCGTAAAACCGATCGCCTTTATTATCAAAACGCGCACTGCGTTCTCCGGCGATTTCCGTCAGCAATTCAGATTTCAGTACGCGTTTGCCCGCGTCACCCAACTCGGCCATATCAGCCATCATTTCCAGGGTATTCAATGCCCGTCGCGCATCGCCGTTCACTAACTCAGCAATCGCGCGACGCGTATCGTCCGGAAGAACAACATCCTGCCCGCCATAACCACGTGCTTTGTCTTCCATCGCCTGAGTGAGCACTTGTTCAATATCATCCGTCGTCAACGACTTCAAAAGGTAAACGCGCGCACGTGAGAGAAGTGCAGAGTTAAGTTCGAAGGAAGGATTTTCGGTGGTTGCACCGATAAAGAAGATAGTCCCATCTTCAATATGCGGCAGAAAAGCATCCTGCTGACTCTTATTGAAACGATGAACTTCATCAACGAAAAGGATGGTTCGACGACCCGCGTTGCGATTTTGCCGGGCACGTTCGATAGCCTCGCGGATCTCTTTCACACCGGAGGTGACGGCAGACAAACGTTCGACATCAGCATCGGCATAGCGAGCAATCACTTCTGCCAGCGTAGTCTTGCCGGTGCCTGGCGGCCCCCATAAGATCATTGAGTGCAGATGCCCGGCCTCAATAGCGCGCGGCAACGGTTTCCCGGGAGCCAGCAGATGCTGCTGACCGATATATTGCGCTAAATTTTCTGGCCGCATGCGAGCGGCCAGAGGTTGAAATGCATTCTCGGAAAAATCGAGCGAAAGATTGCCCACTCACGCCTCTTACTTATTGCGTTGATCATCCACCGTTACGCCCTGCGGCGGGGTAAAGGTGAATTTGGATGCATCAATAGCGCCATTTTGCTGGGATTTAAGCTGATAGCTACTACGCTGCTCATCTTGTTCCACAGCGCTAAACTGATTAATTGTCCCGTTGTTGCTCACATTAATCGTGAACTGCTTCAGGTTACCGTTGCTGGTCTTCGGGGTCAGAACAAAATCATCACCGTTTTGTTTGATATTGTACTGCTGCCAGTCACTGGTCTGGTTACGCGCAATCAGCATAAACGGCGTATTGCTGGTCGCGTCTTTCAATAATGTCGCGGTAGCCTGTTCGACAAAGGGATTGTAGAACCACAGGGTTTTACCATCGGAAACCAGAATGCTTTCATCCGGCTGCGTCATATGCCAGTTGAAAAGATTGGGGCGCTTAACCCACAAATCGCCCTGACCTTCCTGCACTGCATTTCCGCTGCCATCAGTCACTTTCTGAGTGAAGCTGGCATGGAAGCTACTGACTTTATCCAGGCGGCTTTTAAGGTCACTTGCGGCATCGGCCCAGACGCTACTGGCAACAAAGCTGGTCAATAATGCTCCGACGATTGCGATTTTTTTCATTATCAGTCCTTAAATTCGTCATCCCAAAATGGGGTTCTGTCATCCATTCTGAACCTGCCAACCGGCAGGTAACAGAAGAAAATGCTTAATTTTTACTGTTTTACCCATCTTTGCAAACGATGACATGTTACTCAAACGGCGGCGGAGCAAGTACTTCGCGGTTACCGTTGTGGCCGGGCTCGCTCACGATACCCTGTGCTTCCATCTGTTCAATGATACGCGCCGCACGGTTGTAACCAATACGGAACTGACGCTGCACGCCAGAAATGGACGCTTTACGTTTTTCCGTAATGAAGTTAACTGCCTGATCGAATAAAGGATCGAGCTCTTCAGCGCCATCATAGCCACCGCTGCCGCCCCCCTCACTTTCACTTTCAGAGGTGATACCGTCAACGTATTGCGGGCGACCGCGCGCTTTCCAGTCCTGCACGACGGCGTGAACTTCCTGATCCCGAACAAACGCACCGTGCACACGCACTGGCGTTGTCGAGTTCGGACCAGAGTAGAGCATGTCACCCATGCCGAGCAGCGATTCCGCGCCGCCCTGATCGAGAATAGTTCGCGAGTCAATTTTGCTCGATACGGTAAAGGCGATACGCGTTGGAATGTTAGCTTTAATCAAACCGGTAATGACGTCGACAGAGGGACGCTGCGTCGCGAGAACAAGGTGAATACCCGCCGCACGCGCTTTCTGTGCCAGGCGAGCGATCAGCTCTTCCACTTTTTTTCCAACTGTCATCATCAGGTCGGCGAATTCATCCACCAGCACAACGATATAAGGCAGTTTTTCCAGAACCGGATGCTCAGTAGCCATGCTGTCACCTGGCTTCCAGTAAGGATCGGGAATCGGGCGACCCATGCGCGCCGCTTCTGCGATTTTATCGTTATAACCTGCAAGATTACGCACGCCGAGTGCCGACATCAGTTTGTAGCGGCGCTCCATCTCATTGACGCTCCAGCGCAAGGCGTTGGCTGCGTCTTTCATGTCGGTAACCACTTCGGTCAGCAGATGCGGAATACCTTCATAAACAGAAAGCTCCAGCATTTTTGGGTCGATCATGATGAAACGCACGTCTTCCGGCTGGGCTTTATAAAGCATGCTCAGAATCATGGCGTTCACGCCGACAGACTTACCGGAACCTGTTGTACCCGCGACCAGCAGATGGGGCATTTTCGCCAGATCCGCAACCACGGGTTCACCCGCAATGTCTTTACCCAGCACGATAGTGAGCGGCGATGGATTATCACGGAATTTCGCGTTATCCAGAACCTCACGCAAATAGACGGTCTGACGTTTTTTGTTAGGCAGTTCCAGGCCGACATAGGGTTTGCCCGGAATGACTTCAACCACACGTACTGCGACAGTCGAGAGCGAACGCGCCAGATCCCGAGACAGGTTGGAAATTCGCGCAGCTTTAACGCCCGGCGCCAGGTTCAGTTCAAAACGCGTGATGACCGGGCCCGGGGAGTAGTTCACCACATCCGCTTTAATGCGGAAATCCGCCAGACGCGTTTCAACCAGTCTCGCCATTTGCTCAAGTGCGAAGGTATCTACCGGCTCCACTTCGGAAGGCGGAGAGGTTAATAAATCTAGCGACGGCAACGGCGTCGTTGGTCTTTGTACCGGACGGCTGTCACCATTACGCATCAGCAATGGGTGAATCAAACTTTCCTGCGCTTGTGCAGGAGACGGCTGATGCTGCGCATATTGCGGCGGTGCAACGGCAGGCTGTTGCACCGCGACAGGTTGCTGAACATGTTGTGGCTGTGGCGGGGCAAACGACTGACGCGGTTGCTCCTGTTCTGGCATGACGCTCGGCGTAAATAACGGCGCACTCGGCGTATCATCAATCAAATCTTTTATCGGCGAGAATTCAAAATCTGACAATGAGAACGCATTCGCACCCGAAGGCTGATCGCCAGAATAACGTTGCTGCTGCGTCGCGGCGAACTGGCGCGCCAGTTCAGCTTCGGCTGCATCATCTTCACTGTCCTGGGCAGGATAGTGCGACGCGTCATGTTGATGTTCTTCGCTATAACGCTGGTTCTGTTGCGCGGCAAACTGGCGAGCCAGCTCATCCTGATGCATTTCTTCAGCGTCGTCATAATCTTCTTCAGCCATTCTCTCTTCTGATGTTTGCTGAGAAGGAATTTTGATGCCAAAGGAGGCCGAAGCCAGTTCACGGCGGGTTGGCACGCGCACACGGTTTGGTCGTGGTAACTGCGGTCCAATCCCCTCTTTCACCTGAGGGCGTGGTGCAGCGCCGGCCGCCAGATTAAATACTGGCGCAGCGACGCCTGCAGCGGTTGTCGCATGTGAAGTTGCCTGCTGAACACCCGCCGCAACAGGCGCAACGGTGGAGGCGGAACCCATACCAGAAGCAACGGAACCAGAAGCAACGGAAGAGGAAAATGCAGGCGTGCTGGCTGGCTCTTTCGCAGGCTCAGGCACTGGTTGGTACCAGGCAGCGAGCTGCTCCCGCTCGCGTGCACGGCGCTCTTCCACTTCCTCAAAGTAATACATCGGTGGACGGGACGGTTTTGTCTCCTCCACTTCTGGCGCTGGCTCAACATAATCCTGAACAGGCTCGACATGTTCAGGCGCATGTTCCTGATACGGCTGAACTACAGGCTGAACTACAGGCTGTTCAAACTGCTGATAAGCTTGCGGTTCATATGGCGTGTCAGGTTGATACGGCTGTTGCGAGTACTCCTGATGCGGAGCAGGCGTGTAACTTTCTGGCTGAGGTGCAATAGACGGCTCCGGCGTGTGAACACCAGGTGCGGTTTGCCAGTTAATAACGGGCTGCTGCACATCGGTATCTGCCGTGAGTACAGGAGCAGAAGGCATGACGGCTTCTACTGGCGCGGCGTAAACCTGAGCTGCCGTAGTTGCAAGTGCTGCGGTGGCAACCGGTGCCGTGACCGATTGGCCATTTAATAAGGGATCATACTCATCATAATCGCCAGGCATTGCCCGGTGACCAGAGAACAAAACATCATCCGGATCGGCGGCGACACCTGCGGTACTGTACTCGACGTGCTCTTCATCATCCATGCGTTTGCCGGAGAAAAGTGCTGCATCGGTTTTGCGGCCCAGAGGATTCGTGAATTTTTCAGCGACGCGTTTACGACGCTCCAGCGCACCTCGCATGATACGCGTGCGGCGAGACTCACGACGGTCTGCTGTTGACGATGCCTCTTCATCATCGTCATCTTCGTATTCGTATTCGTCTTCATCAATCCACGTATCGTCACGACGCGTGCGGTTGCTGGCGAAGGTCAAAATATTGAGGATAAAGTTACCCAGTTTTTCAGCAATGCTGACCCATGACCACCCTGTAAACAGCGTCAGGCCCGCGGCCCAGATGCACAGTAAGGTAATGGTGCCGCCGCTGCTGTGAAGCATAGGCTTGAGTGCAGTACTTAAGAGACTGCCAATCACCCCACCAGAGGCAAAATACCAGATATCATCGGCATTGATCGCGGCCAAACCGCAGGATGTCAGGATCAATGCTAATGCACCAATAAGACGCAGTGATACCGCAAAATAGTCGATGTAATCTTCGTTCTGACGGTGACGCCAGGCGAACCAACACCCCCCGACGATAATCACAGGGATGGTGTAAGCCATGACGCCAAACACGAAGAACAGCGTATCAGCCAGCCACGCGCCAGGCACCCCACCCAGATTATGGATAGGTTCATGCCATGCAGTCTGCGACCAGCTAGGGTCGGAAGGGTTGAAACTGAGTAAGGCTGCCATCAACCAGACGGCAAAAAGGGCAACAAGAATCAGTAACGCCTCCAGGAGTCGGCGCCCGCTGCTTAACTTCGTTAAAGTGACTTCTTTGTCTTCAGTATATTCCTGGCTCAAAAAAGGCTCTCCAGGTATCAGGCATTTCCTGCCTGTTTGCTAAAACGGACAACAGCGCCGGGATACCCGGCACTGTTGCTGTATGGATTAACAGGAGTGTAATCAAATTACACTGATTTTGCACCTGTTCCGTATTAGCGTGTCTTAATTACCAGACGATTGCTCTGTTTGACTTCTTCCATTACCACGTAGGTACGGGTGTCGTTCACACCAGGCAGTCGCAGCAAGGTTTCACCTAACAGTTTACGATAGGCTGACATGTCAGGTACGCGGGTTTTCAACAAGTAGTCGAAATCGCCTGAAACCAAGTGACACTCTTGAATTTCTTCAAGTTTTTGTACAGCGGTATTAAATTGTTCAAACACATCTGGTGCGCCACGATTCAGAGTAATCTCAACAAAAACGAGAAGTGAGGCATCCAGATAATGCGGGTTTAACAGAGCCGTATAGCCCTGAATAAAACCCTGTCTTTCCAGTCGGCGCACACGCTCAAGGCAAGGCGTCGGAGAAAGTCCCACACGTTTTGAAAGCTCGACGTTGGAAATACGCCCATCCTTTTGCAACTCATTAAGAATGTTACGATCGATGCGGTCGAGATCTTTGCCAGGGCGCTTTTTGCTATCTACCATTATTATTGTCTCTCTGTATTCCTTCCCTACTCCTGCCTGGACCCTTAGCACTTCACTGTTCAGAGTCTGTACCCGTTGCTTATCGCATCGCCTTTTATAATGTGTACGCGATGCAGATTCGGGTTCTACGGTAAGAAGACCGTTGCCCAGAGGCTGTCTTGGATATCACTTAGGGTATCTGTCCACACCCTATGCAATTTTCGCTGACCCGGTAAAAATGGCGTATATGTGCATGTCTATGCGACACACCGTTAGCGCAGATTTTTTCTTCCTTCAATGTTTTCGCAAAAGCGCAGGGGATTGTCAAAGCAAAACATTGTTTTTTAGTACAACGTGCCAGTTATTCATTGCGCTCGGGCATTAATCCTCATTTTGTCGCCTTATAAACGACCGATTTTCATCAGAAAACGTTATATTGTTACGCTTTTAACGCCGCATCATCGCCGATGGCTATTGCACAAATCGTTTACAAAATTGCTGTGCTCTTTTTTTACGGCAACAAATTCCCTACAATCCGAGCAAATGTCTGCCAACACTAATGAGGATCTCATGGGCACGGCCAAACACAGTAAGCTGCTAATCCTTGGTTCTGGACCTGCGGGATACACCGCAGCGGTCTACGCTGCACGCGCTAACCTGCAACCGGTTCTGATCACCGGCATGGAAAAAGGCGGTCAGTTGACCACCACAACGGAAGTGGAAAACTGGCCAGGCGATCCGCATGACCTGACCGGGCCGCTGCTGATGGAGCGCATGCACGAGCACGCGACCAAGTTCGACACAGAAATTCTGTTCGATCACATCAACAAAGTTGATCTGCAAAACCGTCCTTTCCGTCTGATCGGTGACAACGGCGAGTACACCTGTGACGCGCTCATCATCGCAACAGGCGCGTCTGCACGTTATCTGGGTTTGCCTTCGGAGGAAGCGTTTAAAGGACGCGGTGTCTCTGCCTGCGCAACCTGTGATGGTTTCTTCTATCGCAACCAGAAAGTGGCGGTCATCGGTGGCGGTAACACCGCGGTTGAAGAAGCCCTGTACCTGGCCAATATCGCCTCTGAAGTGCACCTGATTCACCGTCGCGACACTTTCCGTGCCGAAAAAATCCTGATCAAACGTCTGATGGATAAAGTCGCTAGCGGCAATATCGTTCTGCATACCCACCGCACGCTGGAAGAAGTGACCGGCGACCAAATGGGTGTATCTGGCCTGCGCCTGCGCGATACGCAAAACAGCGATAATATCGAATCCCTGGAAGTGGCCGGCCTGTTTGTCGCCATCGGCCACAGCCCAAATACCGGTATTTTTGACGGTCAACTTGAGCTGGAAAACGGCTACATCAAAGTGCAGTCGGGGATCCACGGCAATGCCACCCAAACCAGCATCCCAGGCGTCTTTGCTGCGGGAGATGTCATGGACCACATCTATCGTCAAGCGATCACCTCTGCGGGCACAGGCTGTATGGCTGCGCTGGATGCCGAGCGCTATCTGGACGGACTGGCTGAACTGAGCAAATAATCTTTACAAGTCAGTAACAAACGTAAATAAAGGCGACGATAGGTCGCCTTTATTTTGTCTGGCATGTAACATTGTGAAGCCCAATTCTAATAATGTTACCTGCAAAGTACGCAATGGAAAAAAACCGTCAACAAGAGTTAACTCGCTGGCTTAAACAGCAAAGCGTTCTTTCGCGCCGCTGGCTGAATATTTCCCGCCTTTTGGGTTTTATCAGCGGTTTGTTGATTGTCGCCCAGGCATGGCTGCTGGCCCGCATTCTCAACCATATGATTATGGAAAACATCCCGCGCGAGGCGCTGTTGATGCCTTTTGTCGTGCTGGTGCTGGTCTTTGTTCTTCGCGCCTGGGTCGTCTGGCTTCGCGAGCGCGTAGGCTTTCATGCCGGGCAGCAAATTCGCTATGAAATCCGACGCAAAGTGCTCGACAGGCTTCAGGAAGCCGGACCCGCCTGGATTCAGGGAAAACCTGCCGGAAGCTGGGCGACGCTTATTCTCGAACAAATCGACGATATGCATGATTACTATGCCCGCTATCTCCCTCAGATGGCGCTGGCGGTTTTTGTTCCGCTGCTCATTGTGCTCGCCATTTTCCCAACCAACTGGGTTGCTGCGTTAATTTTGCTGGGGACGGCACCGCTTATACCGATGTTTATGGCAATGGTCGGAATGGGCGCTGCTGATGCCAACCGACGCAATTTCCTTGCGCTTGGCCGCCTGAGCGGACATTTCCTGGACCGACTGCGTGGGATGGAAACCCTGCGCGTCTTTGGTCGTGGTGAAGCCGAAATTGACAATATTCGCCTCGCGTCACAGGATTTCCGCCAGCGTACGATGGAAGTGCTGCGAATGGCCTTCCTGTCCTCCGGCGTACTTGAATTCTTTACGTCGCTTTCGATTGCCCTGGTGGCCGTTTACTTCGGTTTCTCGTATCTCGGCGCGCTCGATTTTGGTCACTACGGCACGGCAGTGACGCTGTCTGCCGGTTTCCTCGCGCTCATTCTGGCACCCGAATTTTTCCAGCCCTTACGCGATCTGGGCACGTTTTATCATGCCAAAGCGCAGGCCGTTGGTGCCGCTGATAGCCTGAAAACATTCCTCGAAACACCGCTTGCCCATCCTGAGCGCGGTGAAGTTACGCTCAACAGTAAAGATCCGATCACTCTTGAAGCCCACGATTTTTCGGTGCTTTCGCCAGAAGGCAAAGTGCTGTCTGGTCCACTTAACTTCACGCTTGCTCCGGGTCAGCGCATCATTTTAGTCGGCACGAGTGGTTCGGGGAAGAGTACGTTGCTGAATGCTTTATCCGGATTTATGGCTTACACCGGTTCGTTGCAAGTCAATCGAACCGAACTGCGCTCGCTTGAGCCCGATGCCTGGCGCAAACAGTTAAGCTGGGTGGGGCAAAACCCACAATTACCGGCCTCTACGCTGCGCGAAAACGTCTTACTGGCGCGCCCGGATGCGCATGAAGATGAGCTCAAGTCGGTGCTCGATCGCGCCTGGGTTAGCGAGTTCCTGCCGAGTCTGCCTAACGGCGTCGATACCGTGGTGGGCGATCAGTCCGCAGGACTTTCCGTTGGCCAGGCACAGCGCATCGCCGTGGCACGTGCCCTGCTTAACGCCAGCCAGCTAATGCTGCTCGACGAACCGGCCGCAAGCCTGGATGCGCACAGCGAACAGCGCGTTATGCAGACGCTGAATGACGCGTCAAAGCAGCAGACAACACTCATGGTGACGCATCAACTGGAAGGCATTGCCGACTGGGATCAAATTTGGGTGATGGAAAATGGCCGTATAGTTGAGCGAGGCGATTACGCTACGCTCGCAGCCGCTCAGGGGCCCTTTGCGGCTCTGCTGGCGAATCGTCAGGAGGATATTTAATGCGTGCCCTACTCCCGTATCTCGCGCTTTATAAACGCCATAAATGGATGCTCACGCTCGGCGTTGTGCTTGCCATTATCACGCTTCTGGCAAGCATTGGCCTGCTGACGCTTTCAGGCTGGTTCCTGTCTGCCTCTGCCGTCGCAGGCTTCGCCGGGTTATACAGCTTCAACTATATGCTGCCCGCTGCGGGCGTGCGTGGTACGGCTATCGTACGTACCGCAGGTCGCTATTTCGAGCGTCTGGTCAGCCACGACGCGACTTTCCGCGTCCTGCAGCATCTGCGTATTTTCACTTTCAGCAAACTCCTGCCGCTCTCTCCTGCCGGCCTGGCGCGTTTTCGCCAGGGAGAATTACTGAACCGTGTTGTAGCTGACGTCGATACGCTGGATCACCTTTACCTGCGCGTGATTTCCCCGCTGGTGGGGGCTTTTGTGGTTATCATCGTTGTCACGCTGGGGCTTTGCGTGCTTGATGTGCCGATTGCTATTACGCTCGGCGGCATAATGTTACTCACGCTTCTCGTGCTGCCACCGCTGTTTTATCGCGCGGGCAAAGCAACGGGCGAAAAACTCACGCGTTTGCGCGGGGACTACCGTCAGCAGTTGACATCATGGCTGCAAGGCCAGGCCGAATTAACCATTTTTGGTGCCAGCCGACGCTATCGCGCCCGGATGGAAAGCACTGAGCTGAGCTGGCATGAAGCCCAGCGCAGGCAATCGGAACTGACGGCGCTCTCTCAGGCGTTGATGTTGTTGATTGGCGGTTTCGCCGTGATTGCGATGCTGTGGATGGCCGCCGGAGGCGTGGGGGGAAATACCCAGCCCGGTGCGCTGATTGCTCTGTTCGTCTTTTGTGCACTGGCGGCTTTTGAGGCGCTCGCGCCTGTGACCGGTGCATTCCAGCATCTTGGGCAGGTTATCGCTTCTGCGGTGCGCATCACGCAGATCGTTGAGCAAACGCCGGAAGTCACGTTCAAGGAAGGCCACTCAGTCGTGCCAGAGCGCGTTGCTGTGCAATTGACGGATGTGACGTTTGCCTATGATGGACAAACGCAAAATGCGCTTGATGGAATCACTCTGACAGTCCAGGCCGGACAGCATGTCGCCATTCTGGGCCGCACGGGGTGTGGCAAATCGACACTTTTACAGTTGCTGACCCGTGCGTGGGATCCGCGCCAGGGACAGATTATTTTTAATACCACACCACTCACCGATTTTAACGAGCAGGCGCTGCGCAAAATGGTCAGCGTCGTTCCGCAGCGCGTTCATCTCTTTAGTGCGACCCTGCGCGACAATCTCCTGCTGGCCTCCCCTACCGCTTCTGATGAGGCGTTGTGCGCTGTTCTTGAACAAGTGGGTTTGCACAAGCTGCTTGAGGATGACGGTTTGAACGCCTGGCTTGGCGAAGGCGGGCGTCAGCTTTCCGGTGGTGAATTGCGCCGTCTGGCAGTCGCAAGAGCATTACTGCACGATGCGCCCTTCATGTTATTGGATGAACCGACAGAAGGCCTGGACGCAACAACTGAAAGCCAAATTCTTGATTTACTGGCGCAAACCATGAAAAACAAAACCGTGCTGATGGTGACTCACCGCCTGCGCGGGCTGGCGAATTTTGATCAAATAATTGTCATGGACAACGGACAGATTATTGAGCAAGGTAGTCACGCAGAATTGTTAGCGAAACAGGGTCGTTATTACCAGTTTAAACAACGTCTGTAGACTATATTTGAACCGATCCTAGCTCGCGTATTGGAGTTCTGCTGTCATGCGCCTGGTCCAGCTTTCTCGTCATAATATTGCGTTCCCTTCGCCAGAGGGGGCGCTACGTGAACCCAATGGGCTGCTCGCACTCGGCGGGGATTTAAGCCCGGCACGCCTGTTAATGGCCTACCAGCGCGGGATTTTTCCGTGGTTTTCACCCGGCGATCCCATTTTATGGTGGTCGCCCGATCCCCGCGCGATACTGGAGCCATCGCAGTTTCACCTCAGTCGCAGCATGAAGCGCTTTCATACCAAATCGCCCTACCGCGTCACGCTTAATTATGCCTTTGGGCAGGTCATTGAGGGATGCGCGGCGGATCGTGATGAAGGCACCTGGATTACCCACGATATCATCAACGCCTATCTTCGCTTACATGAACTGGGTTATGCACACTCGATTGAAGTCTGGGACAATGACACGCTGGTTGGCGGAATGTATGGCGTGGCGCAAGGGACATTATTCTGTGGTGAATCGATGTTTAGCCGCGCCGTGAATGCGTCTAAAACGGCACTGCTGGTTTTCTGCCAGGAGTTTTCCTTGCGCGGCGGCCAACTGATGGATTGTCAGGTGCTAAACGAACACACTGCGTCACTCGGTGCGGTAGAAATTACCCGTCGCCATTACCTCGATGAACTGGACAATCTGCGCCAGCAAAAGCTCCCACAAAACTTTTGGGTGCCCAGAACACTCTTTATGCCTCAGGTGTAAATGTTTTCCGCCCATTTTTGATGAGGAGTGTTATAATTGGTGCCGCAGAGTAGCTTCTGCCTGTTGCCCCGCCGCCGTTTGGGAATTCTTCGCATCAGATAACGTCCTGACGTTTATCCTGTCGTCACCCCTTTACGAATGCGCTTCTCGTACGGTTAAACCGTGACGACTGGGCAATGCGCCGAAACTGTTTTGTTGCGTTTTAAACGCGCAATTCTTTACTTAATTGATGAATTTCGGCATTATCTTGCCGGTTCAAAACTTGGTAGTGATACCCCAGAGGATTAGATGGCCAAAGAAGACAATATTGAAATGCAGGGCACCGTACTTGATACGTTGCCTAACACCATGTTTCGCGTAGAACTGGAAAACGGTCACGTGGTAACCGCGCACATCTCCGGAAAGATGCGCAAAAACTACATCCGCATCCTGACGGGCGACAAAGTGACTGTCGAGCTGACCCCGTACGACCTGAGCAAAGGCCGCATTGTCTTCCGTAGTCGCTAATCGTTTTCGCCTGTAATGGCAGATGAATATTGAAAAGGCCGGGATAATTCCCGGCCTTTTTTATTTCTGTTATTAACGTATTTAAGCGTTTGCGCGCTCAACCCCAACATTAACAAGGCTGGACAGTTCATCACCCTCGAACAGTCTTGCCCGATAGCACTCCCCGGAAAATTCTGGATAGCCATCAAGAGAGCAGATCACGTCATAAATTGATGCAATCACGTTCCCCGCAATATCACAAATAAAGAAAGAACGGGCGTGGTTGGTGTATACCGAATAATATTCACCATGCTCGAAAACCGCCCCCATAAAATCTGTGATCTGAGGGACTTTGTTGCCGGGTAATTCGATTGTTTTGTTAGCTCTGGTCACTAGCTTATTGTTCAGGTCCACCAGATAAAACATCACACAAGCCGGATTGGTTTGATACGGCGTCACACTGGAATCGGCCGTAATCGGACGGACAACAGCGACTCCATCACTGTCCACACATGAGCGATTATTAAATAAAGAAACGACAAACTGGCCAGGCTGGAGCTGAATATTTGCCTTAATAAGATCATTATTGGTCACGAAAACAGTGTGTGCCCCATTTTCAAGTTCTGCACCAATATCCATGGCAAGTTTTGTTGCCGTTGACCACTCAACCCCTGAAGGAAATTGTAGATTTGAACCTCCAGTATTGATGGTCCACAATATCGCTCCCGTTTCAGGTGATATTCCAAATGTTACGCAGGCGGATCGGGAATGCGTAATAATTGCCTCATCATTTTTGGCGCTTGATGGTAGCCAGGTGAGAGAATTAAGATGTGCGTCATTGGTAGGGCTATTATTAAGGATTTGTGAGCCATCAAAGGCACTTGAATAATTCTTAGCCCAAATCATTTTCCCGGTTTGTTCGTTGAATTTTAGAATCCAGGCGTCCTGGCGCATAGTATTTGTTGAGCGGTCCGGAATATCATTCCCGACCATATAAAGATTGCCCGCTGAATCCCAGGTTAAATCATGCGTATTGGCATAAAGATTGCCATCACTGTCGCGCAGAATAAATTCAAGAATTTCATTACCGAGAATGTCTATTTTGAAGAAACGACGACCATACCAATGCTCATCTTCATCGCTCCCCATATAGAAATAACCATTATGTGTTCGGAGCATCTGATTACGATACGGTGCAGAAAAATAGCAGCGGAGATCGCCATTGCGATCATATCCATCGCAGTTGGTTGTCATCAACCAACTGTTTCCCCAGACAGAGGAAAAAAGATTGCGATCTGTTTGCTCAATGTTCAGATGGAAAATTGTCGCTTCACGATATGTTTGTCCCTGCGTATCCACTTCTATAATATTGTTGTAAATCTCCTGCCCGTCAGAATCCCTGAATATCACACGCACCTGATTAATATTATTAGCATAAAGCCCAATAACGGGAATCTTCAACTTACCGTTTTCGGTGCTGAGTAATGCTGAAGACTCATAGGTGAAATCAACGCTCGTGCTGCTTGTTGCGCGTTTGATTACGGTATATGACAAGCTCACCGCTGAATCAGAATCAAATGTAATATACGCCGCCAATTGGTTATTTGCTGGGGCGAGTTCCATTCCTGTATATGTAATAGACATGTTCAATTCCTTTTAATTAACGATTTACTTCGTTGTCGCTACACGCATTTCATTCACTTCAGGTTCAGTGATTTGATGGCCTTTTTGAAGATAATCAATAACTGCATCAGAGAGGTTATATCCGCCTCGGACGAGTTTATTTTTCCCGGTAATAAAATCTTTGAACCCATCGCCGCCTGGTGCCAGGAAGCTGTTGGTCGCGACGCGATAGGATTGGCTGTCCACAATGTCTTTGCCATTGAGTTTAAACAGCACGACGCGTTGTCCCACTGGTTTTTGCACGTCGTAGCGCATTTCAGCGCCTTTTGACATTTGCAGAACCCCATTGCTCAGCGTTGCTCCGTGCTCCATCAGACCGCGCAATTCTTTGCCGCTAAGGTCCATGACGGTCAGTTCATTTGGGAACGGGAATGCGCTAATCACATCACCCAAGGTTATTTGTCCGGCGCTTAAATCGGCGCGAAGACCGCCTGAATTGGTCAGCGCAATTTGTGCATCTGGTGCCGCCGCCATCATCGCGTCAGTAAAAAGGTTGCCTAAAGGTGAGGACTCACCATAAGCGCGGGTCAAGGTGACAGGCGTGCTGCCGATTTTTTGACGAACGGTCTCTGAAAGTTTTTTATTCCAGCCATCAATGACACTTTGAGTATCGGGATCCGCTTTCCACTCATCAGCATAAATGGTTTTCAGCTCAAAACTTTTAACTTTGTGCTGATGCATTTTAGGGTCAACATCCATCACCAGCTTACCCACATCAATGCCGCCGCTGTCTGTCGAAAGGACCAAAGTATCACCCACCTTGATAGGTTCAGGGGTTCCCACATGTGCATGTCCGGTAATGAGAATATCCAGTCCTTTGACTTGTTTCGCCGTCTGAATATCTTTATCCAGGGCGCGTTTTACGTCGGTGCTACCAATGCTGGACTGACGAGCCGGCGTACCTTCATGAACGAGCGCAACCGTGATATCCACCTTTCCACGTAATTCATCCAGATATCGTTGCAAATATTTCACTTCATCACGCGCTTCTATCCCCTGGCGCATGGATGCAGAGACCGTATCATCAAATGCAAACACACCATGCAAGCCAATAACGCCGACCTTGATCCCCTCTTTTTCAAGAATGACATAAGGCTTGTTCCAGAAAGACACGTCACTGTTTTGATAGAAAACATTTCCCAACAGGATCGGGAACTTCGCCAGGCTCAACTGAAGCAGAGTATTATCCCAGCCATGATCAAATTCGTGATTTCCCACCGATGCGGCATCCAGCGACATGGTATTCAGAATATCAATAATCGCTTTGCCTTTTGTCATGCTGCTGATATAAGGCCCGGTAAAATAGTCGCCAGCATCAAAATAGAAAGTGGCTTTGTTCTTTTTCTTCTCTTGTTTCACCAGCGTAGAAATATTAGCGAATCCACCGACTGCTCTTTTCCCGCTGTCGATATAGGGCAATTTATAAGGGTCAACATGCGCATGAAGGTCATTGGTGTAAATGACTGTCATATCCTGCGCGAAAACCTGTGCAGAAATTCCTGCCAGCCCTATTAATGCGAAAAGTGTACGTTTCATCGTCTATCCTCAGATTAAATAAAGAACATTATTCTCTCGTCTGAGTAACTGTATTTTGTGAATCACATCACGACGACAACGATCGGTCTTGATCAATAGTTAACGACTTACAAAATCAGTTGGTAATAACGAATGCTCAGTGATTTAAAAATCAGTTTAAATGTCTGCAAAAGCTGGTCATGTCCAAATCTAGGAATAGCGGATACCAGCGACTATATTTATCCCGTTTATCGTCTTGGCTATGCCGCACTGGAATGCAAAAAATGCGGCGGTCTTCCGCCCTTATTTAATGAGCATGAGTTTAATTTTTGGTTTACCCGCTCGCTTATTAAAAGGACCGATACAGCAGAGCACCGTTGTCCACATTGCTTTGAAAGCGACGCGATTTTCTATGGAAAAACACAAATTGGTAATACGCGATTGCAATGTCGCCGCTGCCGGAAGGTTACTACTCCCGCTAAAATTACCCCCCGTAATGCCCTCCTCATCGATAATTTACTTTCACGACTGAGCAGTGGGCAGCATGATGGTGAAACGTCGCAATACCGGGTACTTGAACAAGCCGCAATCTGGTGCAGCCACCGTTTGCATCAGCTGAAAGAAAAAGTAAGCCGTATCGCGACAACAACACATGTTTTACCCTTCCAGGGCAAAGCGGCAGATCAGAACCTGTATGTTGTGATAAGTGCTGATACACGATCGGGGCGCATCGTCCAGATAACCACCAATTACTGTGACTGGGTGGCAGGTGATTCGCTGCTCTATCACGCTGTCTCCTCATCGCGATTGGAGCCTTCTGTCGCGACAGGTATTGAAAAGGTAAAACAACAGGAATGCCAGTTTATGAGGCGCAGTCAATTTGACGAAATCCAGTATGGCTGCGCAGATCTCAAGCGTAATGATAAAGGCTGCATTATTCGCCCGGTTATTGCTCTGCATGGACATTTCCAACGCATGAAGCGCTGCTTTCCAGCGGTAACCGATCATTACCTCTCCCACGAATGTGTTCTGCGAGGCGCGGCAATTACCGCCTGGGCGTCTGAAGTCAGCCGAGGTGAAACTCATCTGTGGTTTGTCACCGAAGACTCCGGTGAACCGGCATCTCTTCTTAGCAGCTTTCGTCACAGTGGAACCTGGCGAGTAGGTTGGTGGGAAAATATCTGGCAGCGCTGGAGTCATGGCGAAGGCCACAGGATGATTGCGTTACTCACCGGTCAAAGAGAAATTGTTTCCGCTGCGGATATTAGCCTGTCATCCTGCGAAACGTTCATTCGCTGGCTAACCGCGCATCCATGGTCAAAAGATTCCCACAGGCTGAGTGCCCACGTGATAAGCGCGCACCTGGTGTGCCTGGCGTTTATATTTAATCAGCAACGTGCATAACGCCTTATCGGATAACCGGTTGCTGTTAAAAAAACGCACCCAAAGCAGGTGCGTTTTGTGACTTAAAACCAGGGGATCGTCGCGGTCGGGCTTAATCCATAGCTGGAAAACTCACCTTCCATTGGGGTATCGACAATATCACCATGACGAAAAAACAAACGAAACGCTTGCCCCGTTGAGAGGCTGCGCAAATTAAGCCAAGGCAACTCGCTGTGCTCCGTCTGCATAGTCAGTAATCGTTGTTGAGCTTGCGCATCCGTCAGCCAACCTTTTTTAACGGACCGACGCAGCAGGCGCTCAGGGCTACTTTTTACCTGAACCCGGCTGACGTTTCGCCAACCTTTAACGTCATGCACAGGCGATATTTTCCCACACTGGCAGTAATCACTTAGCCCTTTACGCCACGCCAGGCTTTCCAGTTCATCTAGCGCATTAGCGCTACCGTGCAGTCGCAGCGTGTCTCCGGGTTTAAGAGAATATCGCGGGAAACTAACACCAATATCGCCCTGACCTCTCGCCCCTAGCGCACGATGCAGTTTGGCGAAAAGTGCCGCCATCAGTGTCTCTTCACTGAATTCGGGATCGGAAAGAACCCGGATCTCCAGATAATGATCCATTCCCGCTCCTTATTCGCTCTTCTCACCAAACACGCCACCGCGAATAAGCACTGCCATAACGTAATGCTGCTGATCTACGTCCGGCGTCTGTCCTTTTGTCACCCAATTATCAAGCAAGGTATAAAAATCCATTTTCTCTTTTGGCTGACGACAGGCAACGCCGCGACTGGTCACCGATCCATACGGCTCAACAGCAATCGCCCCCAACTCATCGACATAAGAATGCCAGGTGTCAATTGTGCGCACCGCATTACCGATTTTCTGCGAGTGCATTCCCGCAACATTATCAACCTGATACAACAGGCGACTCTTGGTGCTGTTACTGTCTAACACCAGCTCCTGCGACGGAAAAATCTCTTGCCCTGCGCCCAAAAGTACCTGCGCTTCGACATTCAACAAAACAAACCCCTTACCACATAAACCCTTTTCAATCTCCTTTGTCAGCTCTTTCAGCTGGTCATCTTTGGCGGTAAAATCGCGGAGTGCAAAATCATGCGCGTCAAACTCCCAGAGTTTGCTTCCTTTCACCTTCACCGTGATTTTTTCTGCGCCAATGCGGTTGCGCCATAAAAAACGGCCATTCGCCAGATTTGTTGCATATCGATGCGCGAGTTCGGCAAAACCATGCTCGCTGATATAACTATCAATGACCTGCTGTAATTCAGTCTGATAAATCCGGTCATTGCATACGGACGGCGTAGAGAGATTTCCCAACACACGAAGCGTGAATTTTACCTGCAGCGTATCTGCGTCTGCAGGTAATGCCGCCACATCAACGCGCTGTAAATTCGCCTTTTGGATTTCCGAATCCAGCTTAGCCGGATCGCTGGCGACGGCATTTTTCAGGCGATTGGATATCGTGCCGCGCACTGCTTTTTCCTGGATACGAATGGGCTGCCAGCGTTCGCTTTGCCAGTGACCTGAAAACATGACGGCGTCAGAAGTTGCCAGCTTGCGTTCAAATGCCAGGACAGAAGCCGTTTTGACGGCGGTTGGAGCCTTTGCCATGAGAGAGTCCCTTTTCAGTTTTGATGTTGAGTTGCCAACGGTGCATCCGCGCCCTGGCAGTAATAGCCGGTTTCGGTGGTGTGATAACGCCAGAAGATCTCTTCCAGCGATTTGATGCGATGCAGCCCGCACCACTCACCCACCCCATATACTGCTTCGGTAAAGGCGAACGGCGTCTGATCATCGCGCGCATTGGCGACGCCCCCCGGCGCGTAGAGCTCAGAAATGCGCTGATAACCGGTCATCAGCGGAACCAGATAACCGGGTTTGGGTTTAGGTATATGTTTCCATTGCGCCGAATCGCCCTCGTTGATATCACCTTCTTCTGGCGTTTCGGCCTGCATTTTTAGCGCCGCAAAATCAAGCCACGCATCCAGTAAGGTGGCGTGCGGATTGTTAGCCAGTAATGATTGATGGTGTTCCACTAGCCACGCACTGCGATCGCGCAGTACAAAACCCGGCATCAAACGCCATTGCAAATCGCAAAGTTCATTTTCAGTGGTTGGCATATCCAAAACCGTAATATCCTGAATATCGATAATGATTCCACCCGCCAGCCGCAAGGTGGGGCAAATCTGCCGCAGATATTCCGTGAGAGCCTCCTGACCGTATTCCCCGTTGGCAATTTCACCGTGGCACTCGATCAGCAGCGAAACGGTCATATGCATGCGGCCTTCTTCATTGAATGAGGCGGTTTTTCCCTCTCGTGTGAGCGGATTGCGGGTCAGAGCAAACTGATGGTCACGGCCTGAAGTGTGCGCGTGTATCTGATGGGCATGGCTCACTACCGCACATCCCCGAAGTTGAAGGTTTTGTGACGCCTCAACCTGTCGCGACAGCGCATGAGTAAAGCCCAGAAAATGGGTAATAGCCGGGAAACCATATGTAATGCCCGCCACGGCATTTGCATTCTCGACACGCATGCGGCGAAAAAGGATTAATGCGCTCATTTCAGCGCCTCCTTAATGATTTTTTCAAATACGCGCAAATTGGTGCGTAATCGTTCGCGCGTTTCCCACTCTCGTTTTTCCACCGCGCCCACTTCTGGTAAAGCCTTGTACAAGCGGACGTTCAGCCACAGCGCAAAATCTTCCGCCACGCTTCGCTGCCATTCATCTTTGTCACGCTCCTGACGGAAAACCTCATCGGTTTTTGTACGCCAGGGATCGAGCCATAGTTGCTGATGCGTTTTCAATTGAGGGTTTTGAAGCGTCCAGTTTTGCCACTCTTCTCGCTGCAGCTCTGAAACCACAACGAACAGGAGATCAATCAGAGCATCGACGTAATTTTCCTGGGCATCACGTATTTGTCGATTGTGATAATTTTTGGTTCTGGTCAGCAGTGAAACTAATAACTTGACTGTGCCGCTGGCGCGTCTGTCGAACGATCCGCCAAGGGCAAAAACGGAACGTAAATTTACGGGTGATGTGTCAGCGCTTTTCCATTGCGGCGGCTGAGCCGGGAGCAGCCAGACCCGCCCCCCACGCACACTGTTTAAGTAAGAGATATTCTGCGGTTTAGTCCCGCCGAAATGCGTTTCAGCCAATTCAGGAAACAGGACTAAAGGCTGCGGATGCCAGGTCCTTTCACGTCGTGCCTTCCAGATAGCTTTCGCGTCGTCACCAAAACGCAGCGTGCTCATTTTTTTATGAAATGCATGAACAAACGATGTTGCAAACAACGGGCTCAGTAAATGATATCCCCCCTCCACGGGAAAATAGCTCTGCTTAGCCAGCTTATGCGAAGCGGGTTCGCCAGTGTCTAACGCCCTGGAAAACCCGGAAATCCATTCGTTCAACTGAACAGCATCATTTGTAAATGCGGCAAAAGGTCGATGATCGCCACGTTTCAGACAGGCCAGTAGTGAATCACCGCCGATATTGCTTTGCAGGAATTTCGCTACATCAAGTACTGCTGCATTTCCGACTGCATCCGTTTCCAGATCTGGCAACGCAGAGCTGCTGAGATACCCTTCATGCGCGACTGCTTCGCTATATATACTGCTGCTTTTCGAATCACCATGAGTAAATTTTGCCGCATGGGTAACAAGGCTAATTTGCCCGGCTCGCTTCGCGGCGTCCGTTAGCCAGGCTGCCGGCTCATAGCGAAGTTCAAGCTCACGACGCTCTACCGCAAGTGCATGAATATCGGCATCACTTCGCTTAGCGGCCTCTTTATCAAACGCTTCCAGCTTCGTTTGCCGTCGCCCGGCAATATATTCAGCAATATGATGAATTATTTGTCCTTGAAACATCAACTTCTCCTTTCCAATATTAAGTTCCCTTCTTAATTATCATTATCAGCGCATTATTTATGCCAGTGTTCGGTTCTAACCTGAAGGATTGGTTAAATGAAATTTGCTTCGTCAAAAAAGGGTATGCAATAAAAACGCAATAGATTAATATTTTGAATGAATTTTTCATTTCTTACATAACCACATGTTTTAAGGTGGCTTAAATAATAGCAGAGTCCATTCCCTCCTATGCAATTTGAGATTTCTAAAAATAGATAATTGACTGTCCCCCTCTTTATTGATTAGAGTCCTGCAACTACTGCACAGGTAGTTTAGAAATATGCCATTTGCGATTTTTAATAGTTGCTCTACTGCTGTACAAGCAGCTCGCGCCCTCTTAATTGAGGGCGCGAAACACACCCAAAATCGGGTGATATCGCCACTGGTCTGTGGCGTTCTCTTTACCAACGGGTAATGTTATTTCGCCATACCGTCGTGATACCGCGTGAAGCTCCATATTTTTTGATTCTGCCAGATCAAGTAAAACCGCCTGATAATCAACGGCAAACCACGCCTGTACTCTTTCAGCGAGTAAAAATGAATGTTCGCGAAACAGATGCGAGGGTTTCAGCACGCCATCACTCTGCATCAGACAAAAAACAGGCGTATCGTCATCCTGATCCATGGTCAGGAAAAATGATTCCTGTGGCGAAGCGTGGCGAAAAGGCGTACGTCTCTGTAATTCGCCATTCCATGTCAGCGGTAAGCGCCACCACTGCGCGGCAATAACGTCACGTTTATCGCCTCCATCAAGTAACGCGGCACGCAACCGGGTATGTTCAAGGCGGGCAAACGCGTTATCAGTTACATCGTCCACGATGCGCGGGATAGCGTTGATGTGCTGAAAATTGGCGTCGGGCAGCAGATCAGCTAAATCATGATGTGGAAAAAGATGTTCATTCGTCTCAAAACCCGGATTGCAGTACGCGATGGTTTTACCCTGTAGCGCACGGATATTACGACTCAGGATCACCACATTTTCTCTTTCCGGGAGTTGTTGGCGGTGGCGCTGAATACGCCCAGCAAATTGAATGAGTGAGCGCATCGAACTGGGCTCGATAATGCCCCAGTCAGCGTCAAAATCGCGCCCAACCTCCAGCACGGAGGTCCCCACCACCACAAAGAGATGATGTTGGAAGGGCGATGCGAGCGCCTGTTTCACTTCCGGTAAGTGCCAGATATGTTGCGGATCGTGACGGGTAAATGCCGCATCCAGCCGTTTCTCAATACTCGACCGTACCGCCAGCGGATGCTGACTGTGGTAAACGCAATAATGGATGCAGTAATTTTCTGGCGCAGGCATCGCCATAAGCGCCTGTGCCACGGCAACAAGCGGATTGATATTCGCCAGGCGAATCAAACCCAACGACACCGTTTTTCCGCAGTGATGAACAGTGTGATGGTGCTGATGTAACGCCAGCATGTGATGATAAAGCGTGCTCGCCACCGTTTTAATGATGTCAGAAGCTGGCTCTATTTTTGCCAGCTTGCCAAAGCGCAGGCAGGGTTGTTCCAGTAAATGTCGTGCGCGATGGGCCACGAACTGATAATGGGCTTGTCGAAATACCGTCTCATCGTAAGCCTCTTGCGACTGTGCGCCATATTCGTCGAACCACGCGCAGCAAATATTGACCGGTTGTCCAGGAATGCCGCAGGCAGCCTGATAGGCTTCACGTCCTTTCCTATAGGCTTCGAATAAAGCTTCTGTTAACGCAGGCGGTAACGTTGCAGACGAGAGCAACACGCGAGAGCCGAGCATTCCCGCCCAGTTCACCAACCGACACAAAGCGTGCAAATCATCGATATCGAAATCATCCGGCTCATCAAGAACCAGATCGCTGGTCAACAGACGTAGCATCGCAGGGATCTGCCTGCCGCCTCGCACGCCTTCGGTCGCGGGCATCAGATGGTCAACAGTCGTCACCAGCACCGGTGCGCTAACCAGACGATTCAGTGCCGGCTCCGCGGCCAGCCATTGCTGAACAACACCGTTACTGGTGCTACCTTCATAGTGCACGTAGTGATGACTGGCAAAAAATGCCTCGTCGCTGGCGCTGCTGGTATCCTCATCATCGTGTCCCTGCTGGAAGAGTTCACGCACGGCGGCGGACCCCGTCACGACCGCGAGCGTATCGTCATCCAGACCCAGACGAGACTGCAGCGCCTGCCCGGTTTGCAACGTTAGTGTACGCAAACCAAGAGCAACGCTGAACCGGCAACCCTCCTGTTCACTGGCGAGGGCATACATAATGCGGGCATTGGCGAAGGTTTTACCGCAGCCGGTAGAGGCCATATTGACACCAAAAAAGCCCTGCTCTGCACTGCGATCACGTAAGGCCAACGCGACATCCCAGGCCCGATTTTGCCACTGAAAACGCGCATCTTTTGCCCGTTCGCGAAAGGTTTTGTGACGGGTCATCGCAGGTAATGAACGACGTATCTGTGGTAAAGAACGTCCTAACAACAAAGCGTGATGCGCGACACCGGTGTTATGCTCATCCAGCTTTTGTTTCAGCTGTTTGGTGTGGCGATCGCTGTTGGCCCATACGTCATAGTTGTCCTGCTGCCAGACGATAGACGGTGGCTGAGAGGAGTAAAAATGATCGGCCAGCATCAGCGACAGCCGCGCCATATGGACGGTAAAACTGTTTTCAAGCGAGCCAAAGTGAAGGAGCGAAACCGCATTCCTGGCTCGCTTGCCAATCTGCCTGGCTTTTTCACGCCAGACAGCGCTTCGCAGAGGCGTACCTTCAGGAAATTGCCACACCTGCTTAAAATCGCGATCTGTCCATTTGTGCGTGTCGCTGATTTTGTGATTCAGTGAATTCCAGTCAGCGTTGAGTTGCCTGTCGATCCAGCCGGTGCAATATTCCAGCTGCGGCTTCGACGATAGCGCCTGCGGCAAACGGTGATGCGACAACATCAGCCAGGCGACGGTCTTCGCCAGCGGCGGCAACGTGCTGAGCGGGCTGTCACTTTTCGAGGGTGTATCCGCAACAAGCGCATTCATGATGGCGGTTTCATCAGACGCCTTCAGATTCGTTAGTTCTGCGAGCCATTCTGCATCCGTTTTTTTATCCACAAATGCCTGAAACAGACGCACTGAAATCCACTCATGACGAAAAGGCTGGCAAAGATGCTTACTGACGCCTTTCAAGGTCTGCTGAAAACAGCGCCCTACCTTGCCAAAATCATGAAAAAGTCCAGCAATGGCGGCCAGCAGAGCGATGCTTTCTGCGCTGTGCCAGCCATGTTCAACCTCGCTTTTGACCACATCTGACGTCGTGCGGTTAGTGGGTACACGCCCCTGCGCATTAAACCGCCGAAGATTACCGACAATCCATAATAATTCTGTTTGTCCGTTCTTTTTAAGCCAGTGACAGGCCACCGCCGTATTGCGGCGCGCCGTTTTACGCAGCAACTTTCTGAGCGTATTGACCCCTTCCAGCGTAATCACGGTTTGCCAGGCGGCATCCCCCGTTCTTTCTGCAAACTGATCAACTATCCGACAGCTCTCTACGCGGGCATTTTTGGTGCACCGGGAAATAATCAGAACGTTCATCGCAGCGCACTCCCTTCCGCCGTTTCCTGAAGGGAGGAAATCATGAGATCCAGGGCGTCAGCCTGCTGAAAAGCATTTATGCATCGCTGGCGAAACATTTGATTATCCTCGCCTTCCATGGCAGCCAGGAATGCCTGCGGCATGACAAGGGCGTCCTTAATCAAATCCGCAATATCGAAAACCAACCCGCCGCGGCGGGTTTTGCCGTGCATCACCGCAAGACCATGCGGAATTCCCGTTACCCATGTGGCGACAGCGGCCAGTCCGTAGGCCAGATAATTTCCCTGATCGAGAAAGCGGTTTGCCATATCCACGCCACCGCCACGTTTAGCGCGAGTAAAATGGCCATAACCAACGGTTTGGCTGACCAGTTTATAAAGCGATTTGGTCAACTGTGCTTCCTGAAGCATCAGCGTGGTGTGATCGTTTGCAGATTCCATTGCCAGTCTGGCGCGTTCAAGTATATTTTTCAGATTTTGACTGTCTGGATGGAATGATTTATCACGCTGATTTTTTGATGCCAGCCAATATTTTTCGATTTGTTGCAACCGGATATACTGGAAATGTTTTGCGGCTTGCAGCCTTTTTTGCTCATCAAACCAGAATGATACCCAATTCTGTAAATAGCTGGTGGGTCGATATTCACTTTGTGGAGTAATCCAGGAAACATCAATATCCACTTCGTTAGCTGAATAAAGCGGTGTACCGTCCGTGCCACAAAAACCGACCATAACCCCTGCGCGAGCAAATTCCCGCATCGCCATTTGGGTTACCGATGTACCCATTCCGAGCATGACTGCCGTGGTATTGGCAATAGGGATGTTCCAGTAAAAAGAATCTTTACCTTCCTGCGTGACATACTCCACTCGCCCACCGTTGACCTGAACACGACATTTTTCCAGATAATAAATATTGGCACGTTTTGAATGGAGAATGGTTTTGAGATCCGAAGGCGTAATTCCATTTACAGGCATAGCCCTACCTTTATTAAATATTGTTTAATATGAATATTAAAGTCTTTTTTCTGACCTGAGAATTAAAACGCAGTCACTTAAATAAATCAACCTTAACTTTTAATAAAACACAGGTGATTCATTTCAATAAAAATAGAATTTATATATCCCACAGGGGATAGGTATTAGTTTTTATATTATTTACATATAAATTTAATAAGGCGATTAATATTTAAGTGAATAATTACCTATGCTTATTTTTGGTTTAACTAATGAGTTAAAGAATAGAGTTGGGGTTTGTATTTTTGGCTGCTGCCTGGGCGGCAGTGAACGTTTTGCCCTTTGCCGCGAGAGAACTCACCATTTCTAAGCTGCCTGTACGGCAGTGAACATTGCTCAGTCTGATACGGAGATCATCGCTCATTTCTAAGCTGCCTGTACGGCAGTGAACGCATGAAGTTCAGGTTATGGCTCTAGAGCTTCATTTCTAAGCTGCCTGTACGGCAGTGAACGATTGCCAGTTCTTTTGCATCCACGGCCAATTTTTCTAAGCTGCCTATACGGCAGTGAACGCCCCGTCGTCCCGCTGCCAGCAAACATGTCAATTTCTAAGCTGCCTATACGGCAGTGAACGATGGAGAACGCTCGTCCTGAAATCAAAGTGCTTTCTAAGCTGCCTATACGGCAGTGAACCCCACCAACCACGACGATTCTTTGTTCCATCCTTTCTAAACTGCCTATACGGCAGTGAACCACAATTAACTGAGTAGTGGTTATCGCCTTCATTTCTAAGCTGCCTATACGGCAGTGAACTCACCAGAATGCGAAAATAATCGCGCGTCACGTTTCTAAGCTGCCTATACGGCAGTGAACAAAACGCCTTAGCAATGATGTTCCCGTTATCTTTTCTAAGCTGCCTATACGGCAGTGAACGTCATGGAAATGATGACCGAGATGAAAGGTTTCTTTCTAAGCTGCCTATACGGCAGTGAACGTTATCCCGATGCCACGATAACGACCTTTTCATTTCTAAGCTGCCTATACGGCAGTGAACTATAGGTTGGTGCTCGCTGGGCAATGGCGTAATTTCTAAGCTGCCTATACGGCAGTGAACCGGAGGATGTCCGCTATGAATGATGATTTTGATTTCTAAGCTGCCTATACGGCAGTGAACCATGGCCCCCTTCGGCTCCTGACCCGCGTTGCTTTCTAAGCTGCCTATACGGCAGTGAACAGAAGTTCACGCGAACATCACAAACACGCACTTTTCTAAGCTGCCTATACGGCAGTGAACAAGACCGAGCGCGATGACTTCAGCTGCGTGCTTTTCTAAGCTGCCTATACGGCAGTGAACCGAAACGCCGAAGAGGTTGTCATCCGCCGGATTTTCTAAGCTGCCTATACGGCAGTGAACTGAAATTGAACGGCGGCAGCGGGGTGCCATCTTTTCTAAGCTGCCTATACGGCAGTGAACGTGAACTTTTACACCGGCGAACAGTTGCCGGCTTTCTAAGCTGCCTATACGGCAGTGAACGAATATGCCGCTAATTATTGTCAGTTTAACCGTTTCTAAGCTGCCTATACGGCAGTGAACTGATCTGACGTCTGACGCGCTTGAGTTGCCGCATTTCTAAGCTGCCTATACGGCAGTGAACTGTAGGCTGGTATCGGGAAGATGGTGCGCTGTTTTCTAAGCTGCCTATACGGCAGTGAACAGCAGGTCTTGCTCACGCTGGCCCCGCGTGAGTTTCTAAGCTGCCTATACGGCAGTGAACGACTGCAAGTGTCTGCATCGGGCGTGCCGGATCTTTCTAAGCTGCCTATACGGCAGTGAACTGGAGCGGAGCGTGGACATCTTATTGTTCCAAAAGAAAATAATCAACTTTTGGCGTTTTAACCCTTTTTTCTGCAATCTTTTATGGCTGATTAAAATCAATAGGTTACGGAGGCATCAAAAAATAGGGTCATGATAAACGCGCCGGGAAATGGCTCCCGGCGGAGAGCGTACAAAATTAGCAATGATTGATGTTAATGGATTTTTCCTGAGCTGATGCCGCAAGATCATCTGCCAAAGCGTGGGCAATATCATGCAGCAAGCCGGTCAGATGCGGGAGCATATCCCGGTCAAAATGCGAGATCAGCAGCACATGGTTTAAGGCACGACAATAGTTGCACTGTGTCTCTGTATCCTCCAGAAGCCAAACGCCTGGCTGAGGCAGCGACTGCTTATTAGAAAACTCAACGATGCGGAAGTCAGCCATCGATTTATCTGACTCAGTCTGGAAAACATCCAGATATGCCGTAAGACAGCGGCTAACGGGTGTGTTTGCGGGAGCGATTTACAGTCGAGCAGAATTTCAGTGAGCAATTTGCAGCGCTCGGCAAGCGTTGCAAGATCGGGAGTAAGGCTAAGTTCGCTATAAAGCTGAGTAAAATTGTTTTCTGTATTCATTGGGTCATTCCTTCACACACATTGAATTTACCACTGCAGGAAACGCCAGATTCGCTGGTGGCGAGCGAAAAGGAATTGGCGTACCAGTGTGTGTGCTACTGGCGCTTCAAAAGAAGCTTCCGATTCGCCCGCCAGATGCAGAAGTATACCCTTTCCTTAGGGCGAACGAAGCCTGCAGCATTACTGCTGCTCACACACTTTCAGGACGCCAATCCCGACACCTGATTTTGCAGGTGCGCCGCCATTTTATTACTGTGATTTATCCAGCAATCATAAGAGTGAAATTCTGGAAAGCGCCTCGCAAAATTATAGCGTTGCCTGATGCCCTCTCCCACGAGCTGAGGGTTCCCAAGTAATTTATTATTCCAAAGCGACGCAAATTCTTCCTTTTAACGAGAGACTTACCGCGATGTCATGGTCCGGCTGAAAATCGCCGAAGCGGTTCCGTCAGGCCGGGGCGACGCACAGGGATGCGCGGCGAGGGCATAGCCTGCAGGGATGCAGGCTGGTGCCCGACCCGATAGCCTGGAGGAATAAGCTGAGGGTACCGCGTAGCGGCGAGTTTCTTGCCGGGAGCCCGGGTCGCCAGGGGGGTGGCGGTGCCCCCCTCCCGGCACGTTCACCGGTGATGTGATGAAAGAGTAGCAGGTGACATAAAGTGAACGGAATGACCACCTCAGCCGTATGTTCCCCTCACCCCAGCCCTCTCCCCAAAGAGGAGAGGGAGAAAATCAGGCACAAAAAAGCCGGGTTATAAAACCCGGCTTTTAAACTAATACAACTCAGTGAGCCGCTTCCGGCTTGTGCTTCGCCGCACTCTGGAAGTCATACGTCAGTTCGCCCTTCGCCTGATCCAGCGCCACAGTCACCTGCCCGCCGTCCACTAAAGAACCAAACAGCAGCTCGTTAGCCAGCGGTTTTTTCAGGTTATCCTGAATGGCTCGCGCCATTGGACGCGCACCCATCGCACGGTCGTAGCCTTTCTCGGCCAGCCAGTTGCGGGCCTCCTGGCTCACTTCCAGCGATACGCCTTTCTGATCAAGCTGAACCTGCAATTCGACAATGAACTTGTCCACAACCTGGTGAATCACCTCGGTAGACAAGTGATCGAACCAGATAATGTTATCCAGACGGTTACGGAATTCCGGCGTAAAGATCTTCTTGATCTCTTCCATCGCATCGGTGCTGTTATCCTGGTGGATCAGGCCGATTGATTTACGCTCGGTTTCACGCACACCGGCGTTGGTGGTCATCACCAGCACCACGTTGCGGAAGTCCGCTTTGCGCCCGTTGTTATCGGTCAGCGTGCCGTTGTCCATCACCTGCAGCAGGATATTGAACACATCCGGGTGCGCTTTCTCGATTTCATCGAGCAGCAGAACCGCGTGTGGATGTTTGATCACCGCATCGGTAAGCAAACCGCCCTGATCAAAGCCCACGTATCCCGGAGGCGCGCCGATCAAACGGCTAACGGTGTGGCGCTCCATATACTCGGACATATCGAAACGCAGCAGTTCAATGCCGAGCGCTTTGGAAAGCTGAACCGTCACCTCGGTTTTCCCCACACCGGTCGGACCGGCGAACAGGAAGGAACCAACGGGTTTATGTTCGTGGCCCAGTCCCGCACGCGCCATTTTGATGGCTTCGGTTAGGGCTTCGATCGCTTTATCCTGTCCGAAGACCAGCATTTTCAGGCGATTGCCGAGGGTACGCAGCGTGTCGCGATCGCTCTGAGAAACGCTCTTCTCAGGGATACGCGCGATACGCGCCACCACGGATTCAATGTCCGCTACGTTGACGGTTTTCTTGCGTTTGCTGACCGGCATCAAACGCGCGCGCGCGCCCGCTTCGTCGATCACATCAATCGCTTTATCCGGCAGATGACGGTCATTGATATATTTCACCGCCAGCTCCACCGCCGCACGCACCGCTTTCGCGGTATAACGCACATCGTGGTGCGTTTCGTACTTCGGTTTCAGGCCGTTGATGATCTGCACCGTTTCTTCAACGGACGGTTCAGTAATATCAATTTTCTGGAAGCGACGCGCTAATGCACGGTCTTTCTCGAAAATGTTGCTGAATTCCTGGTACGTCGTCGAGCCCATCACGCGGATCTTACCGCTCGATAGCAGCGGTTTAATCAGGTTAGCCGCATCCACCTGGCCGCCAGACGCCGCGCCCGCACCGATAATGGTATGGATTTCATCGATAAACAGGATGCTGCTGGTGTCTTGTTCCAGCTGTTTCAGCAAGGCTTTGAAACGTTTTTCGAAATCACCGCGATATTTCGTACCCGCCAGCAGTGAACCGATATCCAGCGAATAGATAGTGCAATCTGACATGATTTCCGGAACGTCGCCCTGCACGATACGCCAGGCGAGCCCTTCGGCAATCGCGGTTTTACCCACACCCGATTCACCCACCAGCAGCGGGTTGTTTTTGCGGCGACGGCACAGCACCTGAATCGCGCGTTCCAGCTCTTTGTCGCGGCCTATCAGCGGATCGATTCCGCCAACGCGAGCAAGCTGATTAAGGTTGGTGGTGAAGTTTTCCATACGATCCTCCCCGCCTGCTTGCTCTTCAGGATTGCTCGCCTGACTGCTGGAATCTGACGCCTGATTCGGCTCGTCTTTTCGCGTTCCGTGAGAGATAAAGTTGACCACGTCGAGTCGGCTGACTTCGTGTTTGCGCAGCAGATACGCCGCTTGCGACTCCTGCTCACTGAAGATGGCGACCAGCACGTTTGCGCCGGTCACTTCGTTACGACCAGAGGACTGGACGTGGAACACCGCGCGCTGCAATACGCGCTGGAAGCTGAGCGTCGGCTGAGTGTCGCGCTCCTCTTCACTGACGGGCAGCACAGGTGTCGTTTGTTCGATGAAGGCTTCGAGTTCCTGACGTAACGCCACCAGATCCACAGAACACGCTTCAAGCGCTTCACGGGCAGATGGGTTGCTGAGCAGTGCCAGAAGCAGGTGCTCGACGGTCATAAACTCATGTCGGTGCTCACGCGCTCTGGCGAAAGCCATGTTTAAACTGAGTTCCAGTTCTTGATTGAGCATAGGCACCTCCCCCAATTTTATGCCTTTTCAGGCTTTTTCCAGCGTACACAGCAACGGATGCTCATTCTCCCTGGCATATTCGTTCACCATCGCCACTTTGGTTTCGGCCACTTCGGCGGTAAAAATGCCGCAGATGGCTTTGCCACGATAGTGAACGGTAAGCATCAGTTGCGTTGCACGTTCTACATCATAAGAAAAGAACTTTTGTAGCACGTCAATAACAAATTCCATCGGCGTGTAATCATCGTTCATTAACATAACTTTATACATAGATGGCGGTTTTAGCGCGTCGCGCACTTTATCTTCCGCCAGCTGGTCAAAATCCAGCCAGTCGTTCTTCTTACTCATTGTCAGTCGTCATCATCGGTTACGGTTTCCGGCAGAACATTTCGCTGACAGGAGTCGGTACATACTCTGAATCTACCTCAGATATCAGATAACAAACATCTATTAATGCCATCCGCGATATCTGTCACATTCCCGTCATTAGCGTTAACTGCTTCAAAAATTTGGTTGATTATTGTCCCAACTCCAGCGCCTGACACTTGACGCAATGGTTGGTTTATCTAAATTGTACAGGCGTGAGTTGGCGAGGTTTTGAACAGCCCCCACTCCACCACCGGTTCATTCCATCTTACTTAATAAGATATACGAAGGATGTCGAAGCATGGAAATGGGTACTGTTAAGTGGTTCAACAACGCCAAAGGGTTCGGGTTTATCTGCCCTGAAGGCGGCGGCGAAGATATCTTCGCTCACTATTCCACCATTCAGATGGATGGTTACAGAACGCTAAAAGCCGGGCAGTCGGTTCGGTTTGATGTTCACCTGGGGCCAAAAGGCAATCATGCCAGCGTCATTGTGCCCATCGAAGCAGAAGCCGTTGCATAGCCCTCTGATTCATTGTGTACATCCTCCAGTCAAAATGCCAGCCCGATCGGCTGGCATTTTTATTTCCGCTACTCGCGTGCCAGCGCATCTACCGGGTCGAGCCGCGCCGCATTGCGCGCCGGGAGCCAGCCAAACAAAACGCCCGTCGCGGTTGAACATAAAAATGCCGTCAGTAGCGCAAACGGTGAGAACCCAATTTCCCAGCCGGGTAAAAACAGTTGCAGCGTGAAGGCAATCAGCATCGACAACGCAATTCCCAGCGCACCGCCCACCAGACACACCAGCACCGCTTCAATCAAAAACTGCTGCAGCACATCGCTTGCCCGCGCGCCGACGGCCATACGAATGCCGATCTCACGCGTACGTTCCGTCACGGACACCAGCATGATATTCATCACGCCAATTCCCCCCACCACGAGCGAGATAACCGCCACAAGCGTCAGGAACATCTGAAGAGTACGTGTGGTCTTTTCAGCCGTTTTCAAGACCCCGTCCATGTTCCAGGTGAAGAAATCTTTCTTGCCGTGGCGCAGCGTAAGCAGACGCTCAATCTGTTGCTCAGCCTGGGTGCTGTCGTATCCCTCTTTCACCCGGACGGTGATGGAGTTCAGCCACGACTGGCCCATAATGCGCCCAGAAATCGTGGTGTACGGCAGCCAGACGCGCAAAATTTTACTGCTACCAAACATCGACTGCTTTTCTTCTGCCACGCCAATCACCGTTGCAGGCATGTTGCCCACCAGGATCACTTCACCCACTACGCTGGATTTGGTGGGAAACAGCTGTTTACGCGAGTTTGCATCCAGCACGACCACCTGCGCTCTGCCTGCGAGCTGCTCTGCGTTGAAGGTTGCCCCTTCACTGAACGTCATGCCATAAACGTTGAAATAGTCGCCGCTGACGCCGTTCGCACTGGCTGCGACGTCAATATTCCCGTAGCGCAGGCGCAAATTTTGCGAAACGGCCGGTGTCGCCGAGTTCACCCACGGCTGCTTCTGAATGGCCGCCAGATCGTCATACTTCAGCGCCTGCTGATTCTGCGGCTCATCGTCACCAAAATCTTTACCAGGGTAAATATCTATGGTGTTCGTGCCAATCGCGCGAATATCCGCCAGCACCAACTGTTTAGCGGCATCACCCACCACCACAATCGACACCACCGACGCGATGCCGATAATAATCCCGAGCATGGTGAGCAGCGTACGCATTTTGTTCGCCGCCATCGCCAGCCAGGCCATGGTTAACGCCTCGCGAAAACCGCTGACAAACTGCCCCCATCCCGTCGGCGGCGGGAGCACCTCTTTGTGTACGCCCGCGTGGTTTTTTTTGGCCGGTGGATTGCTCACCAGTTCGCCGTCATGGATCTCGATGATCCGCTCTGCCTGCGCGGCGACCTGCGGATCGTGGGTCACAATAATCACCGTGTGCCCCTGATCGCGCAGCTGATGCAGGATCGCCATGACCTCTTCACCGGAATGACTGTCGAGCGCGCCGGTCGGTTCATCGGCCAGAATCACCTGTCCGCCGTTCATCAACGCACGGGCGATACTCACGCGCTGCTGCTGACCGCCGGACAGCTGCGAAGGTTGATAATCAACGCGCTCCGCCAGCCCCAGGCGGGTTAACAGCGCCTGCGCCCGTTCGAGTCGTTTTTTGCGCTCAACGCCGGCATAAACCGCGGGGACTTCAACGTTTTGCGCTGCCGTGAGATGCGAGAGCAAATGATAGCGCTGGAAAATAAATCCAAAATGCTCGCGCCGCAGTCGTGCCAGCGCATCGCTGTCGAGAGTGGAAATATCAGTTCCCGCCACGCGATATGTGCCGCTGGTCGGTTTATCCAGACAGCCCAGAATGTTCATCAGCGTGGATTTACCGGAACCTGACGCGCCGACAATAGCGACCATCTCGCCAGGCTCGACCTGAAGCGTAATCCCCTTCAACACTTCCACCGCGCCATCCCCGGAAGGATAGCTCCGGCGAATATTATTCAGCTCCAGCAACGCCGTCATTTAGCGGCTCCAGGCTGACTTTCGCCGATGACGACTTCCTCGCCCTCTTCCAGGCCTTTGACTATCACCACGTCAGTATCATTGCGCTCGCCAATTTCAACCTCACGCTCGCGGGTTTCGCCGTTACGCAGCACTTTGACTTTATAACGATTCGCGCCCGCCGGTTCACCCAGCGCCGCCAGCGGCACGGTCAGAACGTCTTTCACGCCGGTGAGTTGAATATGGACCTGCGCAGTCATCTCCAGACGCAGTACGCCTTTTGGATTGGGCACTTCAAAACGGGCGTGATAGAAAATAGCGTCGTTGACTTTTTCCGGCGTCGGCAGGATGTCTTTCAGCACCCCTTCGTAACGCGTCAGCGGATCGCCCAGCACCGTAAACCACGCCTTTTGGCCCGGTTTGAGATGGATAACGTCAGCTTCCGAAACCTGGGCTTTGACCAGCATCGTGCCCATATCCGCGAGTGTCAGAATGTTCGGTGCTTGCTGCGCGGCGATCACCGTTTGACCCTGAAGCGTGGTGATTTGCGTCACTTCGCCCGCCATTGGGGCCACGATACGGGTGTATTCGAGATTCGCTTTGGCCGTATCGAGCGACGCCTGATTACGTTTGATTTGCGCATCAATCGTGCCAATCTGTGCCTGTTTGACCGCCAGCTCAGTGGCTGCGGTATCCAGATCCTGGCGGGAAACCGCCTGCGTTTTAGCCAGCGCCTGCTGGCGACCGAGCGTAACCTGCGCGAGTTTACGTTCCGCTTCGGCCTGACCCCGCTGAGCGCGCAGCTCCATGAGCGTGGCTTCTACTTCGCGAATTTGGTTTTCTGCCTGCTCAGGATCGATAACCCCCAAAAGCTGGCCTTTTTTCACTTTGTCACCAATCTCGACTGAGAGCGTTTTTAACTGACCACTCACCTGCGCACCGACATCAACTTTGCGCAGCGCGTCCAGCTTTCCGGTTGCCAGCACGTTTTGCTGCAGCTCACCAGGTCGGACAATCAGCGTTTGGTATTGCGGCACAGGCGCGTTGAGAACCTGCCAAAGCCAGAAACCGCCGACGAATACCACCACTGCCAGCAGAAGATAGAGCTTCCTGCGTTTTCCCTTAAGGTTCATAAATATTCCAAATAAATGTTCTGGCAATCATAACCGTTGATTCTATCTAAACTGTTCGTCAACGAAACCCCTGTTTTTTGTCTCGTGAAACCTTTGTTGAAGCGTTGTTGATTATAGGCCTGCTGAAATACAGATCTTTTCCTGAAGCCGGTAATCATCATGTCTTCCATCGTCGATACACCTTATTCACAGCAGCCTCAGCCAAAATCGGGCTGGCAGCTTTTCAAAAGCCTCGCCTCTGGTGAATTTACGCCTGGCCTCGCCTGGCAAAACCCGTCGTATCGACGCAAATTCATGTTACGTTCACTGGCAACACCATTCAGTACCACACGCCTGCTGGTAAGCCTGGCAAAACAACCACGCCTGATGCAAATGATGCAGGTCCAGCCTGGGTTGCCGTGCCGTTTACATCGCCCGTGGCTGTCTGTGAACATGAATCGTCAGAAAACCCTCGACGCACTGGCCTGGCATTATCAGACAATGAATTCAGTTCTTCCCGCCGCGTTGATGAATGGGTATTTATCCAAACAGGGTGTGACGTTACTGACTCTGACGGGAAAAGACGAGCAACAGTTTACCATTCGCCTTTGCGCCGATGCGTTCCTTGATAAAGAGGGCGAAGCGACGCTGGCGTTTTGCGATCGGGAAAACACCGTTCTGGCCGAGATGACCTTTACGCTTTGCCAGTTTGAGGGGAAATCGACGCTGTTTATAGGTGGCATGCAGGGCGCCAAAGCCTTTGTGCCGCATGAAATGATTCAAGGTGCAACCAAAGCCTGCCACGGCCTGTTCCCGAAACGTCTGCTGGTGGAAGCCGCCATGACCCTGGGCGCAGCCTTCCCGGTTGAGCAAATTTTGGCGGTCAGTAACGCTACGCATATTTATCGCAGCTGGCGTTATCGCAAGAAAAAAGAAGGCAAACTGCTGGCGGATTACGACAGCTTCTGGCGCTCCATCGGTGGCGAACAGCATCCAACCGGCAATTTCTCGCTCTCGCTCGCAATGCCCCGCAAGCCTATGGAAGATATCGCGAGCAAGAAACGCGCCGAGTACCGTCGTCGCTATGAGCTTCTGGACAGCCTGATCGATCAGGTCAATCAGGCCGCACGCAGCTAATCCGCTTTCCCGCGTGCCAGCCACAGCACGCGGGAAAACATTTTCCGCAGCAGCGTGGGCACGGACTCAACGCCCCTTCTTCCTGCCTCCGCCGCAACTTCAATCGCCAGATCGGGTTTTGACGAGCGATGAATCGCCTTCGTGATCACCCTCCGCATGTTCATCGGCACATTGAGCGGAATCATCGCCACCCGGTGAAAAACGTCATCAAAACCCTGACGATACATAAAGTGTTCCATGTCCATCGCCGGTAATGCCGTGAGATGTACGCGCTCCTCTTCCCCGTTATTACTCAGCACACCGCGTACGGTACTGGCATACTTTTTCCCGGCTTCATCACCATCCACCAGCACGTGCCATTCGATGCCCATACGGCTCGCAAACTTGAGCAGCGGTTTTAGCCCCGACTGGGCGAATTCAATAACTTTGATGCCTTCTGCATCGAAATGATGCCCACACTGGCGCGCCAGTTCGTTGATCACCCAGGTTTCAGTTTCTCCTTCAACCAGGAGCCAGCAGCGAGCAAACAACGACGACGCGCGATTGAAACGGATATGAAATGCAATGCGGCGACCATCTTCGGCGCTCAGGCCGCCAGGGCCGAGGCGGAACGCCGTGACGCGGGAGGACTCACGCACCAGCCGACAGACATGCTCGACGGGCGTTAATGAAAGCAGTTCACCGGAATTGGTGGTGGTGATGCGCTGGAGCGGCAGTAAATTGAGCAGATGCCACGCTACCGAGAGCATGATTGGATGCAGCCGCGTTTCGGGATCTTCGACGAGCAGCAGCGGACGGGCATCTTTGTCGAGCTGAACGTTGCCTTTCGCCTGCAACAGCGTGGAGAACAATCCCAGCAGGATGACGCGATGCGTGCGCCCGCCGGGTTTATCGATCATCCGGTTGATAATATCCAGATAGCGCCAGCTGCGCTGTTCGTCATGCGAACGGCGGCGCATCAGGCGGATATGCGTTTGCGATGTTCCCTGCTCAGAAAAATAGTGCTCCAGCAGTTGCACCATCGCTGACAGCCCCTGACGAATCTGCCCGTCAGTCAGATTTTGCGGACGCGCCACCAGCTCGCGCGCCAGAAAATCCAGCTCCCGGGCCGTCACTTCGACTTCAGGCAAATGAGGCACCGTACCGTTACGGATGCGGCGCATAAAACGTGCATCCCGCAGACGTAATACCGGCATCAGGCGCACCAGATGGCGAGCCTGTTCGTCGATATTTTCAAGCTCAATTTGATGACCTTTAGCATCCATAAACCCGCGCAGCGTCAGTACGGTGTCGTCTTGCGCCAGTTCACCTTCCAGACGATAAAAAATGCGCTGGTAATTGTCGTCACACGGCACCCAGCACGGGGAAAGCGGTCGGTAGCGCCGAACGCGATGGCGACCGGGTTCAAGTTCGCGAAAGGTCAGAATGATATGCAGATGACGTTCTCGCCCCTGAATATCGCCGGGCGGGAACCAGAAATCTTCCCGAACAAAGCTGTACAGTTCCGATTCGGGCGCAAGCAATAAGGTTAATGCATCCAAAAGACTGGATTTACCCCAGGCGTTTTCACCGATCAGAACGTTGTTCTGTTCCAGCATGAGCGACAAACGATTAATGCCGCGAAACCCGACAATCTCCACACGCTCGAGAAGCATATATCCCCCGCGAATCAGCCACTTTTTCCTTTAAGTTATCAGGAGTATAGCGCCCAGCGGCCAGACAGAACACTCTGGCGTCGGTTTGTTAATTGTCCCATTGACTTAAAATCAGAATTTGCTCGCAAGCTTTCGTTTGAAATAGGCCCAATCGCGAAAGATACTACGCGTCCAGAATTGGGCTACGCTTTATTTTTGTCCAATTCCAATAATGATTAACATCACATTGCCTTAAATCAAATTAACAGAATTTATTTAAGTGGCGAGACCAGGTTATTGCTTTTTAAAATATCGGCTCTTTGAGTCGTCATCCCTTTAGGCGATATACAGCCCTACGCAGAACAGCGTGTGGCATTTAACGAGGTGGTTATGTTTAGAAAATTAGCGGCGGAATGCTTTGGTACATTCTGGTTGGTATTTGGTGGCTGCGGTAGCGCAGTGCTTGCAGCAGCATTTCCGGAATTAGGAATTGGTTTTGCAGGTGTGGCCTTAGCCTTTGGTTTAACAGTTTTAACCATGGCATTTGCAGTCGGTCATATTTCTGGTGGTCACTTTAACCCTGCCGTGACATTAGGTCTGTGGGCTGGCGGTCGTTTCCCGGCGAAAGAAGTGATTGGCTATATTATTGCCCAGGTTGTCGGCGGCATTATTGCGGCGGCGGTTCTGTATGTTGTCGCCAGCGGTAAAGCGGGCTTTGATGCGGCAGCGAGCGGTTTTGCCTCAAACGGTTATGGCGAACACTCCCCAGGCGGCTTCTCAATGCTATCAGCGATTGTGACTGAAATTGTGCTGACCGCAGGTTTCTTGCTGGTGATTCATGGCGCGACAGACAAAAATGCGCCAGCGGGTTTTGCGCCGATTGCTATCGGCCTGGCGTTAACCCTGATTCACCTGATCAGCATTCCGGTGACCAATACGTCGGTTAACCCGGCACGCAGTACCGCCGTCGCTATCTTCCAGGGTGGCTGGGCGCTTGAGCAGCTGTGGCTGTTCTGGGTGATGCCAATCATCGGCGGTATTTTGGGTGGCGTGCTGTACCGCACCCTGCTTGAAAAGCGTAGCTAATTCCGTTCTCTACTCTGCCGGGCGGCCATTTCGCCACCCGGCATTTATTTTGCATCTTTACTGAGCAGTCTTTATTGGGTAGTGTCTCTGGCGCTATGAGATACTTATAAAGGACAGGCTGTTCATGTTTTCAGGACTTTTAATCATTCTGCTGCCGCTGGTAGTGGGCTACCTTATTCCCCTTCGTCACGCCTCCGCATTAAAACTCATTAATCGCTTTTTGAGTTGGATTGTTTACGTCATCCTTTTTTTCATGGGGATAAGTCTCGCATTCCTGGATAATTTGGCCGCCAATCTGCTGTCTATTCTCCATTATTCCATTGTCACTATTGTGGTTATTTTGGTGTGCAATATTGCCGCGCTGTTCTGGCTCGAACGAACCATTCCGTGGAAAAATCATCACCAGCAAGAAAAATTGCCGTCACGAATTGCAATGGCGCTCGAATCATTAAAACTCTGCGGTGTAGTGGTGCTGGGTTTTCTGCTCGGCCTAACGGGGTTAGCATTTTTACAGCACGCGACCGAAGCCAGCGAATATACATTGATTTTCCTGCTGTTCCTGATCGGTATCCAGCTGCGTAATAACGGCATGACGCTAAAGCAAATTGTGCTGAATCGCCGAGGAATGATGGTCGCCGTGGTCGTCGTGGCAAGCTCTATGGTCGCGGGTGTAATTAACGCATTTATTCTCGATCTGCCGCTGAAAACAGGCCTGGCGATGGCATCCGGATTTGGCTGGTATTCGTTGTCCGGTATCCTACTCACCGAATCATTTGGCCCGGTTATCGGTAGCGCCGCGTTCTTTAACGATCTGGGGCGAGAACTGATCGCGATTATGCTCATTCCGGGGCTGGTGCGTCAAAGCCGCTCAACGGCGCTCGGCCTGTGCGGAGCCACGTCGATGGACTTCACGCTGCCCGTTTTACAGCGCTCGGGTGGGCTGGAGCTGGTGCCCGCCGCCATCGTGCATGGTTTTATTTTGAGTCTGCTGGTACCGATTCTGATGGCTGTTTTCTCCGCCTGATACCTCTCTGGCGGTAGCCCTCTACCGCCAAAATTGCGCTAAATCAATATCCCTTTACTTTGTAGAAGAAAGACCTTTTCTACGTCCCGCCAAGCGCATAACCTTAAACATGTATCTAAAATATAACTTTAACAGGTGTGATTATGTTTTGTGTGCAATGTGAACAAACCATCCGTACCCCTGCCGGCAACGGCTGCTCCTACTCGCAAGGTATGTGCGGTAAAACCGCAGAAACGTCTGACCTGCAAGATCTCCTGATTGCGGCCCTACAAGGCCTGTCCGCCTGGGCCGCAAAAGCGCGTGAATACGGCATTGTGGATCACTATGTCGATAACTTCGCACCGCGCGCTTTTTTCTCCACGCTGACTAACGTTAACTTCGACTCTCCACGCATTGTGGGCTACGCGCGTGAAGCCATTGCCCTGCGCGAAGCACTGAAAGCACAAAGCCTGAATGCAGATGCCAATGCTGCGGTAGATAACCCAATGGCTGACCTGCGGCTGGTGAGCGAGGATCTGGGCGACCTGCAACGTCAGGCGGCAGAATTCACCCCGAACAAAGATAAAGCGGCCATCGGTGAGAACATTCTCGGCCTGCGCCTGCTGTGCCTGTACGGCCTGAAAGGTGCGGCGGCCTATATGGAACACGCCCACGTCCTCGGTCAGTACGACAACGCCATTTACGCCCAGTACCACAAAATCATGGCGTGGCTGGGGACCTGGCCTTCCGATATGAACGCTCTGCTGGAGTGCTCAATGGAAATTGGCCAGATGAACTTCAAAGTGATGAGCATTCTGGATGCAGGCGAAACCGACACGTACGGTCACCCAACGCCAACACAGGTGAATGTGAAAGCGACTGCCGGTAAGTGTATTTTGATCTCCGGTCACGATCTGAAAGACCTCTATAATTTGCTGCAACAAACCGAAGGGACAGGCGTTAACGTCTACACCCACGGCGAAATGCTGCCCGCCCACGGCTATCCGGAGCTGCGCAAATTCAAACATCTGGTCGGGAACTACGGCAGCGGCTGGCAGAATCAGCAGGTAGAATTTGCTCGCTTCCCCGGCCCAATCGTAATGACCTCAAACTGCATTATCGATCCGACCGTCGGTTCATATGACGATCGTATCTGGACCCGCAGCATCGTCGGCTGGCCGGGAGTCAGTCATCTCGAAGGTGATGATTTCGCACCGGTCATCACCCAGGCGCAGCAGATGGCGGGCTTCCCGTTCAGCGAAATCGAGCACATGATCACCGTGGGCTTTGGTCGCGAGACGCTTCTTGGCGCTGCCGATTCCCTCATCGATCTGGTGAGCCGCGAAAAACTGCGTCACATCTTCCTGGTTGGCGGCTGTGACGGCGCACGCGGAGAACGTAATTACTTCACCGATTTTGCCACCAGCGTCCCGCAGGATTGCCTGATCCTGACCCTGGCCTGCGGTAAATACCGCTTTAACAAACTGGACTTCGGCGATATCGAAGGCCTGCCGCGTCTGATTGATGCCGGTCAGTGTAACGATGCCTACTCGGCGATCATTCTGGCCGTGACGCTTGCAGAGAAACTGGGCTGCGGCGTGAACGATCTGCCGCTGTCTCTGGTGCTTTCCTGGTTCGAGCAGAAAGCGCTCGTGATCCTGCTGACCCTGCTGTCGCTGGGCGTCACCAATATTGTCACCGGCCCGACCGCGCCTGGCTTCCTGACCCCGGATCTGCTGGCCGTGTTGAACGAAAAATTCGGTCTGCGTTCCGTGACGACCGTAGAAGAAGACATGCAGCAACTGCTGAGCGCGTAAGGAGGATTTATGACGATGCCAACCTCACAATGCCCGTGGCGGATGCAGGTTCATCACATCCATCAGGAGACGCCGGATGTGTGGACACTTTCACTGCTGTGCCATGACTTTTATCCGTACCGTGCGGGTCAGTACGCGCTGGTCAGCATTCGCAACGCGGCGGACACACTGCGTGCGTACACCCTTTCCTCGACGCCGGGCGTCAGCGAGTACATTACGCTCACCATCCGCCGTATTGATGAGGGCGCTGGCTCGCAGTGGCTGACCAACGACGTCAAGCGCGGGGATTATATTTGGCTCTCCGACGCGCAGGGTGATTTCACCTGCGACGACAAAGCCGATGATAAATTCCTGATGCTTGCTGCGGGTTGTGGCGTGACGCCGGTGATGTCGATGCGTCGCTGGCTGGCAAAAAATCGTCCGCACGCTGATGTGCAGGTTATCTTTAGCGTGCGCTCCCCCGAAGATGTGATTTTTGCCGACGAATGGCGAAATTATCCTGTGACGATGGTGGCAGAAAATAACGCGACTCACGGCTTTGTGGCCGGTCGTCTGAGTCATGAACTACTTCAAAGCGTGCCGGACATCGCATCGCGTACGGTGATGACCTGCGGGCCTGCGCCGTATATGGACATTGTCGAAAAAGAGGTACATGCGCTAGGGGTCACTCGCTTCTTCAAAGAGCAGTTCTTCACGCCCGTGGCTGAAGCCGCGACCAGCGGCGTGAAATTCACCAGGCTGCAACCGGCGCAGACCTTTTTTGGTCGCGTCGGCACGACGTTAATGGAAGCGCTAGAAAGCAACAACGTTCCGATTGTCGCTGCCTGTCGCGCTGGCGTGTGCGGTTGCTGCAAAACGAAAGTGGTTTCCGGTGAATATACCGTCAACAGCACCATGACGCTGACGGAGGCAGAAATCGCCGACGGCTACGTGCTGGCCTGTTCCTGCCATCCGCAGGGTGATTTGGTACTGGCGTAATATCGTTCCCGCCTGTTAAAACGCGAAAGGCCAGCATCAGCTGGCCTTTTTATTTGGATTATTTCTACGCGGCTTGTGCAGCAGTGAGCCGGTCATTCGGCTCGTTTGAGGCTTTCGAACTTTTCTAAGCTGCCTGTGCGGCAGTGAACGCGATGGGTTTCGGTAGCACTGGTGCCACAAATTTCTAAGCTGCCTGTACGGCAGTGAACAGAGACGCGCCCATCAGCATGATTGACGTTCTTTTCTAAGCTGCCTGTACGGCAGTGAACACGCGGGAGCCGTAGTTATCGGGTTTATTTTGTTTCTAAGCTGCATGTACGGCAGTGAACTTATTGACGTAACTGCAATCAATTTTCATAACTTTCTAAGCTGCCTGTACGGCAGTGAACATACCGCCGCCAGTATAAGGACCCTGCATTTGATTTCTAAGCTGCCTGTACGGCAGTGAACGCGCACCGGCAGGTCAATGTATGACCCCACGAGTTTCTAAGCTGCCTGTACGGCAGTGAACACGATAAAGGGTGGCGCGGATTTGGAGGATGTTTTCTAAGCTGCCTGTACGGCAGTGAACTGTTACTGGTCGAAATTGAGGCTAAATCGGACGTTTCTAAGCTGCCTGTACGGCAGTGAACCTTGCCGTGGTCCTCGGTGATCTTGCCCAAATTTTCTAAGCTGCCTGTACGGCAGTGAACGTATATGAGCGCCTGATTAAGCCACGCTGGGATTTCTAAGCTGCCTGTACGGCAGTGAACTCGTACCATTTCTGGTGTAACTTATCCAGCACTTTCTAAGCTGCCTGTGCGGCAGTGAACATAACGCTGCTATTCATAGCGAAAACTGGAACTTTCTAAGCTGCCTGTGCGGCAGTGAACACACCCGCGCAGCGGCTAATAAATGGCTGTCATTTCTAAGCTGCCTGTGCGGCAGTGAACCGCGTGATCGGTTTTCGTCGATTCGTAAGCGCTTTCTAAGCTGCCTGTGCGGCAGTGAACAGCTAAAGAAAACGAGGAAAAACGCGGACTTTTTTCTAAGCTGCCTGTGCGGCAGTGAACACTTTCAAAGTAGATGATCCGGTTTACGTGATCTTTCTAAGCTGCCTGTGCGGCAGTGAACGCACTCCCTGCGAAACCTTCTAAATCTACATTTTTCTAAGCTGCCTGTGCGGCAGTGAACCCAATTTATTTTTTTTATTATTGTTTTCGTCATTTCTAAGCTGCCTGTACGGCAGTGAACGTCTCGGACTTCCCGAGGGTAAAAAAGGGGTATTTCTAAGCTGCCTGTACGGCAGTGAACAAACACTTTTAACTCCTATTTGACCCGCGCGATTTCTAAGCTGCCTGTACGGCAGTGAACACTTTGAATATTCACTTGCCACAGTCCCAAAATTTTCTAAGCTGCCTGTACGGCAGTGAACAATGGTGACGGTGCTGCGCTTCTTATCAGCCATTTCTAAGCTGCCTGTACGGCAGTGAACAATTAGCCAGCCTGGGCAATCAATATCCCTTCTTTTCTAAGCTGCCTGTACGGCAGTGAACGCGCTCACCGAGCAGGGGTTCGTCTTTAAAATTTTCTAAGCTGCCTGTACGGCAGTGAACTAAATCGTGGAAAGCGTGGACACATGCAGAGCTTTCTAAGCTGCCTGTACGGCAGTGAACTGGGCAAATCACCGGCGATGAGGCAGCGGCAATTTCTAAGCTGCCTGTACGGCAGTGAACCGAATCAACCGGAATATTAGAACCCGCCCCACTTTCTAAGCTGCCTGTACGGCAGTGAACAATTCAACACGATAAGGTGATGATTATCGACCAGTTTCTAAGCTGCCTGTACGGCAGTGAACTGCTTCACCAGCACTGGTGGATTTACGGGCGATTTCTAAGCTGCCTGTACGGCAGTGAACGAATACCACGGCCCTGATGTTGCAAGGGCAGCTTTCTAAGCTGCCTGTACGGCAGTGAACGGAGCGACATCTATGCAAAACAGCCAATTTTATTTCTAAGCTGCCTGTACGGCAGTGAACCACGGTTCAACAGCCACAGCCGCGAGCCGACTTTTCTAAGCTGCCTGTACGGCAGTGAACTGACCCTTGACGGCGCGACCTTTACGCCGTCATTTCTAAGCTGCCTGTACGGCAGTGAACGAATAAACCTGCCTGGCTCCATGCCGCATTCATTTTCTAAGCTGCCTGTACGGCAGTGAACTGAAGCAATCTACACCTTTCTTTTTGATATACAAAGTGAAATTGGATTCCAGCCAGCCAAACCCTTTTTTCGCAGATGTTCATTCCACTTATAAATATCAATAACTTAAATAACACCCACAAAAAAGGGTTCCGAAGAACCCTTTTTATAGATGCGCGTTTTTATATCGACATCACACTCGCCCTGTCCGGATAAAACCTTATTTCCAGGCCGGATCTTTGGCTAAGGCATAACGCCCTGCACCCAAAAACGCGACGGCTAATGCGCCAATAAAGAAATACACCAGGCTTTCGATCGCCCATGCGCCTACTGCATCCAGCGCGAACGTTTTGCCTGTGCCAACCATCAGCCAGGCGACAATCATCGTGAAGGCCAATACCAGCGCTGCCGGACGCGTCAGAATGCCCAGCACAATCAGCACAGGCGCTACCACTTCACCAATTAACACGCCATACGCGATAAACCCGGGTAATCCTTTAGCCACCAGCATGCCACTAATGCCATCCACGCCGCCAATCAGCTTGTGCAGCCCGTGAAACAGCATGAGTCCGCCCACCGCCAGTCGCAGTAAAAGCTTGCCAAAATCTTCATGCGTTAGCGTTTTATTAACAGCAATTAACAATGATTTAACCATATGAAATGATTCCTGTTTTTACTTGAAGTTTCATCAGAATATGACGAATTGTTGCACAATGAAAGTAACTATTAATCAGGGGGATTTGACGGGCAGAACGGCCATTTTCTTCTAAGCTTGTAAGCGTTATCACATAACGGAGATGGACACCCATGAAACAGACCGTAGCGGCTTACGTCGCGAAAACGCTGGAACAAGCCGGAGTGAAACGCATTTGGGGCTTGACCGGCGATTCTCTGAACGGATTAAGCGACAGCCTGAACCGAATGGGCACCATCGAATGGATGCCGACGCGCCATGAAGAGGTCGCCGCGTTCGCCGCTGGCGCGGAAGCGCAGTTGACAGGTGAACTGGCGGTTTGCGCCGGATCGTGCGGCCCAGGCAATTTGCATTTGATTAACGGCTTGTTCGACTGCCATCGCAACCACGTTCCGGTGCTGGCCATTGCGGCGCATATTCCGTCGAGCGAAATCGGCAGCGGCTATTTTCAGGAGACGCATCCGCAGGAGCTGTTCCGTGAATGTAGCCACTACTGCGAGCTGGTTTCCACCCCGGAGCAAATCCCGCAGGTGATGGCGATTGCGATGCGCAAAGCGATCCTTAATCGCGGCGTTTCGGTCGTGGTTTTACCGGGGGATGTGGCCTTGAAAGCCGCACCAGAAGGGGCAAGCACGCACTGGTATCCCGCGCCGCAGCCGGTTGTCACGCCAGCGGAAGAAGAATTAAAAAAACTGGCGCAGCTTTTACGCTACTCCAGCAACATTGCCCTGATGTGCGGCAGCGGCTGCGCGGGCGCGCACAAAGAACTGCTGGAATTTGCCGGAAAATTAAAAGCACCGATTGTTCACGCCCTGCGCGGCAAAGAACATGTGGAGTATGACAACCCTTACGACGTGGGGATGACCGGCCTGATCGGTTTCTCCAGCGGCTTCCACGCGATGATGAACGCCGACACGCTGGTGCTGCTCGGCACGCAATTCCCCTATCGCGCGTTCTATCCGACGGACGCGAAAATCATCCAGATCGATATTAATCCCGGCAGCATCGGTTCGCACAGCAAGGTCGATATGGCGCTGATTGGCGATATCAAAGCCACGCTCACGGCCCTGCTCCCGCATCTGGAAGAGAAAACCGATCGCAAATTCCTCGACAAAGCGCTCAGTGATTATCGCGACGCGCGCAAAGGGCTGGACGATCTCGCTAAACCGAGCGAAAAGGCGATTCATCCGCAGTATCTGGCGCAGCAGATCAGCCATTTCGCCGCTGATGATGCCATCTTTACCTGCGATGTGGGCACCCCCACCGTCTGGGCCGCGCGTTATCTGAAAATGAACGGGAAACGCCGACTCATCGGCTCCTTCAACCACGGTTCAATGGCCAACGCCATGCCGCAAGCGCTGGGCGCAAAAGCCACCGCGCCAGAGCGTCAGGTTGTCGCCATGTGCGGCGACGGCGGATTCAGCATGTTGATGGGCGATTTTTTGTCGGTGGTGCAAATGAAACTGCCGCTGAAAATTGTGGTGTTCAATAACAGCGTGCTGGGATTCGTGGCGATGGAGATGAAGGCCGGTGGCTATCTGACTGACGGCACGGATCTGCACGATACCAACTTTGCAAAAATCGCCGAGGCCTGTGGTATCACGGGCATTCGCGTGGAAAAAGCTGCGGACGTGGACGAAGCACTACAGCGCGCATTTTCCATCGACGGCCCGGTGCTGGTGGATGTGGTGGTGGCCAAAGAAGAACTGGCGATCCCGCCGCAAATCAAACTGGAGCAGGCCAAAGGCTTTAGCCTCTATATGCTGCGCGCCATTATTAGCGGTCGCGGTGACGAAGTGATGGAGCTAGCAAAAACCAACTGGCTCAGGTAAAAATATCCTTTTAAAGTCATACGCAAAATCATTCGTGATGCGTCAAGGCGGCGAGCCTGAAAACCCCAGAAGCACAGAACGTGACTGGGGTTTGCGGGTGCCGCTAACGCGAAGGCGTGAAAGATGCGTGTATATAAGGATATGCCATGATTGATTTACGCAGTGATACCGTCACCCGTCCGAGTCGCGCCATGCTTGAAGAGATGATGACCGCCCCGGTCGGGGACGACGTGTACGGTGATGACCCAACGGTCAACGAACTCCAGCGCTACGCCGCGGAATTAAGCGGTAAAGAGGCGGCGCTGTTCCTGCCTACCGGCACGCAAGCCAATCTGGTGGCATTACTCAGCCATTGCGAGCGCGGCGAAGAGTACATTGTTGGCCAGGGCGCGCATAACTATCTGTACGAAGCCGGTGGCGCAGCGGTGCTCGGCAGCATTCAGCCGCAGCCGATTGACGCCGCGTCTGACGGCTCCCTGCCGCTGGATAAAGTCGCTGCCAAAATCAAAGCCGACGATATTCACTTCGCACGGACCAAACTGCTCAGTCTGGAAAATACCCACAACGGGAAAGTGCTTCCGCGCGAATATTTGAAAGCCGCATGGGATTTCACCCGCGAGCGCAATCTGGGGCTGCACGTCGACGGTGCACGCATCTTTAACGCCGTGGTGGAGTATGGCTGCGAGCTGAAAGAGATCACCCAATACTGCGATACGTTCACCATTTGTCTTTCCAAAGGTCTGGGAACGCCGGTCGGCTCGCTGCTGGTGGGCGATGCGGATTACATCAAGCGCGCCAACCGCTGGCGTAAAATGACCGGCGGCGGCATGCGTCAGGCCGGGATTCTGGCCGCGGCCGGATTGTATGCGCTGAAAAACAACGTCGCGCGTCTGAAAGACGATCATGATAATGCCGCGTGGATGGCGACTCAACTGCGTGAAATCGGCGCGGACGTGATGCGTCACGACACCAATATGCTGTTCATTCGCGTGGGTGATGAAAACGCCGCCGCGCTGGGCGAATTCATGAAATCCCGTGGCGTGCTAATCAACGCTTCCGCAGTAGTGCGCCTGGTGATGCACCTTGACGTGAGCCGCGAACAGCTTTCTGACGTGGTCAAACACTGGCAGGCCTTTTTACAGCGCTAAGGAGCACACCGTGCCGCAACGTATTCTGGTGCTCGGCGCCAGTGGCTATATCGGTCAGCATTTGACGTCCGCATTAAGTGAGCAAGGACATCAGGTGCTGGCGGCGGCACGCAACACTGAGCGCCTCCAGAAGCTAAACCTGCCCAACGTCCGCTGTCACAATGTTGATCTCAACTGGCCGAAGGAACTGCCCGTCCTGCTGGAAGGCGTCGATACGCTCTATTATCTGGTGCACAGCATGGGCGAAGGCGGTGATTTTATCGCGCACGAGCGCCAGGTGGCGTTGAACGTACGTGATGCCCTGCTGGAAACGCCCGTTAAGCAGATTATTTTCTTAAGCTCATTGCAGGCGCCTGAAAGCGAGCAGTCCGATCACCTGCGCGCGCGCCAGCTTACGGCGGAAACGCTGCGCAGTGCCGATATTCCGCTCACCGAATTACGTGCCGGGATCATCGTGGGCGCAGGGTCAGCGGCTTTCGAAGTGATGCGCGATATGGTTTACAACCTGCCGATTCTCACGCCGCCGCGCTGGGTGCGCTCCCGCACCACGCCGATTGCGCTAGAAAATCTGCTGCATTATCTGATAGAACTGCTGAATCATCCCAGCGCACAACATCGCGTGCTGGAAGCGGCCGGGCCTGAAGTGCTGAGCTATCAGGAACAGTTTGAGCATTTTATGAGGGTCAGCGGGCGTCGCCGCTTGCTGGTGCCCATCCCCTTCCCGACCAGTTGGATCTCCGTCTGGTTTTTGAACGTCATTACGTCCGTTCCGCCGACGACGGCCAAAGCGCTGATCCAGGGGCTGAAACACGATCTGCTGGCCGATGACCGCGAACTGCGTGCGCTAATCCCACAGGATCTGATTCGTTTCGACGACGCCGTGCGCAACACGTTAAAAGAAGAAGAAAAACTGGTGAACTCCAGCGACTGGGGTTACGACGCGCAGGCCTTTGCCCGCTGGCGTCCGGAGTACGGTTATTACGCCAAACAGGCGGGATTCACGGTAAAAACCAGCGCCAGCCTTGAAGCCCTCTGGGAAGTGGTGAATCAAATTGGCGGCAAAGAGCGCTATTTCTTTGGCAATATTCTTTGGCAAACGCGCGGGATGCTGGATCTGCTGGTGGGACACAAGCTGGCAAAAGGCCGTCCAGCACACGCCATGCTCCAGCCAGGCGATACGGTCGATAGCTGGAAAGTGATTATCGTTGAGCCAGAAAAACAGCTGGCGCTGCTGTTCGGCATGAAAGCGCCCGGCCTTGGGCGGTTATGCTTTACGCTGAAAGACAAAGGCGATCACCGTGAACTGGACGTGCGTGCGTGGTGGCATCCGCACGGAATGCCGGGGCTTTTCTACTGGCTGTTGATGATTCCGGCACACCTGTTTATCTTCCGCGGCATGGCAAAACGGATTGCGCATCTTGCAGAACACAAGACAGAAAAAGTCTGATTAATACTCTGATTCTTTCACCTTTCCCATTGCATCGTGGCGTGATTCACGGAAGAATGCGCACGAAATTCTTTTCAACACAGTGGATTGATATGAAGGTACTGGTTACCGGCGCCACCAGCGGCTTAGGCCGAAATGCGGTCGAGTTTCTTCGCAACAAAGGCATCAACGTTAGAGCCACCGGCCGCAACGAAGCGATGGGTAGGCTCCTGCAAAAAATGGGGGCGGAATTCATCCAGGCCGACCTGACGGAGCTGGTTTCTTCGCAGGCAAAAGTGATGCTCGCCGGAATCGATACGCTGTGGCACTGCTCCAGTTTTACCTCGCCCTGGGGAACGCAGGAAGCCTTTGACCTCGCGAACGTTCGCGCCACCCGCCGTCTCGGCGAATGGTCTGTCGCGTGGGGGGTGCGTAATTTCATTCATGTCTCCTCTCCGTCGCTCTATTTCGATTATCACCATCATCGCAATATCCAGGAAGATTTCCGCCCCGCACGGTTCGCCTGCGAATTTGCGCGCAGCAAAGCTGCCAGCGAAGAGGTCATCGATCTGCTGGCGCAGTCAAACCCTCATACGCGCTTTACCGTTCTGCGTCCGCAAAGCCTGTTTGGGCCGCACGATAAAGTGTTTATCCCGCGTCTGGCGCAGATGATGCATCACTACGGCAGCGTGCTGTTGCCGCGCGGTGGCGATGCGCTGGTGGATATGACCTATTTTGAAAATGCGATTCATGCGATGTGGCTGGCGAGCCAGCCGGAGTGCGATCATCTTGTTTCAGGGCGCGCGTACAACATCACCAACGGCGAACCGCAGAGCCTGCGCAACATCGTGCAACGGCTGATTGACGAGCTGAATATTCACTGTCGCATTCGTTCTGTGCCCTACCCGATGCTGGACATGATCGCCCGCAGCATGGAGCGTTTTGGCAATAAATCAGCCAAAGAGCCCGCGCTGACCCACTACGGCGTTTCGAAGCTTAATTTTGATTTTACGCTGGACACCACGCGTGCTGAAAACGAGCTGGGGTACAAGCCTATCGTCACGCTGGACGAGGGCATTGTGCGCACGGCGGCGTGGCTGCGCGATCACGGCAAACTGCACCGCTAACGCGAATTATCCCTGCCCGTACTTTTCTAATAACGCCTCGGCAATCGCCATGGACTGCGCATCCGCAATACCGTTCCAGACCTCGGGACGGTAGTGCATCTGAAACGCCATAATGACGCGTTTCTTCTGTGCCTCAGTGCTATTTTCCGGCACTTCATACCCGTAACGCGCCAGCAGATCGAGCAATGCTGCAGGCTCTACGCTCTGATACGGCGGCTTTCCGTTGAGATAAAACGCGACGCGAGCCGGATCGGGCCATGCGCCAATCCCGTGCTGGGCAAGCGCTTGCCACGGGAATAGCGGGCCGGGATCGTCTTTGCGTTGAGGGGCAATATCAGAATGCGCCACCACGTTCTGCGGCTTGATGTCGTACCGGGCGATAATGTCTTTGGCGAGCGGAATGAGCGCGGCGATTTGCGCGGGTTCAAACGAGGTAAAGGTCTTCACACTACCCGTTTTCTGCCAGCCCCGGTTTTCCAGCTCAATGCCAATCGACGTATCGTTAATGCGGTTCGTTCCGCGCCAGAAACTGACGCCCGCATGCCAGGCCAGTTCGCTTTCAGGCACCAGTTGCCAGATACGCGGTTTGCCATCTGGCGCAGGTGGTTTAGCCGGAATAAGATAATGCGAGCTGACGTGTTTATCAGTCAGCGTAGCCAGCGAACTGTCGAAATCATCAGCCGTATAATGGATGACCAGCACTTTGATGCGCGGGTACGCAGCCTGCGCCTGATGGCGGGTATCCAGCTCATACGCCCCTTTATCGACGATGCCCTTTTCACCCGCACATCCCGCCAGCAGCAACGCCAGCAGGGAAAGGGACAACAAACGTTTCATCGACGCGTTTTCACCGCGGTACCGCTGACACTCACCATCAGCATGCTGGCGTCTTTACCAACCGTTTCATAGTCGATATCAATCCCTACCACCGCGTCAGCGCCCAGCGCTTTGGCCTGCTCGCCCAGCTCTTTGAATGCAATTTCACGCGCTTTGCGCAACTCTTTTTCATAGGCTCCGGAACGTCCACCGACGATATCGCGGATGCCCGCAAAAAAGTCGCGGAAAATATTCGCACCTAGGATGGCCTCACCCGTCACCACGCCGCAATACTCGACGATCGTTTGCCCTTCCAGCGTAGGGGTTGTTGAAAACTGCATTGTGTCTCTCCTTTTATATGCCCTGAACCGTCGTGTAGCGACACCCCGTCGGCGACCCGAAGTATGACGGGTATAGCGTTCAATGCCTTAGCGCATCACTTCCCCAGCATTATCGGTTCGTTACGCTATGATTGAAAGGATAGTTAATCATTAAGGAAATCAACATGCGCTATTCTGCTTTGACGCTTTTGGTGCCCTGCGCGCTGCTGCTCAGCGCCTGCACCACGCCTGTTACACCGGCTTTCAAGGATATCGGAACCCGCAGCGGCCCTTGCATTGACGGCGGTCCTGATGTGGTAGCCCAGCAGTTCTACGACTACCGAATTCAGCATCGCAGCAACGACATCACCGCCCTGCGCCCGTATCTGAGCGACAACCTGGCGAAACTGCTGAGCGATGCCACTCGCGACCCGCAGCACAACGCGCTGCTTCAGTCCGATCCGTTCTCCAGTCGCACCACGCCGCCTGACAGTGCGAAGGTTGCCAGCGCCTCGACCATCCCAAATACCGACGCACGAAACATCCCGTTAAGAGTGAAACTGACTCAGGGCGACCAGTCCTGGCAGGATGAAGTGCTGATGATCCGCGAAGGTCAATGCTGGGCAATTGATGACGTCCGCTATATCGGTGGCAGCGTCCACGCCCCGGCTGGCACGCTGCGCCAGTCGATTGAAAATCGCTGAGTAAAAACCGTTACCCCCGTAAAATGTCCGGCATTTCATGAGGAATGCCGACATTTATTCTCGCCCCATTTGCCTTCCGCTATTTTGTGCTATGTTTAGATAGAATTACGGGTTATATTTAACTTTTAACGCATAAATATTGCATAACTATTCTGTCAACGGTACTATCTGCGGCCTCAATTGCTATAGATTGCCTGGATGAGTAAAGACTGCCCCGATGAGTATTCAACTAAACGGCATTAACTGCTTCTACGGCGCACACCAGGCGCTGTTCGACATCACGCTGAACTGCCCCGAGGGCGAAACGCTGGTTTTACTTGGCCCAAGCGGCGCAGGTAAAAGCTCACTGCTGCGCGTCCTTAACCTGCTTGAAATGCCACGCTCCGGCACGCTTGCTATCGCCGGAAATCACTTTGATTTTGCCAAAACGCCGTCTGAGAAAGCGATCCGCAATTTGCGTCAGAACGTCGGCATGGTCTTTCAGCAATATAATCTCTGGCCGCACCTGACCGTACAGCAAAACCTGATTGAAGCGCCCTGCCGCGTGCTGGGTTTAAGCAAAGATCAGGCGCTGGCGCGTGCCGAAAAGTTACTGGACCGTCTGCGCCTGAAACCTTACAGCGACCGCTATCCACTGCATCTTTCCGGTGGTCAACAGCAGCGCGTCGCTATTGCCCGTGCGCTAATGATGGAACCCGCTGTGCTGCTGTTCGATGAGCCAACCGCCGCGCTGGATCCGGAAATTACCGCCCAGATCGTCAGCATCATCCGCGAACTGGCTGAAACGAATATCACGCAAGTCATCGTGACGCACGAAGTGGAAGTGGCGCGCAAAACCGCCAGCCGCGTGGTGTATATGGAAAACGGTCTTATCGTCGAGCAAGGGGATGCGAGCTGCTTCACCGCTCCGCAAACTGACGCCTTTAAAAACTATTTATCTCACTGATGTGTTAGGGAAAATGATAATGAAAAAAGTATTGATTGCCGCACTGCTTGCTAGCATCAGCCTTTCCGCTACCGCAGCACAGACTATCCGCTTTGCCACCGAAGCCTCTTATCCTCCGTTTGAGTCTATCGATGCAAACAACAAAATTGTGGGCTTTGACGTGGACCTGGCAAACGCGCTGTGTAAAGAGATCGACGCGACCTGCACCTTCGCCAACCAGTCTTTCGATAGCCTGATCCCAAGCCTGAAATTTAAGCGCATCGACGCGGTCATGGCCGGTATGGACATCACTCCAGAGCGCGAGAAACAGGTGCTGTTCTCTACCCCTTACTACGACAACTCCGCCCTGTTCATCGGTCAGAAAGGCAAATTTGCCTCTATTGATCTGCTGAAAGGCAAAAAAGTCGGCGTACAGAACGGCACGACGCACCAGAAATTCATCATGGATAAACATCCGGAAATCACCACCGTGCCTTACGACAGCTACCAGAATGCGAAACTGGATCTGCAGAATGGTCGTATCGACGCCGTCTTTGGTGATACTGCGGTAGTCACCGAATGGCTGAAAGCCAACGATAAGCTGGCGCCAGTCGGCGATAAAGTGACCGACAAAGATTACTTTGGCACAGGTCTGGGCATCGCGGTACGTCAGGGCAACACTGAATTGCAGCAGAAATTCAACGCTGCTCTCGAAAAAGTGAAAAAAGACGGCACCTACGAAACCATCTATGCCAAATGGTTCCAGAAGTAAGATCTGATGAACGAATTTTTTCCTCTAGCAAGCGCCGCCGGGATGACCGTCGGCCTTGCCGTTTGTGCGCTCATTATCGGCCTGGCGCTGGCGATGGTCTTTGCGGTGTGGGAGTCAGCGAAATGGCGCCCAATCGCATGGATGGGCTCCGCACTGGTCACCGTCCTGCGCGGACTGCCAGAAATTCTGGTGGTCCTGTTTATCTATTTCGGCTCTTCACAGCTGCTGCTGACGCTGTCTGACGGCTTCACGCTAAACCTGGGTTTTGCCCAGATTCCCGTGCAAATGCAGATCGAGAACTTTGACGTTAGCCCGTTCCTATGTGGCGTAATCGCGCTTTCTCTGCTCTATTCCGCCTACGCGTCGCAAACGCTACGCGGTGCGCTGAAAGCGGTTCCGATTGGGCAGTGGGAATCCGGTCAGGCGTTGGGTTTATCTAAGACGGCGATTTTCTTCCGTCTGGTAATGCCTCAGATGTGGCGTCATGCCCTGCCGGGCCTGGGAAATCAGTGGCTGGTATTGCTGAAAGATACCGCGCTGGTGAGCCTGATAAGCGTGAACGATTTAATGCTCCAGACAAAAAGCATTGCCACCCGCACCCAGGAGCCCTTCACCTGGTATATCGTTGCGGCGGCTATCTACCTGGTGATCACGTTACTCAGTCAGTACGTTCTGAAACGCATTGACCTGCGCGCCACGCGCTTTGAACGGAGACCCGGCTGATGCTTGAGTATTTACCTGAGCTGATGAAAGGGCTGCACACCAGCCTGACGCTCACCGTGGCGTCTATCGTGGTGGCTCTGATTCTGGCGCTGATTTTTACCATCGTCCTGACGCTGAAAACGCCGGTGCTGGTGTGGATTGTTCGCGCGTACATCACACTGTTTACGGGTACGCCGCTGCTGGTGCAGATCTTCCTGATTTACTACGGTCCGGGCCAGTTCCCGACGCTGCAGGAATACCCGGTTATCTGGCATCTGCTATCTGAACCCTGGCTTTGCGCGTTGATTGCCCTGTCGCTAAACAGCGCGGCGTATACCACGCAGCTTTTCTATGGCGCGATCCGCGCCATTCCGGAAGGCCAGTGGCAGTCCTGCGGCGCGTTGGGGATGAGCAAGAAAGACACGCTGGCGATCCTGCTGCCGTATGCGTTTAAACGCGCGCTCTCTTCCTATTCCAACGAAGTGGTGCTGGTGTTTAAAAGTACCTCTTTGGCTTACACCATCACATTGATGGAAGTAATGGGTCACGGACAGCTGCTGTACGGTCGTACCTATGACGTCATGGTGTTTGGTGCGGCAGGTCTGGTTTATCTGATTGTGAACGGTCTGCTGACGCTGATGATGCGTCTTATCGAGAACAAAGCGCTGGCCTTTGAGCGCAGAAATTAATCAATAAACTGCATAAACCGTGAATTTGAAAGACGGGCAAGTCTCACCACTGCCCGTCTTTTTTTATAAACTCAATAATATTTAATCATTTTTATTGCATATAAATTCAATAAATGGCATTGTTGATTTATGCCGAAGACACGGCGCATAAGACAGATTGACAGACGGGAGCAGTAAAATGAAAAAGTACGTTCTGGCCGCATTACTGGCAACTTTCGCCGCTGGCGCATCAGCCGCAGATAAAATCAGCTTTGGGGTTTCCGCCACCTATCCGCCATTTGAATCGCTGGATGCCAGCAACCAGATCGTGGGTTTTGATATCGACCTGGCGAAAGCGCTGTGCAAACAAATGCAGGCCGACTGCACTTTTACCAACCACGCGTTCGACAGCCTGATCCCGGCGCTGAAATTTAAAAAATACGATGCGGTCATCTCCGGCATGGACATCACGCCAGATCGTAGCAAACAGGTCTCTTTCACCGAGCCGTACTACGCTAACTCTGCGGTCGTTATTGCGAAAAAAGACACCTACAAATCTTTCGCCGAGCTGAAAGGCAAACGCATCGGGATGGAAAACGGCACCACGCACCAGAAATATCTGCAGGACCAACATCCTGAAGTCAAAACCGTGGCTTACGATAGCTACCAGAACGCGATTATCGACCTGAAAAATGGCCGTATTGATGGTGTGTTTGGCGATACCGCCGTGGTGAATGAGTGGCTGAAAACCAACCCTCAGTTGGGTACAGCGACGGAAAAAGTGACCGATGCGCAGTACTTTGGTACAGGCCTTGGCATCGCGGTTCGCCCGGATAACAAAGCTCTGCTGGAAAAACTGAACGGCGCGCTGAAAGCAATTAAAGCCGACGGCACTTACCAGAAAATCAGTGACCAGTGGTTCCCACAATAATCACGTCTCGCCGGGCACTCGCCCGGCTTTTTATTACCGATTTATAACGGTACATAAAAGCGGAAACGCGCCCCGCTCGCCGCCTCCATCAGGTTAATCCCGCCGCCATGCAGCTCCAGCATCCTTTTCACGATCAGCAGCCCTAAGCCACCACGATTTTCTCGCGATGCCTGCTGACTCAGCGCAGACGGGCGCTGGAAGAGATCGTCCCGTAACGCTGCCGCAATTCCCGGTCCACTGTCCGTCACTTCTACCTGCAATTGCTGATTTTCCTGCCACACCGCCAGGCGAATATCACCGCCCGCAGGCGTGTGCCGCATGGCGTTATCCAGCAGATTCGTCACCACCCGCTCGATCATAGAGACGTCGGCATTGACCAGCGGCAGCCGCCCAGGCACATCAATATGCAGGCGAAGCTCGCGGGTCTGCGCGGTCAGCTCGAACTTCTGCGCTACATCGGAAATCAGCTCGCCCATCGCAAAACGTTCGCGCTGCGGTTTGATGCCACCATATTCGAGGCGCGCCAGCTCAAACAGCTGCTGCGAAAGATGCCGCACCTTTTGCCCCTGTCGCAGCGCCGTGGCCAGATACTTTTGGCTCTCTTCTGCCGTCAGGGTCGCGGATTTCATCGACAGCGTCTCCAGATACCCCAACAGCGAAGTGAGCGGCGTGCGCAAATCGTGAGAAATATTGGCGATAAACTCCCGGCGCTGGCGATCGCTGTCGGCCAGCTGATCCCACTGAGACGTAATCTTGCGCGCCAGTTCGATAAAGGTGTTGCGCAGCAGCGCCACCTCATCACCCGTGCTGTTTTCGAGCGGCTGATCTGCAAGCTGTTTAATCGCGCTGATGCTGTCCTGCTCCAGGCCGGAGACTTCCACCGTCAGGCGCTTGACCGGTTGTGTCACCCAATAGCGCACCAGCAGGCCCGCCAGCAGGCCAAACAGGGCCACCAGCAGCAACGACCACATCGCGGTGCTCCACAGCGTTTTGTGCCAGGCCATGTCCGCAAGCGCGTTAAATTCTTCACCTTGCAGGATGATGTACAAATAGCCGCGAAGCTGACCGTCCTGGCGAAGCGGCGTGGCGCTGAAGACTTTTTGCTTATCGAGACTGCGCGGATCGTCGCCATACAGCGGCCACGTTTCTCCGCTAAGGAAATTTTGCAGCGGCGCAATCGCAATGCGTTGCCGCTGAATGTGCCCCGGCGGGGCCGCATCAGCCAGCAGCTCGCCGTCCGGCGAAATCACATACAGCTCAACGCTGGGGTTGAAAGTCATCAGCCGATCGAACAGCGGTTTAAGACGACTGCGATCGACCTTGCCTTGCGCATCAAGAATCGGCTCGCGCTGGGCAATCTGCTGCGCCAGCCCGCCCGACAGGCGCTGAACCATGGCGTTGCCGTACTGCATACTGGTGTAGAGCTGCACCACGCAGGCCACGGCCGCGCTGAGCACCAGCAACAGAATAAACAGCAGCGTGAGCCGCTGGCTGAGGCTAAACCGCCGCGTCATGAGTAAACTCCGCAAATTTATAGCCTTTGCCCCAGACGGTACGAATGATTTCCGGCTCGGCGGCGTCTTTTTCTATCTTGATCCGCAGACGGTTGATATGGGTGTTGACGGTGTGTTCGTAGCCTTCGTGCTGATAGCCCCAGACCTGCTCAAGCAAAGCCAGACGCGAGAAAACTTCGCCGGGATGTCGGGCAAAGAAATACAGCAGCTCAAATTCGCGTGGGGTGAGCACCACCTCTTTGCCGTTCAACTGCACGCTGCGCAAAAGCGGATCCAGCGCCAGGCCGTGTGCATAAATTTGCCCGTTGGTTTGCGCCAGCCCCATCGCCTGCTGGCGACGAAACAGCGCTTTAATGCGGGCAATCAGCTCCTGCACGGAAAAGGGTTTAGCCAGATAATCATCCGCGCCGGTTTCCAACCCCGTGATGCGGTCGGTTTCGCTGCTGCGGGCGCTGATAATAATGATGGGCAGATATCGGGTGAGCTGGCGAATGCGACGACAAATCTCCAGCCCGTCGACGTGAGGCAACATCAGATCGAGGATCACCGCATCCCATTGCGCCTGCTCAAGCAGCAGCAACGCTTTGGCACCATCGACCTCATGGGTGATGACGTAACCTTCGTCTTCAAGATGTAAACGCAGGAGAGACGCGATATCGCCGTCGTCTTCCACCAGCAGGATCTGTTTTGCCGCCGCCATCAGTAAGCCTTTTTCAGTGTTTAACCGTTAAAGCTTACCTGATTTTGGGCGGCAGAAGAGTTCACATTTTGTTTAAGATTTAACGAGCAGCGTCAACACTTCGTAGTGCGCGGTATGCGGGAACATATCGAAAAGCTGCACCCGCTCTACACGGTAGCCCGGCAAGTGGCCAAAATCCTTTGCCATGGTCTGAGCGTTACAGCTGGAATAGATGATGAAGTCAGGCGCCATCTGGCTCAGGTAATCGCACAGCGTTTTACCTATGCCCCGACGCGGGGGATTCACCAGCACCAGTTCAGGCACGCGCCCCTGGCCGGTGGCGAACTCGGCAGAATCGAGCGCCTGAAAATGCAGATCGGTTAAGCCTAATTGCGCAGCAGATTGCCTGGCGCAGGCAATGGCCTCTGGTGAAATCTCAATCCCCGTCAGCGTCATCTGCGGCGTAGCGCAGTGCAGGCCAAAGCCACCAACGCCACAGAATAAATCCCACATATGATGGATATTTAGCGCCCGTACCCAGTCGCGCGCTGTGGCATAGAGCTGGCTCGCCACCGTCGGGTTGGTCTGGAAGAAACTGTGCGGGCGGATCCACAGCGGGACGTCGTTAAAGCGTTCCGCCAGCGCCTGCTGGTCGGTGAAGAAAATCTCTTTCTCCCCTTCCATAATCGCCATATGCACTGGCTGAATATTCGCCGTGATCACTCTCAGCTGCGGTAACTGCTGCTGAAGCCACGGCAGCGCCGCGCGCAGTTGTTCAAGTTTGGCTTCGGAACGCAGAACAAAGCGCAGCATCATTCCGCCGTCGAGCTGGCTTTCGGTTAACAGTAGGTATTTGAGTTCACCGCGTTTGCGCTCGACGTTATAGGGCGTTAAACCCGCGCGGGCGATAAAAGGTTTCAGCGCCGCGAAGACCGGCTCAAACGAAGCGGGATAGAGCGGACAGTCGGTCAAATCCTCTGGCGTACCGTCACGATGGAGCATGCCTAGCAGCGGTTTTTCGACGCTCCCACTCACCACCATTTTGGCTTTATTGCGAAAGCCCTGCTCCGGCCCGCTGACGGGTGCGCACCACTCCGCCACCGGGTGCGCAGCAAGCAGTTGCTGCAAATCGGTCATTTTGGCAGAGAGTTGTTGGGAGACCGGCTGCGCTATCCACTGACAGGAACGGCAACGACCGGCATCAAAGAGTGCGCACTGCATAGGAAAACCTTAAGAATAACGGGGCTGCGATTATATACACAAAATCATTCAAGTTGTATCAAGGCGGCAAGTCTGAGAATCCCCAGCAGCTTACTCAAGCCAGTGACTGGGGTGAGCAGACGCCGCCAACGCAGAGACAGCGTGAAGGATGACGTGTATACACGTTATTGCAGACGGAAAAATCGTCGGCTGGACGCGGGAACAAAGAGGAGGAACAGCACCAGCAGATCCGGAAGTTTTTGCAGCATCAGCGAGCGGAAAATGTCCCGTTTCGACTCACCGGCAATACTGAACAGCTCGGGATAACCATAGCCGATCGACGCAGCCCACAGATAACCCGTGGCAATCACCTGCGTCAGCAGAAACACCCACCGCGCCCAGTTACGCCCTTTCGCCAGGGAAAAAGCGCAGTAGATCTCAACAAAAACCAGTGCCAGGCTGCCCATAAAAACGAGCGTTAAATTCCACGTTTGCACGCTGCGATGGATAAATTCCCCCACGCCGCGCAGACCCAGCATATTAAACAGCATCACTAAATCCAGACAGCGGATCATGATAATGGCGAGCGCCGCTACCTGCACAAAAGCAGGTACGTTCAGGCGAGCATGTGCTTGTCGCGATTTAGTAAAGAATCCCAATGTTTTTACTTCCCTGAAAAACAGTGCCGCGACACGCGCGGCACTTCATTGAGAATTTTAAATGCTTCAGCCGCGTCTTGCACGCTGGATATCACGTACGCGCTGTTTTTCCGCGCGCGCCATCAGATACCAGGCGATAAAGCCCACGACGCCCACGACACCTAAAATGATTGACGCCAGGGCGTTAATCTCAGGGTTAACGCCCATGCGCACGCTGGAGAAAACCAGCATCGGCAGCGTCGTAGCACCCGGGCCAGAAACGAAGCTGGCGATCACCAAATCATCGAGCGACAATGTGAACGCCAGCAGCCAGCCGGAGATCACCGCAGGCATAATCATCGGCAGCGTAATGATGAAGAAGACTTTCACCGGTGTGGCACCGAGATCCATCGCCGCCTCTTCAATCGAATGGTCCAGCTCGCGCAGACGCGATGAAATCACCACCGCCACATAAGCTGTGCAGAAGGTGACGTGCGCCAGCCAGATGGTCAACATGCCACGATCCGCCGGCCAGCCAATCGCATGTGCGAGGGCGACAAACAGCAGCAGCAGCGACAAACCGGTAATGACGTCCGGCATAACCAGCGGAGCCGTAATCATAAACGCAAAGCCCGTTGAGCCGCGGAAGCGACCGAATCGCACCATCACCAGCGCGGCAATCGTACCGAGTACGCAGGCCATGGTGGCCGCGCAGGCGGCAATCGTCAGGCTTAATCCCACCGCGCTCATCATGGCGCTATCGCGGAACAATTCGCCGTACCAACGCGTCGACCAGCCCGCCCAGACGGTCACCAATTTGGAGCTGTTGAACGAGTAGATGACCAGCATCAACATCGGGGCATAAAGGAACGTGAAGCTCAGTACCAGAATCAAAATGCGCCACGGAGAGCGTACGACCGGTAAATTATTCATCCGTTACCTCCCATCTGTTTTTGCTGATGCTTGTGGAACCACATGATTGGCACGATCAGCAACAGCAGCATGACAATCGCGACCGCAGAGGCCACCGGCCAGTCGCGGTTATTAAAGAACTCCTGCCACAGCACGCGACCAATCATAATGCTGTCCGGGCCGCCGAGCAGTTCCGGAATAACAAACTCACCGACCGCCGGGATAAACACCAGCATTGACCCCGCAATAATGCCGCCTTTGGTAAGCGGGACAATCACGTTGAAAAACGTTTTCAGCGGACGGGCACCGAGATCCAGTGAGGCTTCTACCAGCGAGTAATCAATACGCGTCAGCGCCGTATAAATCGGCAGAACCATAAACGGCAGATAGGCGTACACAATGCCGATATACACCGCCAGATTGGTGTGCAAAATCGTCAGCGGCTGATCGATAACGCCGAGCCACAGCAAGAAGTTATTCAGCACACCGTTGTTTTTCAGGATCCCCATCCACGCGTACACGCGGATCAGAAACGAGGTCCAGGACGGCAGAATCACCAGCAACAGCAAAATATTGCGCGTCGACGGTTTGCTGTGCGCCACCGCCCACGCAAGCGGATAGCCGATCGCCAGACAGCAGATCGTCGACACCGCAGCTATCTGCAATGACTGCAAATACGCTTCGAAATAGAGCGGATCGTCGGTGAGCTGCAGGTAATTGCCCAAATTCAGCGCGATCGTCAGCGTTCCATCCGCCCACTCCATCAGATTGGTATACGGCGGGATCGCCCGCGCCATTTCGGCGAGGCTTATCTTGAAGACAATCAGGAACGGCAGCAGGAACAGCAGGATCAGCCACACGTACGGCATAGCGATCACCAGCTTGCGGCCATGCGCCATCTGCATATGCGTCAGCCATTTCGCGAATCCGCTGGTTTTAGGATCGCGGACAGGGGGTTCAAGTGTACTCATTGCCGCTCCTTATACCGTCAGCACGACGCAACTGTCCGCGTCCCAGTAAAGACGCACTTCGTCGCCCCACGTAGGCAGCCCTTTTCGGTAACGGTGCTCGTTCTGCAACTGGGCGCTGATCATCTGCCCACTTTTGAGTCGAACGTGATAAATCGAGAGATCGCCCAGGTAAGCAATATGCACCACTTCACCGACGGCGAAGTTATAGCCATCGGCAGGCGATTCCTCGCAGAGCATGATTTTTTCTGGACGTAGGGCCACGTAAACCGGCACGTTATCCACGACCGAGGCGTCAGGGTCCACTTTAAGCGGATGTACCAGCCCTGGCGCTTCAATCACCAGACCATCTTCCTGACGTTCTTTCAGCAGCCCTTCAAACACATTGACCGAGCCGATAAATTCCGCGCTGTAGCGCGTAGTCGGGTGCTCATAAATCTCTTCCGGCTCGCCAATTTGCACGAACTTGCCGCGGTTCATGATCGCGATACGTCCGGCCATGGTCATGGCCTCTTCCTGATCGTGCGTCACCATCACACAGGTCGCGCCGACACGCTCAAGAATATCCACCACTTCAAGCTGCATGCGGTCGCGCAGCTTTTTATCCAGCGCCCCCATCGGCTCGTCGAGCAGCAACAGTTTTGGCCGTTTTGCCAGGCTACGCGCTAGCGCCACGCGCTGGCGCTGGCCGCCAGAAAGCTGATGCGGCTTGCGCTTCGCGAATTCCTGCATGTGCACCAGGCTGAGCATTTCGGCCACGCGGGCCGTGATTTCGGCTTTTGGCAGTTTGTCCTGCTTCAGGCCAAACGCGATGTTCTGCTCCACCGTCATGTGCGGGAACAGGGCGTAAGACTGAAACATCATATTGATCGGGCGCTCGTAAGGCGGCACGCGAGAGAGATCGACGCCATCCAGCATAATTTGCCCGGCGGTGGGCTGTTCAAAACCGGCCAGCATCCGCAACAGCGTCGATTTACCACAGCCAGACGCGCCGAGCAGCGCAAAGATCTCGCCTTTGTAGATGGTGAGGCTGACATCGTCCACGGCATGCTGACCATCAAAGGACTTCGTCAGGTTACGGATTTCAAGAAGCGGGGTCAGCGCTTTACGGGTTTTCGCCTGCGGGCGGGGGGTCGCTTCATTCACGGGGTGCTCTCCGGCATCAATCTAAACTGGTGCAGGCGCACCCTTTCGGTGCGCCTGTTGCCGGGATGTTCTGCACATTCCCGGCCTGGAAAAAGTCGGTGAATGAATTATTTACCGCTTTTCACCTTCGTCCACGCACGGGTACGCACGCGGTCGATTTTCGGGTCTTGTACTTTCAGCGTGAACAGCTTGGCGAACACGTCTGCCGGCGGGAAGATAGCCGGATTGTCACGCACTTCAGCGCTGATCAGCGGCACCGACGCTTTGTTACCGTTGGCATAGAAGACGTGATCGCTGATATGGGCAATCACTTCCGGACGCAGCAGATAGTTCAGGAACTGATAGGCTTCATCTTTGTTTTTCGCATCCGCAGGCATCGCGAAGACGTCAAAGAACGCCAGCGCCCCCTCTTTCGGGATCGTATACGTCACGTTCACGCCATTCTTCGCTTCTTTCGCACGGTTAGCCGCCTGCCAGACGTCACCCGCCCAGCCGATAGCGACGCAGATATCGCCGTTAGCGAGATCGTTAATGTACTGAGAAGAGTGGAAGTAGCGAATGTTTGGACGCAGCTTCAGCAGCAGGTCGGTAGCCGGCCCGGTGTAGTCATCTGCTTTGGTGCTGTTCGGATCTTTGCCGAGATAATTCAGCACGGTGGCGAAAATCTCTTCAGGCGCATCCAGGAATGAGACGCCGCAGCTTTTCAGTTTTGCCAGGTTTTCCGGTTTCATTACCATATCCCAGCTGTCCAGCGGTACGTCGGTTCCCAGCGCTTTTTTGACCTTATCAACGTTGTAGCCAATCCCGGTCGTCGCCCACAAATACGGTAAAGCGTACTTGTTGTCCGGATCGTGCTTCGCGACCATCTTGAGCACTTCAGGATCGAGGTTTTTCCAGTTCGGCATCTTGCTTTTGTCCAACGGCTGGAACACGCCGGCCGCCAGCTGGCGCTCAAGGAAACTGGCCGATGGAACCACCAGGTCAAAGCCGGTGCTTCCCGCCATCAGTTTGCCTTCCAGCACTTCGTTGGAATCAAACACGTCATAAACCACTTTAATCCCGGTCTCTTTTTCGAAATTCGCCACCGTATCCGGCGCGATATAATCAGACCAGTTATAAATGTGCAGCGTTTTTTGTTCCGCAGCGAGCGTACCGGCAGAGACAGCCATCAGAGCGCCCGCAACCAGACCCGATAACCATTTTTTATTAAAGGCGACCATATCGTTATTCCTTATGAAAGCTCGTTAACTGTTGTTAACAAACGAACTAAAAGCATGCATTGGGGGATATGCAAGAATCGTGCATATTTTGTCGCTCTGCCTGACGCAAAAGAAAAAACCTTCTGGCAGTTTTCGCTCGCTTTTTTAAGCTCCGCAAGAATAACTGTAGCCTGTGCCCCAGGCTATAGCCCAGATTAAAAAGCGGTTTTTATCAATTTTTTATGCAGAAAGGGTCTATGTGATAAGCCGAACTGGCCCGAAGACAGGTGAAATATTCTTTAAAGGAAGGTTAAAAGCAGCAGAATAAAGGGTGTTATGCAGCCGCTGCGGTAGCGACTGCGTGAGTATCATTGTGTTTTAGTGCAGAAAGGGGTCGCGTGACTCGTTATTCTCGAGTTCTTCATCTTCAGGCGTAAACAGCAGATGATGCGCGCTGGCCTCTAACATAACCATCGAGATTTGCTCTTCGCTCTGGCGCATAAACCAGGCGAACTGCTGAAATGACAGCCCCGCTCCGGCGCATAAAGACTGGCAAACCACCAATTTTGGCAGATTATCATCCTGAATATCGAGAAATGCTTTTACGGTCAAAGAACCGGCATTGATCGCCGATAAATCAGAGGCCAGGGCCAGCAGTGCCGACGGTTTTACTTCGGCGAGCGCCGAGAAAAGGATCACGTCGTTGATCAGGTCGATTTTGGCGTCAAAAATGCCGTCGAAATTTTGCATGTGCGGCAGGTGCAACGCCTGACAGGAATCACACTCAAAGTAAGTGATGCCCGCATCGTCGAGCCAGTGGCGTAACGTATCCAGAGTTGGAACGACCTGTAAATCCATAGCAGTGCAGCCTCTTAATAAAAAACTTTGCTTAGAGTACGCAAAAAGCGCGTTCCTAACCACCCGTTTTAAGGCAATAGCCCGGCGTGGCGTGGCGCTCAATCCATGAAATCATTTTACCCGCAATATCGACGCCCGTGGTTTTCTCGATCCCTTCAAGGCCCGGCGAGGCATTCACTTCCATCACAAGAGGCCCGCGGTTCGCGCGCAAAATATCCACGCCCGCGATATCCAGCCCAAGGGTTTGCGCCGCTGTGATGGCAATTTCACGTTCGCGCTCGGTGATGTCCGCGATTCGCGCCACACCGCCTCGGTGCAAATTAGAGCGGAAATCGCCGTCTTTCGCCTGGCGTTCAATCGCCGCCACCACTTCATTGCCGACGACCAGGCAGCGAATGTCGCGCCCTTTCGCCTCTTCGATATATTCCTGCACCAGAATATGCGCGTTCAGGCCGCGAAACGCGTCAATCACACTCTCGGCCGCCTGACGCGTTTCGGCCAGCACCACGCCAATGCCCTGAGTCCCTTCCACAAGTTTCACCACCAGCGGCGCGCCGCCCACCATCGCAATTAAATCGCTGGTGTCGTCGGGCGAATGGGCAATGCCGGTCATTGGTAAATCGATGCCCTGTCTCGCGAGTAGCTGCAGGGAGCGCAATTTGTCGCGCGCGCGGGTGATGGCAACGGATTCATTCAGGGGGTAACTGCCGAGCATCTCGAACTGACGCAAAGCGGCGGTGCCATAGAAGGTCATTTGCGAACCGATGCGCGGGATCACCGCGTCGAAGTGCGGTAAATGACGACCTTTATAATGTATAGAAGACGCCGCCGGGCTGATGTTCATATAGCACGACAGCGGATCGAGGATCTCAACCACATGGCCACGCTTATTCGCCGCGTCAAGCAGGCGCTTACAAGAATAGAGCGTTCCATCCCGGGACAAAATGGCAATTTTCACCCTGCACCTCTCCAAAATCTCAATAAGAGCCTGCGTATCATATACGCAGCCAGGCACAGGATAAATGCGCTATCGCACGGCCCAGCCCTGTTTATGCAAATAGTCGAGAATAAACGGACGGTTTTCTTTAATGATGGTGCGACGAATATGATCGCTCCAGGTATCGCGGCGATTATTGCTGTCGCGCGTCAGATAATAGTTGGCAAGATCGTCGTCGTATTGCGCCAGTACGTCAGCATCCACGGGCTGATAGTGATTTTCATGCATCAGCATCGCGGCAGGGATGCGCGGCTTCACATCCGGATTATCAGCGGGCCAGCCAAGGCACAGGCCAAACAGCGGTAAAACATGTTTTGGCAGTTGCAGGAGTTCCGTCACACTTTCAATGTTGTTGCGAATGCCACCGATATACACACCACCTAAACCCAGCGATTCGGCGGCTGTCAGCGTATTTTGCGCCATCATTGCGGTATCCACAACGCCCAGCAGAAGCTGTTCTGCCAGCCCCAGCTGCGCATCCGGGCAAATTTGCAGATGACGATTAAAGTCGGCGCAGAACACCCAAAACTCAGCTGCTTGTCCGACATGCTTTTGCCCGCCCGTGAGCGTCACCAGTTGTTCGCGCATGGCCGGATCGGTAATACGGATAATCGAGGTGCACTGCAAGAAACTGGAGCTGGACGTCCCCTGCGCACTCGCGATAATCGCCTCCCGCTGGGCATCCGTAATCGGTTTGTCGGTGTAATGGCGGATAGAACGGTGGGAACGGATCACATCAATCGTCGGGGTCATTGGGTCTCTCTTTTCTCTCTCTTTACGCGGTTTCCAGCCAGTATAGGCAAAGATGGTGACCGTGTAATTGGCGAAATATAGCCTGAAGGTATCAAAGCGACAGGTGAAACCTGCTTTTCATGAGGGCAGGTTATCGTGCACTATAAGCGTCATTCGCCGTCGGGCTTACGTTTTAGGAGAGAGATATGTTTGCAGTGATTTTTGGACGTCCAGGTTGCCCTTACTGCGTGCGCGCTAAAGAACTGGCAGAAAAACTGACCGCTGAGCGTGATGACTTTAACTTCCGCTACGTCGATATCCACGCGGAAGGCATCAGCAAATCTGACCTCGAAAAAACAGTGGGTAAACCGGTTGAAACCGTACCGCAGATTTTCCTCGATCAGACGCACATTGGTGGTTTCACTGATTTCGAAGCCTACGCGAAAGAGAATCTGGGTCTTTTTGCTGCCCAGTAACGTGTGAAGCGCCCTCTCTGGAGGGCGTTTTTATTTGTGACGCAGACGTCGGATCAGACTGCGCGCAAAGAGAAAACACAACGCGCCCAGCGCACACCAGAATATCCCGCTCATCAGCCACGCCAGTTCCTGCCACAGCGAACGCGACGGCACAAACACCCAACGCATCACCACCAGGCACAGCGGTGCCGCCAGGATCGCGCCAATCAGCGGTTTGAATACCTCTTCACCGCGCGTCAGAAAACTGGCCGCCATCCCAGGGAGAATGAAAAACAGTAACCCCAGCTCAGGATGACCTGAAGACCGAAATGCGCCCTTCACATTCGCTAATACAAGGCAAACCGCGGTAAACAACAAGAAACAGCAGGCGACCCCCGCCCAGTTCCGTTTTATGTTCAAAAATCCTCCTGACTTCATCTCTATCGAATACACATTCGTCCAGCGGACGCCCAGTCAGATAAAGCAACGTGGCACTCCTTGCCAAAGCCCATAGGTGATATGCGATCTTTACTGGCTCTGAATATCCAATGCGATTAGACTATCGGCCAGTTATTGTTCTGCGGATATATTTTTAGTGTGAGAAAAGTGTATTTTTCAGCTCGCGCATGGAACAAAACAGTAGCCTAAATAACCCTTTCTTTCAACAGCTTAACGGTAAACAAGAAGTTAGCCTTCGTGAATATAAACGTCGCAGATTTGTTAAACGGGAATTACATCCTGTTATTATTTGTTGTACTGGCATTAGGCCTGTGCCTGGGCAAATTACGCCTGGGTTCAGTTCAACTCGGTAATTCCATTGGCGTTTTAGTCGTCTCATTATTATTAGGCCAACAACATTTCAGCATTAACACCGACGCGCTAAACCTTGGATTTATGCTGTTTATTTTTTGCGTCGGCGTGGAAGCGGGCCCGAACTTTTTTTCAATTTTCTTTCGCGACGGCAAAAATTATCTGATGCTGGCGCTGGTGATGGTCGGTAGCGCACTGATTATCGCGTTAGGGTTGGGCAAACTGTTTGGCTGGGATATTGGGTTAACCGCAGGCATGCTGGCAGGGTCGATGACCTCGACGCCCGTTCTCGTCGGTGCTGGCGACACCTTGCGCCATTCGGGGATGGAAGGGAGCCAACTTTCCGTTGCGCTTGATCATCTGAGTTTAGGCTATGCCCTGACCTATCTGATCGGTCTGGTCAGCCTGATTGTCGCCGCACGCTATTTGCCAAAATTACAGCATCAGGATTTGCAAACCAGCGCCCAACAAATCGCCCGTGAACGCGGCCTGGATACCGACACCAAACGCAAAGTCTACTTACCGGTGATCCGCGCTTATCGCGTGGGCCCGGAGCTGGTTGCCTGGGCCGACGGTAAAAATTTGCGCGAGCTGGGGATCTATCGCCAGACCGGCTGTTACATCGAACGTATTCGCCGCAACGGCATTCTGGCGAACCCGGACGGCGACGCGGTATTACAGATGGGTGACGATATCGCGCTGGTGGGTTATCCCGATGCGCATGCCCGTCTCGACCCCAGCTTCCGTAACGGCAAAGAGGTGTTTGACCGCGATCTGCTCGACATGCGCATCGTCACCGAAGAAATTGTGGTCAAAAACCACAACGCCGTGGGCCGCCGCCTGGCGCAACTCAAGCTGACCGATCACGGTTGCTTCTTAAACCGTGTGATCCGCAGCCAGATTGAAATGCCGATCGACGACAATGTGGTTCTCAATAAAGGTGACGTCCTGCAGGTGAGCGGCGACGCGCGCCGTGTGAAAACTGTTGCCGACCGCATCGGCTTTATCTCCATCCACAGCCAGGTGACCGATCTGCTGGCGTTCTGCGCCTTCTTTATTGTCGGTCTGATGATTGGAATGATCACGTTCCAGTTCAGCAACTTCAGCTTCGGCGTCGGCAACGCCGCCGGACTCTTATTCGCCGGGATTATGCTTGGCTTCCTGCGTGCTAACCACCCAACCTTCGGCTATATCCCGCAGGGTGCGCTAAATATGGTGAAAGAGTTTGGTCTGATGGTCTTTATGGCGGGCGTCGGTTTAAGCGCGGGCAGCGGTATTGGGCACAGTCTGGGGGCCGTCGGCTGGCAGATGCTGGTCGCCGGTTTGATTGTCAGCCTGCTGCCGGTGGTGATCTGTTTCCTGTTCGGCGCTTACGTCCTGCGCATGAACCGCGCGATGTTATTTGGCGCCATGATGGGTGCCCGCACCTGCGCCCCCGCGATGGAAATTATCAGCGATACTGCGCGCAGTAACATACCCGCGCTGGGCTACGCGGGCACGTACGCCATTGCTAACGTGCTGCTCACACTGGCCGGTACGCTAATCATCATCATCTGGCCGGGACTCGGATAACTCTCAAGTTTGCGCATCGAGAAAATTATTTTGGCTATGCGCAGAACTTTTCCAAAAGGAGGCAGTCATAATTAGTGCCACTGCTTTTCTTTGATGTCCCCCATTTTGTGGAGCCCATCAACCCCGCCGTTTTGGTTCAAGGTTGATGGGTTTTTTGTTGCCTGAAATTCACAGCATCTCCAGTCAAGCATCTCGATTCCTACTTTTCCGGTATCAAAAACCGTTATCTGCATCAGCAATTTTCACCTGCAATCCGTCCCACCATCTGTCGAATATCGTCTCGCGAGAGCGGCTGGCTGTCGGTCACAAAATGCAGCGTCATCCCTTCGATAAACGCATCCAACGCGCGGGCGGTCACTGGATCAAACCACTGCTCAAGCGTCGACTGGCTGGTTTGCATCCAGTCCTGCATCACCTTTTTTAACGCGGGCTTACGGCTCATCAGCGCGTAAAGTTGATACATCAGCTCCATATTATGTGGCGTGGTGACTTCGGAACTGTGGATCAGCGTAGTAATGGATTCACAGGCCATTTCCGGCCCGGTCACGCCCGCAAAAAAGTCGCAATATTGCTGTGACATATCACAGGTAAAACGCGTGAACGCCTCTTCCAGCAGTGAATCCATGCCGTCGAAATAATAGGTCATCGACCCTAGCGGCACGCCCGCGCAGGTGGCGATTTTACGGTGCGTGACGGCATCTATCCCATGCTCTGCTATGGTCTCCAGAGTCGCCTGAAGTATTCTTTCCCGGCGCAGTGGATCGTTCGGTCGTCTGCTCATAAATTCCTCTTTCACTTTATGTACAAATGTACACAATCTTGCTAGTGTTGTCGCTATTGTTATGCTTCTGGTGTGATTCGAATGACCTTAACTTCTCCGCACAAGGCCCTGCAGCGACGCATGTGGGCGCTCTTTATGTTCTTCTTTATTCCCGGATTGCTGATGGCGTCCTGGGCCACGCGCACGCCCGCCATCCGCGATATTTTGACGGTATCTACCGCAGAAATGGGCATCGTGCTGTTTGGCCTGTCGATTGGCTCAATGAGCGGCATTCTGTGCTCCGCGTGGCTGGTTAAGCGCTTTGGAACACGCACCGTCATCCGCACCACCATGTGCTGCGCGGTACTGGGAATGGTGTTCCTGAGCGTGGCGCTGTGGTTTGCCTCGCCGCTGATGTTCGCCCTTGGCCTGACGGTCTTTGGCGGCAGCTTTGGCGCGGCAGAAGTGGCCATTAACGTAGAAGGCGCCGCCGTTGAACGCGAGATGAATAAAACCGTGCTGCCGATGATGCACGGCTTTTACAGCCTCGGCACGCTGGCAGGTGCTGGCGTGGGCATGGCGCTGACAGCGTTCGGTGTCGCGGCGAATTTACATATTTTACTGGCGGCACTGGTCTGCATTATCCCGATTCTCACCGGCATCACCGCCATTCCTGACGGCACCGGTAAAAACACCGCGGAAGAGCAAAAATCGGCGGAGAAAGGTTTGCCGTTTTATCGCGATATGCAGTTGATGCTGATTGGTGTCGTGGTTCTGGCGATGGCCTTTGCCGAAGGCTCCGCTAACGACTGGCTACCGCTGCTGATGGTCGACGGCCACGGTTTTAGCCCGACCTCTGGCTCGCTGATTTACGCTGGATTCACGCTCGGTATGACCGTCGGGCGCTTTACCGGCGGCTGGTTTATCGATCGCTACAGCCGCGTGGCCGTGGTCCGCGCCAGTGCGCTGATGGGTGCATTGGGCATCGCATTAATTATCTTTGTTGACGTGGACTGGATAGCAGGCGTATCGGTGATTCTTTGGGGCGCAGGCGCATCGCTGGGCTTCCCACTGACCATTTCCGCCGCCAGCGACACCGGCCCGGATGCGCCGACGCGCGTCAGCGTGGTTGCGACGACGGGCTATCTGGCCTTTCTGGTCGGCCCGCCGCTGCTCGGTTTCCTCGGCGAGCATTACGGGTTACGCAGCGCCATGCTAGTGGTGTTAGCGTTAGTCATTGTTGCCGCGCTGGTGGCAAAAGCCGTCGCCAAACCGGATTCGCAAGACTCAGCTATGGAGAAGGGATATGAGCGTTAAGTTAATCGCAGTCGACATGGATGGCACCTTTTTAAGCGACGCCAAAACCTACAATCGCGAACGCTTTCTGGCGCAGTATGAACGCATGAAACAGCAAGGCATTCGCTTCGTGGTCGCCAGCGGGAATCAGTATTATCAGCTGATCTCTTTCTTCCCTGAGATCGCGCATGAAATCGCCTTCGTCGCCGAAAATGGCGGCTGGGTGGTGAATGGCCGTGAAGATGTGTTCAACGGCGAATTGAGTAAAACGCAGTTTGACACGGTCGCGCGCTTTCTCTGTTCCCTGCCCGAAGTGGACGTTATCGCCTGCGGGAAAAACAGCGCTTACACCCTGAAATCTTACGACGATTCACTGAAAGAGATGGCGGCGAAATATTACCACCGCCTCGAAATGGTCGAAAATTTCGAGAATCTGAACGACATCTTCTTTAAGTTTGGACTGAACCTGCCGGACAGCGAGATCCCACGCATTCAGGCCATGATTCATGCGGAGCTCAGCGATATTATGGTGCCGGTTACCACCGGGCACGGCAATATCGACCTGATTATTCCGGGTGTGCACAAAGCGAACGGTCTGCGTATTTTGCAGAAGCTGTGGGACATTGAGGACAGTGAAGTGGTGGCCTTCGGTGACAGCGGGAACGACATCGAAATGCTGCGTCAGTCAGGCTTTAGCTTTGCGATGGCGAATGCCAAAGCGCATATCAAAGACGTCGCTCGTTTTGAGGCGCCGCACAATAACGAAGAAGGCGTACTGGACGTGATCGAGAAAGTGTTAACTAAAGAAGCGCCATTCAACTGATGGCTTAGCCCGGTCGCACATTAGTGCGGGCCGGGTTACTCATACTGTTACGGTTGTAACGCGTTGCCGACGCGTTTATTTTTCAGGAATATCACCATCAGCCCTACCCACAGCACGCCATTCGCCAGATTAAACAGGCTGAACAGGCCGTTACCGCCGATGATGTAAGCATGTTTACTAACTTCGATACCGACGGTAAAAATCAACATTTGCAGCATGCCCATCGCGGCCGACACCGTTCCTTTACTCATCTCGCTGGCAAACAGCGTCAGGCGCACAAGGCCTGCGTTGGCAAGACCAATCCCAAACGCGTAAATGCTCAGGCCAGCGGTCATCCACAAATAAGCATGCGAAGAAGCCACTGTCGCGACGGCAGCAAGAATCAAACCGCCTGCAATCGGCCAGCCGCCCAGAATGATCAGCGAGCGCACGGAGCGGCGTGACGTCAGACGCGCAAGCACCAGGTTACCGATAATCAGTGCGCCAAAAATCGGCACCTGCAACAGGCCATATTCATAGCTGCTGAGTTTCTCGCCGCTGATAATAATCACCGGCGACTGCGCAATCCACGCCAGCAGCGGCAGGCTGACAAATCCGGTTGCCAGAGCGCCCGCCACGAAGCGGACGTTTTTCAGCACTTCTTTGTAATCGCGTCCTAACTCTTTGAGCGACAATTTTTCGCCGAGTCGGGTCGCGGTTTCTGGCATTGCGCGATGCAGCCCGAAGTAGGAGATCGCCGCTAGCAGAGCGAAAAGGATGAACATCCCTTCCCACGGTGCCACGTGTACCCAGGCCGCGCCCACCAGCGGGCCGAGCAGTGGCGCTATCAGCGCTACGTTCGCCATCAGCGCGGTAATTTTGATGCATACCGCCTCTTCGAACGACTCCTGAATGGCGGCATACCCCACGGCACCGATAAAGCACAGGCTCACGCCCTGCAAAAAGCGCAGCACCATGAATTGTTCGATCGTTTGCGCCAGCAAAATGGCGAGGCAGGTGACGATAAACCACACCACGCCCGTCAGCATCACCGGACGGCGGCCAATACGGTCCGACAGCGGTCCGAGCAACCACTGCAAAAACATGCCTCCCGCCAGATAGGCGGTCATGGATGTGGGTACCCACTCGATCCCGGCGTTGTATTGCGCGACGACCGTCAGCATACCGGGCTGGATCATATCGTTAGCGATATAGGTCGAGAATTCGTAAAGCACCAGACACAGCGGGAACAGTAACGCCTGGCGACCCAGACGATGACCGGAAGAAGAAGAAGAACGGTTTAACATGCGGTCTCTTTATGATGAAAAATCGCGATGATTTTAATGAATTGGCCGGTGTCGAGATAGTGAATTATTGAAGATAAACAGAAATAAAGCACATATCGCTGTCGTTTAAGGTTTCCTTAAGTTGCCCTCCCTATGATAGCCCTATTTCTCGTCATCGAATGTCATCATGGCCCTATTACCTGTCGCATCAGAATTATCTAAGTCACAGACAACTAAGACAAAACCGCTTTACCGTTTGCCGGCACGCTTTTATGGTTATCAGCTTTTCGTGCTAGGCGTTCTGGCGGTGCTGTTTACCTGGCTTTCGCACGACGAAATGCTGGACCGCTGGATAACGGGCTTTTGGTTTGACGCGGCAACGCACCGTTTTCCGCTGCAACAGAACCCCTTGCTCGATTTACTCAATCACCGACTGGCAAAGTACATCGCCATTGCGTTGGCTGCCGTCGCGCTGATTTACGGCGCTTATCGTCGTAACGCGCCGCTGGTAACCGGTGCGTTATTGATGGGGCTCGGCACGCTGGTGGTTGGTGTCCTGAAAAGCATGAGCCATCACAGTTGCCCGTGGGATCTGGTGGAATACGGCGGAAAGGCGGTTTCGTATCCCCTGTTCGGCAGCACGCCGGTTGATAGCGGCCCCGGCCGTTGTTTCCCCGGCGGGCACGCGTCCAGCGGTTTTATGGTGATGGGGCTGTTTTTTGCGTTCTGGCGTGAGCGTCCACGTCTGGCCTGGGGCTTTGTCGCACTCGGCATCATCTTTGGGCTGTTGATGGGTTATGGCCAGGTGATGCGCGGCGCGCATTTTTTCTCTCACAACCTGTGGGCAGGTTGGTGGGTGTGGTTTTCTCAGGTTTTGGCCTATGGCCTTGTTTCTGCCTGGTTTGCAAAAGAGTGATGATGGAATGCTAGAGAATCTCAATTTAGGACTGTTTTATCTGATTAATGCCACCCCGGCATCGCCAGAGTGGAGTATCGTCTTCGCCAAATTTATCGCCAAAGATCTGATTAACATTGTCCCGGCACTGGTGGTGATCCTCTGGCTGTGGGGGCCGCGTAAACAGGTTAGCGCGCAGCGCCAACTGGTGATTAAAGTCGCCATGGCGCTCGCTGTCAGCATGACGGCCTCGTGGATGCTGGGGCATCTGTTCCCGCACGATCGTCCGTTTGTCGACCATATCGGCTCCAATTTCCTGCATCATTCGGCGGATGACTCCTTCCCGAGCGATCACGGCACGGTGATCTTCACCTTCGCGCTGGCTTTCCTGTTCTGGCATCGCGTCTGGTCTGGCGTTGTCATGATGGGCATCGCGATAGCTATTGCCTGGTCGCGCGTCTATCTGGGCGTTCACTGGCCGCTCGATATGCTCGGCGGTCTGCTGGTCGGCATGATTGGCTGCCTGAGTGCGCAAATCCTGTGGAATCTGTTTGGTCAGCAGCTGTATCGCGGGCTCCAGCAGGTCTACCGCATCTGCTTTGCCTTTCCTATCCGCAAAGGCTGGATACGTGACTAATCCCGGTGCGACAGGTTACACTTGAGCCCCCGCGTTGCGGGGTTCACTTTTGATCCTGAGGACCTATGGAAACACGACGCGATGACCGCATTGCCCAGCTACTGCAGGCGCTGAAGCGCAGCGATAAGCTGCATCTCAAAGAAGCCGCGACGTTGCTTGGCGTCTCTGAGATGACTATTCGTCGCGATCTGAACAGCGAAAGTGCCCCTGTGGTGCTGCTGGGTGGGTATATCGTTCTCGAACCCCGCAGCGGTAGTCATTATCTGATAAGCGATCAAAAAACCCGTCTGGTTGAAGAAAAACGCAAAGCCGCGCGTCAGGCAGCGTCGTTAGTCCAGCCGCATCAAACCCTGTTTTTTGATTGTGGTACTACCACGCCCTGGATTATCGAAGCCATCGACAGCGAACTGCCGTTTACCGGCGTCTGTTATTCACTGAACACTTTTCTGGCCTTACAGGAAAAGCCCGAGTGCCGGGTGATTCTCTGCGGTGGGGAATTCCACGCCAGCAACGCGATTTTCAAGCCGCTGAATCTGCAAGACACCCTTAGCAACCTGTGCCCGGATATCGCCTTTTATTCAGCGGCGGGCGTGAGCGCGCGCCAGGGGGCGACCTGTTTTAATCTCGAAGAGCTGACGGTGAAGCATTGGGCGATGAACGCCGCGCAATATCATGTGCTGGTGGTGGATCACAGTAAGTTCGGGAAAGTGCGTTCGGCTAGAATGGGTGAACTGTCACGTTTTGATGCGATTGTGAGTGATTGTCGCCCGGATGACGAACTGGTCGCTCATGCAAAAGAGCATCAAATTAAGCTGATGTACTAGGCTGATGCCCTCACCGCAGCCCTCTCCCACGGGGAAAGCGAGTAAACACCAAAACGGCAACCCAAAGGTTGCCGTTTGCTTTTACCTAGAACCAGCTCCCGAACCACTGGTGGAATTTCATCAGGACGAAATCCCACATCCGGCTAATAAAGCCGCCCTCGTCCACCGCTTGCATCACAATCAGCGGACGCTGCTCGATGGATTTGCCGTTAAGCTGGAAGTCGATTGTCCCGACTACCTGGCCCTTTTTCAGCGGCGCCGTGAGCTGCGGGTCGGTCAACGTATAGCTGGCTTTCAGGTTTTTCAGCTGTCCGCGCGGAATGGTCACTGAACCGGCTTCACCCGCCCCCAGATTAACTTCGCTCTTATCACCAAACCACACGCGCTGGCTGATAAACGTCGCATCCGGTTTGATCGGCGTGACGGTTTCGAAGAAGCGGAAGCCCCAGGTCAGCAGTTTTTCTGATTCGTTGAAGCGGATACGATCCGTTTTGGTCCCCAGCACAACGGAGATCAGGCGCATATCGCCCTGCGTTGCCGAGGCCACAAGGTTATAACCCGCGCCCGCCGTGGTGCCGGTTTTCATCCCGTCCACATTCACGTTGCTGCTCCACAACAGGCGGTTACGGTTCGGCTGACGAATCTTGTTGAAGGTAAACTCTTTTTCTTTATGGATGGCGTACTCTTCTGGCACATCGTGAATCAGCGCCCTGCCGAGCAACGCCATATCACGCGCGGTGCTGAATTGCCCAGGCGCATCCAGACCGTGAACGGTTTTGAACGTGGTTTTGGTCAAGCCCAGTCTTTGCGCGTAACCATTCATCAAACCAATGAACGAATCCTGACTGCCCGCCACATAATCGGCCAGCGCGATACAGGCGTCATTGCCTGACTGAATGATTACGCCTTTATTCAGGTCGGAAACAGACACCTGATCACCCGGTTTCAGGAACATAACGGACGATCCACGCAGCGCCGGGTTACCGGTGGCCCAGGCGTCTTTGCCGATGGTGACCATATCGTCAAGTTTGATTTTGCCTGCTTTCAGCGCTTGACCCACCACATAGCTGGTCATAATTTTGGTCAGACTCGCCGGATCGAGCTGTTCGTCCGCGTTGCCTTCCGCCAGCACTTTGCCGCTGGCGTAATCCATCAAAATCCAGGCGCGCGCGTCAACCGGAGGCGCTTCAGGCGCGGCTTGTTCAGCTGCATAAAGTGTTGGAGAGAACAGGAAAAGTAGCGCGGAGCCAGCTGCCAGGCCGCGCAGAGAAGAAGTTAGTTGCGTCATACATGCCCACCCGAGTGTCCATTCTAAAAATCACGTCACATCACCGTGTCGCAAGAAGCGATGAGTAATAGCGCACAAATGCGTTCAAAGAAACCTAAACGAGGTAAAGTTTTTAAAGTTTACGCAATAACATTCAGATACGCTTTGATAGAGACGATTTTTTTGTCACCTGTTGCGAAATTGTTGGGTTTATCTCACCATGGAATTCGTTAGGTTTCATTCACAAAACCGATGGTTTGATGATTTCAGGAGTCAGTATGATTACGCTGTGGGGCAGGAATAATTCCACCAACGTCAAGAAAGTCCTCTGGACGCTGGAAGAGCTGGATTTACCGTTTAACCTGGTGATGGCAGGTTTGCAGTTCGGCGTGAATAAAGACGCCGACTATCTGGCAATGAATCCGAACGGCCTGGTGCCGCTGTTACGTGACGATGAAACGGATTTAACGCTGTGGGAATCCAATGCGATTGTGCGTTATCTGGCGGCGCAGTACGGTCAGAATCGCCTGTGGGTCGACGCCCCCGCGCAACGTGCTCAGGGTGAAAAATGGATGGATTGGGCGAACCAAACGCTCTCTCCTGCCCACCGCGTGATCCTAATGGGGCTGGTGAGAACCGCTGAACCCGACCGCGATTATCCCGCCATCCACGCGGCGCAAGACACCTGCGAAACGCTATTCGCGATGATGGATGCCGAACTGGCCGACAAACCGTGGTTCTCCGGGGAAAACTTCGGCGTGGGTGATATTGCGGTGGCGCCGTTCGTCTGGAACCTGACCCAGATTGGCTTGACCTGGGCACCACGTCCGAATCTTGAGCGCTGGCTGAAACAACTCAGCGAGCGCCCGGCGTACCAGAATGTGGTGATGATCCCCGTCAGCTAATCACTGTTTAGACGGGCTGACTTTCCACAGTTGCCCGTCTGATTCATCTGTCAGCACGTATAAATATCCATCTGGCCCGACGCGGACATCGCGGATACGGGAGTCTTTATCGCCCAGAATCCTGCCGTCTTCCGTCACCTTATCGCCGTTCACGCTCAGCACAATCACGTCTTTCTCTTTCAACGCGCCGATAAACAGCTTGTTTTTCCACTGCGGGAATACGTCGCTGTTGTAGAACGCCATCCCACTGACTGCCGGCGATTTTTTCCAGACAAACAGTGGCGGCTCGGTGCCGTCGTGGTGCTCGCCTGTCGCTTCAGGGATCTTCAGGCCGCTGTAGTTGATGCCGTGTGTCGCCAGCGGCCAGCCGTAATTTTTGCCTTTTTCCGGGATATTAATTTCATCGCCACCGCGCGGACCGTGTTCATTCAGCCACAGCGTATCGCTCCAGGGATTCATCGCCATCCCCTGCGGATTGCGAATGCCGTAGGACCAGATTTCGGGACGCGCACCGGCTTTATCGACAAACGGGTTGTCGGCAGGCACTTTACCCTGGTCGGTCAGACGCACCACTTTACCCTGCAGTTTATCCAGATCCTGCGCGGTCGGACGCTGGTTGTTTTCACCCAGTCCGATAAACAGATAGCCCTTACCATCAAAGACTAATCGCCCGCCGAAGTGGTTGCCGGTGGACAGTTTTGGCATCTGGCGGAACACCACCTGGAACGCTTCGATGCGCGACAGGTCATCGCTAAGACGGCCATATCCCACCGCCGTGCCCGCTTTACCGTCATTCCCGACTTCGGCGTAGCTCAGCCAGATGCGGCGTGATTGTTCAAAATCGGGTGCGAGAACCACGTCGAAAAGCCCACCCTGCCCGCTGTCCCACACTTTTGGAATGCCCACAATCGGATCGGATAGCCCTTTACCCGCCTGCCAGTGTTTAAGCTGTCCGCCTTTCAGAGTGATCAACATGCCCTGATTATCGGGCAAAAAGGCCAGAGACCAGGGGTGATCCAGTTTAGTCTGGAGAACATCGACCTTAACCGCTGTGGGAGCCGCTATTACCGACGTGGAAATTAATAAGACAGATAAAGAAATAAGCGAGGATCGACGCATAACGCACTCCTTTTTCGACGTATGGCATAAAGACTAGCCAGATCGCACGGGCGCGTTAGCGTTTTTACAAAAGCTTAATCAGAAGGGGGAGTTACCTCCCCCGTGGCTTAGTGCTGTTGGAGCGGAGTGTGCTCTTTCAGGCACGTAATGCAGAGAGTGAGTGTTGTCAGGCAGTTTTCAAGCTTATCTGCGCTAACGGCTACAAACGTTGGGCAATCATGGTGCCCGGTCATCAAACAGACGGCGGCTTTAGAAAGCGCATCTGCCGCGCGACGCAGAACGAGTTGTTCATTCGCATCATAATGATCCTTCAGGATCGGCGCGTGTTGACGCATGTAGGCGCTCAGTTCAAAACAATTTTCGCGCAAATGGTCGCTTTCGCTGACTGACATATACCCTTTTGCCACCCTTAACTGCAGATAAGCTGCAAGGTCAATTCGGGCATTGATCAGCTTGTTCAGCAGATCGCGTTTCAGTCTGTCAACGGACATGCTATTTCCTCCCTAATCAGCCATTGTGCACAGAAAGCATATGTTTATTTTTTGTACAGATCACTGCCTGAGATCAATAAATGGCAACTATTTTACATCTTTTACAATGTTAACACTTGCGTGCTAATGCTTTTTCTGAAACAGGGGAAATCATCCCCGCGCTTAGCCTTTGATTCTGGGGTCCAGCGCATCGCGCAGTCCGTCGCCCAGCAGGTTAAACGCCAGCACCGTCAGGAAAATGGCCATGCTCGGGAAGAGCGCGACGTGCGGCGCAATCACCATATCGGCCCTCGCTTCGTTCAGCATCGCGCCCCACTCTGGCGTCGGCGGTTGTGCGCCCAATCCTAAGAACGACAGACTCGCCGCCGAGATAATTGACACGCCGATGCGCATCGTGAAATAGACCACAATGGATGACACGGTGCCGGGCAAAATGTGGTTGAACAGGATGGTCGCGTCGCTGGCGCCGATGCTTCGCGCCGACTCGATAAACGTCTGCTGCTTGAGGACCAGCGTATTGCCGCGCACCAGACGGGCAAACGCCGGGATGGAAAACACCGCCACGGCGATTATCACGTTGGCCATGCCGTTGCCCATAATCGCCACCACCGCAATCGCCAGCAAAATGCCGGGAAAGGCAAACAGCACATCGCAGATACGCATGATAATGCGATCCCACCAGCCTTCGTAATACCCTGCCAGCAGCCCCAGCACCGTGCCTATCGCTGCGCCAATCAGCACAGCGAAAACACCTGCGGCCAGCGAAATCTGCGCCCCCACCAGCACGCGGCTGAAGATATCGCGCCCAAGCGAATCCACGCCAAACCAGTGCATCATTGACGGGCCATCGTTCAGGCGGTCGTAATCAAAATAATTTTCCGCATCAAACGGAGTTATCCAGGGCGCCAGAATCGCCACGACGATCAACAGCAAAACGAACAGCCCTGCGGTCATCGCCACGGGTTGATGGCGAAATCGCCGCCAGAATTCGAGCCACGGCGTGCGGATATGGTCCGGTTTTATCCCCGGCATCGCGTTTAACATGGCCTGACGGCGCCAGTGCAACAATCTCATTTACTTGTACCTGATTGCCGGATTAATGGCGGCGTACAGCACATCCACCACTAAATTGATAAGAATAAACTCCAGTGAAAACAGCAGGACTTCCGCCTGAATCACCGGATAGTCGCGCATGTCGACCGAATCGACCAGTAAGCGACCCAGCCCCGGCCAGTTAAACACCTTCTCGACCACAATCGAGCCGCCCAGCAAAAAGCCAAACTGCAGGCCCATCATCGTGACCACCGGGATCATCGCATTACGCAGACCATGCTTGAGGATGACCCACTTTTCGCTCACGCCTTTGGCGCGCGCGGTCCGCATATAATCTTCACTCAGCACATCCACGAACGAGGCGCGCGTAAAGCGCGCCATCACGGCGGACACGGCAGCGCCCAGCGTGATCGACGGCAGAATGTAGTGCTTCCAGGTATCCGCCCCCACCGTGGGCAACCAGCCCAGTTCCACCGAGAAGATCTGCATCAACAGCATGCCCAGCGCGAACGCCGGGAATGAAATCCCCGTCACGGCCAGCGCCATACCGAGTTTATCCGGCCAGCGGTTGCGCCAGACGGCAGCGATAATCCCCGCCGCAAGACCAAACACCATGGCCCACAACATACTGGCGATGGTGAGCCAAAACGTCGGCATAAAGCGGCTGGCAATTTCTTCGGACACCGGACGACGCGACACCATCGACGTGCCGAAATCGCCCTGTAAAACGTTGGTGATGTAATGCCAGAACTGGACATACAGCGGTTGATCGAGACCCAGCTGCTTACGCACCATCTCAATGACCGTTGCATCCGCCTCTGGCCCGGCAATTAATCGCGCCGGATCGCCCGGCAGCATATGGACAAACAAAAACACCAGCACCGCCACGATCAGTAGCGTTGGAATCAGCCCCAGCAGGCGTTTAATAACGTAATTCAGCATGCCTTTCCCTCTCATCCCGCAAGCCGTCGCCTGCGGGAATGAGTTCTGTTATTTCAAATCCGCTTCGTCAAAGCTAAAGCCCGTATCCGGCATAATGTAGAAACCCGTCAGCGCTTTGTTATGCGCGGAAACCAGTTTTTCCACCACCAGCGGGATCCACGGCGACTCTTTCCAGATAGTATCCTGCGCGTCTTTATACAGCCGCGCTTTCTCTTCCGGTTTAGTGGTTTTCAGGGCGTCAGCCAGATCTTTATCCACCTGCGGATTGCTGTAAAACGCGGTGTTAAACAGCGTTGGCGGCCAGTTCTGCGAAGCAAACAGCGGCGACAGCGCCCAGTCTGCTTCGCCCGTTGAGGCTGACCAGCCGGTGTAGAACATTCTCACACCGCTCTCTTTCTGGCTTTTGCCTTCTACTTCTGCGGCACGCTGCCCCGCATCCATCGCGGTTAACTGCGCTTTAATACCCACCTGCGCCAGCTGCTGTTGGGTGAACTGCAATACTTTCTGCGCGGTGCTGTGGTTGTGCGACGACCATAGCGTGGTGCTGAAGCCGTTCGGGAATCCGGCCTCTTTTAGCAGCTCGCGCGCTTTTGCCGGATCGTAAGGCCACGGCGTGTAGGTTTCGGCGTACTGAATCGACGGCGGCACGACGCCGGTGGCTGGCGTCGCGTAACCCGCAAAGGCCACTTTCACCAGCGCCTGACGGTTAATCGCGTAGTTGATTGCCTCACGCACTTTTGGGTTATCAAACGGCTTTTGCGTGACGTTCATGCTGATATAACGCTGCATGATCGACGGGCTAGCGACCAGCTCCAGCTTGCTGTTTTTTTGCAGAATCCCCGCCTGCTCGTAAGGGATCGGGAAGGCAAACTGTGCTTCGCCGGTTTGCAGCATCGCCGCGCGGGTGTTGTTATCCACCACCGGACGCCAGGTGATGGAGTCCAGCTTTGGCAGCCCTTTCTGCCAGTACCCAGCGAATTTCTTCACCTTCACGAAATCGGTTTGGTTCCAGGTGACCAGCTCATACGGGCCAGTTCCGACCGGGTGGAAACCAATCTCTTTGCCGTATTTTTTCAGCGCATCTGGCGAAATCATCGCCGTCGCCGGGTGCGCCAGAATATTGATAAACGCCGAGAACGGCTCTTTTAAGGTGATTTTAACGGTCGTGGGATCGACGGCCTCGGTGCTGGCGATATTCTTGTACAGGTTATAGCGCTTGAGGCTGTTCTCCTTGTTGCTGGCGCGATCCAGATTCACTTTGACCGCTTCCGCGTTAAAGTCGGTCCCATCCTGGAACTTCACACCGCTGCGCAGTTTGAGGGTGTACACCAGGCCATCATCAGAGACGGTATAGCTCTCCGCCAGCACGTTTTTCAGCTTCATCTCTTTATCAAGGCCAAACAGTCCCTGATAGAACGACTTCGCCACCGCCTGCGACAGCGTGTCGTTGGCGTCATACGGATCGAGTGTGGTGAAGTTTGATGCCACCGCCACGACCACATCTTTGGCAGCAAAGGCAGGGCTTGCCGCCAGCGCCGCCGTGACACTCGCGGCTAACAGCCATGGTCGAGCAACAAATTTTGTCATTTTATTCTCCTGTTGTTCCCTGTCTGTCAAACGTTATAAACGCGAAAACGCATTGTTCTGACGCGGAGGTGCGACGAAATGGCCGGGGCCAACCTCGCGTAATTCAACCCGTTCGGCGCGCTCACCACGTTTACGAATATTGCCCGGCATTTCATCCTGGAGCAGTACGCGCTGGCCGTGGCGATGCGCCGGATCGGCGACCGGTACGGCCGCTATCAGCTTACGGGTGTAAGGATGCTGTGGATTTTCAAACACCGCGCGACGTGGACCAATTTCAACAATTTGCCCCATGTACATCACCGCCACGCGATGGCTGATGCGCTCCACTACTGCCATATCGTGCGAAATAAACAAAAAGGCAATGCCCAAGTCACGCTGCAAATCGAGCAGTAAGTTGATGATTTGCGCCCGGATTGAGACGTCCAGCGCAGACACGGACTCATCCGCGATCACCACTTTCGGGTTCAGCGCCAGCGCGCGGGCAATACAAATGCGTTGCCGCTGACCGCCAGAAAATTCGTGCGGATAACGCCAGGCATGCTCCGGTTTAAGCCCTACGCGTTCCAGCAACCACGACACGCGACGCTGGGCCTCTTCGCCTTGCAGCAAACCGTGCACCCGCAGCGGCTCCATAATCGAGTACCCCACCGTCTGGCGCGGATCGAGCGACGCATACGGGTCCTGAAAAATAAACTGAATATCACGCCGCAGCGGTTGCAGCTGGCTCGCCGACAGCGTGTCAATGCGCTCGCCGTTAAAGATAATGCTGCCTTCCTGCGACTCAACCAACCGCAGCAACGCGCGTCCGGTGGTGGATTTGCCGCAGCCCGACTCGCCCACCAGCGCGAGCGTTTCGCCGGGCCACAAATCAAAGCTGACGTTTTCGACCGCATGCACTTCACGCTTCACGCGGTTCAGAATGCCGCCACGCAGCGGGAAGCGCGTCACTAAGTCGCGGACCTGTAAAATCGGCTCGCCCGCCACCACCGTATCTTGCTCCGTTTCGGCTTCCTGATGCTGCGGATCGTTCATGGAGATCAGTGGGAAACGACGCGGTAAATCGCTGCCGTTCATCGCCCCCAGACGCGGAACTGCCGCCAGCAGCGCTTTGGTATAGGGGTGCTGTGGCGTATGAAAAATCTGCTCGACGCTACCCGTCTCCACCGCTTCGCCCTGATACATCACCAGCACCCGGTCGGCGATATCCGCCACCACGCCCATATCGTGAGTGATAAAAATCACCCCCATGTCCATATCCTGTTGCAGCACTTTAATGAGCTGCAAAATCTGCGCCTGAATCGTGACGTCCAGCGCGGTGGTCGGTTCATCGGCAATCAGCACCGCCGGACGGCATGACAGCGCCATCGCAATCATCACCCGCTGGCGCATCCCGCCGGAGAGCTGATGCGGATAGCGCGAAAGGATCGTCTGCGCCTCCGGAATGCGGACCTGTTCCAGCATGCGTTTGGCTTCTGCCAGCGCATCTTCCCGGTTTAAACCCTGATGTAAGCGGATCGACTCGGCAATTTGCTCGCCCACCGGAAACACCGGATTGAGCGACGTCATCGGTTCCTGGAATATCATCGCCATGTCCGCGCCGCGCACGCTCTGCATTTGCGACTGACTCATGTCCATCAGGCTCACCACTTTCTGGCTGCGCTTGCGCAGCAGCATGCTGTCACACTCGACAGTAGCGCCAGATTGTTCCAGCAAGCGCATGAGCGACAGCGCCGTCACCGATTTACCGGAGCCGGATTCGCCGACAATCGCCAGCGTCTCTCCCCGTTTGAGTGAAAACGAGAGATGCTTTACCGCCGGTACGGGCCGCCGCTCTTCCTGAAACGCGATGTTCAGGTTGTGAACCGCCAGTACCTGCTGGCTGTCCAGATCGTTACGTTGCGGCACCCATAACCCCCTTATTCACGATAAATTCCCGTTGTTGGTGCATCGCCTGCATAACCCCAGGCGCGATACATGCCTTCACTGTTGAACGGCAACGCAACGTTGCCTTCGCGATCGACAGCGATAAGCCCGCCGCTCCCGCCCAGCGCAGGCAATTTTTCCATCACCACGCGCTCGCAGGCCTCTGCGAGGCTTAAATTACCGTAATCCATTAACGCCGCAATATCGTAGGCGGCGAGCGTGCGGATAAACACTTCCCCCGTGCCGGTGCACGAGACCGCCACGTTGGCATTATTGGCGTAGCATCCCGCGCCAGGTAATGGGCTGTCCCCTACCCGACCGGGTAATTTGTTGGTCATGCCGCCGGTGGACGTCGCCGCCGCCAGGTTGCCCTCTTTATCGAGCGCTACCGCGCCAACCGTCCCCATTTTGGTGCTCTCATCCAGTGGGGCCGAATGATCCAACTGGGTGATCCCCGCCGTGCGCGCGTCCAGTAATTGCTGATAACGCTCAGGTGTGGAGAAAATGTCAGGTTGAACCGTTTCCATTCCGTGCTCAGCGGCAAATTTTTCTGCTCCGGCACCAATCAGCAGCACATGTGGGCTTTGCTCCATCACCAGACGCGCCGCCAGAATCGGGTTGCGCAGATGGCTAACGCCCGCAACAGCCCCTGCTTTTAGCGTGTTGCCGTCCATCACGCAAGCATCCAGCTCGTGCGTTTCGTCGCGCGTAAACACCGCGCCAATGCCCGCATTAAACAGCGGACACTCCTCCAGAAGACGCACTGCTTCGGTGACCACGTCCAGCGCGCTGGCTCCCGCCTCCAGCATTTGCTGACCGGTTTCGACAATCGCAGACAGCGCATTGACGTAGCGTTTTTCCTGCTCAGGACTCAGCTTTGATCGGGTAATTGCCCCTGCTCCGCCGTGTATTGCGATAACCGCACTCACCATATCAATCACCCATCAGCGTAAAGGCGCTGCTTTTTCTATAAATATCATTATCGTGGCCGGAGCTTCAGATGATTTTTGAATATAGAAAGACGCAACTGTGATGTAAAGCGTACACCATCGGAGTCATACAGTTAGCGGCACTTTTCTGCCATAATGCCCGCTTTCGTTGCAATCCCGCAGGAGTGACCCATGGATTTTACCGCCGGACTGATGCCGCTTGAGACGGCACTCACGCAGATGCTCGACCAGATTTCGCCGCTGAAAGAGCACGAAACGCTACCTTTATTGCGCTGTTTTGGTCGCGTGACGGCGAGCGATATCGTCTCTCCGCTGAACGTGCCGGGATTTGATAACTCCGCGATGGACGGTTATGCGGTGCGTCTTGCAGACATTCAGGCGGGAAATGTATTGCCGGTCGCCGGAAAAGCCTTCGCGGGCCAGCCTTTCCAGGGCGAATGGCCGCAGGGAACCTGTATTCGCATTATGACGGGTGCCCCGGTGCCAGCGGGTTGCGACGCGGTGGTGATGCAGGAAGAGACCGAGCAAACCGACGACGGCGTGCGGTTTACCGCCATCGTTAAACCGAACCAGAACATCCGCCGCGCCGGAGAAGATATCACGCTGGGCGCGGCTGTGTTTGCCGCCGGGAAACAGCTGACGGCCGCCGAACTGCCAGTCCTTGCGTCGCTGGGTATTGCGGAAATCGACGTGGTGCGCAACGTGCGCGTTGCCCTGTTCTCGACGGGAGATGAGCTGCAGCTGCCGGGTCAGCCGCTTAAAGAGGGGCAAATTTACGACACCAACCGTCTGGCCGTGCATCTGATGCTTGAACAGCTGGGCTGCGAGGTCATTAACCTCGGTATTATCCCTGACGATCCGGAAAAACTGCGCGCCGCATTTATCGAAGCGGACACATCCGCAGATGTGGTGATAAGTTCTGGCGGCGTATCCGTTGGCGAAGCGGATTACACCAAAACCATGCTCGATGAGCTGGGTGAAATCGGCTTCTGGAAACTGGCGATTAAACCCGGAAAACCGTTCGCTTTCGGTAAACTTGAACACAGTTGGTTCTGCGGCCTACCGGGTAATCCGGTGTCGGCGGCGCTGACGTTTTATCAGCTGGTGCAGCCGCTGCTGGCGAAATTGTCCGGGAATACGGCGCAGGGTCTGCCTGTGCGCCAGCGCGTACGGGCCGCTACGCGCCTGAAGAAATCACCGGGGCGTCTTGATTTCCAGCGCGGGATTTTGGCGCGAAACGCCGAGGGCGATTTGGAAGTGAGCACCACCGGCCATCAGGGTTCACATATTTTCAGCTCCTTCAGCCAGGGCAACTGCTTTATCGTCCTTGAGCGCGAGCGCGGGAACGTCGAAGCCGGTGAATGGGTTGAGGTCGAAGCCTTTAACCACCTGTTCGGAGGCTGAGCATGACGGTTGAACTGAGCGACCAGGAGATGCTGCGCTACAACCGCCAGATCGTCCTGCGTGGTTTTGATTTTGACGGTCAGGAAGCGCTCAAAGCCGCCCGCGTGTTAGTGGTTGGTTTGGGTGGTTTGGGCTGTGCTGCGGCGCAATATCTGGCCGCAGCGGGCGTCGGGCATATGACGTTGCTGGATTTCGACACCGTGTCGGTATCCAATTTGCAGCGCCAGACGCTGCACAGCGATGCAACGGTTGGTGAGCCGAAAGTCGCCTCCGCGCACACCGCGCTGGCACGTATTAATCCTCACGTTCAGTTCACGTTGATTGACGCGTTGCTCGATGACACCGCGCTGTTCGCGCACATCGCGCAGCACGACCTGGTGCTTGATTGCACCGATAACGTCACGATTCGCAATCAGCTCAACGCGGGCTGTTTTACCCATAAAACTCCGCTGGTTTCCGGCGCGGCGATTCGTATGGAGGGCCAGATCAGCGTATTTACTTACGCCGACGGCGAGCCGTGCTATCGCTGTCTGAGCCGTCTGTTTGGCGAGAATGCGCTGACCTGCGTCGAGGCGGGCGTAATGGCTCCGCTGGTCGGCGTGATCGGGTCATTGCAGGCGATGGAAGCAATTAAAGTGCTGACGCATTACGGAACACCAGCGGCGGGGAAAATCGTGATGTATGACGCGATGACTTGTCAGTTCCGTGAGATGAAACTGATGCGCCATCCGGGATGCGAGGTGTGCGGGGGGGAACAGTAACGCGGATTGTTGTGTGCGCCTGTTTCCCCTCACCCTACCCCTCTCCCGGAGGGAGAGGGAACTGCCCGATACTCTATTTTCTCTACTGGCACCTTTCTCCCCCTCCCCGTGGAAGAGGGAACTGTCCGATGCCCTATTTTCTCTGCTGTCGCCTTTCTCCCTCTCCCTGTGGAAGAGGGAACTGTCCGATGCCCTATTTTCTCTGCCGTCGCCTTTCTCCCTCTCCCTGTGGGAGAGGATCGGGGTGAGGGCATCAGGCTGCACAATCAAATAGACATCCGGCCAAACGCGTCCTGCCAGTCCTGCTCAAACTTTGCCACAGCAGCATCCACCGCAGGAGCGCTAATAAACTGCTGCGCCACGTCCAGCGGCAAAGTGATGGCCTCGCAGCCCGCCAGCAAACAGTCCAGCGCCTGACGCGGCGTTTTAAAACTCGCAGCCAGCACTTTTGCCTGTGGGGCATGCAGCGTCAGCAGTTGCTGTAATTCCACCACCGTTTGAATACCGTCACCGCCCTGTGCATCCAGGCGGTTCACATACGGCGCAACATATTCCGCACCCGCCAGCGCCGACAGCATGCCCTGTGCAGCGCCGTACACCGCCGTTCCCAGCGTTGGGATCCCTTCGGCTTTCAGCATTTTAATGGCGGCCAGCCCTTCTGCCGTGACGGGCACTTTGACCACCAGATCGTTAATGATGGCGCGTAATTTTCGCGCATCTTCGACCATCGCTTCTGCCGAGGTTGCCATCACCTGCGCGAACAACCGGCCTTTACCCCCGAGCGCGTCACGCAGCTCCGGCAACAGCACGTCCAGCGGCTTTTTACCCGCCGCCACAATACTGGGGTTAGTGGTTACACCCGCCAGCGGGAAAATACGCGCCAGTTTTTTGACTGCGGCAACGTCAGAAGTATCGAGATAAAGTTCCATGATCAAACCCTCAAAATTAGCCTGCCCTAACACTACCACGTAAAAACCCGCCGCAGAGTTGACACACATCAAAATAACTTTCATTCGAAAGTTATTTAATCTTCATACGCAACAAGAGGCGACATTATGATTTTCAATATTCAGCGCTACTCAACTCATGACGGCCCCGGTATTCGTACCGTGGTGTTCCTGAAAGGCTGCTCACTGAGCTGCCGCTGGTGTCAAAACCCGGAGAGCCGTTCTCGTACCCGAGACGTCCTGTTTGATGCCCGCCTGTGCCTGGATGGCTGTGACCTTTGCCAGCAGGCGGCGCCAGGGATTATCGAGCGTGCGCTGAATGGACTGATTATTCATCGCGAAAAACTCGACGACGCAACGCTCGACGCCCTCACCGATTGTTGCCCTACGCAAGCGATGACCATATGCGGTGAGGATCAACAGGTCGCCGATATTATGGCCACCATACTGCGCGATAAACCTTTTTACGATCGCAGCGGCGGCGGTCTCACGCTCTCCGGCGGCGAACCATTTATGAACCCGGATCTGGCCCTCTCGCTGTTCAAAGCCAGCCACGAACAAGGCATACATACCGCCGTCGAAACCTGTCTGCATGTCCCGTGGCACGCTATCGAGCCCTCGCTGCCGTATGTTGACCTGTTTCTCGCCGACCTGAAACATGTCGATGGCGAGGTATTTAAACAATGGGCTGGCGGCTCGGCTAAGCGCGTTCTGGAAAACCTGAAACGCCTTGCGGCAGCGGGCAAAAAAATCACGATTCGCGTCCCGCTGATTCCCGGTTTTAACGCAGATGAAGCGTCCATCAAAGCCATTACCCGTTTTGCTGCGGATAAACTCAACGTCCGCGAGATCCATTTTCTGCCCTACCACACCCTTGGCATGAACAAATATACCCTGCTCGGCCAACCCTACTCTGCCCCTGATAAACCGCTCGATAACCCGGCGTTACTGGACTTTGCCCTGGCGTTTGCTGCCCAGAATGGGTTAACCGCGACCTTACGAGGATAATGTTATGACACAGCTGAATCTGAACACCCTGACCGATCGTATTAAGGCGCATAAAACCGCTCTGGTGCATATCGTTAAGCCGCCCGTCTGTACCGAACGCGCGCAGCATTACACCGAAATGTACCAGCAGCACATGGACAAACCTATCCCGGTGCGTCGCGCGCTGGCGCTGGCGCATCATCTGGCGAAGCGCACCATCTGGATCAAACACGACGAGCTGATCATCGGCAACCAGGCAAGCGAAGTCCGCGCCGCGCCGATTTTCCCGGAATATACCGTGTCGTGGATTGAAAAAGAGATCGACGACCTGGCCGACCGTCCGGGCGCGGGCTTTGCCGTTAGCGAAGAGAATAAACGCGTTCTGCATGATATTTGCCCGTGGTGGCGCGGCCAGACGGTGCAGGATCGCTGTTACGGCATGTTTACTGACGAGCAAAAAGGGCTTCTGGAAACCGGGATTATCAAAGCCGAAGGCAATATGACCTCTGGCGACGCCCATCTGGCGGTGAATTTCCCGCTGCTGCTGGAAAAAGGCCTCGACGGGATGCGTGCCAAAGTGGCCGAGCGCCGTACTCGCATTAACCTGACCGTACTGGACGATCTGCACGGCGATCAGTTCCTGAAAGCAATTGATATCGTGCTGGACGCCGTGAGCCTGCATATCCAACGTTTTGCCAGTCTGGCGCGTGAAATGGCGAGCAACGAGATCCGCGAAAGTCGTCGCGACGAGCTGCTGGCGATGGCGGAAAACTGCGATGTGATTGCCCATCAGCCGCCAAAAACCTTCTGGCAGGCGCTTCAGCTTTGCTATTTCATCCAGTTGATTCTGCAAATTGAATCCAACGGTCACTCCGTCTCCTTCGCCCGTATGGACCAATATCTCTATCCGTTCTACCGCCGCGACGTTGAGTTGGATCAGTCGCTCAACCGCGAACACGCGATAGAAATGCTGCACAGCTGCTGGCTGAAATTGCTGGAAGTGAACAAAATTCGTTCCGGTTCGCACTCAAAAGCGTCGGCGGGCAGTCCGCTGTATCAGAACGTCACCATTGGCGGACAAAAGCTGGTCAATGGCGAAGCGATGGACGCGGTGAACCCGCTCTCGTACGCGATTCTGGAATCCTGCGGTCGCCTGCGCTCCACCCAGCCAAACCTCAGCGTGCGTTACCACGCCGGTATGAGCAATGATTTCCTCGACGCCTGCGTGCAGGTGATCCGCTGCGGCTTTGGGATGCCCGCGTTTAATAACGATGAAATCGTGATTTCCGAGTTCATCAAACTCGGCGTCGAAAAAGAAGATGCGTACGACTATGCGGCGATCGGGTGTATCGAAACCGCCGTGGGCGGCAAATGGGGATATCGCTGCACCGGTATGAGCTTTATCAACTTCGCCCGCGTGATGCTGGCGGCGATGGAAGGCGGTCGTGATGCCACCAGCGGCAAGGTTTTCCTGCCTCAGGATAAAGCGCTTTCCGCCGGTAACTTCGATAATTTTGAACAGGTGATGGAATCCTGGGATAACCAGATTCGCTACTACACGCGCAAATCCATCGAGATTGAATACGTGGTGGATACCATGCTGGAAGAAAACGTCCCCGATATTCTCTGCTCGTCGCTGGTGGACGACTGCATTGAGCGCGCGAAAAGTATTAAAGAAGGCGGCGCGAAATACGACTGGGTGTCGGGTTTGCAGGTCGGTATCGCCAACCTTGGCAACAGTCTGGCTGCGGTGAAGAAGCTGGTCTTTGAACAGGGCACGATCGGTCAGCAGCAGTTGGCAGCCGCGCTGGCGGATGATTACGAAGGGCTGACGCATGAGCAGTTGCGCCAGCGTTTAATCAACGGCGCACCGAAATACGGCAACGATGACGACAGCGTTGATTTGCTGCTGGCACGCGCGTACCAGACCTATATCGAAGAGCTAAAGCAGTACCACAACCCGCGCTACGGCCGTGGTCCGATCGGCGGTAATTATTACGCGGGTACGTCGTCTATTTCGGCAAACGTGCCGTTTGGTGCGGCCACGATGGCAACGCCGGATGGACGTAAAGCGCATACCCCGCTGGCGGAAGGCGCAAGCCCGGCGTCGGGCACCGATCATCTCGGTCCGACCGCGGTTATCGGTTCCGTGGGTAAACTGCCGACGGAAGCGATTCTGGGTGGCGTGCTGTTGAACCAGAAGCTGAATCCGGCAACGCTTGAGAACGATTCTGACCGTCAGAAGCTGATGATCCTGCTGCGCACCTTCTTTGAGGTGCATAAAGGGTGGCATATTCAGTACAACATTGTGTCGCGTGAAACGCTGCAGGCAGCGAAACGGCATCCGGATCAGTATCGTGACCTGGTGGTGCGCGTAGCGGGTTATTCGGCGTTCTTTACCGCGCTGTCGCCAGACGCGCAGGACGATATCATCGCCCGGACGGAGCATACGCTCTAACCTTTGCGGCTTGATATCCTCACCCCAACCCTCTTCCACGGGAGAGGGAGCACACACTCAAAACGGCAACTGGGTTGCCGTTTTGCTTTACCTCCGCTGCGGCTTGATGCCCTCACCCCACCCCTCTCCCACGGGAGAGGGAGCAAAAACTAAAAATGACAACACAAGGTTGTCATTTTGCTTTTGGTTTCGAATGAAATAGATTTGTGGTTCGGGTCACATTGTTATTAGAATGTTTCTTGGTCGCAGTAATATTCTGGAGAACAATGTATGACCGTTAAAGTTATCGTCACCGATATGGACGGAACTTTCCTTGATGATGCCAAGCAGTACGATCGTGAACGCTTTCAGGCACAATTCGAGCAGCTTAAGGCACGTGATATTGAATTTGTTGTCGCCAGCGGCAACCAGTATTACCAGCTCATCTCGTTCTTCCCGGAACTGAAAGAACACATTTCTTTCGTCGCTGAAAATGGCGCGCTGGTGTTCGATCACGGCGAGCAGATTTTCCACGGCGAACTGACCCGCCACGAATCACAAATCGTGATCGGCGAATTGCTCAAAGATAAACAGCTGAATTTCGTCGCCTGTGGATTAGAGAGCGCATACGTGAGCAATAACGCGCCCGATGAGTTTGTGGCGCTGATGTCAAAACACTATCACCGCTTAAAGCGTATCAGCGATTATCAGGACATCGACGACGTCCTGTTCAAATTCTCACTTAACCTGCCGGATAGCGATATCCCGGATCTCATCGACCAACTGCATGTGTCGCTGGACGGCATCATGAAGCCCGTCACCAGCGGTTTTGGCTTTGTCGATCTGATTATCCCTGGCCTGCATAAAGCCAATGGCATCAGCCGCCTGCTCAAACGCTGGGGCATTTCCCCGCAGGAGTGCGTAGGCATTGGCGACAGCGGTAACGACGCCGAAATGCTCAAGCTGGTGAAATATTCGTTTGCGATGGGTAACGCAGCGGAAAGCATTAAATCCATCAGCCGTTTTCGTGCTGACGATAACAATCATCAGGGCGCGCTCAACGTCATCCAGGCCGTGCTCGACAATACCGATCCATTCAACGGGTAATCCCCCTCTGGCCGGGGCCAAGCTCCGGCACATCACTCTTTTCCGATCCTGCGGCGCACGTCAAATTTTTAAACTTGCATTAACTAATTTTTAACTTAAAGTATCACTTGTAGATAATTTTACTTTCGAATGAAAGATGCGAGGCGGTTATGACGTTAACGTTTACCAGTGAAATTTTGCCTGCGGACCCTAAAGCCGCAATTCGCCAGATGAAACGCGAGTTACGCGCGCAGATCGGTGACGTTCAGGCGGTTTTCGACCGGCTGAGTGATAAAATTGCGACTCGCGTGGCGGAAATTAATGAACTGAAAAGCAAAGGGGGATCCGTCTGGCCGGTCATCCCTTTTGAAGATGTGAAGAACGGTCAGATATCGGCTGTACAGCGTGAAGCGGTGAAACGTCGGGGTTGTGCGGTCATCAAAGGTCATTTCCCGCGCGAGCAAGCGCTGGCGTGGGATAATTCCATGCTCGACTATCTCGATCTCAACCAGTTCGACGAGGCCTACAAAGGGCCAGGCGATAACTTCTTTGGCTCCTTAACCGCATCGCGTCCGGAAATTTATCCGATTTACTGGTCGCAGGCGCAAATGCAGGCGCGTCAGAGCGAACAGATGGCGCAGGTGCAATCGTTCCTGAATCGTTTGTGGACGTTCGAGAGCAACGGAAAACAGTGGTTTAACCCGGATGTCAGCGTGATTTATCCGGATCGCATCCGCCGGCGTCCGCCAGGAACAACGTCCAAAGGTTTAGGCGCACATACCGATTCCGGGGCGCTGGAACGCTGGCTGCTTCCGGCTTATCAGCAGGTCTTTGCGCGGGTGTTTGACGGGGATCTTGATCAATACGATCCCTGGAATGCTGCGCATCGCACGGAAGTAGAAGAGTACACCGTGGATAACACCACCAAGTGCTCCGTGTTCCGTACCTTCCAGGGCTGGACGGCGCTGTCGGATATGATCCCAGACCAGGGCTTGCTGCACGTCGTGCCGATCCCAGAGGCGATGGCGTATATTCTGTTGCGTCCGCTGCTCGACGATGTGCCGGAGGACGAGCTTTGCGGCGTGGCACCGGGACGCGTACTGCCGATTTCCGAGAAGTGGCATCCGCTGTTGATCGAAGCGTTAACCAGCATTCCGGCACTCGACGCGGGGGATTCGGTGTGGTGGCATTGCGATGTGATTCACTCCGTCGCACCCGTGGAGAATCAGCAAGGCTGGGGCAACGTGATGTACATCCCTGCCGCGCCGATGTGCGAGAAAAATCTCGCCTACGCGAAAAAAGTCAAAGCGGCTCTGGAAACGGGCGCATCGCCGGGCGATTTCCCGCGTGAAGATTACGAAAAAACCTGGCAGGACCGCTTTACCGTGAGCGACCTGAATATCCACGGCAAGCGCGCACTCGGCATGGTCTAAGCGTCGTAAAGCCCTTCCCGCGCTACGGCGGTGCGTCGTTTTCCCTGACGTATCCGCCGTACTGATTCCCGCACCGTCAGCGTTCCGTTTAGCAACAACGTTCCCACCGGCGCATCCGGGCGCATCAGACGCTGCTGGAGCATATGCACCGCTTCCGTACCCAGCTCATCGCGCGGAACATGCACCGCCGTTAACGGAACATCCTGAATCGCTGCCAGATTAAAACCGTCGATGCTCATCACCGAGACATCCTGCGGCACCCGCAGACCATGCTTTTGTAACGCGCTAATGGTGCCCGCCGCCATGAAATCGCCCCCCACCAGAAACGCCGTTGGCAGGTTTTTGGCCGGCGTTCGGCTGAGCCATTCGCTGACCTGCTGTTCCGTTTCTGTAGCGCTGAAGCTGGGCACCACCAGCAGATCGCGTTTATCGTTAAATTTCAGATTGTGCGTCTGCCAGCTATCACGGATGCCCGCCAGACGCAGCTCCATGGTATACCGGCGCAGGCACAGTACATTCATGATCTCCCGATGACCCATTTCGAACAGGTACTCCGCGGCCCGTTCACCAATGGCGCGGTGATCGGGGGCGACGGCAGGCAAGCGCATCCGACTGTCACGACAGTTAATGAGCATGCAGGGTTTGGCAATATCAACGGCCAGATCGTGAATATGGGGATCGTCAATGCCCAGTAATATAGCGGCCTGGGTGTCCGTTTCGTTCATACGGGCGAGAAAGAGCTGCGCGTCGCTGTCGTTCTCCTCCAGCGCGCAGTAGCGAAGCCTGACTTCATGAGAGGCGAGCCCTTTGCTCACACTTTGGATCACGCGGTAGTAAAAGATGTCGGACCGCTCGTCAAATGCACGCTGCGGGGCGAAGACCACCAGGCTATTCAACAGTAACCGCCCCGCAGCCATGCCATCCATGACGCCCAGTTCCCGTGCGCATTCCAGCACCTTCTGACGGGCTTTTTCGCTGGTGTTTGCCTTCCCTGCCAAAACACGAGAAACCGTGCTGATCGAGAGCTGCGTCCGGCTGGCAATTTCTGCGATTTTTAGCCTTTTATCCATTTTGTGATCTCGCTCCATTTGCTAAATGAAAAAATTTTCATAGTGTGAAATTCCCATATCTACAGGCTTTAATAGCATCTTGCCAAAAAACGAAAGCCACTTATGAGAAAGCTTGCACAAAATCCACTATTGCCCGCTCATTTTCTGCCATAAGGTGAACTTGTCACACAACTTCCATACTAGTTGCATATCAACTTGAAGTGAAAAACAGATAACTTTCAACGTCATAATAATCTGTGTGACAACCGAAACGTACCTTCCCCCTACCGTCCGTCTTGTGGAGAGAGAAAATGAGTCAGGACATTAATACTCCGGTTGTGGCAAGCAAAACCCGCCGCGTCATCAAAAACCTGCGCTGGTATGTGCTGGTGCTGTTTTTGCTGGGCGTCACCGTTAACTACATTACCCGTAACTCCCTGGGCATTTTGGCACCCGAGCTGAAAGCGACAATGGGGATTACCACCGAGCAATATTCCTGGATTGTCGGCGCGTTTCAGATTGCCTATACCATTTTCCAGCCCTTATGCGGCTGGCTGATCGACGTGATTGGCCTGAAAATTGGCTTTATGGTCTGCGCTGGGATCTGGGCATTTATGTGTATTTTCCACGCTGGTGCGGGCAGTTGGGTGCACCTGGCTATCCTGCGCTTCTTCATGGGTGCATCGGAAGCCGCCGCTACGCCCGCAAACGCCAAAACTATTGGCGAATGGTTCCCAAAATCTGAGCGTCCGATTGCTGCGGGTTGGGCAGGCGTAGGCTTCTCGATCGGTGCGATGCTGGCACCGCCCATTATTTACTTTGCTCATGCGTCGTTCGGCTGGCAGGGCGCGTTCATGTTTACCGGCGTGCTGGCCCTGCTGTGGGTGATTTTGTGGTGGGCGTTCTACCACAATCCGGAACAGCACCCGAATCTGGGCAAAGACGAGCTGGCGTTCATCAAGCAGGATAACGAGCCACCAGCCGTTAAGCTGCCGTTCCTGACCGCGCTCAAAACCGTGTCCAAAAATAAGCGTTTCTACGGTATCGCCATTCCCGCTTTCATGGCCGAACCGGCCTGGGCCGTGCTGAGCTTCTGGGTTCCGCTGTATCTTGCCAAAGAACACGGCATGGACCTGAAACAGATCGCGATGTTTGCCTGGCTGCCGTTCCTGGCCGCCGATCTCGGCAGCGTGGTCAGCGGATATCTCACCCGTCTTTATACCCGTCTTTTCGGCTGCTCGCGTGTTAACTCCGTGGTGGCCAGCTCCGTGACCGGCGCGTTCTTAATGATTTCTCTGGCTGCGGTTGCTATCACCCGCGACCCGTATATCACGATTGCGCTTATCTCTATCGGCGGGTTCGGCCATCAGATCATCTCCTGCATGCTCAGCGCCCTCGTGGTGGAGTCATTCGACAAAGGTCAGATGGCGACCGTCAACGGCATGCGCGGCTCGGCGGCCTGGATCGCCAGCTTCCTGTTCTCACTGTTAATCGGCGTCACCGCCGACAAAATCGGTTTTAACCCGCTGTTCATTGCCATGGGTTTCTTTGACCTTGTTGGCGCATTTTTCCTGGTCGCATTTATTGCTGAACGTCGCGCTAAGCGCGCCTGATACTGGATGTATTGCATATGAAAACATTGAAAAACTGGACGCTGGCGAAGCAGTCAGCGAATCATCTGGAACTGCTGGTTGATTCTCAACATCACCTGAGCCTGTATGTGCTGGAAGAGAATCTGTTCCGCGTGCTGATTAAGCGCAAAGGCGAGCTGGCGCTGGAGAAAACCTGGAGCATTGCGCCAGAACAGGACGTGCCGTGGGAAGGCCGGCATCGTGAAGATCTCAGCGGATTTAGCTGCCCGACGTGGACGCTCACGCAGCAGGACGACGCGCTGGTGATTGCCACCCAACAGCTGTGCGTCACCGTGCATCAGCCGCTGTGGCTGGAGTGGCATTATCGCAATGACGCGGGTGAATGGCAGGCGCTGGTGAATGACCGGCCAACAAGTGCCTATCTGCTGAACGCCCACGGCGACGGCGCGGCCCACTACCTGAGCCGTCGTAAAGATGAGCGCTTTTATGGCCTGGGTGAGAAAGCCGGTGATTTGCAGCGCAACGGTAAACGCTATGAGATGCGCAATCTGGATGCGATGGGGTACAACGCCGTCAGCACCGATCCGCTGTACAAGCATATTCCGTTTACCATCGCCCGCCGCGATGACGTGAGCTACGGCGTGTTTTACGACAACCTGAGCAGTTGCTGGCTGGATCTGGGCAACGAAATCGACAACTACCACACCGCCTATCGCCGCTGGCAGGCCGAAGCGGGTGATATTGATTACTACATTTTTACCGGCAAACGCGTGCTGGACGTCACCAAAGCCTTCGTGCGCTTGACCGGGAAAACGCTTTTTGGCCCGAAATGGAGCCTGGGTTACAGCGGTTCGACCATGCACTACACCGACGCACCCGACGCGCAAAATCAGCTGATGAACTTCATCCGCCTGTGCGAAGAACACGCGATCCCGTGCGATTCGTTCCAGCTGTCGTCGGGGTATACCTCGATTAATGGCAAGCGCTACGTCTTTAACTGGAACTATGACAAAGTGCCGCAGCCCAAAGTGATGACTCAGGCGTTCCACGACGCGGGTCTCAAACTTGCGGCGAACATCAAACCGTGCCTGCTACAGGATCACCCGCGCTACAGCGAAGTGGCGGAAAAAGGCCTTTTTATCCGCGATTCAGAAACCGATGCGCCAGAACGCTCAAGCTTCTGGGACGACGAAGGCTCGCACCTCGACTTTACGAACCCCCAAACGGTCGAGTGGTGGCAGAACGGTGTCACGACTCAAATTCTGGAAATGGGGATCGATTCCACCTGGAATGATAACAACGAGTTTGAAGTCTGGGATGGTGAAGCGCGCTGTCACGGCTTCGGTCAGGAAATGGCGATCAAACACATTCGCCCGGTGATGCCGCTGCTGATGATGCGTGCGTCGATGGAAGCGCAGCAGAAATTTGCACCAGAAAAAAGGCCGTATTTGATCTCGCGTTCAGGCTGCGCCGGAATGCAACGCTACGTCCAGACCTGGAGCGGCGATAATCGGACCAACTGGGAGACGCTGCGCTATAACACCCGCATGGGCCTGGGCATGAGCCTGTCTGGCTTGTTTAACGTCGGCCACGATGTGGGTGGCTTCTCAGGAGATAAACCTGACGCTGAGCTGTTTGTACGCTGGGTACAGAACGGCGTGATGCATCCGCGGTTTACCATTCACTCGTGGAACGACGATCAGACGGTAAATGAGCCGTGGATGTATCCGGGCGTGACGCCAGCCATTCGCGGTGCCATCGAGCTGCGCTATCGGCTGCTGCCGTATTTATACACCCTCCTCTGGCAGGCTCACGCTGACGACGAGCCGATGCTGCGCCCAACGTTCCTCGATCACGAGCATGATGCGCAGACGTTCGAAGAGTGTGACGACTTCCTGCTGGGCCGCGATGTGCTTGTCGCGAGCGTCGTCGAAGCGGGACAACGTGAGCGTCGCCTCTGGCTGCCTGACAACGAAACTGGCTGGTATGATTTTTATACCCACGAATGGTTCTCCGGCGGTCAGTGGATTACCCGCGATGCGCCTCTGGAAAAACTGCCATTGCTGGTGCGCGCCGGGGCGGGTCTGCCACTGAGCGAACGCATTACGCATGTGTCAGCTGAAAAAGATGATACGCGTGAGCTGAAATTGTTCCCGCTGAAAGGCGTGGGGACGACGTCTGGCATGCTGTTTGAAGACGACGGCGAAAGCTGGGGTTATCAAAAAGGCAACGCGTTGTGGCTGAACTGGGAAATGGTGTGTGAAGGATCAACGATTAATCTGAAGGTGGAAGCGCGCGGTGATTATCGTCCGGCGTGGAATATGCTGAAAGTGTCGTTACCGGCGGGCGAAAAACGTAAGTTGCTGGTGAATGGCGTTGAAGGGAGTGAGTGGGTGTTATAAAGCGGTCTGAGGCCCTCACCCTAACCCTCTCCCACGGGGAGAGGGAAAAGGACACGTTGATTTCCCTCGTATTTCGCGCTGCAGTATGGCGACAAATCTGCAAATCCCCGGAATCTTACATCAGTCAGTGACCGGGGTGAACAGGTGAAACCAACGCATCTGCAGCGCGAAAGACGACGGGAAATTAGCCGTCGATGCCTTTGCTACGCAGGTAATCTTCGTAGTTACCGGTGAAGTCCACGATGCGCTCTGGCGTAATCTCAATCACGCGGGTCGCCAACGAGCTAACAAACTCACGGTCATGAGAAACGAAGACCAGCGTCCCCTGATACATCTCCAGCGCCATGTTCAGCGATTCGATAGATTCCATATCCAGGTGGTTCGTTGGTTCATCCATCACCAGAATGTTTGGTTTTTCCAGCATCAGCTTGCCAAACAGCATGCGCCCCTTCTCACCACCGGAAAGCACTTTTGCAGGCTTTTTGATATCGTCCTGGCTGAACAGCAGACGGCCTAGAATGCCGCGAATAACCTGCTCGTCGTCGCCTTCCTGTTTCCACTGGCTCATCCAGTCAAATACGGTCAGATCATTTTCGAATTCATATTCGTGATCCTGCGCATAATAGCCAATTTGCGCATTTTCAGACCATTTCACCGTACCGTGATCGGGCTGAAGCTCAGCCACCAGGGTTTTCAGCAGCGTGGATTTACCGACGCCGTTGGCACCCAGAACCGCAATTTTCTCGCCCACTTCCAGCAGCAAATTGAAGTTTTTGAACAGAGGACCGTTATCAAAACCTTTGGTCAGCGCTTCTACTTCTAACGCATTACGGAACAATTTCTTGTCCTGCTCGAAGCGAATGAACGGGTTCTGACGGCTGGACGCTTTCACTTCGTCTAGCTTGATTTTGTCAATCTGACGGGCACGAGACGTTGCCTGACGAGATTTAGAGGCGTTGGCACTAAAGCGGCTCACGAAGGATTGCAGGTCGGCAATCTGCGCTTTTTTCTTGGCGTTATCAGACAACAAACGCTCGCGCGCTTGGGTCGCAGCCGTCATGTATTCGTCGTAGTTGCCTGGGTAAACGCGCAGCTCGCCGTAGTCCAGGTCAGCCATATGGGTGCAGACCATGTTCAGGAAGTGACGGTCGTGCGAAATGATGATCATGGTGCTGCCACGTTCGTTCAGCACCTGCTCCAGCCAGCGAATGGTATCGATGTCCAGGTTGTTCGTCGGTTCATCCAGCAGCAGAATTTCTGGGTTAGAGAACAGCGCCTGTGCCAACAGCACACGCAGCTTCCAGCCTGGCGCGACTTCGCTCATCAGGCCGTAATGTTGCTCAACGGGAATGCCGACACCGAGGAGCAGTTCGCCCGCGCGGGATTCGGAAGAGTAACCGTCCATCTCACCATAGAGGACTTCGAGGTCGGCCACTTTATAGCCGTCTTCTTCACTCATTTCTGCCAGAGCGTAAATGCGGTCACGCTCCTGTTTCACTTCCCACAGTTCCCCGTGTCCCATGATCACAGTGTCGAGCACCGAAAACTCTTCAAAGGCGAACTGGTCCTGGCGAAGCTTACCGAGACGTTCGTTCGGATCCAGCGACACGTTGCCGAGCGTTGGCTCTAGATCGCCGCCGAGAATCTTCATAAAGGTGGATTTTCCGCTACCGTTGGCACCAATCAGGCCGTAACGGTTGCCGCCGCCAAACTTGACGGAAATGTTTTCAAACAGCGGCTTACTGCCAAACTGCATAGTGATGTTGCTGGTAACTAACACGGGAGATTCCTGCGAAAAAGTGTGATAAACACATCATTATGCCACAATTCCTAAATGAGATCCCGTGTTGCAGCGAACCGCTAAACTTTAACGAAAGTGAAAAAAATGTGATTTCGTACACATCTGAATTCCCAGGGGAAGGGAATGCACATATAATGCGCTCCCATCACTGACTCAGACTCATCAACTAATCGCCAGAGTGGCAAAGATACCTCGCATAACATGAATATGAAATTATCAACGCTTTTTGCGGCGGCGTTAGCCGTAGTAGGTTTTTGCAATACCGCTTCTGCGGTAACTTATCCGCTGCCGACAGACGGTAGCCGTCTGGTGGGTCAAAACCAGGTGGTTATCGTGCCGGAAGGCAACGACCAGCCGCTGGAATATTTTGCAGCTGAATATCAGTTGGGCCTGTCCAACATGCTGGAAGCAAACCCGGGCGTTGACCCGTATCTGCCGAAAGCGGGCACCGTGCTGAACATTCCTCAGCAGCTGATTCTGCCGGACACCGTCCATGAAGGCATCGTGATCAACAGCGCGGAAATGCGCCTGTACTATTACCCGAAAGGCACGAATACCGTGATCGTTCTGCCGATTGGTATCGGTCAGTTGGGCAAAGATACCCCGCTGAACTGGACCACCAAAGTCGAACGTAAAAAAGCGGGTCCGACCTGGACACCAACCGCGAAAATGCACGCTGAATACATCGCAGCAGGTGAACCTCTGCCAGCCGTTGTGCCAGCCGGCCCGGACAACCCGATGGGTCTGTACGCGCTGTACATCGGTCGTCTGTATGCGATCCACGGTACCAACGCCAACTTTGGTATAGGCCTGCGCGTCAGCCACGGCTGTGTGCGTCTGCGTAACGAAGATATCAAATTCCTGTTCGAGAACGTGCCTGTCGGGACGCGCGTACAGTTCATCAATGAGCCTGTCAAAGCCACTTCCGAGCCGGATGGCAGCCGCTACATTGAAGTGCATAACCCACTCTCCACCAGCGAAGACCAGATTAATAACAATGAAATCGTACCGATTAATCTGAAGAGCAACGTGCAGGCTGTTACTACCCAGCCAGACGTTGAAGCGACGGTTGTTGATCAGGCCGTGCAGAACCGCTCAGGGATGCCGGTTCGTTTGAACTGATTCGAATCGCGACATAAAAAAAGCGGGCTTTTTAGCCCGCTTTTTTATTATCCGTTATTCACGATGACGATTCCGCCATGATCGTAGCGGTAGTGGCAGTGGGCATATTCCAGCGGTGTGCCGTCTTCCAGATAGATAACCTGCTCGACTTCCAGCACCGGGTCGGTTTGTTCACATATCAAATGCTGCATATCGAGCGCCGTCGGTTTTAAGGCACGAACCACCCGATACGATCCCATAATTTTCAGCCCCAGCGTCTCCTGAACGTACTGAAACACCGAGCTTTCAAGGTGAGCTTTATTCAGCCCCGGCACCAGATTCAGCGGCATTACGGTTGAATCCAGCGACATCGGCTCGCCGTTGAGCGAACGTAAACGGATAAAATCATATACTGGCGTATCGACATTAATCATCAGCGAAGACTGCTCTTTCTCATTCGGAAACCGCAGTTCGAAATGCACCACTTTGCTGCTGACAGTTCCAAGATGTTCCCAGGTTTTGGTCGCACCAAAATAGTCGCTGCCGGAAAGATCCCACTGCGACAGCTGCAGGAAGTTTTTACGGATAAACGTCCCCTGCCCCTGGCGCGTATACACCAGCCCTTCCACAATCAGCTGACGCATGGCCTGCTGAATCGTCATGCGACTGGTGCTGAACTCCGCCGCCAGCGCAAACTGGTCGGGCAGCGGTTCGTTGGCGGCATACTGCTGACTAATAATGCGTTTTTTGATTTCCCGCGCTATGGTGATGTACTTCGCCGCCATCGCCTTTTCCTTATGATTGATCCGCTATCACACTGTTTTTTAACGCCACTCGCTCAGCAATCTTGAGGAAAGGCAGGTAGAAGAATACACCAAATACAATGATTGCCAACTGCACCACCACCGCGCGCCAGTCCCCCGCCGTCGCCAGCCAGGCGCTGAGTATTGGCGGCGTGGTCCATGGGATCATGACCACGCAGCGCGACATCAGCCCAAGCGTGGTACAGATCCAGGCAAAATAAATGCCGATGGCCGGCAGCAGGACAAACGGGATCATCAGCGGCAGGTTGAACACGATCGGCAGGCCAAAAATCACTGGCTCGTTAATATTGAACAATCCCGGCGCCAGCGACAGCCGCGCCACCTGCTTTGATGACTTTTGACGTGCAAAGATAAAAATCGCAATCAGCAGGGAAATGGTACTCCCGGTTCCGCCAATCATGCCGAACGTAGGGACAAAGATATTATTGATAATGTGTGGAATCGGCTGTCCGTTAGCGAACGCGATCATGTTCTCGTTGGTGTTGATCAATAAGAACGGTTCCAGAATCACGCTGTTCACTACCGACTGATGAATCCCCAGCGTAAACAAGAAATTACCAAAGCTATAGATAAAAAGCGTGCCTGGCAGGCTGGTATTGATCAACCGCAGCGGCTGCTGGATAAACGTGGTGATCAGGTGAATCAGGTCCGTGTGCAGCACGTTGGCGAGCAGCGCCGCCAGCACGGCAAACAGAGAGAGCGTAATAATCGTCGGGATCAGCGTGGTGAACGATTTACTCACCGCTGGTGGCACGTTCTCGCCCAGCGAAATATGCAGCGATTTTAAGCGTGATATGGCGATGAAAATTTCGGTAGAAAGCAGGGCAATGAGCACACCCGCAAAGATCCCCGTCGAGCCAATATTGGCGAACGTCAGCACCTGCGTGACGTTCACCGCCGTCTGACTCCCCACGGGAACCAGCTGTAACTGCATCGGCATCATAATGATAAAACTGCTGACAGCGATAACCACTGCCGAGACCGGATTGTCGAAGTCTTTGTTGCGTGCGAGCGACCAGGCAATCATCGGCGCTAACAGTAGCGCCGCGATATTCAGCGTGCCGTTAATGATCGCCTCGCCCCACACTTTAAACTGGGCAAGCGTGTCGCCCTCCAGCACCCACGGAAACACCACGTTATTCACCAGCACCGCAAGTCCGGCGAGAATGAAAATGGGCATGACCGTGGCAAAAGCGTCGCGCAGAGAACGTAAGTGCACCTGATTTGCCAGGCGCGCTGAGAACTCAACAAACTTATCAACAAAAGACTGCATCGCAGGTGTAATTTTTGTATCAGACATAGCGGATATTCCCATCAATCAGTCACAAAAACGGTCCGGCAGCGTACGACTTACAAATCGCGTCCGTTACTATGGATGACCTGTTTCAACCAGGCGTAGCTCTTTTTCGGCACGCGTTTCAGGTCTTTCAGATCGTGGTTTTCACGGTTGACATACACCACACCGTAGCGCTTACGCATATCACCCTGTGAGCTGAGAATATCGATCAACCCCCAGCCGAGATAACCGATAACCTGCGCGCCGTCTTCAAACATGGCTGCTTTCATGGCGTCAAAATGCTTACGGTGATAGTCGATGCGATAATCGTCTTCGACCTGATTGACCCCATCCCAGGATTCGATAACGCCGATCCCGTTTTCAATCGGGAATACCGGTAAACGCCAGTCGTTGTAATAGCGGGTGATAATGGTGCGAAAGCCCAGCGGATCGATTTGCCAGTTCCATTCGGTGGCCTTCAGGAACGGGTTATTTTTTTCGCCGTGCGCGAGATAATAATTAACGGGTGTGCCTTCTGGGATCGGATCGCTGTCCAGCGTTTTGCTGGCGTAATAGCTAAAGGCCATGTAGTCATTTTTGGTGCGCGCCAGCAGCGCCAGATCCTCTGCGCGATAAATATCGCTGAAACCCTGCTGTTCCACCACCGCCATCACCGCGGGGCTATAGCCCTGACCGGCAAAGACGCGCAGCAGATTCTGGTTGAGGAATTCATCATATTGCTGCGCGCAGAAGATGTCGCGCGGCTTGCAGGTGGCGGGATAAATCAGCTGATGCGCCAGCATACCGCCCATCAACTGACCCGGTTTCGCCTGATGCAAATATTCGGTCAGCGCCATGTGCCCCACCATCGTGTGATGCTGGATTTGGTACAGCTCGCGCAGGGTTTGCTCGCCTTTCATATACCCTGAAACACGGAACGCTTCCGGCATATGGAAGATATTCTGCTCGTTGTAGGTCAACCAGTACTTCACGCGGTCGCCGTAGCAGTCGATCATTTTTTTGCCGTAACGGATAAATGCGTCCATCACTCGCCTGTCCATAAATCCGTTGTATTCGTTCGCCAGCGCCAGCGGCATGTCGAAGTGATACAGGCACACCATCGGCTCTATGCCGCGCACGATCAGATCGTTGATGAACCGATCGTAAAAGGCGATGCCCTCTTCGTTAAATTCGCCGTCACCCTGCGGGCAGACGCGGCTCCAGGAGATCTGGAAACGGTAGCAGTTCATGCCCAGATCCTGCATTAAATCAAAGTCTTCTTTGTAGCGGTGATACGAGTCGGTCGCCACTTTCCAGTCGGATGCGTTTTCACCGACTTCGCGAATGTCATACACCGACATCCCTTTTCCGCCCTCGTTCCACGCGCCTTCCGTCTGCATGCTGGAAACTGAGTTTCCCCATAAAAAATTCGCCGGTAGTGATTGATTCATGTTCGCTCCTATATGACTAGTCATTTAAATTTCATGACTAGTCATATAGCCAAAGATGAAAAATCAATCAAAGATAAGGATCGTTTTTTGTGAGCGGGATAGAAATAAAAAAGCCGGATGCGCAATGCGGATCCGGCTTGAAGATCAGAACTCAATATTACTGCTGAGCTAACTGATGACGGCGATATTCACCCTGCCGCTCCAGCATCCAGCCTGGATACTCACGCGGTAACGCGCTGACAGCATCCAGCTGTTTTAACTCATCGTCGCTCAGGCGAATGTCCGTTGCAGCAATATTATCGTCGAGCTGATCGACGCGTTTTGCGCCAATAATCACGCTGCTGACCACTTTCTGATTCAGCAGCCAGGCCAGCGCGATTTGCGCGACGGAGACGCCTTTGCTGTCGGCAATGGTGCGCATTACATCGACACAATCGAATGCACGGTCTTTATCCACCGGTGGGAAATCAAATTGAAGGCGGCGTCCGCCAGTTTCGCTTTTACCGTCGCGATCATATTTGCCGCTCAGCAATCCCCCTGCTAATGGACTCCAGACCATTAACCCCACGCCTTCGCTTTGCATCATCGGCACCAGTTCACGCTCAAGGTCACGCCCGGCGATGGTGTAATACGCTTGCAACGACGCAAAACGGGCCAACCCAAGACGCTCAGAAATCCCCAGTGCTTTGGCAATTTGCCAGGCCGCCCAGTTTGACACGCCGATGTAGCGCACATGACCGTGCTGGACAAGATTATCCAGAGCGTAAAGTGTCTCTTCGATTGGTGTGGCCGGGTCAAAACCATGGAGTTGATAGAGATCGATATGATCGAGCTGCATGCGTCGCAGGCTCTCTTTCGCACTGTTGATGATGTGGTATCGCGAGCTGCCGCGAGAGTTAACGCCCGCCGTGCCGGTTTCGCCAAAGACTTTTGTGGCGACAACCACATTTTCACGCGGAATTTTCAGGTTCTTCAGCGCTTGCCCGGTGATGATTTCCGAGCGCCCTTCCGAATAGACATTGGCGGTATCAATAAAGTTGATACCCGCATCCAGCGCTCCCCCCACCAGCTTTTCGGCATCGCTTTGCTGAAGCTGGCCAATCTTTCCCCACATGCCGTCTTCACCCCCGAACGTCATGGTGCCAAGGCACAGTTCGGAAACAAACAGACCCGTATTACCCAGTTTTTGATAACGCATACGACGCTCCTCGCAATCTTCGTTTAAAAGCTACCAGAGAGTTATACCTCTCTGGTCCCGATTGCGAATGTGTCGTTCCTGTCTATTTCTTGCCCATTTCTCTAAACCAGCATAAAGCCAATCAATGCCGCCCAGATAAGCATCGGCAGCGACCAGACGTGAAAACGCCACCAGATACGCCGATCGTTCGCCATTCTGAGCGCGATCAGGTTCGCCAGAGACCCTGGCAACAGGCCAAATCCTCCGACGTTCACGGCCCAGGCCAACAGAACGGTTGGCGGCACGTAATTGATCAGCAAAATGGTAGACGGCACGTTACTGATGAATTGCGACAATCCAATTGCCGTCAGCCACAGCCCGAGGGGTGACAAATCGGTCACGCTGTGCAGCGCGCCCTGCAAAGCAGGCAGTTGAATCAGCAGATGCACATCGATAAACATGGCGATAAACACCAGCAGCAACGTCCAGTCGACGCTTATCAGTACACGACGCGCCAGTACCAAAAAGCCCGCCGCCACCAGCAATGCGCCCCAGAGGGCGAACTTCAGTTCAAGAGTCGTCAGGAAAACGATATACAGCGCCAGACAACCCCATACCAGGCGCGGCTTCCACTGGGGAGTGACGCTTCCGCTATGATAATTGAGCGCTTTATTGGGAAATGCGAACCAACAGACCACCAGCAGCGACGCCATCATGGCCAGCGCCAGCGGCGCCATTTGCCAGGTAAAGGCCGCGAACGACAGCCCCGAACGCCCCCACAGCAAAATGTTTTGCGGGTTGCCGATTGGCGTCAGCAACGATCCGGCATTAACGGCCAGCGCTTCAAAGATAATCAGTCGGTTAACCGGGATTTCGCACAGCTTGCGTAATGTCAGGGTGAGCGGCACCACGATGAAAAGCGCCACATCGTTGGTCAGAAACGTGGATAGCAGCGCGGCGGCCAGCACCATAAAAAGGGCTAATTTGCGCTCAGTGGCAAACCGACGCACCGTTTTACGCCCCAGCACGTCAAAATAACCGCTGAGCTCTACGCCTTTGGTGAGCATCATCAGCCCGCTGAGGGTGATGATCGTGTGCCAGTCGATGGCCTCCGGCCAGGTTTTTGGCGCAAAAGGCACAAAAAAACTCAGCCCGACACCAATGACTAATAGAAGGTGGAAAAACCGATCGCGGGCAAGCGCCTGCAGTCCAGGGATGTTCATTCTGTGGGCGAACCGTATTTGAGGGTAAATTCGCGGAATCTCTCCAGCGTCTCTGCACTGACGTGATGCTCGATCCCTTCCGAATCACGACGGGCCGTATCCTGACTCACACCCAGAACCAGCAAAAAGTTTTCGACGATCTGATGGCGCTCCCGGCTCTCCTGGGCCAGTTTTTCACCTTCCGGTGTCAGGAAAACACCGCGCCAGGGGATCATTTCGATCAGTCCTACTGACGCCAGGCGTTTTAACATTTTCGCGACCGTAGGCTGAGAAACGCCAAGGCGCGCGGCCATATCCACCTGACGGGCTTCACCGACTTCACGAAAAAGATCGGAAATCAGCTCGACGTAGTCATCAATCAATTCGCGACGGTGCGCCTCACGCACCTGACGAAACCCTTCAACATGCTCTTCAACATTCACCAGTTGCGTCTTTTTTTTTGTAGTTGGTTTACCTGCGCGACTGTTCATTGTACTTCCTCAGTGGGGTGACGCCTGTGGCGTCCTATAACGAAAGCGCACAGTGTAAACCATAGCTCTACAAGCACAAAAAATTAACGAATTAGCCATAGCTATACAATATAGCCTGTGCTATATCTGTATGTAATGCAGTCACCCTTCACGGATCGAAGGGATCTGAAATCAGGAGGTCACATGAACGAATTCAAGAGGTGCATGAACGTGTTTAGCCACTCCCCCTTTAAAGTGCGGTTAATGCTGTTGAACATGCTATGCGACATTTTTAACGGCAAGCCACAGCAGAACGACAAACCCAATCACTAAGCGGCGTTGCGGTACGCCGCTTCATTTTTCTGTCATATTCACTACGTATTCTGGCCGTTTGTCCCCCATTCCCCGATTTTTTTTACGGATTTGCAGCCCCTCTCGCAAAACATCTTATTAGCAACTGTTGACCTAATTGCCGACTGGCTCTATCTTCTTGCAGCCCTGCACCATTTGCGGCTCGCTGAAGCGGACCCTCATTCCCTCTCCACGCACTGTCAGGCAGGCTTTGACCCTCGACGCCAGGGTGAGCACATGGCGTTTTATGATAGTGACCTATGAATTTAACCTTGAAAGACACGATCGTTACCCGCAGCCGGGCCTTAAGCCCGTGGACGGGATTCTACTTTCTGCAATCACTGCTGATTAACTTTGCGCTTGGCTATCCTTATAGCCTGCTGTACGCCGTCGCGTTTACCTGCCTGCTGCATCTGATGTGGCGAAGCGCACCGCGTGTGCAAAAAGCGGTGGTGGGAATTTGCTCTGTGGTTGCCGCGATGTATTACCCGTTTGGTCAGGCTTATGGCGCCCCCAACTTTAATACCCTGCTCGCGCTGCACTCCACCAATATGGAAGAGTCGACGGAGATCCTGACGATTTTCCCATGGTACAGCTACGTCATTGGCCTGTTCATTTTTGCGCTGGGCGTGATTGCCGTGCGTCGTCAGCCGCAAGAGAAAAAGTCATGGAGCAAAATTGATAATCTGTGCCTGATCGTAAGCACCGCGGCATTTTTTGTCGCACCGGTACAAAACCTGGCGTGGGGCGGTGTTTTCAAGCTGAAAGACACGGGTTATCCGGTTTTCCGCTTCGTAAAAGATATTGTGGTGAACAATAAAGAAGTGATCGACGAGCAGGCGCGTATGGCTGAGCTTTCAAACATGAAAGACACCTGGAACGTGCTGGCCGTGAAGCCGAAGTACCATACTTATGTGGTCGTGATTGGCGAGAGCGCGCGCCGCGATGCGCTGGGCGCCTTTGGCGGTCACTGGAATAACACACCGTTTGCCAGCTCAGTGAACGGTACGCTGTTTACGGATTACATCGCAGCAAGCGGATCAACGCAAAAGTCACTTGGCCTGACGTTAAGCCGCGTGGTCGATGGGAAACCGCAGTATCAGGATAACTTTGTCACGTTAGCCAACCGCGCCGGTTTCCAGACGTGGTGGTTTTCCAATCAGGGCCAAATCGGTGAATATGACACGGCGATTGCCAGTATTGCGAAACGTGCAGACGAAGCCCAGTTTCTGAAAAATGGCGATTTCGAGGCGGATAAAAACACCAAAGATGAAGCCCTGTTGAAGATGACGTCGCAGGTATTTGCTTCTCAACGCACCCAGCCTCAGCTGATCGTCCTGCATCTGATGGGATCGCACCCGCAAGCGTGCGATCGCACGCAGGGGAAATACGCAGAATTCGTGCAGTCAAAAGAGACGTCCTGCTATCTCTATACGATGACGCAAACCGACGATCTGTTGAGCAAACTGTATACCCAGTTACAAAACACGGGTGACAGCTTCTCTATGGTGTACTTCTCGGATCATGGTCTGGCGTTCAAAGAACGGGGTAAAGCGGTGCAGTACCTGGCGCACGATGATAAGTTCCAGCAGAACTTTCAGGTGCCGTTTATGGTGCTGTCGAGCGATGATAAAAAGCATCGTGTGATTAAAGCGCGCCGATCAGCGAACGATTTCCTGAACTTTTTCGCGCAGTGGACCGGGATTTCTGCAAAAGAGATCGTCAACAATTATCCGTTTGTTTCAAACAAGAAAGCGCCCCCCGCCTACATTACCAACTTTAAGTTACAGAAAGTGGAGTACACGCATTTGGGAACCGATGTGTTTGAGATAAAAAGTCGCTAACTTGTGCGGCCTGCTACTCTCTCCAGGTGTGAGAAAGTACAAATACAAAACGGCAACCCAAGGGTTGCCGTTTTTGCTGTTACCTTCAAAAAAAATCCGCCACAGTGGGCGGATTTTTATTTCATCACCGAAGTGATTAGAAGCGGTAACCCACGCCTGCGATCCAGGTGCCAACGTCAACGTTGCGGATGCGGCTCTGCTCATAGGAGAAGTCCAGAGCAACGTTTTCGATTGGGTTGAACTGCATACCTGCGCCGTAAGAGAAACCGTAATCGCTGTTAGTCGCGCTGCGGTTCAGGCTTTCGTTCTCGGTCTGCTGGAATTTACCGTAGCCAACACCTACAACACCGTAGATGCTTGCCCAGTCATTCAGGCGGAAAGCTGGACCTGCGGTAACACCGTAGTACTGAGCTTTGTTATATGCGCCATCTTCAAAGCGATCTTTCTCGGTGTAAGTGAAAGAACCGATCACGCCCAGCGGGTTATTGTCTTGCTCGTAACGATACTTCAGGTTGAAACCGTTAGCTTTGTTGACAACGCCCTGCATATCGCTCTGAGCGTAACCACCGGTAACGGTAGAAGTAGCAGCTACAGCAGTACCTGCGGAAACAGCCAGAACAGCGGCCAGTGCTGAAAGACATGCAATTTTTTTCATAACCACCTCAAATGTGCTTCAAGTAAATCCGTAAGTTTTAAATATATCAAAAAATCTGGTGAAACTCTTTGTGATTCGTAATGTCTAACCGAGTCTTTGATGTAACAGAACATTTCAACGAGAAGCTATCTCGTTCAAATAACTCCGAATTTCCACATTTATTCGCTAATTTTGCGCGTCAATGACGTTACATTCATCCAGATTATTCCTAATCTATTAGCTGATAAATTCATCAACTCGCCGCCATTTTACGGATTTACGGCAACTTTTTTTTCAACAAAGTCTCAACCGCTCACCTTTTATTTCCATTACACTGCGACTTTTACTCCCTTTGACATAAATTGACAGGAGAAAGGATGCCTGGTTTGTCTCGTAAAGCGCCGGTCTGGTTGCCCATCGTCGTGATACTTATTGCTATGCTCTCAATCCAGAGCGGCGCGTCGCTGGCAAAATCGCTCTTCCCTATTATAGGTGCCCCCGGCGTGACCGCGCTGCGTATCGCGCTTGGCACCCTGATTCTGGTGATTATTTTTAAACCCTGGCGTTTGCGGTTTAAAAAAGAGCAACGTCTGCCGCTGCTGTTCTATGGCCTGTCGCTGGGGGCGATGAACTATCTCTTCTACCTGTCGATACAAACCGTACCGCTCGGGGTTGCCGTCGCGCTGGAATTCACCGGGCCGCTGGCGGTCGCGCTATTTTCTTCCCGTCGTCCCGTAGATTTTGTGTGGGTTGTACTCGCAGTGCTTGGGCTGTGGTTTTTGTTGCCGCTTGGGCAGAATATTTCCCACGTCGATTTAACCGGTGCCGCGCTGGCGCTGGGTGCAGGCGCCTGTTGGGCGGTGTATATCCTGACAGGACAACGCGCAGGCGAAGAGCATGGACCCGCCACGGTGGCGTTAGGCTCACTGATTGCCGCCATCATTTTTGTTCCGCTCGGCATGGCGCAGGCGACAGAATCCATCTGGCAATGGTCTGTATTGCCGATCGGTCTTGCGGTCGCCGTGCTCTCCACCGCGCTGCCCTATTCACTCGAAATGATTGCGCTGACGCGGCTGCCCACGCGTATTTTCGGCACGCTGATGAGTATGGAACCCGCACTGGCGGCAATGTCCGGAATGGTGTTCCTGGGCGAAAGCCTGACGCTGGTTCAGGTGCTGGCGCTGTGCTCGATTATTGCCGCCTCAATGGGTTCAACGCTGACCATGCGATCTGAACCTAAAATCAAAGAAATCGACATACATTAATATGCCTTATTCTGCATGGTTTCTTGTCATGCAGAATATACGCCAATTCTTATCACCCGTTATTTCCGCACATACTTTGTCATCATGATGAAATATTTTGGTGCATTTCACATGATTTAGTGAAATTAAGACTCATCCGCAACGAATAAAATAAAAACCCATAAAATCAAAACATTAAAAAAATACATTATTATCACTATTAAATCGATAGGCACAGACAACCCTGCAGAATGAAAAAGCGGTGCTATACTTATTTCCGGTAATTATCTGGAACACAAAACATCAAGAGGATATGAGATTATGAGTACCGCTAAACTGGTAAAAACGAAAGCGTCTAATCTGCTTTATACCCGCAACGATGTATCGGACAGTGATAAGAAAGCGACGATTGAGTTGCTGAATCGCCAGGTGATCCAGTTCATTGACCTGTCATTAATCACCAAACAGGCCCACTGGAACATGCGCGGCGCAAACTTCATTGCCGTCCATGAAATGCTGGATGGATTCCGTACTGCGCTGGTGACTCACCTTGATACTATGGCTGAGCGGGCTGTACAGCTTGGCGGTGTGGCCTTGGGTACGACCCAGGTGATTAACAGCAAAACGGCGCTGAAAAGCTATCCGCTGGACATTCACTCTGTACAGGATCACCTGAAAGAGTTGGCCGATCGCTATGCCATCGTTGCTAACGATGTGCGCAAAGCTATTGGCGAAGCAAAAGACGAAGACACAGCCGATATACTGACCGCGGCTTCTCGCGACCTGGATCAGTTCCTGTGGTTTATCGAATCTAACATCGAATAATCCATACGGAATTTTAATCAAACCCTCGCCTTACGGTGGGGGTTTTGCACATTTATGGTGCACACTTTTTCCTGCGACGCCTGCAAAAGTAAAAAAGTTGTAATAATCACCTCACAAAATCGTTAACGAACGATTGTTTTATCGTCGTTAATTGCGCTTAATATCCTTCCGTCTGTTGACTACATTGAAACGCACCAAAACAGTGCCTCACTTTGGTGCAAATCGATACTCTTGCAACGATTATTGTGCAACGTAAGTATATATCCTCTTTGCAAAACAATAGGTTGTAAAGTTGGCACGATTTTTTCATATAGCCGTTTGCTCCCGCAGGGGATCGCCCCGTGGATATAAAAGGAAATACTATGAAGTCTGTATTAAAAGTTTCACTGGCTGCACTTACCCTGGCGTTCGCGGTATCTTCTCAGGCCGCAGACAAACTCGTTGTGGCAACTGACACCGCTTTCGTTCCTTTCGAATTCAAGCAGGGTGATAAGTACGTTGGTTTTGACGTGGATTTGTGGGCGGCAATCGCAAAAGAATTGAAACTGGATTACACCCTGAAGCCAATGGATTTCAGCGGCATCATCCCGGCTCTGCAAACCAAAAATATCGACCTGGCGCTGGCGGGTATCACGATCACTGAAGAACGTAAAAAAGCGATCGAATTCTCTGACGGCTACTACAAAAGCGGTTTGCTGTTGATGGTTAAAGCCGACAACAACGACGTGAAAAGCGTGAAAGACCTCGACGGCAAAATCGTGGCAGTGAAGAGCGGCACCGGTTCTGTTGATTACGCGAAAGCGAATATCAAAACCAAAGACCTGCGTCAGTTCCCTAACATCGACAACGCCTATATGGAGCTCGGCACTAACCGCGCTGACGCGGTACTGCACGACACCCCTAACATTCTGTACTTCATCAAAACTGCGGGCAACGGCAAGTTCAAAGCGGTTGGTGAGTCACTGGAAGCACAGCAGTACGGCATCGCGTTCCCTAAAGGCAGCGACGAGCTGCGTAATAAAGTGAACGGCGCGCTGAAAACGCTGCGTGAAAACGGCACTTACAACGAAATCTACAAAAAATGGTTCGGTACTGAACCAAAATAATTATTATTAAAGACGTTGTACGCTCAGGGGCGGCTTTCGCCCCTGCATTTTTTAGAACCACGGTTACAGGAAATTATCATGCAGTTTGACTGGAGCGCCATCTGGCCTGCCATTCCTCTCTTGCTTGAAGGCGCTAAAATGACCTTGTGGATTTCGGTCCTCGGTCTGGCTGGCGGGTTGATTATCGGTCTTGTGGCCGGTTTCGCTCGTAGCTACGGTGGCTGGATTGCAAACCATATCGCACTGGTTTTCATCGAAGTGATCCGCGGTACGCCCATCGTCGTACAGGTCATGTTTATCTACTTCGCCCTGCCTATGGCGTTTAACGATCTGCGCATTGATCCGTTCAGCGCAGCGGTCGTGACCATTATGATCAACTCCGGCGCCTATATTGCGGAAATCACCCGTGGCGCGGTGCTGTCGATACATAAAGGCTTCAGTGAAGCCGGTCTGGCGCTGGGCCTGTCCCGCCGCGAAACCATTCGCCACGTTATTCTGCCGCTGGCGCTGCGTCGTATGCTGCCACCGCTGGGCAACCAGTGGATCATCAGTATCAAAGATACCTCGCTGTTTATCGTTATCGGGGTGGCTGAATTAACCCGTCAGGGCCAGGAGATCATTGCCGGTAACTTCCGTGCACTGGAAATCTGGAGCGCCGTTGCGGTGGTTTATCTGATTATTACGCTGCTGCTGAGCTTTGTTCTGCGCCGTCTTGAAAGAAGGATGAAAATCCTGTGATTGAATTTAAAAACGTTTCCAAGCACTTCGGTCCCACGAAAGTGCTGCACGATATCGATCTGAATATTAAACAGGGCGAAGTGGTGGTCATTATCGGGCCGTCAGGTTCCGGTAAATCAACGCTGCTGCGCTGCATTAACAAGCTGGAAGAGATCACCAGCGGCGATCTGTTTGTCGATGGTTTGAAAGTGAACGACCCGAAAGTGGACGAGCGTTTGATTCGTCAGGAAGCGGGTATGGTGTTCCAGCAGTTTTATCTGTTCCCGCACCTGACGGCGCTGGAAAACGTGATGTTCGGCCCACTGCGCGTGCGCGGAGCCAACAAAGCGGCAGCTGAGAAACTGGCAAAAGAGCTGCTGGCAAAAGTCGGCCTTGCCGAGCGTGCGCATCACTACCCTTCTGAGCTTTCCGGTGGTCAACAACAGCGCGTGGCAATCGCCCGTGCGCTGGCGGTGAAACCGAAAATGATGCTTTTCGATGAGCCGACCTCTGCGCTGGATCCAGAACTGCGTCATGAAGTATTGAAAGTTATGCAGGATTTGGCGGAAGAAGGCATGACGATGGTGATCGTGACTCACGAAATCGGCTTTGCCGAGAAAGTGGCGTCCCGTCTGATTTTCATTGATAAAGGCCGCATTGCCGAAGATGGCAATCCGCAGGCGCTGATCGAAAATCCGCCGAGCCAGCGTTTGCAGGAATTCTTGCAGCACGTCTCCTGATATTTTCACGCTAATCATCCAAAGCCGGGCACATTATCGCCCGGCTTTTTAATGCCAGATTGTTCCCAAAAACTTCCCTCCCCCGTGCTCCTTCTATACTTATCATTTTGCTGAACATTTTCTTCATCGGAGGAAGCCGTGCCGTGGATCCTGCTGCTACTGTTTTGCCTGTTCTGCGCACCCGCGCAGGCGGTCACTATTCCGGGCGTCACGACCGGCGCGTCAACCTCCCAGCAAACCACGACAGCCCCTGAACCTGACGTTGAACAAAAGAAAGCCGCCTACAGTGCGCTCGCGGATGTGCTCGAGAATGACACCTCGCGCCAGGAGCTGATCGAACAGCTCCGTACCGTTGCGGCGACGCCACCGCAGGATCCGGTCCCAAAAATCACGCCACCGGACGTGGTTGAACAAAAAACCGTGCTGGAAAACGTCACCGACGTGGGTCGCCATTATGGTGACGCGCTATCAGCCCGCTTTGCTCAGCTCTATCGCAATCTTATCGGTTCCCCGCACAAGGCCTTTAATCCGCAAACGTTCAATAACGCGGCCAGCCATTTTCTGATGCTGGCCGCGATGGTCTTTGCCTTCTACTGGCTGGTGCGTCTGTGTGCCTGGCCGCTGTACCGCAAAATGGGGCAATGGGGACGCAAAAAGAATCGGGAGAGAAGCAGCTGGTTTCACTTACCGCTGATGATTGCCGGGGCGTTCATTATCGATTTGCTGCTGCTGGCGCTAACGCTGTTTGTCGGTCAAATTCTCAGTGATAATCTCGATGCCGGTAACCACACCATCGCCTTTCAGCAAAGCCTATTCCTTAACGCCTTCGCCCTGATTGAATTTTTCAAAGCGCTTTTACGTTTGCTGTTTTGCCCACGCGTGGCGGATTTACGGCCTTTCTCCCTCAGCGATGAGCACGCGAAATATTGGGCGCTTCGCCTGAGCATTCTCAGCGGTCTGATTGGTTACGGTCTGCTGGTTGCGGTGCCGATTATCTCAAACCAGGTCAATGTCCAAATTGGCGCGCTGGCCAACGTGCTTATCATGATCTGCATTACCGTCTGGGCGTTGTACTTGATTTTTCACAACAAAAAAGCCATCACCGACGGGCTATTGCATCTGGCCGATCGGTCGCTTTCTTTCTTTAGCCTGTTTATCCGTGCATTTGCGCTGATATGGCACTGGCTCGCCAGCGCCTATTTTATTGTGCTGTGCTTCTTCTCGCTGTTCGATCCGGGCAACAGCCTAAAGTTTATGATGGGGGCGACATTCCACAGCCTGGCGATTATTGGCATCGCGGCGTTTGTGTCGGGTTTGCTGTCGCGCTGGATTTCGAAAACCGTCACGCTTTCTCCGCAGGTGCAGCGAAATTATCCCGAATTGCAGAAACGGGTGAACAGCTGGATCTCAACGTCGTTGAAAGTCGCACGCATTCTGACGGTTTGCGTGTCCATTATGCTGCTGCTTAACGCCTGGGGGCTGTTTGACTTCTGGAACTGGCTGCACAACGGCGCGGGCGAGAAAACGGTGGATATCCTGATTCGTATCGCGCTGATCCTGTTCTTCTCGGCGGTTGGCTGGACGCTTTTGGCGAGTCTGATTGAGAACCGGCTGGTGTCAGATATTCACGGGCGTCCTCTGCCCAGCGCGCGAGCCCGCACGCTGTTAACGTTATTCCGCAATGCGCTGGCCGTTATTATCAGTACCATCACCATCATGATTGTGCTTTCTGAAATTGGCGTGAATATCGCGCCGCTGCTGGCAGGCGCGGGTGCACTCGGCCTGGCGATTTCGTTCGGGTCACAAACGCTGGTGAAAGACATCATTACCGGGATTTTCATTCAGTTTGAGAACGGGATGAACACCGGCGATCTGGTGACCATTGGGCCATTAACCGGCACCGTGGAGCGGATGTCGATCCGTTCTGTGGGCGTACGACAAGACACTGGCGCATATCACATCATTCCGTGGTCTTCGATTACCACATTCGCCAACTTCGTGCGGGGTATCGGGTCTGTGGTAGCAAATTACGACGTGGATCGCCATGAGGACGCAGACAAAGCCAAACAGGCGCTCAAATCGGCGGTAGAGGAACTGATGGAGATGGAGGATATCCGAGGGCTGGTGATCGGTGAACCGTCGTTTGCGGGCATTGTGGGGCTGACGAACACCGCCTTTACGCTGCGCGTCTCATTCACTACCCAGCCGCTGAAACAGTGGACGGTGCGTTTTGCGCTCGACAGCATGGTGAAGAAGCACTTTGATCTGGCAGAAGTGCGAACACCCGTTCAGACGTATCAGGTGCTCTCGCCTGCTGGCGCACTTCCGCCACCGCAGGAACCGACGCCTTAAAACAGGCCGGGCATTGTTGCCCGGCATATCACCGCCACATCACGCTTAAAACGATTTGCGGCGTTTGGCGTCGTCCATAAACGTCCAGGCGATAAAGCGGCTTTGCTTCTGCCCTTGCGCCATCTCTTTTTTCACCACTTTTACCGCGCCTACGGCAGTCAACGCACGATACAGCGGCGGTAAATTATCACCACGAGAAACCAGCGTCGTAAACCATTTCACCTGACGGGCAAACAATTTGCTTTCCGTAATCATCTTCTCGATGAAAGCCACTTCGCCGCCTTCACACCACAACTCGTGCTGTTGACCGCCAAAGTTCAGCGCACCATCTTCTGCCTGACCAAGGTTACGACGCTTACGTTCGCTGCCTGCGCGGGCCGTCTCGGCTGAATCATGGAAAGGGGGATTACACATCGTGGCGTCGTAGCTTTCATTCTTATGAATGATGCCGTTGAAAATGTCGGACGCCTCTTTCTGACGACGTAATCGAATCGCGCGGGTCAGCCCCTCGTTCCCGTTCACGATCGCCTGTGCGCTGGCATACGCCTCTTTCCCGGTTTCACTTCCGGTAAAGCGCCAGCCATATTCCGCGACACCAATCAGCGGATAAATCAGATTCGCGCCCGTGCCAATATCCAGCACCGTCGCTTGCGGCGGGATCGTCCCGGCATTATCTTCCGCCAGCAAATCGGCGAGATGGTGGACGTAATCAGCACGTCCAGGAACAGGCGGGCAGAGAAAACCTTCCGGAATGTCCCACTGCGTAACGCCGTAAAAATGGGCCAGCAGCGCCTTGTTCAGCGCTTTTACCGCCAGCGGGTCGGCAAAATTCACTGAGGGTTCACCTGCAGGCGTCTCCACGATGAACGCTTGCAGTTGAGGGCAGCTCTGACACAGGGCATTCATGTCGTAGCGGCTGCGGTGGCGGTTACGCGGGTGTAATCCCGGCTTTTCGGCAGTCATGGTATTCTCCTTTTAACAGCGGCGTAAGATACCCTCTGGCGGCGCAACGGTAAATAACTCTCTTCCGTGCACAATAATCCGTCAAAAATCAGCAACCTGTATGTCTATGATATGTCAATATTTTGTCAATAAACATCGTTCAAAAAACACGCAGATCACCATCAAATTTTTGCGCTAAATCACATCAGGATTACTTCTAAACTTAGTCTGCATTACCCGTTGTTATTCAGAGGATGTGATTATGAAGAAATACCTGACACTACTTGTACTTGCTGGTTCGCTGGCGTCGGCCTCGTTCTCCGCCTGGACAGCTGAATCACTCTCCCGCAGCGATACCGGGCAGCTTCGCCCGGCAGGCACTGTCTCCGTCACCGGCGCAGCAAACCTCGACGACCTCCAGTCTAAGCTCGCTGAAAAAGCCAAAGATGAAGGCGCAAGTGGATTTGTGGTGAACTCTGCTGGCGGTGAAAACCGCATGTTCGGCACGGCCACGATCTATAAATGAGAGTTAATGCTCATAGAGCTGCATCTGCCCCCAACAGATGCAGTTCTCACTGACCCCACCTTGACTGTCTATTTTTTAACCCCATATTCATTATATGAACGTCTATCGTGCATGAGGAGGCTGGCATGGCATCCGGTTGGGCCAATGATGACGCCGTCAACGAACAGATCAACAGTACTATTGAAGATGCTGTCGCGCGTGTTCGCGGCGAATTAGCGCAGGGCGAGAGTTTATGTGAGTGCGAGGAATGCGGCGATCCCATCCCTGAAGCCCGGCGTAAAGCCGTGCCAGGCGTGCGGCTTTGCATCACCTGTCAACAGAATAAAGATTCAAAAAACACTTCACACTCAGGATATAATCGCAGAGGATCGAAAGACAGCCAGTTGCGCTGACTCTTCTTTACCTAAAATAAAGTCACCCGCATCTAGCTTTACGCTCACGATTTTTCCCGTGTCGCGTAGCAAAACGTGCCCTCGATGCGCGTTGTGTAAAGCGAAACGGCAAGAACGGTAAAGCGGGGGTATGAATTTATTAATATTCAATAAGTTATTTGTCATTCAGTTTTTTTGAGCAATGCTGTCAATTCTCTTAGATTATATCTTCCGCAAAAAAACGTGATACTTATCACATCGACGGAACATCGTCCCCTTAACAGAACAACCTGCGAGAGATTAACTATGAAAACCATCAAATATGCTGTTGCCGCTATCGCCCTGACTACCCTTTCTTTCGGCGCATTCGCCGCGCAGTCAGTGACTGAAGCTCAGGCACAAAACATGAATAAATTGGGTGTTGTCAGTGCTGAAGGCGCGACTACACTGGATGGTCTGGAAGCGAAACTGGCTGAGAAAGCGTCTGCTGCTGGTGCAAGTGGTTACACCATCACGTCTGCGAACGGCAACAACAAACTCAGCGGTACTGCGGTAATTTACCAGTAAGCCAAACGATGTAATGCTCGACCCTCGCTAACCCCTCTGGCGAGTTGCTCCAACCCTCATTGACCCTGTTGTTGTTACCCTTTGTTTGCCCGTTCAGGATTGGACGGGCTTTTTTTTATTTAAAATGTCTGGGCAATACGCGCAAGCCCGGCATCCACGGTTTCCACTTCTCCCGTTGCCAGCAGGCAGCACGCCATCTGAAGCTTGAGAGAGTGTGGTACCGGCTCGCTTCCCGCAAGGCAACGCTCAATCCAGCGGGCCGTGGTCGCAGGATCTTTTGCCTCGGGCAGCGCAATCTCCCCGGCGGATTCTTCCGCGCGTTCAAGCACCACACGCGTTCCAGCGCTGTCGATCAACGTCATCTGCGGGCAGCGCTGCGGATTCGCATACGCCTCTCCTTCCGTTCCGTGCATCAACAGTGCTCTGCCACCGATATCGGCAAAAAAACCAGCGACACGGGTGACATACTCCGGGTGAGACACGCTGGACAGACGCAGCGCCGCATCTTCCGCGAACGGCGTCGCCAGTTTCGCCAGCGTATGCGCGCTGTTACGCACCCCCATCCGCCAGCGCATATCCAGCTGCTTTTCGAGCGGCGGACACAGGGCGTTAACCGGAATATAAACGGGGTGAGGTCCATCGAGTTTGGCCTGAGCCTGACCGGCATGAAGCGTAGGCGCAATCCCAAGCAGAGTAAAAATGGTTTCGGTCAGCACGCGAGTTGGATCGGCACTCACCCCGTGCACCACCACCGGGAATCCCAGTTTGTGGAGCAACATCGCCAGCAGTGGCGTCAGGTTCGCCTGTTTACGTGCGCCGTTATAACTGGGGATCACAATCGGCATCGGCTTGCCCACGGGCGGCGTTAGTTGCAGGGTATGAGCCTGCATCGCCTCGTAAAAACCCCGCATTTCCGCTTCGCCTTCCCCTTTGATGCGCAGCGCAATCAATATGCCGCCCATTTCAAGCTCTGGCACATCGCCATTCAGCATATGGGTATACAGCGCACGGGCGGTTTCCTGGTCCAGATCGCGAGCATGGTTTTTCCCGCGCCCTACCTCTTTGATAATTTTGCGATAATCCACAACACTTCTCCTGGCGACATCTTTTTAACAATATAGCCCCGAAGAAGCGTTCGCCGACAGGTTTTTATTTACCTGCGGGACGACGCCCACGGGCACGAGGACTTTTTTTAGACGCGGGCACGACCTGAGTCGGACGCTTTTTGACTTCCGGCACATCGGGCTGCTCGATGGGGAACACCGGCAGGGCATTCAGCAAACGCTGACCGTAGTTTTTAGTCAGCAGACGACGATCATAAATGACGATTTCGCCCCAGCAGCCGTGGCTTCGGATCAGTCGCCCGACCTGCTGAATCAAATTAAACGACGCCGCCGGCAGGCTTTGCACTTCAAACGGATAGCGATTCAGACTTTTCAGCCACTCGCCCTCAGTGATCACCACCGGGCTGTCAATCGGCGGGAAGGCAATTTTGTGGATATGCACCTGCGTCAGATAATCGCCCTTCAGATCCAGACCTTCCGCAAAGGACTGCAAGCCCACCAGCACGCTGCGCTCACCGTTATCAATACGCTTACGGTGCGCTTCCACAAGGCGATAGCGTGGCTGATCGCCCTGCACCAGCAGCAGCAAACGCAGATCGGTGACAAACGTTAAGAACAGCTGCAGGGCACGGTTGCTGGCAAAAAGTACCAGCATGCCGGGATATTTCTTGCTCTCCACCTGCTCGCGAAAATAGGCGGCCATTTCGGCAATATGCTGCTCTTCGTGCTCCATCAGCGGCTCATGCTGCATTTTTGGGATAACCAGTTTGCCCTGCTCACAGTGGTTAAATGGCGAATCCAGCGAGACAAAACGGTCGCCCGCCTTCTCTTTTAAACCGCTCATCTCCTGCAAACGTGAGAAGCTGTTCAGCGAACGCAGCGTCGCCGACGTCACCACCACATGCGGCACGCTACGCCAGATCAGCTTTTCCAGCTGATCGCTCACGCGAATGCCCACGCAGTGGAAGAACAGATGGATTTGCCCATCTTTTACTTCGCGCGTCGCCCATTTGGTGACCGGCGCGCCAGATGCTTGCGCCATTGACGCCAGTCGCCACAGCTTGCTTTGGCTTTCAAACATGCTTAACGCGCGATTCATCTGCAATAACACGCGGTGCACGCGCACCACATCGTGGGTACCGGTTTTCTCGCTGAGATCGTTCAGGAACATTTCGGCAAGCCCCCGCAATTTTTCCAGCAGTTTCGCCAGCTGCTTGCAGATCTCCATTACCTCATCCGGCAGCTCGCCCATCGCAAAGCGGTGCTCCGCCTGCTGAGCCGCGGGAAGATAAAGGTCGAGGATGACGTTCAGGGACGCAATCAGCGCGTAAACCTCTTCGCAGTGCTCGCTAAGCCGTTCAGGCACTGCAAGCGGTGGCGTTGTTTTGGGGCGGAACTGCTCCATGCAGGTGGCGATCAGTTTGCAGAACAGATCGAGCTGGAGACGGAACCACGGCGCGGTGATCTCCGCGCTCATCTCGAGTGCATCGCGCGCCACGTCCGGCAGATGGTGTCCTTCATCGAGCACCAGCAGTAAGTTTTTGGGATCAGGAAGCACCGCTTCGCTCTCGAGCGCCGCCATCACCAGCGCGTGGTTGGCGACTACCACTTCCGCTTCCTGAATTTCACGGCGGGCAACAAAGAACGGACATTCACGGTAATAGTGACAGTTGCGGTTAAGACAGCTGGCTTTATCCGTACTCAGGCGTCGCCACAAATCGTCGCTGATTGCCTTATCAGTGTGATCGCGCAGGCCGTCCCATTTATAGCCGTCGAGATCGACCTTCAGCTTTGCGCACAGATCCTGTTCGGCTTTGTTGTTCGGGGTTAAATCGTCATCGAGGAACGCCAGCAAATCCTGCTGCGTCGCGTCGCTGCTGGCAAGCCCTGCCAGATTACGCGGACAGACATAACGTCCACGACCAAACGCCGCGGTAAACCGCAGCTCGGGAATAATTTTGCGCAGCAGAGGTAAATCTTTGCTGTAAATCTGATCCTGAAGCGCCACGTTGGCGGTACTGATCACCAGCGTTTTTTGCTCTTCGCGGGCGATGGCGATCCCAGGAATTAAATAGGAGAGTGTTTTACCGACGCCAGTCGGCGCTTCAATCGCCAGATGCCGCCCTTCGTCCCCGGCGAGCGTCTTCGCCACATCGGCAATCATCTGTCGCTGTGGGGCTCGGGGAATAAAATCGGGGATCTGTTCCTGCAACGCCTTATACCAGGCGGCAATTTGCGCTTTGAGCGCAGCGGTTAAAGCCATCGGATAACCTGAAATACTGTATAAACAGCCACTATTGTGGCACGTTCGAGGCGTTGTCGCAAAAAGAAAAGCCCGGCTTCAGAGCCGGGCTTCCAGATTACTGCGCGGAGGCAGGTTTACGCGGTTTGCGTCGGCGTTGGCCTTCGCCTGCGGGTTTGGCTTCCCCGCTGCGCCACGGGTTTTCGCCCGCCGGTTTTGCATCACCGCTACGACGCGGAGGCTTACCTGACGCTTTCGGCGCGCCGCCTTCGGAACGACGCGGCTGCTGGCTGCGTCCACCGCCACCACCCTGTCCACGACCACCGCCGCCCTGACGACCGTTTTGAATCGGATCAGCTTTGATTGACTTATCCACTTCATAGCCTTCAATGGCGATGCGCGGAATCTCTTTCTTCAGCAGACGTTCAATGTCATGCAGCAGTTTGTGCTCATCGACGCAAACCAGTGAAAGCGCTTCACCGGTGGCCGCAGCACGACCGGTACGGCCGATACGGTGTACGTAATCTTCCGGTACGTTTGGCAGCTCGTAATTCACAACGTGCGGCAGTTCTTCGATATCCAGACCGCGCGCGGCGATATCCGTTGCCACCAGCACGCGAATGTCACCGGATTTGAAATCAGCTAATGCACGCGTACGGGCACCCTGGCTCTTGTTGCCATGGATTGCCGCACTGCGAATGCCGTCTTTATTTAGCTGTTCAGCCAGATGGTTAGCGCCGTGTTTGGTACGGGTAAAGACCAGCACCTGCTGCCAGTTGCCTTCGCCAATCATCTGCGAGAGCAGTTCCCGCTTACGCTTTTTGTCCACGAAGTGAACGTACTGTGAAATCTGCTCAGACGCGGTGTTACGACGCGCGACTTCAATTTCCAGCGGGTTACGCAGCAGTTTTTCCGCCAGGCCTTTAATCTCATCAGAGAAGGTGGCGGAGAACAGCAGGTTCTGACGCTTAGCAGGCAGTTTCGCCAGCACGCGACGAATGTCATGGATAAAGCCCATGTCCAGCATACGGTCAGCTTCATCCAGCACCAGGATTTCGACCTGATCCAGTTTGACCGCGTTTTGATGTTCCAGATCCAGCAAACGGCCTGGCGTCGCAACTAAAACGTCAACGCCGCTGCGCAGTTTCATCATCTGTGGGTTAATGCTCACGCCGCCGAAAACCACCAGCGAGCGGATATCGAGATAGCGGCTGTACTCACGCACGTTCTCGCCGATCTGCGCCGCCAGTTCACGGGTTGGTGTCAGGATCAACGCACGCACCGGGCGACGGCCCTTCGCGTGCGGCTCGTTCTGCACCAGACGTTGCAGCAGCGGCAGCGTAAAGCCCGCCGTTTTGCCGGTACCGGTCTGTGCGCTGGCCATCAGGTCACGGCCTTCCAGCACCGCAGGGATCGCCTGCTGCTGAATCGGTGTTGGCTCGAGGTAGCCCTGTTCTGCGACGGCGCGCAGAATTTCCGGGTTCAGGCCAAGGGTATCAAAAGACATAAAAACTCCGAACCGCCCCGACCGTCACAGGTGTAGTTTTCAGGGAGATAAGACGAATAGAAGAGGACAAAAACCACAATGTCACGAAGCTGCGGAGTGTAGCAGATTTTGTGATACGGCGCATAAAATATCCCTCCGTGATTCCTCTGCGAAATATTGCACCATGCGACTGGACAAGGTGAAAATTTATACATAATCTTAATCAATCGATTGATTAACTTTTAATGACGAGATGAATCCGACACCGACCACCACCAAAGGGGAACAGGCGAAAAGCCAGCTGATTGCGGCGGCACTGGCCCAGTTCGGCGAATACGGACTGCACGCCACAACGCGCGATATCGCTGCGCAAGCCGGGCAAAACATCGCGGCTATTCCGTACTACTTCGGTTCAAAGGAAGATTTGTATCTCGCCTGCGCGCAGTCTATTGCTGATTTCATTGGCAGCAATTTTCGCCCGCACGTCGAAGCCGCTACGGCGCTGCTTGACGCGCCATCGCCAGATCGCGATGCCATTCGTGGGCTGCTTCATGACGCGTGCAACAACATGATTCGGCTGCTGACCCATGACGATACGATGAACCTCAGTAAGTTTATCTCACGGGAACAACTTTCGCCCACAGCCGCCTATCAACTGGTTCACGACCAGGTCATTTCCCCAATGCACACCCATTTGACCCGGTTGATCGCGGCTTACACCGGTCGCGACCCCAACGATACGCAAACCATTTTGCACACCCATGCGCTGCTCGGCGAAATCCTCGCCTTTCGCCTGGGACGAGAAACGATTTTGTTACGCACTGGCTGGACACAATTTGATGAGGATAAAGCCGCGCAGATTAGCCAGGTTATCACCTGTCATCTCGATCTTATCCTGCACGGTTTAACGCTAAGGAGCCTGGAGTCATGAAAAAACCTGTCGTGGTCATACTGGCGGTCGTTGTTCTGCTGGCAGCCGGTATCGGCGGTTGGCTGTGGTATCAAAGCCAGCAGGATCGAGGTCTTACGCTTTACGGTAACGTCGATATTCGCACGCTGAATATGAGTTTCCGCGTGGGCGGGCGTCTGGAATCGCTCGCCGTTGACGAGGGCGATACGGTAAAAAGTGGGCAACTGCTCGGCCAGCTTGATAAAGCCCCATATGAAAATGCGCTGATGCAGGCTAAAGCCAGCGTTTCGGTGGCGCAGGCCCAGTATGATTTGATGCTGGCGGGCTACCGTGACGAAGAGGTCGCGCAGGCAGAAGCCGCCGTCAAACAGGCGAAAGCGGCTTACGATTATTCGCAAAACTTCTATAACCGCCAGCAAGGGTTGTGGAAAAGCCGCACGATTTCCGCCAACGATCTGGAAAACGCTCGCTCCTCACGCGATCAGGCCCAGGCCACGCTCAAATCTGCCCAGGATAAATTGAGTCAGTACCGCACCGGTAACCGCCCGCAGGATATTGCCCAGGCGAAAGCCAATCTCGAACAGGCGCAGGCGCAGCTGGCGCAGGCGGAACTGGATCTGCACGATACGACGCTTATCGCGCCATCAAACGGCACGCTGATGACCCGCGCCGTCGAGCCGGGCAGCATGTTAAGCGCGGGCAGCACCGTGCTGACGCTTTCGCTCACCCGCCCGGTGTGGGTGCGCGCCTATATTGATGAACCGAATCTCAGCCAGGCGCAGCCGGGACGCGAAATTTTGCTGTATACCGATGGCCGTCCGGATAAGCCGTATCACGGCAAAATCGGATTTGTTTCCCCGACGGCTGAATTCACGCCGAAAACCGTCGAGACGCCGGATCTGCGCACCGACCTGGTTTATCGCCTGCGTATTATCGTGACTGACGCCGACGATGCGCTGCGTCAGGGCATGCCAATCACCGTCAAATTCAACGATGGGGAAGGACATGAATGACGCGGTTATCCAACTCAACAGTCTGGTAAAACGCTTTGCGGGAATGGATAAACCCGCCGTCGCGCCGCTGAACTGTACGTTGCAAAAAGGCTACGTGACCGGGTTGGTCGGACCGGACGGCGCGGGGAAAACCACGCTCATGCGTATGCTCGCCGGACTGCTAAAACCGGATGAAGGCAGCGCCACGGTGCTCGGGCTTGATCCGATTAAAAACGACAGTGAGCTACACGCCATCATGGGCTATATGCCGCAGAAGTTTGGTCTGTACGAAGATCTGACGGTAATGGAAAACCTGAATTTATACGCCGATTTGCGCAGCGTTACCGGCGAAACGCGGAAAACCACGTTTGCACGGCTGTTGGAGTTTACCTCTCTGGGTCCGTTCACTGACCGACTGGCGGGCAAGCTTTCGGGTGGGATGAAGCAAAAGCTGGGGCTGGCCTGTACGCTGGTCGGCGAACCCAAAGTGCTGCTGCTGGATGAACCCGGCGTTGGCGTGGACCCGATTTCGCGCCGCGAGCTATGGCAGATGGTTCACGAGCTGGCGGGCGACGGGATGCTCATTCTCTGGAGCACCTCTTATCTGGATGAAGCCGAGCAGTGCCGCGACGTGCTGTTGATGAATGAAGGCGAGCTGTTGTATCAGGGCGAGCCAACGGCGCTGACGCAGCAGATGGCGGGCCGTTGTTTTCTACTGCACAGCCCGGAGGAAACCAACCGCAAATTATTGCAGCGCGTACTGAAACTCCCTCAGGTCAGCGACGGCATGATTCAGGGGCGTTCGGTGCGAGTGATCCTCAAAAAAGAGGCCACTGCCGACGACATTCGTCATGCCCCTAATATGCCGCCCATTGAAATGGACGAAACCGCCCCGCGCTTTGAAGATGCGTTTATCGACTTGCTCGGCGGTGCGGGCACGTCAGAGTCACCGCTCGGCGCAATTTTGCATACCGTTGAAGGCACGCCCGGCGAAACGGTGATCGAGGCGAAAGCCCTGACCAAAAAATTCGGCGATTTTGCCGCGACCGATAACGTGGATTTTGCCGTCAAGCGCGGGGAGATTTTTGGCCTGCTGGGCCCGAACGGTGCGGGGAAATCCACCACCTTCAAAATGATGTGCGGCCTGCTGGTACCGACATCCGGCAAAGCGCTGGTACTGGGCATGGACCTGAAGGTCAGCTCAGGAAAGGCGCGCCAGCATCTGGGCTATATGGCGCAAAAATTCTCGCTGTACGGCAACCTCACCGTTGAACAAAATCTGCGATTTTTCTCCGGCGTGTATGGCCTGCGCGGAAAAGCGCAGAACGAAAAAATCGCCCGCATGAGCGATGCGTTTAGCCTGACCAACATTGCCTCCCACGCCACGGATGAACTGCCGCTCGGGTTTAAGCAGCGGCTGGCGCTGGCCTGTTCGCTGATGCACGAGCCGGACATTCTGTTTCTCGACGAACCGACGTCCGGCGTGGATCCCATTACCCGCCGCGAGTTTTGGCTGCACATCAACAGCATGGTCGAGAAAGGCGTGACCGTGATGGTGACCACCCACTTTATGGATGAGGCGGAATATTGCGATCGCATCGGGCTGGTCTATCGCGGCAAGCTGATTGCGCACGGTACGCCGGACGATTTAAAAGCCCAGGCCGCTGATGACGACAATCAAGACCTCACCATGGAGCAGGCGTTTATCACGCTTATCAATGACTGGGATAAGGAGCACGCCAGTGAGTCATAAAAGCGTATCCTGGCGCCGGGTGCGCGCCTTGTGCGTCAAAGAGACGCGGCAGATCGTCCGCGATCCGAGCAGTTGGCTGATTGCGGTGGTGATCCCCCTGCTGCTGCTGTTTATCTTCGGCTACGGCATTAACCTCGACTCCAGCAAGCTGCGGGTGGGGATTTTGCTGGAACAGCAGAGTGAAGACGCGCTCGATTTTACCCACGCCCTCACAGGCTCGCCGTATATCGACGCCACCATCAGCGATAACCGGCAGGAACTGGTTCAGAAAATGCAGGCCGGGCGCATTCGCGGGCTGATCGTCATTCCGGTCGATTTCGCCGCCAATATGGCGCGGGCAAATACCGACGCGCCTATTCAGGTGATCACCGACGGCAGCGAGCCGAATACCGCTAACTTTGTGCAGGGCTACGCCGAGGGGATCTGGCAGCTGTGGCAAATGCAGCGCGCCGAAGATCGCGGGGAAAAATTTGAACCGCTGATCGACGTGCAAACCCGCTACTGGTTTAACCCGGCGGCGATCAGCCAGCACTTTATTATCCCCGGCGCGGTGACGATTATCATGACCGTGATTGGCGCGATCCTGACCTCGCTGGTGATCGCCCGCGAATGGGAGCGCGGCACGATGGAAGCGTTGCTCTCCACCGAAGTCACCCGCGTGGAGCTGCTGCTGTGTAAACTGATTCCGTACTATTTTCTCGGCATGCTGGCGATGCTGCTCTGCATGCTGGTCTCGGTGTTTATCCTCGGCGTGCCCTATCGCGGCTCGCTGATTCTGCTGTTCCTGATCACCAGCTTGTTTTTACTCAGCACGCTGGGGATGGGGCTGTTGATTTCGACGATTACTCGCAATCAGTTTAACGCCGCACAGGTGGCGCTGAACGCCGCGTTTCTGCCGTCGATTATGCTGTCCGGCTTTATTTTCCAGATTGACAGCATGCCGGCGATTATCCGCGCGGTGACCTATATCATCCCGGCGCGTTATTTCGTCAACACGCTGCAAAGCCTGTTTCTGGCGGGCAATATTCCGTCGGTGTTAGTGGTCAATATTCTGTTTTTGATGGCGTCGGCGGTGATGTTTATCGGCCTGACATGGATGAAAACCAAGCGGCGGCTGGATTAAGGGGGAATTATGTTTCATCGTCTATGGACGTTAATTCGCAAAGAGCTGCAATCCTTGCTGCGTGAGCCGCAGACCCGCGCGATTCTGGTGCTGCCGGTGCTGATTCAGGTGCTGCTGTTTCCGTTTGCCGCCACGCTTGAGGTCACCAACGCCACTATCGCGATCTACAACGAAGACAACGGTAAACATTCGATCGAACTGACCCAGCGTTTTGCTCGCGCCAAAGCCTTTACCCACGTGCTGCTACTGAAAAGTCCGCAGGAGATCAAGCCGACTATCGACACGCAAAAGGCGCTGCTGCTGGTGCGTTTCCCCGCTGATTTCTCGCGGAACCTGGATACCTTCCAGACCGCGCCAATGCAGCTGATTCTTGACGGGCGCAACTCTAACAGCGCGCAGATTGCAGCGAATTACCTGCAACAGGTGGTGAAAAATTATCAGCAGGAGCTGATGGACGGTAAGCCGAAACCGAATAACAGCGAGCTGGTAGTGCGCAACTGGTACAACCCGAATCTGGATTACAAATGGTTTGTCGTGCCATCGCTGATCGCCATGATCACCACCATTGGCGTGATGATCGTGACGTCGCTGTCGGTAGCACGTGAACGTGAACAAGGGACGCTCGATCAGCTGCTGGTGTCACCGCTCGCCACGTGGCAGATATTTGTCGGAAAAGCCGTTCCCGCGCTGATCGTCGCCACGTTCCAGGCCAGCATTGTGCTGGGAATTGGTATCTGGGCGTATCAGATTCCGTTTGCCGGATCGCTGGCGCTGTTTTATTTCACGATGCTTATCTACGGGTTATCGCTGGTGGGATTCGGTCTGCTAATTTCAGCGCTGTGTTCCACGCAACAGCAGGCGTTTATCGGTGTGTTTGTCTTTATGATGCCGGCGATTTTGCTGTCGGGCTACGTGTCACCGGTCGAAAACATGCCGGTCTGGCTACAGGATCTGACGTGGGTGAATCCCATCAGGCACTTTACGGATATCACGAAACAAATTTATCTGAAGGATGCGAGCATGGATATTGTGTGGGGAAGTTTGTGGCCGCTACTGGTCATAGCGGCCACGACAGGCTCAGTGGCGTACGCGATGTTTAGACGAAATATTGCGTAACTTTTTCTCTTTGGTCAGTAACGAAACCACTGCGGGTCCTGCAAGGATTGCCAGACCCGCCAGGGCCAGCAATAGGTTGTTTTGCAGCACGCGTGACAACAGCCACAGCACAATCATCGCCGCACCAAAATACCAGGTGGTGGTGAGCTCTTCGAGCACATCACCCACTTCGCGCCAGCGTGCGTCGTGGTGACGCTGCAAAAACAGCATCGACAGCACGGTCACGCCATACATGACGCATAACCCTAAGCCGACACGCACCAGCGCGCCGCTCATCCAGCCCATTACCAGTACCGCCACGACCAGTAAATGCAACATAATCTGCCAGCAACTGAGGCCAGTTGCGACGCGAATGCGTTGTTGCCACTTCATGGCTTCTCTCCTGAAGGATATTTCTCTGCTAGTTCAGAGTACCGCACTTTACGGAAAATTCCGTAACGCCGCATCTTTTTGTGACGCCGACTACACTTTATTTTCATCAGGATAGTGACGCTGGCAGGAAAATATGACGCAAAAAAACCGGCATTTTTCATTAAAAATATTGACGATAAACACACACAAGGGCTTCACGGCATTTAACCGCCGCTTCATTTTACCCGAGTTGCGGGACGCGGTACGCACCGTCGGCGCAGATATCGTGTGCCTGCAAGAGGTGATGGGCGCGCATGAGATTCACCCTATGCATGTCGAAAACTGGCCAGACACGACACATTACGAGTTTTTGGCCGATACCATGTGGAGTGACTACGCCTACGGACGCAACGCCGTTTACCCTGAAGGGCATCACGGTAATGCGGTTCTGTCGCGCTTTCCCATCGAACATTATGAAAATCAGGACGTTTCGGTGGGCGAGAGCGAAAAGCGTGGGCTACTTTACTGTCGGATTACGCCACCGGAACTGGCGTTTCCGATTCACGTCGGGTGCGTCCATCTGGGCCTGCGCGAAGCACACCGTCAGGCACAGCTGAACATGATGGCGAAATGGGTGAATGCTCTGCCCGAAGGCGAACCGGTGGTCGTCGCGGGCGATTTCAACGACTGGCGGCAGCGCGCCAACCGTCCGCTGAAAGCTCACGCCGGGCTGGATGAGATCTTTACGCGCGCGCACGGGCGTCCGGCGCGGACCTTCCCGGTGAGTTTCCCGTTGCTCCGCCTCGATCGAATTTATGTCAAAAACGCGCACGCCAGCAGCCCAACTGCGCTGGCGCTGCGTACATGGCGTCATTTATCCGACCACGCCCCTTTAAGTGCGGAGATTCACTTATGAAATGTTCATGGCGAGAAGGAAACCGGATCACGCTGCTGGAGAATGGTGACGAGTATTATCCAGCCGTGTATGCCGCGCTTGATAAAGCCCAGCACAGGGTGATTCTGGAAACGTTTATCTGGTTTGAAGATGGCGTTGGACGTCAGCTTCATGAGGCCGTTTTGCGTGCTGCGCAGCGCGGCGTCAAAGTTGAAGTGCTACTCGATGGCTACGGCTCACCCGATCTGAGCGACGCGTTTGTCAACGAACTCACCTCGGCGGGGGTGGTGTTTCGTTATTACGATCCACGCCCTCCTCTGCTGGGCATGCGCACCAACGTCTTCCGCCGCATGCATCGAAAAATTGTGGTGGTGGATGATACGGTTGCGTTTGTCGGCGGGATTAACTATTCCGATGAACACATGTCCGATTACGGCCCTGAAGCCAAACAGGATTACGCGATACGCGTCGAAGGCCCGGTGGTTCTGGATATTTTGCAGTTCGAACTGGAAAACCTGCCCGGCGAATCCGTGACGCGTCGCTGGTGGAAACGCCGTCATCGTCCTGAAGAAAACCGTCAGCCGGGCGAAGCGCAAGCGCTGTTCATCTGGCGTGATAACGATGAGCATCGTGACGATATCGAACGGCATTATTTGAAAATGCTGGCCAACGCGAAGCGTGAAGTGATTATCGCAAACGCCTATTTCTTCCCGGGCTACCGCCTGCTGCACGCCATGCGCAATGCTGCACGACGCGGTGTGCGGGTCAAACTGATTGTGCAAGGCGAGCCGGATATGCCCATTGTCACCGTCGGCGCGCGACTGCTGTACAACTATCTGGTCAAAGGCGGCGTGCAAATTTATGAATATCGCCGTCGTCCCCTGCACGGCAAAGTCGCACTGATGGACGATCACTGGGCGACGGTCGGCTCCAGTAATCTCGATCCGCTAAGCCTGTCGCTGAATCTTGAGGCCAACTTGATTATCCACGATCGTGAATTTAACCAGACCTTGCGCGATAACCTGAGCGGGATTATCGCCCGCGACTGCGTGCGGGTGGACGATTCAATGGTGCCCAAACGTACCTGGTGGAATTTGACCAAAAGCGTGGTGGTGTTCCACTTCCTGCGCCACTTCCCGGCTCTCGTCGGCTGGCTACCCGCCCACACGCCTAAACTGGCGCAGGTCCCGGCGCCGGTTCAACCCGCCATGGAAACCCAGGATCGCGTCGAAGCCGAGAACACGGGGGTGAAGCCGTAATGAGCAAATCACATCCTCGCTGGCGAATGGCCAAAAAAATCCTCACCTGGCTCTTTTTTGTGGCGGTCATCGTTCTACTGGTGGTGTACGCGCAAAAAATTGACTGGGAAGAGGTCTGGAAAGTCATCCGCAACTATAACCGTACGGTGCTGTTCAGCGCCGTCGGGCTGGTTATCGTGAGCTATCTGATTTATGGCTGCTATGACTTACTTGGACGCGCATATTGCGGGCATAAGCTGGCGAAACGCCAGGTCATGCTGGTGTCGTTTATCTGCTATGCCTTCAACCTGACGCTCAGCACCTGGGTGGGCGGTATCGGAATGCGTTACCGGCTCTACTCCAGGCTTGGGCTGCCGAGCAGCACCATCACGCGCATTTTCTCACTGAGTATTACCACCAACTGGCTGGGCTATATTCTGCTCGGCGGGGTGATTTTTACCATCGGCGTGGTGCAGTTACCGGCGCACTGGTATATCGACGAGACCACGCTGCGGATTTTAGGCATCGTTCTGTTGCTGATTATCGCGGTGTATCTGTGGGCCTGCGCGTTCGCCAAACACCGTCACATGACCATCAAAGGGCAAAAGCTGGTTCTGCCGACGTGGAAATTTGCCCTGATGCAGATGGCGATTTCCAGCGCCAACTGGATGGTAATGGGCACGATTATTTGGCTGTTGATCGGCGAAGACGTGAACTATTTCTTTGTCCTTGGCGTGCTGCTGGTGAGCAGTATCGCGGGCGTCATCGTGCATATTCCGGCGGGGATCGGCGTACTCGAAGCGGTATTTATTGCGCTGCTGGCAGGGGAACATGTTTCTCAGGGCAAGATTATTGCCGCGCTGCTGGCCTATCGCATGCTGTACTACTTCTTACCGCTTGCGCTGGCGACGGTTTGCTATCTGCTTCTGGAAAGTCGGGCGAAGAAATTGCGGGCGAAAAACGAGAAGGCGATGGCTAAATAAAAGCAAAACGGCAACCTCGTTGCCGTTTTTCGTGTTGTTCCCTCTCCCGTGGGAGAGGGTCAGGGTGAGAGCGCGAGACCGCACCGCCACCCGGCAAAACAACATTAACGACGGTTGCCGAAAATACGCAGCAGCATCAGGAACAGGTTGATGAAGTCAAGATACAGCGTCAACGCGCCAAGAATGGCGTATTTGCGCAGGTTTGAGCTGTCGCGCACGTCAATTTGCTCGCCGATGTTTTTCAGCTTTTGGGTGTCGTATGCGGTCAGACCGACAAAGACGATCACCCCGATGTAGGTCACGGCCCACATCAGCGCTTCGCTTTTCAGCCAGAAGTTCACCAGCGAAGCCAGCACGATACCGATCAGCGCCATAAACAGCATGTTGCCAAAACCGCTCAAATCACGTTTGGTGGTGTAGCCGTAGAGGCTCATCGCACCAAACATCCCGCCGGCAACCACGAAGGTGCTGGCAATAGACGAGTAGGTATAGACGATAAAGATGCTGGAAAGCGTCAGGCCGGTGAGCGCGGAATAGAGCATAAACAGCGTGGTCGCCATTCCCGCGCTGAGCTTTTGCACGAGACCGGAGAGCACAAAGACCAGCGCCAGTTGCGCGATAATCAGCCCAAAGAAGGTGATTTTGCTGGAGAAGACAAACATCATCACTGCGGGCGTATTTGCGGCATACCACGCGATGAACGCGGTTAACAGCAAGCCACAGGTCATCCAGCCGTACACCTGCGCCATATACGTTTGCAGGCCGCTACGGGTCTGCTGAACGATTGAATCCGAACGTGGAAATCGGTCCATGATAACTCCTCATTAAGTGGACATTTACCGTTAAGATTAACACATCTGCGCGCGTCGGTTACCAGCGGCTGGCAGCGTCTTTATCGCTGTCGCGTGACTCGACCCAGCGTTCGCCTTCTGGCGTGGCCTCGCGCTTCCAGAATGGTGCCCGCGTTTTGAGATAATCCATGATAAATTCTCCCGCTTCAAACGCGCTGCTGCGGTGAGAACTGGTGACGCCAACAAAGACAATTTCTTCACCCGGCCACATTTCACCAATGCGGTGAATCACCGTGATACGCCCCAACGCCCAGCGAGTGCGCGCCTCTTGCACGATATCGGCCAGCGATTTTTCGGTCATTCCCGGATAGTGCTCAAGCGTCAGCGCTTTGACGCTGTCGCCCAAATTATGGTTGCGGACTTTCCCGGTAAAGGTAACGACCGCGCCGTCTTCATCGCGCTCTGCAAGCCACGTGTATTCCGTTCCGACGCTAAATCGCGCGGGACTGACAATGATTCGCGTGTCACTCATCGTTACCCCCCTGTCACTGGCGGGAAAAATGCCACTTCATCACCCGCATTAACAGGATGGCTGAAATCCACCAGCGTCTGATTGACGGCGGCCAATAATTTGCCCTCTTCCAGCGCCAGCGCCCAGCGGTCGCTTTGCGCCGCCAGATGGGCGCGCAGCGCGTCGACGGTCTCGAAAGACGCGTCAAGTGTGAGACTGTCCGTATTCACCAGCTCGCGAACCTGCGCGAAAAACAGAACCTTAATCATGACGGTCAGCCTTAAAATCGCCGGATTTGCCGCCGCTTTTCGCCAGCAGTCGAACCGGACCAATCACCATATCTTTCTGCACCGCTTTGCACATGTCGTAAATGGTCAGTGCCGCCACGGAGGCCGCCGTTAAGGCTTCCATTTCTACGCCGGTTTTTCCGGTCAGGCGGCATAACGATTCGATACGTACGCGGCTGTGTTCTGGCTCAGCCAGCAGGTTTACTTCGACCTTGCTTAGCATCAGCGGATGGCAAAGCGGGATGAGATCCCAGGTGCGTTTCGCCGCCTGAATCCCGGCGATACGTGCGGTAGCAAACACGTCACCTTTGTGGTGACTGCCGTCGATAATCATCGCCAGCGTTTCAGGCAGCATGGTGACAAAAGCTTCGGCACGCGCTTCGCGCACCGTTTCGACTTTGGCAGAGACATCCACCATATGGGCTTCGCCTGCGGCGTTAATATGGGTGAGTTGCGACATAATTATTTCTTTAAATGAGGATGGAAATTACACGGACGTGTGCGGGCATCCAGCTGGGGCGCAATGATGTTTTCCCATGCGGTGCGGCAGGCTTTAGTGGAGCCTGGCATGGCAAAAATCAGCGTTTTGTTTGCAATCCCCGCGACCGCCCGTGATTGCAGCGTCGAGGTGCCAATCTCTTCAAACGACAGCATGCGGAACACTTCGCCAAACCCTTCGACCTCGCGGTCAAACAGAGGCAGCAGCGCTTCCGGGACCTGATCGCCTGCGGTCAAACCCGTTCCCCCGTTAATTAACACCACCTGCACGTCGTCGCTGGCGATCCACTGTGAAACCTGCGCGCGGATGGCATAGCGGTTCTCTTTGACGATGGCTTTATCGACGATATGGTGTCCCACCTCATGCGCCGCGTCACGCAGCCAGTGGCCAGAGGTATCGTCCTCTTCGCCACGGCGTTCTGAAACCGTAAGAATAGCAATACGCGTCGGGATAAACTCTGCGCTGACCTGACTCATTTTCTGATTCCTTTTAAGCCAATTACCCGCCGATGTAGGACAGGTTTTGTGTGATTCCGGTGTCGCCCTGGTGCAGGAAGTGGGTCTGCTTTTTGTGCGTCAACGCGGCAGAGATACGCGCTTCAAGGGCATTCTGCTGCGCATCGTCTTCCAGCAAATCACGGAGATCGACGCCGCCGTCGCCAAACAGGCACAGGTGCAGCTTGCCAACCGACGAGACGCGCAGGCGATTACAGCTAGCGCAGAAGTCTTTCTCATACGGCATGATAAGCCCGATTTCCCCTTCATAATCCGGGTGACAAAAGACCTGCGCCGGGCCGTCGCTGCGTTGGCGAATCTGATGGATCCAACCGCGTCTGAGCAGGGCATCACGCAACACCATCCCGGAAATATGATGGCGACGAAACAGGTCACTGCCCTCGCCTGTCTCCATCAGCTCAATGAAACGCAGCTGAATGCGGCGCGGTTTGATCCACGCCAGGAAGGTGTCCAGCTGATGGTGATTCACATCGCGCATCAGTACAGTGTTGACTTTGACTTTATCGAAGCCGGCCTCAAAAGCAGCGTCAATGCCGTCCATCACCTGCTGGAATTTATCCTGCCCGGTAATGGCGTGAAACTGGCGTGCATCAAGGCTGTCGACGCTGACGTTAATCGCCGTTAATCCAGCGTCGCGCCAGCTTGCGACGTCGCGCGCCATACGATAGCCATTGGTGGTGACGGCGATTTGACGAATGCTCTCGTTTTCACGAATAGCGGCGATAATGTCAGTAAAGTCACGACGAAGTGAGGGTTCTCCGCCTGTCAGGCGCACTTTTTCCGTGCCGAGTTCTGAGAATGCGCGCGTGATACGCCGCACTTCTGCCACGGAGAGAAATCCGTTATTGGTGACGCTGCCGGGCTTGTAACCGTTCGGCAGGCAATAGGTGCAACGGAAGTTGCACACATCGGTAATCGACAGACGTAAATAGAAAAACTTACGCGCGAAAGCATCAGTGAGTTGTGAAGCCATGTACACCTTTCCAGATACGGGAGGCACAGTCATTTCTTTCTGTACCCTGGTGGCGAAACCGCCACGGCCAGGGCGCCATATCTTGTGACACAGGCGTCAAGGCTAGAGTGTATGTTTTCATCAGCGAAAACGTGGTTATGCCGATAGTAGCGCGGAAATGGCGCTTCCGCCATTTTGCTTTCGCTGTATATATATATACATAGCGACATTATCGTGCACTTTCACTACAGGATACGTAAAACTCAACGTTTCACATTGATATACGTCATTTTGACGGGCGTGGGGCATCGTCTTTTAGGGGTAGTTGGGTTACTGTTACGCAGATCATTAGGATAAGGAATAAGTATGCGCAGTCGCACTTTTGCGGATCTTGACCGTGTCGTCGCTCTCGGTGGCGGGCACGGGCTGGGACGCGTTATGTCATCGCTATCGTCGCTGGGTTCCCGGCTGACCGGTATCGTGACCACCACGGATAACGGTGGTTCAACAGGACGTATACGTCGTGCGGAAGGCGGTATTGCCTGGGGCGACATGCGCAACTGTCTTAATCAATTAATTACCGAGCAAAGCGTCGCGTCGGCGATGTTTGAATATCGTTTTAGCGGTAACGGTGAACTTTCGGGGCATAACCTCGGAAATCTGATGTTAAAGGCGCTGGACCACCTGAGCGTCAGGCCTCTTGAAGCGATCAATTTGATTAGAAACCTGCTGAAAGTCGATGCATTCCTTATCCCAATGTCAGAACAACCGGTCGATTTGATGGCGATTGATGTGGATGGCCATGAAGTCTACGGCGAGGTGAATATCGATCAGCTTGTCGTGCCGCCAAAAGAGCTGATGACCTATCCGAATGTTCCCGCCACGCGTGAAGCGATTGAAGCCATTGCTGAAGCCGACCTGATCCTGATTGGTCCTGGCAGCTTCTACACCAGTCTGATGCCGCTTTTGCTGGTCAAAGAGTTGGCACAAGCGCTGCGCAGAACCCCTGCGCCGATGGTCTATATCGGCAATCTGGGGCGCGAACTGAGTCCCGCCGCCGCCAGCCTGTCGCTGGCAGATAAACTGCATCTGATGGAACAGTATGTCGGGAAGAAAATTATCGACGGTGTCGTCGTAGGGCCAAACGTTGATGTTTCCGGAATGGATGGCCGCGTCGTCGTGCAGGAGCCGCTGGAAGCAAGCGATATCAAGTATCGCCATGACCGCCATTTACTGCGCCTGGCGCTGGAGAAAGCCATTCAGGAATTGGGTTAGCGCGAGTCATTGTGCAAATGATCACTTTGGGGGAATTTCTTAGCCCTCGGGGACACTAAAAATGGCAGCCTCGCGCTGCCATTTTGCTTTGAGCTACGACGCCGCAATAAACAATTCCCGTAGCTGATGAAGCTGATCGCGGACTTGCGCGGCTTCTTCAAACTCCAGGTTTTGTGCGTGCTGCATCATTAACCCTTCCAGCTCGTGAATTTTCTGCTGCAGCGCTTTTGGCGTCAGCACCAGTTCGACCGGATCGGCCTCAACCGGTGAGCGCGATTTGCCACGGCCTTTGGCTTTGGTTTTCGCCAGACCCTGGCCCAGCGCCAGAATATCCACCACTTTCTTGTTCAAGCCCTGCGGCACAATGCCGTTATCCAGGTTGTACTGATGCTGCTTCTCGCGGCGACGCTCTGTTTCGCTAATCGCTTTCGCCATCGACGCCGTAATTCTATCACCATACAAAATGGCTTTACCGTTGATGTTACGCGCAGCACGGCCAATGGTCTGAATAAGCGAACGCTCAGAACGCAGGAAGCCCTCTTTATCGGCATCCAGAATCGCCACCAGCGACACTTCTGGCATGTCCAGACCTTCTCGTAACAGGTTGATGCCGACCAGCACGTCAAATTCACCGAGTCGCAAATCGCGGATGATCTCCATACGCTCGACGGTGTCGATATCCGAGTGCAGATAACGCACGCGCTCGCCGTGCTCTTCAAGGTATTCGGTCAGATCTTCTGCCATACGCTTGGTGAGCGTCGTGACCAGCACGCGCTCGTTGATAATGGCGCGCGCACGGATTTCAGAAAGCAGATCGTCCACCTGAGTTCCCACAGGACGGACTTCGATAATGGGATCCAGCAGGCCGGTCGGACGCACCACCTGATCCACCACATCTTCGCCTGATTTTTCCAGCTCGTAGTTGCCCGGCGTCGCGGAGACATAGATGGTCTGCGGGGCCAGCGCTTCGAACTCTTCAAACTTCATTGGACGGTTATCCAGCGCCGACGGCAGGCGGAAACCATACTCCACCAACGTCTCTTTACGCGCACGGTCGCCACGGTACATGCCGCCAATTTGCGGAATCGTCACGTGGGATTCGTCCACCACCAGCAGCCCATCGGCAGGCAGATAATCAAACAGCGTCGGTGGCGCTTCGCCAGGCCCACGACCCGAAAGGTAGCGTGAATAGTTTTCGATACCCGAGCAGTAGCCCAGCTCGTTCATCATCTCCAGATCGAACTGCGTACGCTGGCTTAAACGCTGCTCTTCGAGCAGTTTGTTATTTTCCAGCAGCACTTTGCGTCGCTCGGCCAGTTCGACCTTGATGTCTTCCATCGCCTGCACAATACGCTCGCGCGGGGTGACGTAGTGGGTTTTCGGATAGACGGTGAAGCGCTGAATAACCGAATCAACATGGCCGGTGAGCGGATCGAAAAGCGACAGCCGCTCGACTTCTTCATCAAAAAGCTCAACGCGTAACGCCAGATCGTCGGATTCTGCCGGGAAGATATCAATCACTTCGCCCCGCACGCGGAACGTCCCGCGCTGGAACGCCTGATCGTTACGGGCATATTGCAGCTCCGCCAGTCGCCGCAAAATGGCGCGCTGATCGATGATCATCCCGTTGGTCAGGTGCAACATCATTTTCAGATACAGATCGGGATCACCCAGGCCGTAAATAGCGGACACAGAGGCCACCACAATGACGTCTCGACGCTCAAGCAATGCCTTGGTCGCCGACAGACGCATCTGTTCGATATGCTCGTTCACAGACGCATCTTTCTCGATAAAGGTATCCGAACTCGGGACGTAGGCTTCGGGCTGATAATAATCGTAGTAGGAGACGAAATATTCCACGGCGTTATCCGGGAAGAACTCTTTCATCTCACCATAAAGCTGCGCCGCCAGGGTTTTGTTGGGTGCCAGCACCATCGTGGGGCGCTGCAGATCGGCAATCACATTGGCGACGGTAAACGTTTTACCCGACCCGGTTACGCCCAGCAGCGTTTGATGTGCAAGCCCGTCTTCCAGCCCCTCTTTCAGGCGACGGATCGCATCTGGCTGATCGCCAGAAGGACGGAAGGCAGAATTCAATTTGAACATTTTACTCATGGGCAACAACCTGATGACGATAAAAGCGGCAGGTGAGTAATTTTACGCGTGACTGGCAAATTTGCCAGTAAAAAATACTGGATGTAAATCCAGTGGCATGTAACGATATTTGGTACTGCATCCGGTGAATCAGCGAAAAAGTGGTCAATATCCAGACTACGGCACTATAAAACACCAGCCTGAGGGGTTTATCCCCAGAACATTTCCACTTTTAACATTTGTCAAGCAGGGTAAAGTCAGATTTAAGCTCGCAGATGACACTTTCATTACGATGATTGCTTTTGTCTAACGCATTAATTAATAGAGGATATTTCTTAAAGCCGCGTTTCGCATCAATTCATGCGCAGGCCGCGTATTCTCTCGCTTACCTGAAGTTTTCTAACCCTAATGCACATGGTTATCCACAGGAATAGTGGATAACTGCTTCCAGCCCAAGTAGACAGCCACTCCGCAAAGTCCCGGTTTTTCCCAAAAGCCTGTCCGTAAAAAATATTTATAGCTCTTTTTCGATGATTAACAGTTGAGCGGATCATATACGACCGGTGAGATCTTACTCACATTTCCGCGATCCTCGCTGCACCACGACCCATCCTCTGTGGCACCGAAGGTGTGCAAATCCGCTTCTGTGCATCGCGTTAGCAGTGACATAGTCCGAAAAAAACAGCTTATTCAAGTCGATTTTCGGATATGGCAAGGGTTTTGCAGAATCATTATGACATCTCGCCCACGCGTTTTTTAAGGAGTGAATTATGCTGAGTCTGCGCGCAATAAATCAGTTTTACGGGAGCGAACACACGCTGTGGAACATTGATCTCGATTTGCCGCCAGGGATGTGTACAGGCGTGGTCGGGCTGCCCGGAATGGGAAAAACCACCCTGATCAACTGCATCACCGGGCAACTTCCGGTAGAGAGCGGTTCCATTATCTGGCATGAAGCGGGCGCACCACCACAGGATCTGCTGGGCGCTACGCGTGAGCGCAGCGAATTACCTGGGATCGGGTATGTCACGCAGGATCGGCGGATATTTTCGCAGCTCACGGTTGAGGAAAATTTGCATGTCGCAATGCGCGCGCAGGGGAAATCCGACGCGACGGCCAGCAGCGAAATGTATGACCTGCTGCCGCAACTGTGGCCACTACGACAGGCCCGTGCGATGGGATTATCACCGGATGACAAATACCAGCTGGCGCTGGCCAATGCGCTGGTCAGTCGCCCTCGCCTGCTGATTCTGGACGAACCGATGCACGGGGCCAGCCCGACGTTTGCCCACAGGCTGGGGCTACTTCTGGCGCGTTTAAATCGAGATTTGGGTATGACGGTTTTACTGGCGGAACAACAGCTGTCGTTTATCCGCCGTGTCGCCGACCGTTTTTGCATGCTGTATCGCGGACGTAACGTGGCGCAGGGCCACGTTACTGAGCTGAATGACGAGCTTATTGCCCACTGGATGACGCTGGATGCAAGGCGCTGAGATCGAGATAATGTCCCGTCTCCGCGTTTTCAGCCGCGTCGGCAAGCCAGGGTATTTCGCCGAGAAATGGCGCATGGATGCAGTTCTTAAGCGTCGCCAGATATTCATGATGACGTTTTCCGGGCGCAACCACATCGTTGGCAATCCAACCTGCAAGACGCAGACCTGACTGTTTCACCGCTAATGCGGTGAGCATCGCATGGTTAATACAACCAAGCTTGATACCAACGACCAAAATTACCGGCAGCTGTTCGCCCGCCACCCAGTCGGCAAAAGTCAGGTCATCACTGAGCGGGGTAAACCAGCCGCCCGCCCCTTCAACAAGTACCCATTCGGCCTGTTCCTCAAGCGACCGCAGACCCGCGGAGAGCACAGAAAACGAGATTGGGCGCTGCTCATCGGCGCTCACAATGTGCGGCGAGGTCGGTTCCGCAAAGGTATAGGGATTTACGGCCTGATACGACAGTGCCACGCTGCTATTTCGTTGCAGCGCTAACGCGTCAGTATTGCGCAGCCCTTCTGCCGTCATCTCGCTGCCAGAGGCGACCGGTTTGTATCCAACGGTCTTGAATCCCTGTAAACGCGCGGCCTGCAGCAAGGCACAGCTGGCCACGGTTTTCCCTACTTCGGTGTCTGTCCCGGTGACAAAAAAGCGTTCAATCACGTTCGATAATTCCATGGAAAAGTTGATAAGAGAGTGGGAATTCACCCCGCTGCTGCGGCCAGGCGAACTCCAGCCGCTGAAGCTCACCGCGCGTCAATGGTTTGCGCCCGCGCCCGTCATGCAAATGCGTTGCGCCGATGCCCTTCAGCGATCGCATAGCACTGAGCGCATCCACGAAGGTCAGCGTCACGGTCTGCGCGGTCGCCCGATACCGCCAACCCTGCAGGGCGGAAATCACCTCTGCCTCGGACAAAAACCGGTTGGCATGAGGCCGCTCATCCACCGCCTGCCACGCCTGATTGAGTTCCGGCAGCGAATTGGCCAGCAGCGTGGTAAAAGCCAGCGTTCCGCCTGGACGCGTCACCCGATACAGCTCCCGTAGCGCCTGCGGCAGGCTGGCGCACCATTGCACCGCGAGGTGGCTCCAGACCAGGTCAAACTGGGCGTCAGGCAAAGTCATGGATTCGATGTCCCCCACCTGATAATCGTCCGCTGCCTGCTGATAACGGGCCTGCTCGATCATCTGCGGGGAAAGGTCGAACGCCGTGACGTGGCTGCCTCTTTCCCGCCAGACGCGGCTGTTTGTCCCCGGTCCACACCCGGCATCCAGCACGGCGTTAAAACGTTGATCACCGAGAAATGCATACAGCCCCTGCGCGCTCTGGCGCTGGAGTTCATCGTGTTGGGAATAGCACCGCGCCGCCCGGCCAAAGGCGGACGCAATGGCCTGCTTATTAACCTGCGGCATACAGCGCCTCCAGCACGTTATCGATGTCCTGCGTCAGGTGCGCCGCCGTCAGCGTCAGACGCAGCCGCGCGGTTCCCGCCGGGACGGTTGGCGGGCGAATCGCCGTCACCCACACATTGCGCTCACGCAACTGTTGCGCCAGCGTCAACGCACGACTGTTTTCGCCCACGATCAGCGGTTGAATCGCGCTGTGCGAATCGGTTGTCTGATAGGGCAAATCCCGTACACCTGCACGGAAACGCTGAATGAGCGCCGCCAGCGTTTGCCGCCGCTGCTCACCATCATCGCTTCGAATGACCTTCAACGCGGCCTGGAGCGCCACGGCCTGCGCGGGCGGCATACTGGTGCTGTAGATCAGATGTCGCGCGAACTGCAGCAGATAATCAGCAACGGAATCGCTGCACAGCACCGCCGCACCGCTCACGCCAAAGCCTTTGCCGAACGTCACCACCAAAACCTCCGGCTGAACATGCTGGCTGAACGCGCTACCGCGCCCCTCATCCCCCAGCACGCCAATTCCGTGGGCATCATCGACCAATAGCCAGGCGTTATGCCGCTGAGCGGTTGCCTGCACATCGGATAACGGCGCGCTGTCACCGTCCATGCTAAACACCCCCTCCGTCACCACGAGCTGTTGCCCGTCGCAGGGCTTTTCCAGCAGCGTATTGAGCTGCGACGCGTCGTTGTGCGCAAAGCGGCGCAATTGAGCCGGGCTGAGATTTGCCGCTTCCAGCAGCGAGGCGTGACTCAGCCTATCAGCAACAATCCGGTCGTCTTTCTCCATCAGCGCGGCAATGAGCGCCTGATTCGCGGCGAATCCCGAGATAAACAGCAGCGCGCGGGAATAGCCGAGCCAGTCGGCGAGCGATTCTTCCAGCGCATGATGCGCGGTAGTGTAACCGCTGACGTGACCGGAGCCGCCGCTGCCGACGCCGTACCGTTCAGCCCCTTCTTGCCAGGCGCGAACGATCGCCGGATGCTGGCTCAGACCGAGGTAATCGTTGCTGGAGAAATTGCAGAACTGACGCTGGTCGCGGATGAGAAAGCGGCCTGCGCCGCCCTCCACGACCGTGCGCACGCGAAGCGCCTCTGTCGCCCGACGTTTCTCCAGCGCGGTCGTGATGCGCTGCTGCCAGGTCATGCGGTGGCCGCGTTGTAATACTGTTCGGTGTCAGCGTTGAAAAGCTGCTGCTCAAGGCGTTGCTGCTGTTCGTTATCGCCCGTCAGCACGTCCGTTTGCGTCGGGTTTAGCCCGAGTTTGCGGAACAGCTGAACGTCTTTGTCCTCTTCCGGGTTTGGCGTGGTCAACAGTTTGCAGCCGTAGAAAATTGAGTTCGCGCCCGCCATAAAGCACATCGCCTGCGTCTGCTCGCTCATCTGCTCGCGGCCCGCAGAGAGGCGCACGAAAGAGGTAGGCATCATGATGCGCGCCACGGCGATAGTGCGAATAAAATCGAACGCGTCCACATCGTCGTTATCGGCCATCGGCGTACCTTTGACTTTGACCAGCATATTGATCGGCACGCTTTCCGGTGGCGTCGGTAAATTGGCCAGTTGCAACAGCAGACCGGCGCGATCGTTCACCGTTTCGCCCAGGCCAACGATACCGCCAGAACAGACCTTGATACCCGCCTCGCGCACTTTTTCCAGCGTATCCAGACGCTCCTGATAGGTACGGGTGGTAATAATATTGCCGTAAAATTCCGGCGAGGTATCGAGGTTGTGGTTGTAGTAATCCAGCCCCGCTGCCGACAGGCGCTGCGCCTGGCTGTCATTGAGCGTACCGAGCGTCATGCACGCTTCCAATCCCATCTCTTTGACGCCCTGAACCATTTGTTCCAGATACGGCATATCGCGATCGTGCGGGTTTTTCCACGCTGCACCCATGCAGAAACGGGTTGATCCGGCATTTTTGGCTTTACGTGCGGAGTCCAGCACCTGCTCCACTTCCATCAGGCGCTCGGCTTCCAGCCCTGTTTTGTAGCGCGCGCTTTGCGGGCAATATTTGCAATCTTCCGGGCATGCGCCGGTTTTGATCGACAGCAGCGTGCTGACCTGCACATGGCGTGGGTCGAAGTGCTGACGGTGGATCTGCTGCGCTTCAAACATCAGTTCCAGGAAAGGTTTATTAAATAATTCGGTGACTTGCGACATTGTCCAGCGCGGGTGGTGAGCCATTGGGCTTCTCCAAAGGGTTTTGTTAATTGTCGGTTCAGTTTATAATGGTAAACCTAAATTAATACGAAATGGTTTACAAGTCGATTATGTTACAAGACGATCTCGCCTTCGATCAACGCCATATCTGGCACCCTTACACCTCTATGACTCAGCCCCTGCCCGTTTATCCGGTGGCGTCCGCGCACGGCTGCGAGATGCATCTGGCGACGGGTGAAACGCTGATCGACGGGATGTCATCGTGGTGGGCGACGATTCATGGCTACAACCATCCGCGCCTGAATGCGGCAATGAAAACGCAAATCGACCAGATGTCACACGTGATGTTTGGCGGGATCACTCACCAGCCGGCGATTGATGTCTGCCGCCGTCTGGTGGCGATGACCCCAGAAAATCTGGAGTGCGTTTTCCTCGCCGACTCGGGTTCGGTCGCGGTCGAAGTGGCGATGAAAATGGCGTTGCAGTACTGGCACGCGAAGGGCGAAACGCGTCAGCAATTTATGACGTTCCGCAACGGCTATCACGGTGACACCTTTGGCGCGATGTCGGTCTGCGATCCGGACAATTCGATGCACAGCCTGTGGAAGGGTTATCTGCCGGAAAACCTGTTTGCCCCTGCCCCGCAGAGTCGTTTTGGCGGCGAATGGGACGAGGCCGATATGGTGGGATTTGCGCGAACGATGGCAGCGCATCGTCACGACATCGCCGCCGTGATTCTGGAGCCCATCGTTCAGGGCGCAGGCGGCATGCGGCTGTATCACCCTGAGTGGCTAAAACGCATCCGCAAGATGTGCGACCGCGAAGGGATTCTGTTGATTGCCGATGAGATAGCCACCGGATTTGGTCGAACCGGTAAGCTGTTCGCCTGCGAACATGCGGGCATCGCGCCGGATATTTTGTGTCTTGGTAAAGCGCTGACGGGCGGGACGATGACCCTTTCTGCCACGCTCACCACGCGTCATGTTGCCGAAACCATCAGCGACGGCGAAGCCGGCTGTTTTATGCACGGTCCAACGTTTATGGGCAATCCGCTCGCTTGCGCGGCGGCCAGTGAAAGCCTGGCAATCCTTGAAAGTGGCGAGTGGCAGACACAGGTTGCGGCTATCGAAGCGCAGCTTAAACGGGAACTGGCGAAGGCAACAGCGTCTGAATTTGTGGCCGACGTGCGCGTTCTGGGCGCGATTGGCGTGGTAGAAACCCGCTATCCGGTGAACATGGCAGCGTTGCAGCGTTTCTTCGTCGAGCAAGGTGTGTGGGTGCGTCCGTTCGGCAAGCTGATTTATCTGATGCCGCCTTACATCATCACCGCTGAGCAGTTGCAAAAACTGACTGACGCCGTGGTCAACGCGGTGAAGTATCCCGACCACTTTGTGATGTAATCCAGGACGCAAAAAAATGCCCGGTCAGATGGCTCTGCCGGGCATTTTTTTATAACACCGGTGGCAACAGTGCCACCAGGCGTCCGTCATCCAGCAATTCCATGGCCTTTTCGATGTCCGGTGCGAAAAAACGGTCGTCATCGTAGTGCGAAACCTGCTCGCGCAGAGTCTGGCGCGCCTGCTCCAGCAGTGGGCTGGATTTTAACCCTTCGCGCAAATCAATACCCTGCACCGCTGCGAGCCATTCCACCGCCAGCACGCCGCGCGTGTTCGACGCCATTTCCCACAGGCGACGCCCTGCGGCCGGTGCCATGGAAACGTGATCTTCCTGATTCGCCGATGTCGGTAGACTGTCGACGCTGTGCGGGTGCGACAGCGCTTTATTTTCGCTCGCCAGCGCCGCCGCCGTGACCTGGGCAATCATAAACCCGGAGTTCACGCCGCCGTTGCGCACCAGGAACGGCGGCAACTGCGACATGTGTTTATCCATCATCAGCGCGATGCGGCGTTCGGATAATGCGCCGATTTCGGCAATCGCCAGCGCCAGATTATCCGCCGCCATCGCCACCGGCTCGGCGTGGAAATTGCCGCCGGAAACCACTTCATTTTGCTCGGCAAAGACCAGCGGGTTATCAGACACCGCGTTGGATTCGACCAGTAAAACCTCTGCGGCGTGGCGCAACTGGGTTAAACACGCGCCCATCACCTGCGGCTGACAGCGCAGCGAATACGGGTCCTGCACTTTGTCGCAGTTATGATGGGAATCCGCGATTTCACTGGTATCCGTCAGAACATGGCGATACATCGCCGCCGCGTCAATTTGCCCGCGCTGACCGCGCACCGCATGAATCCGCGCATCAAACGGACTCCGCGAGCCAAGCACCGCTTCGGTCGTTAACGCGCCGCACACCACCGCCGACGCGAACAGATCTTCGGCTTCGAATAATCCACGCAGCGCAAACGCGGTTGACGCCTGCGTACCGTTCAGCAGCGCCAGGCCCTCTTTCGCGGCAAGGGTGATCGGCTCCAGTCCGGCCTTTTTCAGCGCGTCTTTAGCAGGCAGCCATTCGCCCTGCCAGCGGGCTTTGCCCTCGCCGAGCAACAGCAACGACATATGCGCCAGCGGAGCCAAATCACCCGACGCGCCCACGGAGCCTTTCGACGGGATCCACGGGTACACCTGAGCATTTACCAGCGCAATCAGCGCCTGAATCACGCTCAGTCGGATGCCGGAAAAGCCGCGCGCCAGGCTGTTGATTTTCAGCACCATCATCAGACGCACCATGTTGTCGTCCAGCGGAGCGCCTACGCCCGCGGCATGCGACAGCACCAGCGAGCGTTGGAGATTTTCCAGATCGTGCGTGGCTATGCGCGTTTGCGCCAGCAGGCCAAAACCGGTGTTAATCCCGTAGGCGGTCCGGTCTTCAGCTACGATCGCTTCGACGCAGGCCACGCTTTGGTTGATGGCTTCATACGCGTTTTCATCGAGCGCCAGCGACGTTGGGTGACGCCAGACGCTGCGCAGCTGTTTCAGCGTCAGTGCGCCAGGAGTTAGGGTTAACGCATTCATCAGTGCTTTCCTTGTGTGGCGGCGATCATCGGCAAGTTCAGCCCCTGCTCTTTGGCGCAATCAATCGCGATGTCGTAACCCGCATCGGCATGACGCATCACGCCTGTCGCCGGGTCGTTATGTAATACGCGGGCAATGCGCGCGGCTGCTTCGTCGGTGCCGTCGCAGACGATCACCATTCCCGCATGCTGAGAAAAGCCCATTCCCACGCCGCCGCCGTGGTGCAATGACACCCAGGTTGCCCCGCTGGCAGTGTTCAGCAGCGCGTTGAGCAACGGCCAGTCGGAGACCGCATCGGAGCCGTCCTGCATCGCTTCGGTTTCGCGATTTGGGCTGGCAACGGAACCTGAATCCAGGTGGTCGCGGCCGATCACAATCGGCGCAGAGACTTCACCGCTGCGCACCATTTCGTTAAACGCCAGGCCCAGCTTTTGTCGCCACTCCAGCCCCACCCAGCAGATACGCGCCGGTAAACCCTGGAAGTTGATACGGTCGCGGGCCATATCCAGCCAGTGATGCAGATGCGCGTCGTCGGCAACGATCGCTTTCACTTTGGCATCGGTTTTATAGATATCCTGCGGATCGCCAGAGAGCGCAACCCAGCGGAATGGCCCGATGCCGCGGCAGAACAGCGGGCGAATATAGGCGGGGACGAAACCGGGGAAATCAAAGGCGTTTTCGACACCCATCTCTTTCGCCATCTGGCGAATATTGTTGCCGTAGTCGAAGGTCGGGACGCCCATGTCGCTGAACGCCAGCATCGCGCGAACGTGTTCAGCCATCGATTTTTTGGCGGCCAGAACGGTGCCTTCCGGATCGGTTTTCGCTTTCTGCTGGTACTCTTCCCAGCTCCAGCCGGTGGGCAGATAGCCGTGCAGCGGATCGTGGGCGCTGGTCTGGTCGGTGACCAGATCCGGGCGCACGCCGCGCGCGACCAGTTCCGGGACAATATCCGCCGCATTGCCGCATAGGGCAATCGACACGGTTTTGCCCTGGGACGTGTATTTGTTGATGCGCGCCAGCGCGTCGTCCAGATTGTCGGCCTGCTCATCGACATAGCGGGTGCGCAGACGGAAATCGATGCGGCTCTGCTGGCATTCAATGTTCAGGGAACACGCGCCCGCAAGCGTAGCGGCCAGCGGCTGTGCACCGCCCATGCCGCCCAGTCCTGCAGTCAGTACCCAGCGGCCTTTCAGCGAACCGTTATAGTGCTGGCGACCGGCTTCCACGAAGGTTTCATAGGTGCCCTGCACAATCCCCTGACTGCCGATATAGATCCAACTGCCCGCTGTCATCTGGCCGTACATCGCCAGCCCTTTCGCATCCAGCTCGTTAAAATGTTCCCACGTCGCCCAGTGCGGCACGAGGTTCGAGTTGGCGATCAGCACGCGCGGGGCATTTTCATGGGTTTTGAAGACGCCGACCGGTTTTCCGGATTGCACCAGCAGCGTTTCGTCGCTTTCAAGATGGGTCAGAGAGTCCACAATGGCGTCGTAACATTCCCAGTTGCGCGCTGCGCGACCGATGCCGCCGTACACCACCAGTTCGTTCGGATTTTCGGCAACCTCCGGATCGAGATTGTTCATCAACATGCGCAGCGGCGCTTCGGTGAGCCAGCTTTTGGCAGTCAGTGTGGTGCCGCGCGGGGCACGGATCTCCTGCTGGCGGTATTTACCTGACGACATTGTGTGGTCCTCATACGGGATGAAAGATACAAATAGATATACTTGTATAGACAACCCCACACAAGACGGGATTTAACAAAAAAGATACAATTTTGTTATATTGCGTTAGCTATCACGCTTTCAAAACTTATGACATAAAGTGGCCCTGCAACCGGTAGCGATCGCCGGGAAACAGCAGCCGCGCGTGGGAAACGATTTGCGAGCCAGACCAGGTACGACGGCGGATCAGCAGGCATGGATCGTGCTCCTTGATGCGCAGCAGTTCACACTCCTGCAACGTGGCGCGCACCGCTTCGACGATGTGTTCGCCTTCGGTCAGCGGGGCAACCTGCGACAGCCAGGCATGCGGCGTGGTCTGGGTGTAATCCTGTTCGAGATAGTCCGGCACGCGTGCGGCATTCACGCAGCGATCTTCAATTTGTACCGGAATGTCGTTCTCAAAATGCACCATTACCGAGTGAAAAATCCGCGTCCCCTCATTGACGTTCAGCGCTAACGCCTGCTCAGCGCTGGCCTGCGTCTCTTCAAGAATTAAAACCTCACAATGATGCTGATGATTGCGTGCGGCGATCTCATCGGCGATGCTGCGAATGGCAAAGAGCGCGGACTCCCCTTTTGGCTCGGCGACAAAAGTCCCGACGCCCTGCAGCCGCACCAGCATGCCTTCGTCGGTCAGTTCACGCAACGCGCGGTTGACGGTCATGCGACTAAAGCCAAACTGCGCAACTAGTTCCGCTTCGGAGGGAATGCGATCGTGCGGCTTCCAGACGCCCGCGGCGATTTTCTCGCTGATCGCCTGTTTTACCTTTTCGTAAAAAGGTGCGGGCGCGCTGGGTGGCTGATTCGGTGAGCGTGTAATCATCGTGACTCCTCTAAACGTGTTATGCCCACCAGTGAGCAATTTGCCAGGCCAGACGCGCAGCCAGTCGCGCGCCCTGACCCTCGCGATCGTACAACGGATTAAACTCGACCAAATCGGCGGCCTGCAGTTTACCGCTCCGGCAGATTTGCTCAATCACCGGCATCAGATCCAACGCCGGGATACCGAGCGCCGCCGGGGCTGAAACCGCTGGCATTTCACCTGCGGGCAGGACGTCCAGATCGAGGGTGAGATAAACGCGATCCGCCTGCGCTAAAACGGCATCCAGCGTGGATAACGCATCGCGGCGAAAATGCAGATCTTCCACCAGCGTGACGTTCAGGCGACCCGCTTCATCCCACAGCGCCTGCGTATTCCCCGCGCGGCTGACGCCAAAGCAGGCGTACTGAAATTCACGCTGACGCGCTGCGCAATACTGCGCAAGCTGGCGGAATGGCGTACCGGAGGTGACCCTTTCGGCGTTGCGCAGATCGAGATGCGCATCGAGATTAATGATGACAACGCGTTCATCCGGGAACGCCTCCAGCACGCCGCGCCCGTGCGCCCACGCCGTTTCGTGCCCGCCGCCGAAAACCAGCGTACGCATCCCCGCTTGCTGGCAGGCCTGAACCCCATCGCTGAGCGCGTGCTGCGCGGCTTCAAGCTGGTCTGCTTCAACGGTGAACGTCCCCATATCCACCAGTCGATCGTGCCCGTGATGGCTGGCCATGTTCGCCAGCGCCTTGCGCAGTACGTCAGGTGCCTGCGCCGCGCCGGTTCTGCCGTGATTGCGCTTCACGCCCTCATCGCTGGCAAAACCCATCAGCGCGATACCGGAACTTACCGGAATAAAATGTTCAGACTGGCGCAGCGTCTGGAAAATACGCAGCGCGTTGCTGGCCTCGGCGCGATCGTCTCGCCCTTGCCAGATATCGGAAGGCGTCGGTCGCCAGAGCGTCATGTTATTTTCCCGCGAAAAACACGTTGATACAGCGGATTGCGTCCCGGCTCATACACCATTTCCACCGGACGCTCGGCATCCCAGACAATAAAATCGGCGACAAAACCCGCGGCTAATTGCCCGTGTGTGGCTCCACGTCCCAGCGCCTGCGCAGCATGACGCGTGACGCCAGCCCACGCCTCTTCCGGCGTTAAGCCAAACTGGACGCAGGCCATGTTCATCGCCAGATGCAGACTGGCAAACGGGCTGGTGCCGGGGTTGTAATCGGTCGCCACGGCCATCGGCACGCCCTGCTTTCTAAGCATTTCAACCGGTGGACGCTGGCGCTCCTGTAAGAAATAGAACGCGCCCGGGAGTAACACCGCGACCGTGCCGTTTTGCGCCATCGCGGCAACGCCCGCATCGTCCAGATATTCGATATGATCGGCGGACAAACCTTTATAGCGGCTGACAAGTGCCGCACCACCGAGGTTTGAAAGCTGCTCGACATGGCCTTTGACGGGTATACCCAGCGCCGCCGCAGCCTGAAAAACCCGCTCGGTTTGTGCAGGGGTGAACCCGACGTTTTCACAAAAGACATCCACCGCGTCAAATAAGCGCTGCGCCCAGAGCGTGGGCATGATTTGCTCGCAAACCAGCGTCAGATAAGCATCCGGATCGTGACGGTATTCCGCCGGCACGGCATGCGCCGCCAGCAGCGTCGGGCTGATCTCTACCGCATGGCTTTGCGCGAGCTTCTGTGCCACGCGCAGCATTTTCGCTTCGGATTCGTGATTCAGACCGTAGCCGGATTTGATCTCAAGCGTGGTGATACCCTCCTGCATCAGGCGTTGCAGCCGCTGTTGCGCCAGCGCCAGCAGCGTTTCCACTGAGCTTTCGCGCGTCGCCACGACCGTAGCGTTAATCCCGCCGCCTTGCGCGCTGATGGTTTGATACGAAACGCCGTTCAGCCGCTGCTCCCACTCGGCGGCCCGGTCGCCGCCGAACACAAGATGGGTGTGACAGTCAATCAGGCCCGGTGTGACCAGCCGCCCTTCAAGGTCGACCTGATGCGGATGATTTGCTGGAACGTCTGTTTCAGGAATCAGCGCCAGGATTTTCTCGCCGCGCACAATCAGCGCAACATTTTCCAGCATACCGTAAGGCTCAGGATTGGCCGGATTCAGGGTAGCCAGCCGTGCGTGATGCCAGATAACGTCATCGGGATGAAGCTGCTGCATAGGGCGTCCGCTTGTCATGAGTTGTATAGACATTTATTTTCATTCGATCGCCCCTGTCAACCCGCTTTATCAAGAATGTTATTTATTTGTGACGACTTCCGCGCCAGCTACAGGTGTAAAATGCAACTTTTTGCCAATTCGTCTTCCCGTTTCGCTCAACTTAGTATAAAAAAGCAGGCTATTTCGATTATCCCGTTAAGACTCGCGAAGCAAGGAGCTTTCCCTTGAACATTTCCAGGATTTCCCGTCTGGCGTTGGCGCTCGCATTTGGCGTGACGTTATCCGCCTGTAGCTCAACGCCTGCGGATCAGTTGCCTTCTGAGCAAGCCGCACCAGGTACGGCGTCTCGCCCGATTCTGTCTGCTGGCGAAGCAAAGAATTTCACCGCTGCACATTATTACTCAGCCATGGATCCAAATGCTGCGCCGTGGACGCCGTCTCCTATTCGTCTGCCTGAGCAGCCAAACTTCGTGGTTGGCCCAGCAGGTGCACAGGGCGTAACACACACCAGCATTCAGGCTGCGGTTGACGCGGCGATCACCAAGCACAGCGCGTCTCGCCAGTACATTGCGATTTTACCGGGTGAATACGAAGGAACCGTTTATGTTCCTGCCGCACCGGGCAGCATCACAATTTATGGTACCGGTGAGAAAGCGGTCGACGTGAAAATTGGCCTGGCGATCGACTCCGAAATCGACCGTAACACCTGGCGTCATCTGGTGAATCCGGCCGGTAAATATATGCCTGGCAAACCGGCGTGGTATATGTTCGATAACTGTCAGAGCAAGCAGAGCGCGACCGTGGGCGTGATGTGTTCCGCAGTCGTCTGGTCACAGAACAACGGTCTGCAACTGCAAAACCTGACCATCCAGAACACCGTAGGTGACAGCGTGGATGCGGGTAATCACCAGGCGGTTGCCCTGCGTACCGACGGCGATCAAGTGCAGATCAACAACGTGAACATTCTGGGTCGCCAGAACACCTTCTTTGTGACCAACAGCGGTGTGAAGAATACGCTGCAAAATAACCGTCTGACGCGCACGCAGGTTACCAATAGCTACATTGAAGGCGATGTGGATATCGTCTCTGGTCGTGGCGCAGTGGTGTTTGATAACACCGAATTCCGCGTCGTGAACACCCGCACTCAGCAGGAAGGTTACGTGTTTGCGCCTGCAACGCTGTCGAACATGTTCTACGGCTTCCTGGCCGTGAACAGCCGTTTCACCGCGTCCGGTGACGGCGTGGCGCAGTTGGGTCGTTCTTTGGATGTGGATTCAGCGACAAACGGTCAGGTGGTGATTCGCGACAGTGTGATCAACGAAGGCTTTAACATGGCAAAACCATGGGCCGATGCCGCTATCTCCAAACGTCCATTCTCTGGCAACACCGGCGCGGTGGATGATAAAGGCAACGTGCAGCGCAACCTGAACGACGCTAACTTCAACCGCATGTGGGAATTCAATAACCGCGGCGTGGGCAGTAAAGTCGTGGCTGAGCCTAAGAAGTAATCCGACATCCGGACATAAAAAAACCTCGCAGTTGCGAGGTTTTTTATTTTCTCGCGCTTAGTGCGCGTTAACCACTACCCACATTGGGCCCTGGCCGACGGCGTAGCGCTCTTTCTCTTCCAGCAGCCCCTGCACGCCTTTGATTTCATACAGCGCGATGTGATGGGATTTCTGCCCCGCCGCAATCAGGAATTTGCCGCTGTGATCAATATTAAAGCCGCGCGGCTGGGTTTCGGTTGGCTGGAAGCCTTCGATAGCCAGCACGCTACCGTCTTCAGAAATGCTGAACACGGTGATCAGACTCGAGGTGCGGTCGCAGGCGTACAGATGACGCCCATCTGGGGTGATATGAATATCTGCCGCCCAGCGGGTGTCGGCAAAGTCCGCAGGCATCATATCCAGCGTCTGGACGCATTCGATCTGGCCGTTTGGATTGCGCAGTTCCCACACGTCAACGGAGCTGTTTAGTTCATTTACCACGTAGGCGTACTGCTGATTTGGATGGAACACCATGTGACGCGGACCTGCGCCCTCAACGGTGGTGACTTCTGCTGGGTTTTGCGCCTGCAGGTGGCCATCGTCGCTCAAGGTAAACAGGCAAATGCGATCCTGCTTCAGCGCGGGAACCCACAGCGTGCGATTATCCGGCGAGATATTGGCGGAGTGGCAGCCTTCCAGCCCTTCGACAATATCCACGGTTTCAACCGGAATGCCGTCTTCCAGACGCGTTACGCTGACGCTGCCCGCATTGTAAGAGCCGCTGAAAATGAAACGCCCCTGACGATCGGTGGAGATATGCGTCGGGCTGCCCGGCAGTGGCGCTTCGGCGGCGTAGGTCAGCGCGCCATCGTCCGGGGAAATACGGTAAGCCAGAACGCGGAATTCAGGACGCACGCCAACATACAAAAAACGTTTATCCGGACTGACGACCATTGGCTGGACCTGCCCAGGCACATCGACAACCTGCACCAGCGTGAGCGAGCCTTCGGTATTCAGACGCCAGACGTGGATCTGCTGGCTTTCAGGACTGGCGGTATAAACGGTTTGTTTCATGAATTCTCCTTTCCTCACTGCGCGTGAAAGTAATTAACTTTTAACGGTGAATGCTGAATTCTAGCCTGGCATTTTGCCGGCATCCTCTCTCGGTGTACCATACCAGAAGACGTTAAATTCAATATTAACCCGGAAGAACAAATGACCTCGCGTGTGATTGCACTGGATTTAGACGGTACACTGCTAACCCCTCAAAAAACCCTGCTTCCCTCTTCGCTTGAAGCACTTAAACGTGCCCAGGAAGCGGGATATCAACTCCTGATCGTCACGGGTCGACATCACGTTGCCATTCATCCTTTTTATCAGGCACTGGCGTTAGATACACCTGCAATTTGTTGTAACGGGACTTATTTGTATGATTATCAAACAAAAACGGTTCTTGAGTCCGATCCGCTGCCTGTCACTCAGGCGCTGCAACTGATTGACCTGCTGGATGAACATGACGTTCACGGGCTGATGTACGTCGACGATGCGATGCTGTATGAACGCCCAACCGGGCATGTGATCCGCACTAGCAACTGGGCGCTGACGCTGCCCGAAGCCCAGCGTCCGGTGTTTACCCAGGTGTCTACTTTGCGTCAGGCCGCGCAGGATGTGAACGCTATCTGGAAATTCGCGCTAACGGATGAAAACACGCAAAAGCTGAACGAATTCGCGGCGCACGTGGAGCAAACGCTAGGGCTGGAGTGCGAGTGGTCGTGGCACGATCAGGTGGATATCGCCCGCAAAGGCAACAGCAAAGGTAAACGTCTGACGCAGTTTGTCGAATCTCAGGGCGGATCAATGCGCGATGTGATTGCCTTTGGCGATAACTATAACGACATCAGCATGCTGGAAGCGGCGGGTACAGGTGTGGCGATGGGCAATGCCGACGATGCGGTGAAAGCGCGCGCTAACGTGGTGATCGGCGACAACACCGCCGATAGCATCGCGCAGTATATTTATACTCACCTGCTGTAATCAGGTGGTGATCGAGACGCTCTTGATTTGCGCGTAAAGCCACAGGCCAGGCTTGATACCAAGTTCATCCCTGGCCCACGGGCTGATGCGCGCCCAGAGCGTCTTGCTGCCGATTTCAAGCTGTACTTCCACCTGCCCGTTATCATCGAAACATTGCGCCACTTTGGCGCGCAGAATATTTCGGATACTGGATTGCAGCGGCGGCTGCAGTACCAGCGAAACATCAGACGCCTGAATGCGGATCCGCAGCGCAGTCTGCAACGGTTTTTCAATCTTGTTGACCCACAGATGCTGATCGCCCAGCGCCAGCGCCGTCATGGCGTAGTGCGGGTGGTGCTCCAGCACGCTCACTTTCAGCACGCTGCTTTGCTGCTCTTTCGGCAGCCACGGGTGCATGACGCTGCTACCCCACACCTCTTCCAGATTGCCAAAGGCTTTCACGCTGCCGTTTTCCAGCACCAGCACCTTATCTGCCAGATGTAAAATCTCATCCAGAGAATGGCTGACATACAGCATCGGAATATTTATTTCGCGCGCCAGACGCTGGAGATACGGCAACAGCTCGCGTTTACGCGGGATGTCGAGCGAGGCCAGCGGCTCATCCAGCAGCAGCAGTTCTGGCGCAGTCAGCAGCGCGCGACCGATGGCGACGCGCTGTTTTTCACCGCCAGAAAGCGACGATGGCAGACGCTCAAGTAAGGTTTCAATCCCAAGCAACGCCACCAGCTTATCAAACTGCCCGGCCATGCTTTTCGCCATGCCGTAGCGCAGATTGCCGTGCACGTTGTAATGCGGGAACAGGCGCGCATCCTGGAACACATAGCCAATGCGACGCTTCTCTGGTGCCAGGTAAATCTTCTTTTCGACGTCGTTTAGCACACGATCGTTAAGCGCAATGCGGCCCGTTTGCGGACGCGTCAGGCCGCTAATCGCGTTGATAAGCGACGTTTTACCCGCGCCCGATACGCCAAAAACAGCGGTGATCCCTGATGCAGGCAGCGTTTCGTTGAGCGTCAACGTGTGGTCGCCCATCGTTTGGGTGAAATTGAGTTCCAGCATGATTATTTCCCCATCCGCTCGCGGCTAAGACGCGCCAGCCATTCAGAAATCAACAGTGACACCAGCGCAAGGACGATGGAAATAATGCACAGTCGGGCCGCCGCACTTTCGCCGCCAGGCGTCTGGATCAGGGTATACATGGCCGACGGGATGGTGCGCGTTTCGCCAGGAATGTTTGACACAAACGTAATGGTCGCGCCGAATTCGCCAAGCGACCGGGCAAAAGCCAGCACCGTGCCAACAATAATTCCCGGCAGGGTCAGCGGCAGCGTGATGGTGAAGAAGACGCGCCAACGCCCGGCACCGAGCGTACGCGCAGCTTGCTCCAGTTTGATATCCACCCCTTCCAGCGCGAGGCGAATCGCCCGCACCATCAGCGGGAAGGACATCACCGCCGCTGCCAGCACCGCACCGCGCCAGGTGAACGCCAGCGTCAGGCCAAACCAGTCATACAGCCATTCGCCGATAAAACCACGGCGCCCCATGGCGATCAGCAGTAAATAGCCGACCACCACCGGCGGCAACACCAGGGGAAGATGAAGAATACTGTCGAGCAACGTTTTGCCCGGAAACTGGCAGCGAACCAGCAGCCAGGCAAAAAAGATCCCAAAGGGCAAACTAAAGGCTACGGCCAGGGAAGAGACTTTAAGGCTGAGAATCACAGCCTGCCATTCAGGATCGGTCAATATCATCAGTGAGTCGTAAATCCGTAACGTTTAAAGATAGCTGACGCTTCAGGCCCCTTCAGATAGTCATAGAAGGCGCTGACCGTCGCATTTTTGTGTCCATCAACAATCGCAATCGGGTACTCGACTTTCTTATGAGAGTCTTCAGGGAACGTACCGACCACTTTCACGCCTTTACCGGCAACCGCATCAGAGCCGTAAACGATACCCAGCGGGGCTTCGTTACGCTCGACCAGCGCCAGCGCACCGCGCACATCTTCGGCGGGTGCCAGTTTCGGAGATAATGTATCCCAGGCACCCAGTTTTTGCAGCGCTTCTTTGGCGTAGATCCCGGCTGGAACATGATCCGGATCGCCCACCGCCAGACGCCCGTCTTTCAGCAGGCTGGCCCAGTGGGTCTCTTTGTTAATCGCTACCTCGCCCTGTGCGCTCGCTTTAGGTGCGATAACAACCAGACTGTTGCCCAGCAGCGTTTCACGGGTTGCGGTGTCGATAGATTTCTTCTCGACCGCATAATCCATCCATTTCTGATCGGCAGAAATAAACAGATCGGCAGGTGCGCCCGCTTCAATCTGGCGCGCCAGCGTTGACGACGATGCGAAAGAAGAGACCACATCAACGTTTTTCTCTTTCTTGTACTGCGCCGCGATATCCTGCAGGGCATTGGTCAGCGATGCCGCTGCAAAGACCGTGATTTTGCTTTCTTCTGCCAGTGCATGTCCGGTGAGAGAAAGCGTCAGCGTTGCCCCTGCAAGAAGGCGTAGTAATGTACGTGCCATTTTTATCTCCTGTTAGCCTCGTTATATACAAATAAATATAACGATATCTGCAGGGAAGTCCTAGCGTTAAATCGTACCGATTAATGAGTAACGCGTTCTGACATTGGGAATACTATCGGCGCAGGAGGGAGAAACTTGAGAGCAAAACGCCCGGTCAGACCGGGCGTTTAGAAAGGAATCAATGCTGCTTTTTAGGGTGGTCTTTATGACCGATGTTCGAAAATACGTTGAACACTTCACCCAAGCCGTAGATGGCGCCGAGGATGATGGCCATCACTACGGGTACCATGATCACGGCGAATACCAGACTTTTCAACAACTCTAACATGGTGTTCTCCAGACATTGTGAGTGACGTATTCTACCCTGAAAAGTGAGAAAAACATCCCCTTTTGTGCGGTAGTCTTTGCGCATCCGAGCAATTGGGTCACAATACTCTTTTTGCCAGGACTTTGTTATGCAGGCCGAAATTCTCCTTACCCTTCGACTTCAGCAGAAGCTTTTCGCCGATCCGCGACGCATTGCCCTGCTTAAACAAATAGAGCAAACCGGCTCAATTAGCCAGGGGGCGAAAAACGCCGGTATCAGCTACAAAAGCGCGTGGGACGCCATCAATGAGATGAATACCCTGAGTGAGCAAACGCTGGTCGACAGAGCGACTGGCGGTAAAGGGGGCGGTGGCGCGGTGTTAACGCGATACGGCCAACGCCTGATTAAGCTGTACGATTTGCTGGCGCAAATTCAGCAAAAAGCCTTCGATGTCCTGAGCGATGACGATGCCCTTCCACTCGACAGCCTGCTGGCAGCCATCTCCCGCTTCTCGCTGCAAACCAGCGCACGCAATCAGTGGTTTGGCACCGTGACGGCACGCGATCGCGCTCAGGTGCAACAGCACGTGGATATTCTTCTCGCCGATGGCACCACGCATCTGAAGGTGGCGATTACGGCGCAAAGCGGTGAACGACTCGGACTCGACGAAGGCAAAGAGGTGCTGGTGCTGCTCAAGGCGCCGTGGGTGAATATCACGCGAGATGCCGAACAGGCCAAAACGGCGGATAACCAACTGCGCGGCACAATCAGCCAGATAGAACGCGGTGAAGAGCAATCAGAAGTGCTGATGACGCTGCCTGACGGACAAACCCTGTGCGCGACGATCCCGGCCGCTGGCGCAGACGATCTGACAGAAGGTGGCGAAGTGACCGCATATTTCAATGCTGACCGGGTGATTATCGCCACGTTGTGCTGAGTGCATTGACAAACCTGCCGACAGTGCGTATCCCTGAAGATTATCGCTGCACTAAATGGGATACTTCATGTCATCATTGCATATTTCGCAAGGCACGTTTCGTCTTAGCGACACCCAGACGCTGGCCCTTCCTGATATCACTTTACGCGCAGGCGAAAGCTGGGCATTTGTGGGCACTAACGGTAGCGGAAAATCCGCATTCGCGCGTGCGCTGGCAGACGAACTGACGCAGCTGAAAGGCGAACGTCAGTGCAACTTTACGCGCCTGACGCGTCTTTCCTTTGAGCAGTTGCAAAAACTGGTCAGTGACGAATGGCAGCGCAACAACACGGATCTGCTCAGTCCTGGCGAAGACGATACCGGCCGTACCACGGCGCAGATCATCCAGGACGAGATTAAAGACGACGCCCGCTGTCGACAGCTGGCAGAGCAGTTCGGTATCTCCGCGCTGCTGGGGAGGCGTTTTAAATATCTCTCCACGGGTGAAACCCGAAAAACCCTGCTATGCCAGGCGCTGATGAGCGCCCCTGACCTGCTGATTCTTGATGAACCTTTCGACGGGCTGGATGCGCAATCCCGCGCGCAGCTGGCGTCCCTGCTAGCCACGCTGAATCAGGAAGGTTATACCCTCGTTCTGGTGTTAAACCGTTTTGATGAGATCCCCGATTTTGTGCAGTTTGCAGGCGTACTGGCCGATTGCGCCCTGGTGGAAACCGGCGAAAAAGCGACGCTTTTGCAGCAAGCGCTGATCTCGCAGCTGGCGCACAGCGAAAAGCTGGACGGTATCGCACTTCCGGAACCGGACGCGCCCGCGGCTCAGCACGAATTAGATAGCCACCAGCCGCGCATTCAACTGCACAATGGCGTCGTGTCCTACGAAGATCGCCCTATTCTTAATCAGCTCACCTGGACCGTGAATCCGCGCGAGCACTGGCAAATTACCGGCCCCAATGGCGCGGGTAAGTCGACGCTCTTGAGCCTGATCACAGGCGATCATCCCCAGGGATATAGCAATGATTTAACGCTGTTTGGCCGCCGTCGCGGGAGCGGTGAAACCATCTGGGATATTAAGAAACATATTGGCTACGTCAGCAGTAGCCTGCATCTGGATTACCGCGTCAGCACCACGGTGCGAAACGTGATTTTGTCAGGCTATTTCGACTCTATCGGAATTTATCAGGCGGTGTCTGACAGGCAGCAAAAACTGGCGCAGCAGTGGCTGGATATTCTGGGTATGGACAAACGCGTGGCGGATGCACCGTTTCACAGTTTGTCGTGGGGGCAGCAGCGTCTGGCGCTCATTGTGCGCGCGCTGGTCAAGCACCCTACGCTGCTGATCCTCGACGAACCGCTACAGGGTCTGGACCCGCTTAACCGGCAGCTGGTCCGTCGCTTTGTGGACATTCTGATTAGCGAGGGTGAAACGCAGCTGTTGTTTGTTTCACACCATGCAGAGGACGCCCCGTCTTGCATTACCCACCGCCTGGCCTTTGTGCCGGAGGGTGAAGGCTATCGCTACGAATTCACCCGCATTGGCTGACATCACACAGGGGCCTCGGCCCCTTTTTCAGACAAGTGGCATCATTACATCCCTATCTCTTTGATTTAAAATGCCTGCACATCGCCAGAAAGCGTGCATGACAATCGGTGTAACCGATTCCACTATTTTATCCCATGTCACACTTTTCGCGTCTCTGTTATGCTATGGTTAATACATACCATAAGCCTAATGGAGCGAAAAATGCGAGTTCTGGTAACAGGTGGTAGCGGTTACATTGGAAGTCATACCTGTGTACAACTGCTGCAAAATGGCCATGACGTCATCATCCTCGATAACCTGTGCAATAGTAAGCGCAGCGTTCTGTCCGTTATCGAACGCCTTGGCGGCAAGCAGCCCACTTTTGTGGAAGGCGATATCCGCAACGAAGCGTTGATGACCGAAATTCTTCACGATCACGCGATCGATACGGTTATCCACTTTGCCGGTCTGAAAGCCGTCGGCGAATCCGTCGCGAAGCCGCTTGAATACTACGATAACAACGTTAACGGCACCCTGCGTCTGGTAGCCGCGATGCGCTCCGCGAACGTGAAAAACTTCATCTTTAGCTCTTCTGCGACCGTCTATGGCGACCAGCCAAAAATTCCTTACGCTGAAAGCTTCCCGACCGGCACGCCGCAAAGCCCGTATGGGAAAAGTAAATTGATGGTGGAGCAGATTCTGACTGACCTGCAAAAAGCGCAGCCGGAATGGAGCATCGCCTTGCTGCGCTATTTCAACCCGGTCGGCGCGCATCCATCGGGAGAGATGGGCGAAGACCCGCAGGGCATTCCTAATAACCTGATGCCTTACATCGCGCAGGTTGCCGTGGGTCGTCGTGATTCTCTGGCGGTCTTTGGCAATGATTACCCAACGGAAGACGGCACGGGCGTGCGTGATTACATCCACGTCATGGATTTGGCCGACGGACATGTGGCTGCGATGCAGCAGCTGGCGCACAAGCCTGGCGTGCATATTTATAACCTCGGCGCAGGCATTGGCAGCAGCGTGCTGGATGTCATCAACGCGTTCAGCAAAGCCTGCGGTAAGCCAGTAGCCCATCACTTCGCGCCACGCCGCGAGGGCGATCTTCCGGCTTACTGGGCAGATGCCACCAAGGCCGATAAAGAGCTTAACTGGCGTGTGACCCGCACGCTTGATGAAATGGCACAAGATACCTGGCGCTGGCAGTCACGCCATCCCCAGGGCTATCCGGACTAAGGATCCTCCGTCATGACGCAATTCAATCCCGTCGATCATCCACATCGGCGTTTTAACCCGTTAACCGGCCAGTGGATTTTGGTTTCACCACATCGCGCTAAGCGTCCGTGGCAAGGGGCGCAAGAAACGCCGGCCAAACAGACGCTGCCACAGCACGATCCGGATTGTTTCTTATGTCCGGGCAATACCCGCGTCACGGGCGATAAAAACCCCGATTATCAAAGCACTTACGTTTTCACTAACGATTTTGCTGCGCTGATGACCGACACACCGGACGCGCCGGAAAGCGCGGATCCGCTGATGCGCTGTGAAAGCGCACGCGGCACCAGCCGGGTGATTTGTTTCTCGCCCGATCACAGCAAAACGCTGCCGGAACTGAGTATCAGTGCGCTGACCGATGTGATCAAAACCTGGCAAGATCAGACCGCTGAGCTTGGCCAGACCTATCCCTGGGTGCAGGTGTTTGAGAATAAAGGTGCGGCGATGGGCTGTTCTAACCCGCATCCGCACGGCCAGATATGGGCGAACAGTTTTCTGCCGAACGAAGTTGAGCGCGAAGACCGCCTGCAAAAAGCCTATTTCGCCGAAAATCAGTCTGCGCTGCTGGCCGATTACGTGCAGCGTGAAATGGCCGACGGTAGCCGTACGGTTGTCGAGACTGAACACTGGCTCGCTGTGGTGCCGTACTGGGCGGCGTGGCCGTTCGAGACGCTGCTGCTGCCAAAAGTACACGTTCTGCGCCTTACCGATCTGACGGAAGAGCAGCGCGATGATTTGGCGCTGGCGCTGAAAAAACTGACCAGCCGCTACGACAATCTTTTCCAGTGCTCATTCCCATATTCGATGGGCTGGCACGGCGCGCCGTTTAATGATGAAGATAATCAGCACTGGCAATTGCACGCTCATTTCTACCCGCCGCTGCTGCGTTCAGCGACGGTACGTAAATTTATGGTCGGCTACGAGATGCTGGCGGAAACCCAGCGTGATTTGACGGCAGAACAAGCAGCTGAACGTCTCCGTGCCGTTAGCGATGTGCATTACCGCGAATCAGGAGTCTAAAAAATGAGTCTCAAAGATAAAACACAATCCCTGTTTGCTGAAACATTCGGCTACCCTGCCACCCACGCGATTCAGGCACCTGGCCGCGTGAACCTGATTGGTGAGCACACCGATTACAACGACGGTTTTGTGCTGCCGTGTGCGATCGATTATCAAACCGTTATCAGCTGTGCAAAACGCGATGACCGCATCGTGCGCGTCATTGCGGCGGATTATGATAATCAAACCGACGAGTTTTCGCTCGACGCGCCGATCGTGGCACACGATACACAGCAGTGGTCTAACTACGTTCGTGGCGTGGTGAAGCACCTGCAAATGCGTAATAAGGATTTTGGTGGCGCGGACCTGGTGATCACCGGTAACGTGCCGCAGGGCGCGGGGTTAAGCTCTTCCGCGTCTCTCGAAGTCGCCGTGGGGACGGTCTTCCAGCAGCTGTATCACCTGCCGCTGGACGGCGCGCAAATTGCCCTGAATGGCCAGGAAGCTGAGAACCAGTTCGTGGGCTGCAACTGCGGCATCATGGACCAGCTGATCTCTGCTCTTGGTAAAAAAGAGCACGCGCTGCTGATCGACTGCCGCTCGCTCGGCACCAAAGCGGTTCCCCTGCCAAAAGGCGCGGCGGTGGTGATCATCAACAGTAATTTCAAACGCACGCTGGTGGGCAGCGAATACAACACCCGCCGCGAGCAGTGCGAAACCGGGGCGCGTTTCTTCCAGCAACCGGCGCTGCGTGATGTCTCTCTAAACGAGTTCAATAAAGTGTCTTACGAGCTGGATCCCATCGTGACCAAACGCGTTCGCCACGTGTTGACCGAAAATGCACGCACCGTTGAAGCCGCGTCAGCACTGGCGCAGGGCGATTTGAAACGGATGGGCGAACTGATGGCTGAATCGCACGCGTCTATGCGCGACGACTTCGAAATCACCGTTCCGCAAATCGACACGCTGGTGGAGATCGTCAAAGCGACTATCGGCGACAAAGGCGGCGTACGCATGACCGGTGGCGGCTTCGGCGGTTGTGTTGTCGCCCTCATCCCGGAAGAGTTGGTCCCTGCCGTTCAGGACGCCGTTTCACAGCAATATGAAGCGAAAACCGGAATCAAAGAAACCTTCTACGTCTGCAAACCTTCACAAGGAGCGGGTCAGTGCTAAACGAAACACCTACGCTTGCCGCCGATGGCCTGCCGTACCGGCTGTTAACCCTGCGCAACAGCGCGGGGATGGTGGTCACGGTCATGGATTGGGGCGCAACTTTACTTTCTGCTCGCGTTCCGATGCCTGACGGCAGCGTGCGCGAAACGCTGCTCGGCTGCTCGTCGCCGGAGCAGTATGTGAATCAGGCCGCGTATCTCGGTGCATCCGTGGGCCGTTACGCGAACCGCATCGCGAAAAGCCGTTTTACGCTCGACGGTGCAGATTACGCGCTTTTACCAAGCCAGGGTGAAAACCAGCTTCACGGTGGGCCTGAAGGGTTCGACAAACGCCGTTGGCGTATCGTGCAGCAGAATGACTGTGAGGTCCTGTTTGCGCTGGAATCTGCTGATGGCGATCAGGGCTTCCCCGGCCACCTGTCTGCGTCAGCGAAATTTACGCTGACAGAAGATAACCGCATCTCAATTGAGTACCGTGCGACAGTCGACAAGCCATGCCCGGTGAACATGACCAATCATGCGTATTTCAATCTGGATGGCGACCAGTCCGACGTCCGTCAGCATAAGCTCCAGCTGCTGGCCGATGCCTGGTTGCCGGTCGATGAGATGGGTATTCCTTCTGAAGGGCTAAAAGCCGTTGCCGGTACGAGCTTTGACTTCCGCACACCTAAAACCATCGCGAAAGAGTTCATGAGCGATGATGACCAGCGCAAGGTGAAAGGCTACGATCACGCGTTCTTGCTGCAGGCGAAAGGGGATGTCACCCAACCCGCCGCGCAGGTGTGGTCTGCAGATGAAAAACTGCAAATGACGGTGTTCACCAATGCTCCTGCGTTGCAGTTTTATTCGGGCAACTATCTCGGCGGAACGCCGGCGCGCGAACAAGGTGATTACAGTGACTGGCAGGGTCTGGCGCTGGAAAGTGAGTTTTTGCCTGATAGCCCGAATCATCCAGAATACCCGCAGCCGGACTGCATTCTGCGACCGGGTTCGGAGTACGTCAGCCTGACGGAATATCAGTTTATAACGCATTAATCTCAAGCCCTCCGCTCGGAGGGTTTTTTTTTGTCCATCTTGCTGAAAATAGCGCCATTCACAGACAAAATCATAACCCGCAATTCACAAGCAGCTTACACTGGGCCACTATTTTCGCTATGGTTAGGGTTAAGCGTTGCCGCTGGCCCCGCCACGGCAATATAATGAGAATTGTTATCATTCAACGCGTACAATCATTCATGCTGCGTCAAACCGGATAGCCTGAAAAAGCCAGGAGCAAATCTGTGACTGGGTTTTGAGAGCGACGTCAACCAGAGGCAGCGTGAGAGATGAAGCGCAAATAAAGCTTATGAGGAGTGAGATATGGCTGTAACTAAGCTGGTTCTGGTGCGCCACGGCGAAAGTCAGTGGAACAACGAAAACCGCTTCACCGGTTGGTATGATGTTGATCTGTCTGAGAAAGGCGTGGGCGAAGCAAAAGCTGCAGGTAAACTGCTGAAAGATGAAGGCTTTAGCTTTGATTTTGCTTACACCTCAGTGCTGAAACGTGCCATCCATACTCTGTGGAACGTTCTGGATGAACTCGATCAAGCCTGGCTGCCGGTTGAGAAATCCTGGAAGCTGAATGAGCGTCACTACGGTGCGCTGCAGGGTCTGAACAAAGCTGAAACCGCTGAAAAATACGGTGACGAACAGGTTAAGCAATGGCGTCGCGGCTTTGCGGTGACTCCACCAGAGCTGACCAAGGACGACGAGCGCTATCCGGGCCACGATCCGCGTTACGCTAAACTGACCGATGCCGAGCTGCCACAGACCGAAAGCCTGGCGCTGACCATCGATCGCGTTGTGCCTTACTGGAACGACACGATTCTGCCACGCGTGAAAAGCGGTGAGCGCGTGATCGTTGCCGCTCACGGTAACTCCCTGCGTGCGCTGGTGAAATACCTGGACAACCTGGGCGAAGAAGAAATTCTCGAACTGAACATCCCTACTGGCGTACCGCTGGTGTATGAGTTCGATGAAAACTTCAAACCAATCAAACGTTACTATCTGGGTAACGCTGACGAAATCGCCGCAAAAGCAGCGGCCGTGGCGAACCAGGGTAAAGCGAAGTAATTTTCGCCAGAGTAAAAAAAAGCGTGGAGCAATCCACGCTTTTTTATTTGTCCGAATAATTATCCGCGACGCGCTTTTACCGCGTTTGCCAGTTGACGCAGGATCGTATCGGTATCATCCCAGCCAATACAAGCATCCGTCACGCTCTTGCCGTAGACCAGCGGTTCGCCGCTCTCCAGATTCTGATTGCCTTCTACCAGATGGCTCTCAATCATCACGCCAATCACCGCGTTCTCGCCGCTAATCAGTTGCTGACAAACGTCAGCGCCGACTTCCATCTGCTTTTTGAACTGTTTACTGGAGTTGGCATGACTGAAATCAATCATCACTTTCGCTGAAAGGCCTGCTTTTTCCAGCCCCGCTTTAACTTCTTCGACATGCTTAGCACTGTAGTTTGGCTCTTTGCCACCACGCAGAATAATGTGGCAGTCGCCGTTACCGCTGGTATTCACAATCGCGGAGTGACCCCATTTGGTCACGGACAGGAAGCAGTGTGGCGCACCCGCTGCGTTGATAGCATCGATAGCCACTTTAATCGTGCCGTCCGTCCCGTTTTTGAAACCAACCGGACAAGACAGCCCTGACGCCAATTCGCGGTGCACCTGGGATTCGGTGGTACGGGCACCAATTGCACCCCAGCTCATCAAATCGGCAAGGTATTGCGGAGTGATCATATCCAGGAACTCACCTGCCGCAGGCAGGCCAGCATCGTTAATTTCCAGAAGCAGTTTGCGCGCAATACGCAGTCCATCGTTGATCTGGAAGCTGTTGTCCATGTGCGGATCGTTGATCAGCCCTTTCCAGCCTACCGTGGTACGCGGCTTTTCAAAATAGACGCGCATGACCACTTCCAGCTCACCTTTCAATTCCTCGCGAAGCGTGAGCAGACGCGCGGCATACTCTTTCGCTGCAGCGGGATCGTGAATGGAACAGGGACCGATGACGACCAGCAAACGATCGTCATTGCCATTAAGGATTTTGTGGATCGCTTTACGGGCATGAGAAACGGTATTCGCTGCGTTTTCAGTGGCGGGAAATTTCTCAAGGAGCGCTACAGGGGGTAATAACTCATTGATCTCTTTAATACGTAAATCGTCATTCTGATAATTCATGATCGTTCCGGCTTAGCCATATATTTGGTAATGAATGCAATCCTTTCAATCTAACTTGTCGGCCAGGAAGTGTAAACGGGCTTTTACACTTCTCACGGATAATTCCTGGAATTACGCTAATAAACGCCACAAAGTAGCGAAAAGCGAGATGTACCCTACACTTTTTAAATGTAATAACTCTATTTATATGTTTTAACATGATTCTATTCTGACATAACGCCAGACTTCAGAATCTTTAACCACTGAGCGAAACCCTCTTTCGCCTTTGCACTGTTGGACGAAGTTATCCAGCAAATAACAACCAGAACAGGAGCATCATGATGAAAATGACTAAACTGGCAACGCTTTTCCTGACAGCAACGCTGACAATGGCAAGCGGCGCCGCACTCGCAGCCGACACGTCAAGTTCTGATAACAACGGCCAGGCCAACGCGGCGGCCAGCGCAGGCCAGGTCGCACCGGATGCTAAACAGAACGTAGCCCCTAATAATGTTGATAACAACAATATCAACACCGGGAGCGGCAACAGCAGCGGAACGATGCTGCATCCGAACGGTACCGATTCAGGCACGATGAACCATGAAGGCATGACCAAAGACGAAGTGCACAAAAACTCAATGTGTAAAGACGGTAAATGCCCAGACATGAACAAAAAAGTTGAAACCGGCAGCGGTGACAACAGCGAAGTAGACACCAAAACGGACGGTACAACTCAATAATGGGTTGTTTTACGAACGTGTCGCCTGAAGATAAAAGGAGAGCTGAAGCTCTCCTTTCTTTTTTGTGCAAAATGTTAAAAAATCAAAATGTAAAATACTCACTCATCAGGACATTTTCATGGCGCATGCACATTCTCACTCCGATTCGCCGCGGGACGACAACGCCAGGCGCTTGATGTTCGCGTTTGGCATCACCGCGACCTTTATGGTGGTCGAGGTGATTGGCGGGTTGATCTCTGGCTCGCTCGCTTTGCTGGCTGATGCGGGACATATGCTCACCGACGCCGCCGCTCTGCTGTTCGCCCTCATCGCAGTGCATTTTTCCCGTCGCCCGTCCAATACGCGCCATACTTTCGGCTGGCTAAGGCTTACGACGCTCGCGGCTTTCGTCAATGCTATCGCGCTGGTCGTCATAACGATTTTGATTGTGTGGGAAGCTTTCCAGCGTTTTCGCCATCCGCAACCCATCGCCGGAATGACGATGATGGTGATTGCCATTACCGGATTGCTGGCAAATATCGCAGCATTCTGGATTTTGCATCGTGGCAGCGGAGAGAAGAACCTGAACGTGCGCGCAGCAGCGCTGCATGTCTTGGGCGATCTGCTCGGGTCGGTGGGTGCCATTGTGGCGGCGCTGGTGATTATCTATACCGGCTGGACACCCATTGACCCGATTTTGTCGGTGCTGGTGTCATGTCTGGTCTTACGTAGCGCCTGGGGTTTGTTACGGGAGAGCGTGAATGAACTGCTGGAAGGTGCGCCAGTTTCTATGGATATTCCTGCGCTAAAACGCAATCTATCTCGCTCCATCCCGGAAGTGCGTAATGTTCACCACGTTCATGTCTGGCAGGTGGGCGAGAAACCCGTCATGACGCTGCATGTTCAGGTTGTTCCTCCACATGACCATGATGCGTTGCTGGGCCGTATTCAGCACTTTCTCGAGCACCACTACACTATTTCACACGTCACCATTCAGATGGAGTATCAGCCCTGTAATGGACCGGACTGCCATCTCAATGAGACGCAGCCCGATCATTCACATCATCACCCTCATTAACGGGAAAGTGCGCGTGAGCCACGCTGACGCGCGCTGTTAATCCACATCCGACTGCCGTTGAGGGCGATAAATGTGAGAAGCAGGTATTCCAGCGACATCGCGTAAACGCCCTGCAAGGCAAAGATCACCACGCTTATCACATTGATGATGACCCACAGCAGCCAGTTTTCGACGTATTTTCGCGTCATCAAAATCATCGCTGCGATGGAAAGCACCATCATACAGGAATCCCAGAACGGGAAGGCGTCAGGCTGCAGCTCAGGCATTGTTACGTTGAGTCCAAGGCTGCTCATTACCGAGACGGCGATGTGCGTGAGATAGCCAAATACCGGGTTGATGTAGACCGTCATCAGACCGATGGCGACGACGCAAGCCGCAAGCCATGCGATAGCCTTAGGCAGCGGTAGCCAGCGAATTTGCAGTTCTGCCTCCTGCTGGCTGTTTTGCCGTGACCACGCGTACCAGCCGTAAATATTGGCAGCAAAGAAAAAAAGTTGCAGCAAGAGACTGGCATAGAGCTGAATCTGGAAAAAAATAATCGCAAAGAGCGTCACGTTGACCAGGCCGAACGCATAGTTACTGATCTTCTCCAGACTCGCCAGCCAGATACAGAGCAGGCCCGCTATCGTGCCAACAGCTTCAATCCATGACAGGTCGTAGCCACCCGTCCCGATCGGAATATGAACCAGAATGTTCTGCGTGCTAAAAAAATCCATCTCTTCCCCTGACCGCGTATAACGCGTTGTCTTAAATCAAGAACGTAGTGTAGCCGCAAATTCCAGCATCCGGTTAAGCGGAAGTAATGCGCCTTCACGTAAAGCTGCATCAACATGGATTTCGTGTGCCGCGCCGCCCGACTCCAGGCCGTCGGCAATCGCTTTAAGCCCGTTCATCGCCATCCACGGACAATGCGCACAGCTGCGGCAAGTTGCCCCTTCCCCGGCTGTGGGTGCTTCAAACAGCTCTTTTTCCGGCACCGCTTGCTGCATCTTATAAAAGATACCGCGATCGGTTGCGACGATAAGCTTCTGCTGCGGCAACGTTTTCGCCGCGTTGATCAGTTGGCTGGTAGAGCCGACGGCATCTGCCATATCGACAATCGACTGGGGTGACTCTGGATGAACCAGAATGGCGGCTTCGGGATAGAGTGCCTTCATGCGTGCCAGCGCCTGGGTTTTAAACTCGTCATGAACGATACAGGCTCCCTGCCAGCAAAGCACATCCGCGCCCGTTTGCTTTTGCACATAGTTTCCCAGATGTTTATCTGGTGCCCAAATGAGCTTCTGGCCGAGGCTATCGAGATGCTCGATCAGCTCGACGGCAATACTGGAGGTGACAACCCAGTCAGCACGGGCTTTGACCGCAGCGGAGGTATTGGCATACACCACGACGGTCCTGTCAGGATGCGCATCGCAAAATGCGCTGAACTCTTCGATCGGGCAGCCCAGATCAAGCGAGCATTCCGCATTCAGCGTCGGCATCAAAATAGTCTTTTCCGGACTCAGAATTTTCGCTGTTTCGCCCATAAAGCGAACGCCTGCCACCAGAAGCGTTGACGCAGAATGCTTTGCCCCAAAACGCGCCATCTCAAGAGAATCAGAAATACATCCGCCGGTCTCTTCAGCCAGCTGTTGAATTTCAGGATCGGTGTAATAATGCGCCACCATCACGGCATCACGCTCTTTCAGCAAACGTTTGATTTTCTCACGATAAAACTGTTTTTCGTCCAGATTTAACGGTACAGGTTTAGGCGGAAAAGGATAGATTGCGGCTTCAGGATCAAACATCACGCTCATCAATTGCATCTCGTTTTGCTGGCTTAACCGTTTTGCGCTATTTCGAGGGAACTTAGCAAAAAGGTCAGCAACCATGTTTTATATACTAAACAAGATAGCGAATTTGACGTGAAAAGTCACAGGAATTGAAAAGCAAAAAGGCACCTTTTTGCTTTGGTGGGTCGTGTAGGATGACCCGAGTCTGCTCTAGAACAGGGGCGTCGCCTGCGGCTCCGGTGCCTCACTGCGTTCGGCTCGAACCTGCTGCAGGTTCGAATCTTTCAAATCGCAGATAGTAAAAAAGCGCCTTTAGGGCGCTTTTTTGCTTTCTGCGATTTGAGCAGATTCGGATCTGCTCTACACTTTCAATCCTTCGATTAATTTCTCGACTGCTGGCGTCGCCTGCTTCTGGTCATAGACAACATATAAATCTGCGGGAATGCGCTCTTCCAATGGGCGGAACACCACACCTGGCCACTGCATTTGTGCGTAGCTGTCTGCTGCAAGCGTAATCCCCATTCCCATGCTGATCATCGCCAGTACCGTCTGCGGCTCGACGGCCTCGCGAACAATCAATGGTGTAAAGCCTGCTTGCTGGCATACGCCATGCAGAAATGCCCAGTCGGAATGCGCCGAGGGCATTGTGACAAAATATTCGTTTTGCAGTTCGGTTAACGAAACGGCGGACCGTCCGACCAGACGGTGATCCTCCGGCATCGCGACCAGAAACGAGGCGGCACTTAAATTGATGCTGGTAAAACCCGCCGAAGGATGCGTCGCCATCCGCCAGATCCCAACATCCAGCTCACGTCGTTCGAGCAATGCCATCTGCATCACCGGTGATTTTTCACGGAAAACAACGTCAACGTTTGGGTGCGCTTTTAAAAACGCCCGCATCAGCAAACGTACTTCGCTCCACATTGCCGTTCCGACAATACCCAGTTCAATCCGCCCCGCTTCGCCCCGGCCAATCTGTTCTACACGCGCAAGTGCCTGGCCTGCACTGGCAAGCAGACGTCGGGACTCTTCCATCAGAATTTTGCCTGCATGAGTCAAAGCAACGCTTCTTGAATGACGAATAAACAGCAAGGTACCGAGCTGACTTTCCAGCTCTTTAATATGTAGACTCAAGGGAGGCTGGGACATGTTAAGACGGGCCGCAGCCCGTCCAAAATGCAGTTCCTCAGCGACAGCAAGAAAATAGCGCAGCAGTTTAAGATCGGTACGATAAACGCGTTCCATCAAAGCATACCCGGCAAAAAAAATCTCATTCGCCACCTTAATGCCTTTTCCGTAACAAATGACACATTTTAATGTGTAGCGGTGCGCATTGTGCTGTTTTCAGGTGTGTGGCGATAGTGAAAGCTAAACCAAAAGATGACAGACAGCATCAAGGCATAGGACGCGAATACCAACCATATCGTCTGCCAGTCTTTTACGCCATCCACTGAGAAAAAGTCCACTGCCATGCCGCTCAGAATTGCGCCCAGGTATGCGCCTACGCCGTTCACCATCGTCATAAATAGCCCCTGAGCACTGGCACGAATATCAGAACTCACCTCCTGCTCGACAAACACTGAGCCAGAAATATTGAAGAAATCGAACGCACATCCATAAACAATCATCGACAACATCAGTAAAGCGAAACCAATTCCGGACGGATCGCCGAAAGCAAACAATCCAAAACGTAGCATCCAGGCGATCATGCTCATCATCATCACCGTTTTGATGCCGAAACGCTTAAGAAAATAAGGAATGGTCAGAATGAAAAATACCTCTGACATTTGCGATACAGAGAGCAAAATCGATGGGTATAGAACGATATAGCTGTCGGCAAATTCAGGATTACGCGCAAAATCATGCAGAAAGGGGCTGCCAAAGGTATTCGTGATTTGCAAAACAGCGCCCAGAAGCATGGCAAACAGAAAAAATACCGCCATGCGGGGTTGTTTAAAGAGGACAAATGCATCAAGTCCGAGCTTGCTGATAAGCGTTGCACTGGCTTTGTTCTGCACTACAGGAATTTTGGGGAACGTCATCGAATAGAGCGCTAAAACCAGAGATGAACCCGCAGCGATATAAAGCTGTACGTTACTCAGTTCAACGCCCATCAAACTAATTGTCCACATTGCAGCGATAAAACCCACCGTGCCATACACGCGTACAGGTGGGAAATGATTCACTGTATCCAGCCCTGCCTGCTCCAGACACGAGTAAGAAATCGTATTGGAGAGCGCAATCGTAGGCATAAACGCCATTGCGTTAATGAGCATCACCCAGAACATCAGACCGGGCTCGTTAATATGCGCGGCATAACACAGCGCAACTGCGCAGACGAGATGACAAATCATATACGCGCGGTCAGCGCGAAGCCATTTATCAGCAATTATGCCCACCAGCGATGGCATCACAATCGCGGCAAGGCCTTTAGAGCTGTAAACCATACCAACGTCGGAACCGGTAAAATGTAGGGTGTTAATCATGTAAGAACCGAGGGTGACCAGCCAACTCCCCCAGATAAAATATTGCATAAAGGACATCATTTTTAAGCGAGTCGTGATGTGCATATCACATTCCTTATTGCAGCAGGTGGCCCTTACAGGCCACTTTTTTTTATTAATCAGGCAATTTTGCGTAAAAATCCACGGATAAGATCGATGAAGTTCTGTCGAGAGAGTTCTGCCGCGGCCAGCGTTTGTTCATGGGACAGTTTCACATCGCCAAGCCCTTCCGCCAGGTTGGTAATTGCCGAAACGGCGACGACTTTCAGCCCGCAATGACGGGCTGAAATCACCTCAGGTACGACTGACATTCCCACCACATCCCCGCCGATAATTTGCATCATGCGGATCTCGGCAGCAGTTTCGAAATTGGGTCCGGGATAGGAGACAAAGACACCTTCGCTGAGCGCAAAACCCTCTTCATTCGCAACGGCTTGTAAGATTGCGCGAGCTTCAGGATCGTAGGCATTCGCCAGAGAGAAAAAACGCTCGCCAAAGCGCTCGTCATTCAAGCCCACCAGCGGCGTACCCGGCATGGTATTGATATGGTCATTAAGCGCAACAAGGCTCCCAGGCCCTACGTCCAGTCGCAAAGAACCAGCCGCGTTAGTGCTGAACAAGAACTCACAGCCGAGCAATTTAAAAGTGCGGATCGCCTCAGTCATTACCGTCATTCCGCGGCCTTCATAGAAATGCCCACGGCCTTTCATGCACGCAACGGGAACGCCCGCCAGATGACCTAATACCAATTCACCGGCATGGCCGTGGACGGTACTGACAGGAAAACCAGGCAATTTGTCGTACGAAATCGCAACGGCATCTTCAATCTGATCCGCAAGCGCTCCCAGTCCAGAGCCAAGAATAAAGGCTACTCGGGGAGTGAAATCAGGTTTGGCGGTACGAATAATATCAGCGCAATACCACGGATTATTTGAGAGGGTCATGGAGGCTCCTTCAGGGCTAAAATTGCGATAAATACATCGCATCACCCCTGACTTATATCCGCAGCACCTTCATTATCACCAATACACTTTCAGCATTTCATCAATACTCTTTCAGTATCAATGCATGCAGACCCGCTAAATCTGGCAGGTACACTCAAGCTATTGTCGCTAATGCCGATATTCTTGTTTTATAGCGAGAGGAAATAACATGACAACTATCCAGGGACCCACACCATCATTACAAACCAGCAGTGGCAGCAGCAGCGCCAGTGGCAATAGTATTTCTGCGCAGATTAGCCGTATAACGTCGCAAATTACTAAGCTGACCCAGCAGTTGAAGGACGTGGCAAGCGACACCAGCGGCAGCGCTGAAGACAAGAAAAAGCAGGCTGAGCTTATTCAGAATCAGATCAAAATGCTGCAGGCCCAACTGGCGCAGTTACAGCGTCAGCAAGCTGAAGAAAGCCAGCAAAAACAAGCTCAACAGCAGAGCAAGGCCGAAGGTGTGAATTCACCTACCGCCAGTAACCAGATTGATATCTACATCTAATCGTCTGTTGCGTTAAACAACGGATCGCGTATGCGGGCCTCCATTAATTGCTGCGCCTGCATACGAACCACCTCCCATAAAGCGTGAGCCGCCCCCGAAAGCGAACGATTTTTACGCCGCGCAAGCATCAACTTGCGTTCGATGCATGGCGTGAAGCGCTTAACAACCAGCCGGCTTCCTTGAGGCAATGGCAATGCCAGTGCGGGTAAAACACTAATGCCTATTCCCGCCTCAACCATCGGGAATAACGTCGCGGGATGACCAATTTCCTGCACGATTGACGCCTTCACTTTTTGCTCAACCAGCGCCATGTCAATCAATGGGCGACTTCCGGAGGCGTAATCCTGCAGCACCAGGTTAGCCCCTTGCAGTGCCTGCCATGTAACTTCTGGCAAAGCTGCCAGCGGGTCATCGTCACGACATAACAACAAGAACGGCTCTGAGAGCACCATCTCGCATTCAAGATCCGTGACCGGACCGGGGTCGATAACAATCCCAAAATCGACATCTCCCTGTCGAATGCTCTCCAGAACCCATTGCTGTGGCCGGTCGTGCAGCACAAAATTGATATCGGGATAACGTTGATTACTTTCTGCAATACACTGCGGAATGAGATGCGCTGAAATCGTCTGGCTTGCTGCCACGCGCACCGTTCCGGAAAGCTGCTGCCCGACTCGGCCCACATCACGCAAAGTGCTATTAAGTTCATCCAACAGTCTTTCAAGACGTAAGGCCAGCTGCTGCCCCGCTTCGGTGAGCACCACTTCACGCGTGGTGCGATCGAGAAGACGCACGCCGGTTTGTAGTTCCAGCTCTTTCACGCTGTGACTCACCGCCGACTGGCTTAGGCCGATTATTTCGCCCGCGCGGCTAAAGCTTTTGGCCTGCGCGACGGTGACAAAAACACGAAGCTGACGTAACGAATAATTCATCTATTTTATTCATGAATGGATTCAATAAATCGATTTTATTTCTCAAACAGAACAAAGCACAATAGCGAAATCTGTTTTCAGGAGCGTTTATGAAACTCTTTCGCATTCTCGATCCCTTTACTCTTACCCTGATTGCCGTCGTGTTACTGGCCTCATTTTTCCCGGCCCGTGGCAGCTTCGTGCCTTTCGTTGAAGGCCTGACGACAGCAGCTATTGCCCTGCTGTTCTTTATGCACGGTGCCAAACTCTCCCGCGAAGCCATCATTGCAGGCGGTAGCCACTGGCGGCTGCATTTGTGGGTGATGTGCAGTACGTTCGTGATATTCCCCATACTCGGCGTGCTGTTCGCGTGGTGGGCACCGGTGAATGTCGATCCCGCGCTTTACACCGGTTTCCTCTATCTGTGCATTTTGCCCGCGACGGTGCAGTCAGCCATTGCCTTTACCTCTCTCGCGGGTGGCAATGTGGCGGCGGCGGTCTGTTCCGCATCCGCCTCAAGTCTGTTAGGGATTTTTGTTTCGCCACTGCTGGTCGGGTTGTTGATGAACATGCATGGTGCGGAAGGCAATCTGGAACAGGTGGGTAAAATCTGCCTGCAGTTGCTGCTGCCATTTGTGCTGGGCCACCTTTCTCGCCCATGGATTGGCGACTTTGTGGCGAGAAATAAAAAGTGGATTGGGAAAACTGATCAGACGTCGATTTTGCTGGTGGTCTATTCCGCTTTTGGTGAAGCCGTCGTAAACGGTATCTGGCACAAAGTCGGCATCGGTTCGTTGCTGTTTATTGCGCTAGTGAGCTGCGTGCTGCTGGCGATAATTATTGCGGTAAACACGTTTGCCGCGCGTCGATTCGGATTTAATAAAGCCGATGAAATCACCATCGTCTTCTGCGGGTCGAAAAAGAGTCTGGCGAACGGCATACCGATGGCCAATATTCTGTTCCCGACGTCGGTCATTGGGATGATGGTACTGCCGCTAATGATCTTCCACCAGATCCAGCTCATGGTGTGCGCGGTGATGGCACGACGCTACAAACGTCAAACCGAAAAGCTGGCGCAGGAAGAGTCCCACGCCGCAAAAGCTTAAGGCCGTTTGAGGGGCTGAACCAGATGGCTCAGCCCTTCTGTTTTGATAAGCAGCGTGATTGCCATCAGCTCGCCCAGCCGTCCGGCAGGAAATTCATCCTTTCGCGCGAACCACAATAAATACTCTTCTGGAACATCAATCAGCCGACGGCCTTTGTATTTCCCAAAAGGCATTTCGGTATTCGCGATTTCGACGAGCTGTTCTTTCTCCACGCTATTCCCCAAACAGACGCAGCATTTCCACTTCGTCAATCACGTCAATACCCAGCTCCTGGGCCTTCGCCAGTTTTGAACCGGCCGCTTCTCCAGCAATTACCAGATCGGTTTTCTTCGACACGCTGCCCGCCACTTTAGCGCCAAGTGCGACCAGACGCGCTTTAGCATCGTCTCGCGACATCTGGCTCAGGCTACCGGTCAACACCACCGTTTTACCGGCAAATGGACTGTCGATTTCTTCGACATTGATAACCACCGGTGCGGGCCAGTGAATGCCCTCTTCCAGCAGTTTGCCGATCACGTCGCGGTTACTCTCTTCAGCAAAGAAGTTAAAAACGTGAGTGGCGACAACAATTCCGACGTCTGGCACTTTTTGCAGGTCGTCAATCGTCGCCTTTTCAAGCTGCTCAAGCGTACCGAAATGAGCCGCCAGACCTGCTGCCGTTGCCTCACCCACTTCGCGAATACCCAGCGCATACAGGAAGCGGGCAAACGTCGTTTCTTTCGCCTTCTCCAGCGCATTAACGACGTTTTGCGCGGACTTCGGCCCCATTCGGTCGAGTCCGGTCAGCTTGCCAGCGCTCAGGCGGAACAGATCGGCAGGCGTGTGGACATACTCTTTCTCAACCAGTTGGTCGATGATTTTATCGCCCATCCCATCCACATCTAACGCTCGGCGCGAAACAAAGTGCTTGAGTGCCTCTTTGCGCTGAGCGCCACAAATCAAACCGCCCGTGCAGCGCGTTACCACTTCGCCTTCCACACGTTCGACATCGGCTCCACAGACGGGACAATGGGCGGGGAAAACAATCTCACGGGTATCGTCAGGGCGCTCAGATTCCACGACGTTAACGACTTGGGGAATGACATCACCGGCACGACGGATAACGACTTTATCGCCAATACGCAGGCCCAGGCGCGCAATTTCGTCGGCATTATGCAAAGTCGCGTTGCTGACCAGCACGCCCGCGACCTGCACCGGCTCCAGTCGCGCAACAGGCGTGATAGCGCCAGTGCGTCCAACCTGGAACTCCACGTCGCGCACAAAGGTCATCTGTTCTTGCGCAGGGAATTTGAACGCGACGGCCCAGCGCGGCGCGCGGGCGACAAAGCCCAACTGTTCCTGAAGCGCCAGGGAATTCACTTTGATCACCACGCCGTCGATATCAAACCCCAGCGACGGGCGGTCTTCTTCAACTTTGTGATAAAACGCCAGCACGGCTTCGGGAGAGTCGCACAGCTGTACGCGGTTGCTGACCGGCAGGCCCCACTCTTTAAACTGCAGCAAACGCCCCAGATGGGTATCAGGCAATACGCCCCCCTCCAGGATACCGACGCCGTAGCAGAAGAAAGTGAGCGGTCGCTTCGCTGTAATGCGTGGATCCAGCTGACGCAATGAACCTGCTGCGGCGTTACGCGGGTTAGCGAAAATTTTCCCGCCGGTGCGACGCGCTTCGTCGTTGATCTTCTCAAAGCCCTTCTGCGGGAGGAAAACCTCACCACGCACTTCAAGACGCGCGGGAATGTTGTCGCCACGCAGCGTTAATGGAATGGCGCGAATGGTCCGTACGTTGGCGGTGATATCTTCGCCTGTTGTGCCATCGCCACGCGTAGCTGCGCGCACCAGCAGACCATTTTCATACAAAATACTGACAGCCAACCCGTCAAGCTTGAGCTCACAGCACCAGGTCAGTGTATCCGTGCTTTTCAGCCGGTCCTGCACGCGCTTGTTGAACGCAAGAAAACTCTCTTCATCGAACACGTTGTCCAGCGAAAGCATTGGAACTTCGTGACGCACCTGGCTGAAGGAGGCCAACGGCGCGGCTCCCACGCGTTGAGTCGGGGAATCAGGTGTAATTAATTCTGGGTGCTGCGCTTCAAGCTCGCGCAACTCACGCATCAGACGGTCATATTCCGCATCCGGGACTTCCGGGGCGTCCATCACATGATAAAGATATTCATGATGGCGAAGTGTGGTTCTTAGCTGTGTCAGTTGTTGTTCGATTGAGTCCATAACGCACCATCAATGAGAAAAACCCCCGACATGCGGGGGTTCTGGAGGAGAGGAAGACACGCAGGAATTACGCGTTGGCTTCCTTCACTTCGCGGATGCGATCCTGATATTCGCGCAGTTTCTGCGGCGTCATCATACGACGTTGATCGTCGAGTACCATACCGCCGACTTCATCGGCGATATGCTGAGCGGATTGCAGCATCAGCTTAAAGTTTTGCAGTTCATCACCGTAAGACGGCACCTGCATAAAAATGGTGATACCCGGCGTAAGGAAATCGCCGGTCATTTCAGGATCAAACGTCCCAGGGTTCACCATATTGGCCAGGCTAAACAGCGCAGGACCGCTGCCATCAGGGCTTAAATGACGATGGAAAATATTCATATCGCCAAATTTGAAGCCTGCTTGCTGAATACTGTTAAGCAGTAATTCACCATTAAGCTGGGTGCCATGATGAGCCGCCACGTTCATGATGATGACCGTTTCTTTACGCTGCGGTTTTTCAACCACTGGCGCTTCTTCTACAACCGGTTCTGGCTCAACAGTCGGTGCAGGCTGAGTCTGGACAGGCTGAGGGTCTGACTGCGGCTGCTGAACAGGTTGCACAGGTTGAGGCTGCTGAACCGGCTGTGGCTGCGCGACAGGCTGTTGATGCACTGGCTGCGGTTGTGGCTGGCGGACCGGCTCTTCCACAGGCTGAGGTGCCTGCGGGCGCGGCTGTGCAGAAGCATACGGCGGCTGATACTGATGCTGCACAGACTGACGAGGCGCTTCTTGCTCCCCATGGCCTACGCCGGGTGCCGTATTGACCCGATGGACGCGCACTTCACCCACGCCCTCGTCGTCGTTATCTTCGATGTCTTCATCACCGTCATCATTACGGCTAGACTTCATGCGCTTCAGTGGGCGATCGCGAAACATAGACGAGCGTTCTTTACGGCTGGTCCAAAAACCATGTACCAGTAAAGCAAGTATGGCGATCGCGCCAACAATGATTAATATCAGACGCAAATCCTGCATCATTATATTCTCTGTTGTTCTAACACCTTGCCACCACGGCAAACATTTACTCACTAAGAGTATTTGCCGATTACGTCAAGTGCAAGTGTGTGCGGAGCATTCACAGCATAAAGATGGATGAAATCGTGCTTTTTGCTGTTTTTTCGAACATTTCCGAACTGGTCATTGATCCATAACTCGATAATATAGGTGAGCAATTCCACTGGTTGTGAAAAAAGGAGTACAGCCTGGTTATGGTCTCAACCTCAAATTCAGCCCCACGCAGCGGCATTGGGTATTTTTCACAGGGATGGAAACTGGTATCCCTGCCAGGTATCCGACGCTTTGTGATCATGCCTTTACTGATCAATATTTTACTGATGGGCACCGCATTCTGGTGGCTGTTTACCCAACTGGAAAGTTGGGTGCCCTCCATTATGAGCCACGTCCCAGACTGGCTGCAGTGGCTTAGCTATCTGTTATGGCCGATTGTGGTCATTTCGGTGCTGTTGGTTTTTGGCTATTTCTTCTCGACGATAGCCAACTGGATCGCGGCCCCGTTCAACGGACTGCTGGCGGAACAACTGGAAGCCCGACTGACAGGCGCTACGCCGCCCGATACTGGTGTGTTCGGTATTATGAAAGACGTGCCGCGCATCATGAAGCGTGAATGGCAGAAATTTGCCTGGTATTTGCCGCGAGCCATTGTGCTGCTCATTCTCTATTTTATTCCGGGCATCGGCCAGACTGTGGCGCCCGTTCTGTGGTTCCTGTTCAGTGCGTGGATGCTGGCCATTCAGTATTGCGACTATCCCTTCGACAACCACAAAGTGCCTTTCAAATCGATGCGAACAGCCCTTCGCAGTCAAAAAGTGATCAACATGCAGTTTGGCGCTCTCACCAGCCTGTTCACCATGATTCCTGTGCTGAACTTGTTCATTATGCCTGTTGCCGTTTGCGGTGCGACATCTATGTGGGTCGACTGTTATCGCGATAAACATGCCTTATGGAAGTAGTGCAAAACTGTGTAAACAGGAGTGGCTTATGCCTCTCCTTATTCCATACTTGAACGCATTATTTCTCAACAGCATATAGATATGCGATTTCCTTACTTCCCCATACCTTTTCAACAGGTATGCTGGAGCGGTATCCCAATTTCATACAGTTAAGGACAGGCCATGAGTAAGATTTACGAAGACAACTCGTTGACGATCGGTCATACGCCCTTGGTTCGACTGAACCGTATCGGTAATGGACGCATTCTGGTGAAGGTCGAATCACGTAACCCGAGCTTCAGCGTGAAATGCCGTATCGGTGCAAATATGATTTGGGATGCCGAAAAACGTGGCGTTCTGAAGCCTGGCGTTGAGTTAGTTGAACCTACCAGTGGCAACACCGGTATCGCCCTCGCTTACGTCGCCGCTGCGCGTGGGTATAAATTAACGCTGACCATGCCAGAAACCATGAGCATTGAGCGCCGCAAGCTGCTGAAAGCGCTGGGTGCCAATCTGGTACTGACTGAAGGCGCGAAAGGCATGAAAGGTGCCATTCAGAAAGCAGAAGAAATTGTTGCAGGCGATCCGGCTAAATATCTGCTGCTCCAGCAGTTCAGCAACCCGGCAAACCCGGAAATCCACGAGAAAACGACGGGTCCTGAAATCTGGGAAGACACGGACGGTCAGGTTGACGTGTTTATCTCCGGTGTCGGCACTGGCGGTACGCTGACCGGCGTTAGCCGTTATATTAAAGGCACCAAAGGCAAAAAAGATCTGATTACCGTTGCTGTTGAACCAACGGATTCTCCGGTTATCGCTCAGGCGCTGGCGGGTGAAGAGCTGAAGCCAGGTCCACATAAAATTCAAGGTATCGGCGCAGGCTTTATTCCGGGTAACCTGGATCTGAAGCTGATTGATAAAGTCGTTGCCATTACCAACGAAGAAGCCATCTCTACGGCTCGTCGTCTGATGGATGAAGAAGGTATTCTTGCTGGCATCTCTTCCGGAGCGGCAGTTGCGGCTGCATTGAAACTCCAGGAAGACGAAACCTTTACCAATAAGAATATAGTGGTTATCCTCCCCTCCTCGGGTGAGCGTTATTTAAGCACTGCTCTGTTTGCCGATCTCTTTACCGAAAAAGAGCTGCAACAGTAATGCCAGCATGTTAAAAACGCGTAAAAAAGCACCCTAATGGGTGCTTTTTTGTGGTCTACTTCAAACTTTTACTCCTCCTGGCATTGATTCACCCCGTCGGGTCTGGTATTTAACCTGACAATTATTTTGAAGCGCGAAATTAATCAATGTGAGAAATCGACTTGCTGAATCGATTTTATGATTTGGTTCAAGTCTTGCTTTGACTGCATAATGTTTAATGACGAGCGAAACGTCAGCGCTAACAAGACAGGCTAAAGTTAAGCCGCCAGGCTAGACTTTAGTTCCACAACACTAAACCTATAAGTTGGGGAAATACAATGTTCCAGCAAGAAGTTACCATTACTGCTCCAAACGGTCTGCATACCCGCCCTGCTGCTCAGTTTGTTAAAGAAGCTAAAGGCTTCACTTCTGAGATCACTGTTACCTCCAACGGCAAAAGCGCTAGCGCCAAAAGCCTGTTCAAACTGCAGACTCTGGGCCTGACTCAGGGCACCGTAGTCACTATTTCTGCAGAAGGCGAAGACGAGCAGAAAGCAGTTGAGCATCTGGTAAAACTGATGGCTGAGCTCGAGTAAGTTCCGGGTTCTTTTTAATATCAGTCACAAGTAAGGTAGGGTTATGATTTCAGGCATTTTAGCATCCCCGGGTATCGCTTTCGGCAAAGCACTTCTGCTGAAAGAAGACGAGATCGTCATCGACCGGAAAAAAATTTCTGCCGACAAGGTTGATCAGGAAGTTGAACGTTTTCTGAGTGGCCGTGCAAAGGCATCTGCGCAGCTGGAAGCGATCAAAACCAAAGCTGGTGAAACTTTCGGTGAAGAAAAAGAAGCCATCTTCGAAGGGCACATCATGCTGCTCGAAGATGAGGAGCTTGAGCAGGAAATCATAGCCCTGATTAAAGATAAAGGCATGACGGCCGACGCGGCTGCGCATGAAATTATCGAAGGTCAGGCAACTGCCCTTGAAGAACTGGATGATGAATACCTGAAAGAGCGTGCGGCTGACGTACGCGACATCGGTAAGCGCCTGCTGCGTAACATCTTAGGCTTGGCCATCATCGATCTCAGCTCTATTCAGGATGAAGTTATCCTGGTCGCCGCTGACCTGACGCCGTCAGAAACCGCACAGTTGAACCTTAACAAGGTGCTGGGTTTCATTACTGACGCCGGTGGCCGTACCTCTCACACCTCTATCATGGCGCGTTCACTTGAACTGCCTGCGATCGTGGGTACAGGTAGCGTGACTTCTCAGGTTAAAAACGATGACTATCTGATTCTGGATGCCGTAAACAATCTGGTTTACGTCAACCCAACCAACGAAGAAATCGAGAAACTGCGCGCCGTTCAGGAGCAAGTGGCTTCCGAGAAAACCGAACTCGCGAAACTGAAAGATCTGCCAGCTATCACCCTGGATGGTCATCAGGTAGAAGTGTGCGCGAACATCGGTACCGTACGTGACGTTGATGGCGCTGAGCGCAACGGCGCGGAAGGTGTAGGTCTGTACCGTACTGAATTCCTGTTCATGGACCGTGACGCCCTGCCAACCGAAGAAGAGCAGTTCGCAGCCTATAAAGCAGTTGCTGAAGCTTGCGGTTCTCAGGCCGTTATCGTGCGTACCATGGACATCGGCGGCGATAAAGAACTGCCGTACATGAACTTCCCGAAAGAAGAGAACCCGTTCCTGGGCTGGCGTGCAGTGCGTATCGCTATGGACCGCAAAGAGATCCTGCGCGATCAGGTCCGCGCGATTCTGCGTGCATCCTCCTTCGGTAAACTGCGCATTATGTTCCCGATGATCATCTCTGTTGAAGAAGTGCGTGCACTGAAGAAAGAGATCGAAATCTACAAACAGGAACTGCGTGACGAAGGCAAAGCCTTTGATGAGACAATCGAAGTCGGCGTGATGGTAGAAACACCGGCCGCCGCCGTTATTGCTCGTCATTTAGCCAAAGAAGTTGATTTCTTTAGTATCGGCACCAATGATTTAACGCAGTACACTCTGGCAGTTGACCGTGGTAATGATATGATTTCACATCTCTACCAGCCAATGTCTCCATCCGTACTCAACCTGATCAAGCAAGTTATTGATGCTTCTCATGCTGAAGGCAAATGGACTGGCATGTGTGGTGAGCTTGCAGGCGACGAACGTGCTACACTTCTGTTGCTGGGTATGGGTCTGGACGAGTTCTCTATGAGCGCCATTTCCATCCCGCGCATTAAGAAGATTATCCGTAACACGAACTTCGAAGATGCGAAGGTGTTAGCAGAGCAGGCTCTTGCTCAACCGACAACGGACGAGTTAATGACGCTGGTTAACAAGTTCATTGAAGAAAAAACAATCTGCTAATCCACGAGATGCGGCCCAATTACTGCTTAGGAGAAGATCATGGGTTTGTTCGATAAACTGAAATCTCTGGTTTCTGATGATAAGAAAGACACCGGAACTATTGAGATTATTGCTCCGCTGTCTGGCGAAATCGTGAATATCGAAGACGTGCCGGATGTTGTTTTTGCCGAGAAAATCGTTGGTGATGGCATTGCTATCAAACCAACCGGCAACAAAATGGTTGCGCCAGTTGACGGCACCATCGGTAAAATTTTTGAAACTAACCATGCGTTCTCTATCGAATCCGATAGCGGTATCGAACTGTTCGTCCACTTTGGTATCGACACTGTCGAACTGAAAGGCGAAGGCTTCAAACGTATCGCAGAAGAAGGTCAACGTGTGAAAGTTGGCGACACAGTGATCGAATTCGATCTGGCCCTGCTGGAAGAGAAAGCCAAGTCTACCCTGACTCCGGTTGTTATCTCCAACATGGACGAAATCAAAGAACTGATCAAACTGTCTGGCAGCGTGACCGTGGGCGAAACCCCAGTGATCCGCATCAAGAAGTAATTCTTGCCGCACAGAGAAATGGCGCCCTAGGGCGCCATTTTTGTTTATGTCGTGAGCGGTTTTTTATACCGGGAGTATCAACTCGTCGAAACCTTTTTGCTGGGTGTACTTCATTACTTCCGTCACCCGATCGCCTGCACGACGTATCGCCTCTGCAACGTCACTACCCTGCACAATGCCGCTCACCAACTCTGAACAGAAGAGATCGCCGGTTCCTTTCAAATCGGTCGCGACACGCGGATGATGAGTCACCACAACATCCTCTTTTGTCACCAACACCACATGAATATTTTCGGGATCAGCGGCCACTGGCGCGCTGGTAATCGCCACCCATTTGAGTGTCTCTGACAACAATGCTTTTGCCGCTGAAACGGCGCTTTCAGGGGTACGGCACGACTGGCCGCTCAGCACTTCAAGCTCAAAGACGTTAGGGGTAATGCCCTGCGCCAGTGGCAGCAAGTGCTCACAATAGGCCTTAGGGATTTCAGGATTAACGTACATACCGCTGTCGATATCCCCCATCACCGGATCGACCAGTACCAGCAAATCGGGATGCTGTTGCTTCACGGTTTTAAGCCATTGCGCCAGGATTTTAATCTGACTGGCGCTGCCCATATAACCGGTTGTCACGGCTTTCAGCTCGCGTAACACGTCGCGTTCTTCCAGCGCCTTCAGGTAACCGCTAAACCAGTCGTCCGGGATCACGCCACCGTAAAACGTGTCGTAATGCGGAGTATTGCTGAACAGCACCGTTGGAACGGCCGTCACGGTGAGCTGATGCAGTCTAATGTTTGGCACCGCGATACTGTTGCCCACACTGCCGTAAACCACCTGCGACTGCACAGCCACAATATCGGTCTGCTGCGCGCGGGTTTTATCCCGAAATAAAATCATCTCCATGACGCTTAAATCCCAGCCCCCTGCGAATAACTCTCTTCACCAAAAACGCCGGTAGAAAGATAACGATCGCCGCGGTCGCAAATAATCGCCACCACTCGCGCGCCCGGATTCTGCTGGGCAACCCGCAATGCTCCTGCTACCGCGCCCCCCGAACTGACGCCGCAGAAAATACCTTCGCGTACCGCCAGTTCACGCATCGTATTTTCCGCCTCGCGCTGATGAATATCCAGTACGACATCCACCAACGATGCATTAAAAATGCCCGGCATATACTCCGCAGGCCAGCGGCGGATCCCAGGAATACTGCTGCCCTCTTCCGGTTGCAAGCCAACAATCGTCACTGCAGTGTCCTGTTCACGCAGAAAACGAGAAACGCCCGTGATCGTCCCCGTCGTTCCCATACTCGAGACAAAATGCGTGATTCGCCCTTCTGTCTGCTGCCAGATTTCCGGCCCCGTTGTGGTGTAATGGGCATAAGGATTATCAGGATTGTTGAACTGATCCAGCAATTTACCCTCACCGCGCTGTGCCATCTCGAGGGCCAAATCGCGGGCCCCTTCCATGCCCAACTCTTTCGTCACGAGAATCAGCTCTGCGCCATAGGCACGCATCGCAGCGCGACGCTCCTGGCTCATGTTGTCCGGCATCAGCAGCTTCATGTGATAGCCTTTCAGTGCGGCAATCATCGCCAGCGCAATACCCGTGTTTCCGCTGGTCGCTTCGATCAGCACATCGCCGGGCTGTATTTCGCCGCGCTTTTCAGCCTCGACAATCATCGACAGCGCCGCGCGATCTTTGACGGAACCCGCCGGATTATTACCTTCAAGTTTGACCCAGACTTCACTGCCGTTGGTTGGCCCCATACGCTGCAGTTTGACCAGAGGGGTATTGCCGATGGTTTGCTCTAATGTGTTCACGGTTTTTGCTCAAAAAAAGCCCGGGAGCGCAACGCCACCGGGCGATAAACATACTGATTAACCTATCAGGCTGACTCGGCCAGAGCAAGGTCCTCACGCGCTTCGATTCGCTCGTTACCGTGATAAATACGCGCATTCTGCAAGCCGACAAACAGCCGCTCACCGCGGTACGGCGGCTCCTCATCACGCATCACCACGGTCAATGGTTCGGTATACCAACCTAGCGGCTGTACCACCAGATGGGTGTAGTGCCCTTTAGGACTCGCTTCCAGAACCTGCACCGGAAGCGGTGAATCAAGGCTGGTTCGGCGGCTCACGTCTATTTCCCAAGGACGCAGGAACAGATCGACCGGTCCCTGATGAGAGGGCGTATACCCCAGCAGCCAGCGATGCGCGCCGACATGGAATTGTCCGCCACGGATAGTGCCCTGCATGCGGTTCACTTCGCCCATAAACTCCAGCACAAAACGGGTTGCCGGTTCGCGCCACAGCTGTTCTGGTTCATCAACCTGCTCAATATTTCCCTGACTCATCACGACCACACGATCCGCAACTTCCATCGCCTCTTCCTGATCGTGGGTCACAAACACGCTAGTAAATTTCAGCTCTTCATGCAGCTGTCGCAGCCAGCGACGCAACTCTTTACGCACCTGTGCATCCAGCGCGCCAAAGGGCTCATCAAGCAGCAGAATTTGCGGCTCAACCGCCAGCGCACGTGCCAGGGCCACACGCTGCTTCTGTCCACCGGAAAGCTGCGCCGGGAACCGATCGGCCAGATGTGCCAGTTGCACCATCTCAAGCAGTTTGGTCACTTTTGCTTTAATCGCGGCCGCATCAGGGCGCCCACGGCGTGGGAGAACCGTCAGGCCAAACGCGATATTGTCGAAGACGGTCATATGGCGGAACAACGCATAATGCTGGAATACAAAGCCAACTTTACGGTCCCGGGCATGCAGGCGACTCACATCGGTGCCGTGAAAGCGGATATGCCCGCTGGTCTGATGCTCAAGTCCGGCGATGATCCGCAGCAGCGTGGTTTTACCGGAGCCAGATGGCCCCAGCAACGCCACCATTTGTCCGGAAGGGATATCCAGCGAGATATCATTCAGCACCTGGGTGCGACCAAAAGACTTCTTAATATTGGCAATCTCAATGCTCATGATTTCCCTCCTGATGCAGACGTTTTTCCTGATTCTCTAAACGCCACTGCACTATACTCTTCAAAAACAGGGTCAAAATCGCCATCAGCGTCAGCAACGCTGCGGCAGTAAAGGAACCGACGGTGTTGTAGTCCTGTTGCAGCAATTCAATCTGCAACGGCAGAGACAGAGTTTCGCCGCGAATCGATCCCGATACGACGGATACCGCGCCAAACTCACCAATCGCACGCGCGTTGGTTAGCACCACGCCGTACAGTAACGCCCAGCGAATATTCGGTAGCGTCACACGGCGGAACATTTGCCAGCCCGATGCGCCGAGCAAAATTGCGGCTTCGTCTTCGTGGCTGCCCTGGCTTAACATCACCGGAACCAGCTCACGCACCACAAACGGACAGGTCACAAAGACGGTCACCAGCACCATGCCCGGCCAGGCGAACATGATCTGCAGGTTGTGCTCATCCAGCCAGCCGCCCAGCGGGCCGTTCGAGCCGTAAAAGAGCAGGTAAACCAGACCGGCCACCACTGGCGACACGGCAAAGGGAATATCCAGCAGCGTGAGCAGCAGCTGACGACCCGGGAAGTCAAAGCGCGTCACCAGCCAGGCCAGCAAAACGCCAAAGACCAGGTTCACCGGCACGGTAATCAGGGCAATCATCACGGTCAGCCAGATCGCGTGCAACATGTCCGGATCGGCCAGGTTTTTCAGTACCGGCATCAACCCCTGGCTGAAGGCATGAACAAAAATATAAACCATTGGCACGACAAGGATTAATGCTGATACCAGCACGCCTGTACCAATCAGAAACCATTTTCCCCAGTTTATACGGGGTGCGTCATAGCGCTTCAATTGAGCAACGATCGCCATTAATGACCTACCACACGTCGACCAAAGCGACTTTGCAGAGTGTTAATTGAGAACAGCAGCAGCAGCGATGCGGCCAGGATCACCGAGGCAATCGCACTCGCTGCCGGGTAATCAAACTCCTGCAAACGGACAAAAATCATCAGCGAGGTCACTTCCGTTTTCCACGCGATGTTCCCGGCGATAAAGATCACCGCGCCGAATTCTCCGAGGCTACGGGTAAAAGAGAGCGCCACGCCGGCCAGCAGTGCCGGAGAAAGCTCGGGCAACACCACTTTGCAAAAGCTCTGGATGCGCGTTGCACCCAGTGTTTCCGCCGCTTCTTCGTACTCGGGGCCTAACTCTTCGAGTACGGGCTGCACGGTACGCACCACAAACGGGATGCTGGTGAAGGCCATCGCCACCGCAATACCGAGCCAGGTGTAGGTCACTTTGATATCAAACTTTGCCAGCCACTCGCCGTAAAAACCGTTTACCGAAAAGAGCGACGCCAGCGTTAAACCGGCAACCGCCGTTGGTAGTGCGAAGGGCAGATCCATTAACGCATCGAGCAACGTACGACCCGGGAAACGGTAGCGGGTTAAGATCCACGCCATCAGCAGGCCGAACACACCGTTAAAAATCGAGGCCACAAATGCCGACAGCAGCGTCACTTTATACGCCGCCACCACCTGCGGGTTGGTGACCACTTCCCAGTACTGCGACCAGCTCATGTCAGAGAGCTGCATCACCAGCGCGCTCAGCGGCAGCAATAAAATCAGGCAGACGAACAGCAGGCTGGTCCCGAGGCTTAACGTAAAGCCCGGCAGCACGCGTCTGGAGGACACTGCAAACATTACTTACGCCCCGCCGCCAGCAGTTTGTCTAACTCACCGCCGGTGACAAAATGCGTTTTCATCACTTCCGGCCACGAGCCGAATTTGTCTTCCACGCGGAACAGCTCTGTCTGCGGGAATTTATCTTTCAGTTTGTTCATCACGTCCGGATTGTTCACGCGATAGTAGTAATCGGTAATGATGGTCTGCGCCTGCGGACTGTAAAGGAAATTCAGGTAATCCTTCGCGGCCTTTTCGGTCCCGTTGGCTTTGACGTTTTTATCAACCCAGGCAACCGGGAACTCCGCCAGAATATTGGTCTCAGGAATCACCACCTCGAAACCCTGCGCTTCGTACTGTTTGCGAATGTTGTTCACTTCCGATTCGAAACTGATCAGCACATCACCCAGCCCACGCTCTGCGAACGTGGTTGTCGCCCCGCGACCACCGGTATCAAACACTTCAACGTTTTTCAGGAACTGCGTCATAAACTGTTCGGTTTTGGCTTTGTCGCCACCGTCCGCTTTGTCAGCCGCACCCCATGCCGCCAGATAGGTATAGCGCGCGTTACCGGACGTTTTTGGATTCGGGAAAATCAGCTTCACGTCAGGACGCACCAGATCGTTCCAACTGTGAATATTTTTCGGGTTACCCTTACGCACCAGGAAGCCCATGGTGGAGTAGAACGGCGAGCTGTTATTCGGCAAACGGCTCTGCCAGTTCGCTGGGATCAGGTTGCCTTTGTCATGCAGGATCTGCACGTCGGTAATCTGGTTGTACGTCACCACATCGGCTTTCAGACCCTGCAAAATCGCCAGCGCTTGCTTTGAAGAACCGGCGTGAGATTGTTTGATGGTCAGCTTGTCGCCGTTGTTCTCTTTCGCCCACTGCTGTTCAAACGGTGGATTCAGGGCGGCAAAAAGCTCGCGCGAAACATCATAGGAGCTATTGAGCAACTCAGTGGCCTGCGCCTGCCCCATCAGCAATAAACCCGCCATTGCCAGAGTGCTCTTTTTCAGTACGGTAACGACCATTGCTCGCCCTTATAAGTGTGATGACTATCTTATGTTCATCATATTTATAACGAGTACTAAAGGAGTAACGGTTTTATATACCGTTTGGTGATTTGGAAGCAGAAAAGGGAATAAGGGGAGGGGGAATTCCCCTCTCCCTAAAGGAGAGGGTCAAGGTGAGGACTCACTTACAGCGCAAGCAAACGCTCAACGGACGGCGCGAAGTAATAGCCGCCGGTCACCGGCTTGGTGAAGCGTAGCATGGCGTCGCGCTTGCCGTCGGTATCGCCAAACATGCTCAGCAGCTGCTGCTCGATGTTATACAGGCGCGCGCAATAGGCGCAAAAATACAGACCGTGCGTGCCGCTTGCCGTGCCGTAAGGCAGGCTCTGGCGGACAATTTTCAGGCCTTTGCCGTCTTCTTTCAGGTCAACGCGGGTCAGGTGAGAGGTCACCGGGCGGTCGTCGCCGTCGATCTCTTCGTTGGCGTCTTTCGTGCGACCAATCATCATTTCCTGATCGTGCACGCTCATGCGGTTAAGCTGTTTGAGATTGTGCTCCCAACGCTGCACGAACACGTAGCTGCCACCCGCGTCCACGCCATCTTTGATGACCGCCACGTCGCGACGCGTCTCTTCGCCCGCCGGGTTTTCCGTGCCATCAACAAAGCCGCTCAAATCGCGATCTTCCACCCAGCGGAAGCCATGAACCTCTTCCTGCACTTCAACGCTGTCACCAAAGGCTTCCACCGCAGCCTGCGCCACCGAGAAGTTCACATCGTGACGCAGAGAAAGGATATGGATCAGCACGTCGTATTGGGTCGCGGGAGCCAAACCTTTACCGTAAGGGATAAAGTCTTTTAGCTCTTCTGCCCCTTCGCCACCGCTCAGTTGACGCCAGACGTTATTGCCAAAAGCCACGACGGCGCCAAGATGCGCGTCCGGGAATTTAGCCTGAAAGGTGGCCAGTTTATCGATAAAAATTTTACTGGCCGCACGCAGGGCATCCATATCCCCTTTGACATTGGCTTCAATCCAAATCGCCGCGCGGCAATGTTCTGGCAAAATGCCACTCTGAACCTGAGACATCGCTCCTCCTGAAAAAAAGATGCCACGAAGTCGTGGCATTGATGGCGGCTATTATACCTGGATTTCAGCGAGGCGGCTTGTCCAGGCGCAAATTACTGCTTCCAGATAATCTTGCTGATTTTCCAGTTTTTGAGCGTATCGTCAGACGGCATTAAGCCTTCCGGGCCACTCCATTCGCCGGTGAAGAGATAGCTAATATGCTGGCGGCCATCGGCTTTACATTCCACAGCGACTTTCTCTTCAGCAACGGCGCTGGTGCAGTTACCGAACGCTTTCTGATAGAGCTCGCTGAATGGTGTCCCCACCTTCACGCCGGTGTCGGTTTCAATCTCGCTGTCCATCACGTCGATGCGATTTACCGTGCCTTTATCGCCGTTAATCACCATCGCCAGCTTGTCGTCTTTCAGCGCTTCAAAGTAGCGGACGATATTGCCATTTTCCGTTTTCATCCCGCTGCGCAGGCGGTAACCGCTGCCTAATGCGGATTCGATGGCGTCCTGATCCAGCGCCGTTGCGGCGGTAATATTACCCACGCCTTGGTCGGTCACTTCGGTGGATGAACCAAACCAGTTCCACGGATACGCCGCCGACCAGTTAATCGAGGAGATCGACGAGAGTGTCGAACACCCCGTTAAAACCAGCGGCAAAGCACATAAAACTAAACGCAGCGATTTCATTGAAACGTCCTTTCGTGTTAATTCAACGCTTGTTGGAGTGCAGCATCGGTAAAAAGTGCCGTTTAATCTTTTTCGAGGGCAAAACTGGCGCGCAGGCGGGGATTGGTCAAAAACCAACTCAGCGCCACGATGTCGACAACCACCAGCGTAATCCCGATACCGCTCAGCGGCTCACCGTAAAACCAGAGCAACGGTTGCCAGACAAGTAACGCAACCTGCGCCAGAACCAACATCCATCGCAGGCTATTCCACACGCGCGGGAAATGCTGCCGACGTCCGCTCAGCAAAAAAGCCACTACCGCAGGCACGCCGGGCAATAATCCGAGCCAGAAATTATCATGATCGGGATAGAACAAATTCAGCAGCGTATTTCCCTGATCGCGCGACGCCCCTGCCACCACGAACAACACCCAGGTTCGGGCCTGGAGCAACAACACGCACCAGAATAAAAATGGCAGTCTGACGCGCCCGTGCACGTCATAATCGCCGGGATGGAATTCAGTACTCTTCATCTTCGATCAGGCGCTTACCCAGATTCAACACGTCGGCATGTTCATAGCCGAGGCGTTCATACATCCCCAGCACCACATCGTTATCTTCGCGCACCATGATTTGAATCTTCGGACAGCCACGCGCGATCAACTTCTTTTCCAGGCGATTAAGCAACGCATTGGCAATGCCGCGAGCGCGGTATTCCGGGTGCACACCCAGGTAATAGGCCGAGCCGCGATGCCCGTCGTAACCGCCCATCACCGTGCCCACCACTTCGCCGTTCACTTCGGCCACCAGGAACAGACTGACGTCATGATTAACCTTTCGCTCGATATCCATTTCCGGATCGTTCCACGGACGCAACAGATCGCAGCGCTCCCAAAGGGTAATCACCTCTTCGAAATCTTCCTGGCGAAAAACGCGTATCTCCATGGTATTAACCGCCTTTTTGGGTTCAAAAACAGTGATTATGACGCGAACGCCGCCTTTAGCCAATAACCGGCGAAAAAGGCGTGAAATTTTGGCATAATGTCACTCTGTCACGTATTGAAATGAAAAGTAAAACAATTCTCAACATGGACTGTCGTAACGGAAAACGCGATACGATATAACACCAGGACTCCAATTTTTTACAATCCAGGCCGCATGAGCACATTCAAACCATTAAAAACACTCACATCGCGTCGTCAGGTTCTCAAAGCGGGGCTGGCGGCCTTAACGTTAACCGGCATTGCGCAAGCGCAAGCAAAAGATGACAGCACGCTGAAAACGGCTAACGGTCACAGTAAACCGAAGGTTAAAAAGGCAGGAGCAAAGCGGGTCGTGATGCTAGATCCCGGTCACGGCGGCATCGATACCGGGGCTATCGGGCGCAACGGTTCTAAAGAAAAACACGTTGTGTTGGCGATTGCGAAAAACGTCCGCTCAATCCTGCGGAGTAACGGCATTGACGCGCGTTTAACCCGCAGTGGCGACACTTTTATTCCGCTGTACGATCGCGTGGAAATCGCCCACCAGCACGGCGCGGATCTGTTTATGTCGATCCATGCTGACGGTTTTACCAACCCAAGCGCGGCCGGTGCTTCCGTGTTTGCATTATCGAATCGCGGCGCGAGTAGCGCCATGGCGAAATACCTTTCCGATCGCGAAAACCGCGCGGATGAAGTGGCCGGTAAAAAAACCACCGATAAAGATCATCTGCTGCAACAGGTTTTGTTTGACCTGGTCCAGACGGATACCATCAAAAACAGCCTGACGCTCGGCTCGCACATTTTAAAGCGCATTAAGCCCGTGCATCGCCTGCACAGCAAAGGGACCGAGCAAGCGGCGTTTGTGGTGCTGAAATCGCCGTCGATTCCGTCTGTGCTGGTCGAAACCTCATTTATCACCAATCCGGAAGAAGAGCGCCTGCTCGGAACAACGGCGTTTCGCCAGAAAATCGCCAATGCGATTGCCTCCGGAGTGATCAGTTATTTTAACTGGTTCGATAACCAAAAAGCCCACTCGTCGAGACGCCGATGAAACCGAATGTACAGCAGGTCAAAACGTTTCTGATGCAGCTTCAGGATGACATTTGCCAGAAACTCAGCGCCGTTGACGGCGGCGAATTCCACGAAGACAGCTGGCAACGTGAAGCCGGTGGCGGCGGACGCAGCCGCGTGTTGCGTAACGGCGGCGTCTTCGAACAGGCAGGCGTTAACTTTTCTCACGTTCATGGCGATGCGATGCCTGCCTCAGCGACGGCGCATCGTCCGGAGCTGGCCGGGCGCAGTTTTGAAGCGATGGGCGTGTCGCTGGTGGTTCATCCGCACAGCCCTTTTGTCCCAACCAGCCACGCCAACGTGCGCTTTTTTATTGCTGAAAAGCCCGGAGCTGATCCGGTCTGGTGGTTTGGCGGTGGTTTCGACTTAACGCCCTATTACGGATTTGACGAAGATGCCGTGCACTGGCACAGCACCGCGCGGGATATCTGCCAGCCGTTTGGCGAAGAGGTTTATCCGAAGTATAAAAAATGGTGCGATGACTATTTCTATCTTAAGCATCGCGATGAACAGCGCGGCATTGGCGGCCTGTTCTTTGACGATCTTAATGCGCCAGATTTTGACACCGCGTTTAACTTTATGCAGGCCGTCGGCCAGGGATATACCGACGCCTACCTGCCGATAGTGGAACGTCGCAGAAACACCGATTATGGCGTACGCGAGCGCGAGTTCCAGCTGTATCGCCGTGGGCGTTACGTGGAGTTTAATCTGGTGTGGGATCGCGGCACGCTGTTTGGCCTGCAAACCGGTGGGCGCACGGAGTCGATTCTGATGTCGATGCCGCCGCTGGTGCGCTGGGAATACAGTTTTGAACCAAAAGAAGGCAGCCCTGAGGCTGCCCTTGCTGAGTTTATAAAAGTGCGGGACTGGATTTAAAAACGCTTCCCCTCTCCCCACAAGGGAGAGGGGAAAACAGTTACAGCGGCTGCGTCTGCGCTTCAACCACCGCCAGCGCCACCATGTTCACAATGCGACGCACAGAAGCAATCGGCGTTAACACATGCACCGGTTTCGACACGCCCATCAGCACCGGTCCGACCGTCACCCCTTCAGAACTCGAAACGCGCAGCAGGTTGTAGCTGATACGCGCCGCTTCAACGTTCGGCATAATCAGCACGTTCGCCGAGCCTTTCAGCGGGCTGTCCGGCATACGTTCGTTACGAATGCTTTCGACCAGCGCGGCATCGCCGTGCATCTCACCGTCAATCATCAGCTCCGGCGCACGTTTGCGCACCAGTTCCAGCGTCTCGCGCATTTTGCATGCCGCCGCAGATTTGGATGAGCCAAAGTTCGAGTGCGATAGCAGCGCCACTTTCGGTTCGATACCAAAACGACGCACGGTTTCAGCCGCCATCACGGTGATTTCTGCCAACTGCTCCGGCGTAGGATCGTCATTGACGTAGGTATCCGCGATAAAGGTGTTGCCGCTTGGCAGCAACAGCGCGTTCATCGCACCAGCGGTGTGGACGCCTTCGCGATAGCCGAAAATCTCCTGCACCACGCTGAAATGTTCGTGATAATCGCCAATCGTACCGCAGATCAGCGCATCCGCTTCGCCACGATGAACCATGATCGCGCCGATCACCGTCGTGTTAGCAATCACCGCGCGCTGCGCCTGTTCCTGCGTGATTCCGCGGCGCTTCATGATGCTGTAGTACTCGCTCCAGTACTCTTTAAAGCGCGGATCGGATTCGTTGTTAACGATCTCAAAATCCACGCCCGCCTTAATTTGCAGGCCAAGTTTCTGGATACGCATTTCGATAACGCTCGGACGACCAATCAGAATCGGTTTCGCCAGCCCCAGCGACACCAGTTCCTGCGTGGCATGCAGCACACGCGCCTCTTCCCCCTCGGCCAGCACCACGCGTTTTGCGTCGGTACGCGCCTGCGAGAAAATCGGTTTCATGAACAGGTTTGTTTTGTAGACGAATTCAGTGAGCTTATCGACGTAAGCGTCAAAATCCTGAATCGGACGCGTCGCCACACCGGAATCCATTGCCGCTTTGGCAACGGCTGGGGCGATTTTGACGATCAGGCGCGGGTCAAACGGTTTAGGAATAATGTAATCCGGGCCAAAGCTCAGATCCTGATCGCCGTACGCGGATGCCACGACTTCGCTTTGCTCGGCGTGCGCCAGTTCAGCAATGGCGTGTACCGCCGCCAGCTTCATCTCTTCGTTGATCGCCGTTGCGCCCACGTCCAGCGCACCGCGGAAGATGAACGGGAAGCACAGGACGTTGTTCACCTGGTTCGGATAATCTGAACGCCCGGTACAAATAATCGCGTCTTCACGCACCGCTTTGGCCAGCGGCGGCAGGATTTCCGGTTCCGGGTTCGCCAGCGCCAGAATCAGCGGTGCGCGCGCCATTTTCTTAACCATTTCCGGGGTTAATACGCCAGGGCCTGAACATCCCAGGAAAATATCCGCACCGTCAATCACGTCATCCAGAGTGCGTTTGCCGTCATCTTCCACCGCGTACGCGGCTTTGGTTTCGGCCATGTTTGGCTCGCGATCTTTGTAGATAACCCCTTTTGAGTCGCACACCACAATGTTGTGCTTCTGCATGCCCAGCGCCACCAGCAGGTTCATACAGGCAATCGCCGCCGCACCCGCTCCGGACACCACCATGCGAACATCAGAGAGCGTTTTCTCGACCACGCGCAGACCATTCAGAATGGCGGCTGTGCTGATGATCGCTGTGCCGTGCTGATCGTCATGGAACACAGGAATGTTCATACGTTCACGCAGTTTCTGCTCAATGTAAAAACATTCCGGCGCTTTGATGTCTTCGAGATTGATCCCGCCGAACGTCGGTTCCAGCGCGGCGACCACATTGATGAATTTATCCGGATCGAGTTCATCCACCTCGATATCAAACACATCGATTCCGGCGAATTTTTTGAACAGTACGCCCTTGCCTTCCATCACCGGTTTTCCGGCCAGTGCGCCGATATTGCCCAGCCCAAGCACTGCCGTACCGTTAGAAATAACGGCAACCAGATTGCCACGCGCGGTGTATTTGAACGCGGCGAGTGGGTCTTTTTGAATCTCAAGACAAGGCGCCGCCACGCCCGGCGAATAGGCCAGCGCCAGATCGCGCTGAGTGGCGAGTGGCTTAGTCGGTGAAACCTGGATTTTGCCCGGAACTGGGAATTGATGAAAATCGAGGGCGCTCTGTTTTAACTGATCATCCATCTTGGTGTTCCTTTCACGTATCGATCAAAAAGGGTGGCGTGCTCACGTTCCTGATGCTCACCCTGGAGTGGCGCATAGTATCGCCCCTGACAGCCCTGCAAACTTTGAAGGCTGCCAAACTCTCACCATCCCAGCGCAAAATTTGTTATCAATTTATAACAATCCTGTTACCCCTCCCAAAAGCAAGGTATCCCCCTTCTGCTATGCTTTTTCGTTAAGTACGTCATGTATTTCGCAGAAGTGTGAACCAACGCACTCGCCTGAGACTTTGTTTTCGAAGGAGTATTTCTTTATGAACCAACTAGACGGCATCAAACAATTCACAACCGTGGTCGCGGACAGCGGCGATATCGAGTCGATTCGTCACTACCAGCCACAAGATGCGACCACCAATCCCTCGCTGCTGTTGAAAGCCGCGAGCCTTGAGCATTTCAGCCATTTGATTGACGACGCTATCGCCTACGGTAAGCAACGCGGCAAGACTCAGGAACAGCAAGTGGCTGAAGCCAGCGACAAACTGGCGGTGAATATCGGTGCGGAAATTCTGAAAAGCATACCCGGACGCGTCTCGACGGAAGTGGACGCGCGCCTGTCATTCGACCTGGAAAAAAGCATCGCCAAAGCGCACCGATTGGTCGAGCTGTACCAGGAGCAAGGCATCGATAAATCCCGCATTTTGATCAAACTGGCCTCCACCTGGGAGGGCATCCGCGCCGCCGAAGTGCTGGAAAAAGAGGGGATCAACTGCAACCTGACGCTGCTGTTCTCGTTTGCACAGGCACGCGCTTGTGCTGAAGCGGGCGTGTATCTGGTCTCTCCGTTTGTCGGTCGTATTTACGACTGGTATCAGGCCAAACAACCGATGGAACCGTACGTGGTGGATGAAGATCCTGGCGTGAAATCGGTGCGCAATATCTACGATTATTACAAACAGCACCGCTACGAAACCATTGTGATGGGGGCAAGCTTCCGTCGTATTGAGCAGATTCTGGCGCTGGCGGGCTGCGACCGCCTCACCCTCTCCCCTAACCTGTTACAAGAGCTTCAGGACCACGATGAGCCGGTGATGCGCAAGCTGGTGCCTACCTCTACCGTGCTGCCAAAACCGAAACCGTTAACGGAAGCCGAGTTCCGCTGGGAACACAATCAGGACCCAATGGCCGTGGATAAACTGGCAGATGGCATCCGCCTCTTCGCCGTTGACCAGCGCAAACTGGAAGATCTTCTTGCCGCCAAACTTTAATCTCGCCATGGAGTGAAATATGTCCCGTAAAGAGCTCGCTAATGCCATCCGCGCCCTCAGCATGGATGCCGTGCAAAAAGCCAATTCCGGCCATCCTGGCGCACCGATGGGTATGGCTGATATTGCCGAAGTGCTGTGGAATGATTTCCTGAAACACAATCCAACCGATCCGACGTGGTACGACCGCGACCGCTTTATTCTCTCAAACGGTCACGCCTCCATGCTCCTGTACAGCCTGCTGCATTTATCCGGCTACGATCTGCCGCTGTCCGAGATCAAAAATTTCCGCCAGCTGCATTCCAAAACCCCTGGACACCCTGAGCTTGGCTATACGCCGGGCGTTGAAACGACGACCGGACCACTCGGTCAGGGGCTGGCAAACGCCGTCGGGCTGGCGGTCGCCGAGCGCACCCTTGCCGCACAGTTCAACCAGCCTGGCCATGACATCGTCGATCACTTCACCTACGTTTTCATGGGTGACGGCTGTTTGATGGAGGGGATTTCGCACGAAGTCTGCTCGCTGGCCGGCACGCTGGGGCTCGGCAAGCTGATCGGGTTCTACGATCACAACGGCATTTCCATCGACGGTGAAACCGATGGCTGGTTTACCGACGACACGGCAAAACGCTTCGAGGCCTATCACTGGCATGTGGTGCATGAAATCGACGGCCACGATCCGCAGGCAATTAAGCTGGCGATTGAAGAAGCGCAACGCGTCACCGATAAACCATCGCTGATTATCTGCCGCACCACTATCGGGTTTGGCTCGCCAAATAAAGCGGGCAAAGAGGAGGCGCACGGCGCAGCGCTGGGCGAAGAAGAAGTCGCGCTCACACGTCAGAAACTGGGCTGGAAATTCCCGGCATTTGAGATCCCGAAAGAGATCTATAAAGCCTGGGACGCGCGTGAAGACGGCGAAAAAGCCCAGCAGGCGTGGAACGAAAAATTCGCCGCCTACAAAAAAGCACATCCTGAGCTGGCAGCAGAATTCTCTCGCCGGATGAGCGGCGGCCTGCCGGAAGACTGGGAAGAGAAAACCCAGGCGTTGATCGAGAATTTACAGGCGAATCCGGCAAAAATCGCCACCCGTAAAGCCTCGCAAAATACGCTCAATGTGATTGGTCCGATTCTGCCGGAATTGCTCGGCGGCTCGGCGGATTTAGCGCCAAGTAACCTCACCCTCTGGTCCGGTTCAAAATCGCTGAAAGAAGATATCGCCGGGAATTACATCCACTACGGCGTGCGTGAATTCGGCATGACCGCCATCGCCAACGGTATCGCCCATCACGGCGGGTTCGTGCCGTATACCGCTACGTTCCTGATGTTTGTCGAATATGCGCGTAACGCGGCACGTATGGCGGCGCTGATGAAAGCGCGGCAAATTATGGTGTATACCCATGATTCAATCGGTCTTGGCGAGGATGGGCCCACGCACCAGGCCGTCGAACAGCTCGCCAGCCTGCGTCTGACGCCAAACTTCAGCACCTGGCGTCCGTGCGATCAGGTGGAAGCGGCGGTCGGCTGGAAACTGGCGGTTGAACGCCACACCGGCCCAACCGCGCTGATCCTGTCACGTCAGAATCTGCTGCAAATTGAGCGCACGCCGGAGCAGGTGAAAAACATCTCGCGCGGGGGCTACGTGCTCAAAGACAGCGGCGGCAAGCCAGACGTGATCCTCATTGCGACCGGTTCTGAAATCGAAATCACCGTGCAAGCCGCAGAGAAACTGACCGCTGAAGGCCACGCGGTACGCGTCGTTTCGCTGCCATCCACGGATATTTTTGATGCGCAAGATGAGGAATATCGCGAATCGGTACTGCCGTCCAACGTCGCGGCCCGCGTGGCGGTTGAAGCGGGGATCGCCGACTACTGGTACAAATATGTCGGCCTGAAAGGCGCCATCGTCGGGATGACCGGCTACGGTGAATCCGCACCGGCGGATAAGCTGTTCCCGTACTTTGGCTTTACCGTGGAAAACGTGGTCGAGAAAGCGCTCGGCGTGATTTAACGCGTGATCCACAGCGTGGGCCAGGAGTCTGGCCCATGCCAGTTATCACAGCTCGGCTCTTCTGCATAACGCACCAGACGAAAACGCTGGCCGTCAAAACGCCAGCGTGTCTGGATACCGCAGTCCGCCATGCCGCGTCCTAACGCCAGCGTCGTCAACTCACGCGTTTTCTCATCAAATCGCGCGTTCATCAACTCCATTTCACTGCTCTCGCTCGACGAGACAAACGGCAGACGCAATCGCACCGCTCGGGCGGCAAACGGCTTTTTACGCGACACTTGCCACGCCAAATCAACCGTATTGTACGCCCCCGCTTCGCAGCTGATGATCAGCAGGGCTTTGTCATCGGTGAGCGCCGTGACGCGCACTTCGCGGCGATTAGGATCGAGCGAGCACTGACTGTTATTCATACGCCATGAGCCGTAATCCAGCAGATCGTTGAGTTCTTCATGCGTGAGTGGCGTAGGGGTGGGGTTTACGATGGCAACTTCTTTGAGAGCCGGAGCGGGCGGGACGCTCAGCGGGGGATCGTCACCTTTCTGAATCCAGGCGGTTTCACTGCCCACGCGTTTTTGCTGCGCATCGATAAACAGCAGCGCGGCTTTCAGACCTGACAGCGAAATCGTCTGCTTACCGCTGCGCAGCGTCAGCGCTTCCCCTTCCTGAATCGTTTTCAGAAACTGAGTGACCGTCGTGGCGTCGTCGGTGATCAGTCGCGTGGGCGAAATCTGCCAGCGCTGCGCATTCAGCGCCAAAGGAGCGTTATTCAGCAAGAGTCTTTGCGCAATTGGCGCGTCCTTCACTGAAGCCTTCGACAATCCGCCTAATTCGAGGCGCAGTGACGCATCGGTTTTGGCACCGGCGCTGCGGCTCAACGTCATCACCAGACCGCCGTGTTCACCCGTATTACGCGCGACGCAAAAGTTCTGGTTGTTGCAGGTGACTTGCCAGTCGGTGAAAGACTGCTGTGCAGGTGCTGCCCATACCAATGGCGCAGGCAGCACGCTGAGAAATATAATAAGTAAAATGCAGTGGCGCATGAAAAGCACAATCCCGGATACATAGACTCGAAAACTGGCAGTATCTTCGTGTCATGACCGGGGTTGCTCAATCGGATTTATCGGATAGATTTATTTAAAATGCAATTTATTAACGGTATAGAGATCAAGCCATTAGCCCGGAAATCTGCAAATACTGCAACAGGATCAACGCTTTACCATCCTGGATTTCGCCGGTTTTGATCATCTCCAGCGCCTGTTCAAACGGAATTTCCAGCACATCAATGTCTTCATCCTCTACGCCTCCGCCCGCATTAGCGCGCTGTGCGTCGGTATATTCCGCGATAAAGAAGTAAACTATCTCCGTCACGCCGCCAGGGGACATATACAGTTCGAAGAGTTTTTTGACTTCACCCACGGCAAAACCAGTTTCTTCGATGGCTTCTTTGCGAATGCAGACTTCTGGCGCGTCGTTATCCAGTAGCCCGGCACAGGTCTCGATCAGGCGTCCATCGGGATTGCCGTTGACCCAAGTGGCCACGCGGAACTGGCGAATCAACACCACGGTTTGCTTTTCACGGTTGTATAAAAGAATGGTTGCACCATTGCCACGGTCATAAACCTCACGTTTATGACGGATCACCTCGCCATTTTTACGTGTTAAGTCATAGGTGATATTGCGCAGGACGAAATAATTGTCGGAAAGGATTTTATCTTTGATGATCTCAATTTTCAGACTCATACGGGCTCCAGAACGTAATGAGTCATTCATAGTACGCCGTGAAACCCGCTTTGTCGCCCCACTGATTTAGTGAATTTCGGGCTGTTTTATTTCAAGCCAGTCCATTATGCCCTGTGCCGCATGACGCCCTTCCGCCATCGCTGTGACAACCAGGTCCGCGCCGCGCACCGCATCGCCACCGGCGAAAATTTTCGGGTGGCTGGTTTGATAACGATAGCGGCTCTCAACGCTTGCCACGATACGTCCCCAGTCATCCACGTTGACGCCTTGCGCCTGCAGCCACGGCATGGGGTGCGGGTTAAAGCCAAATGCCATAATGACCGCGTCCGCGGGCATGACAAATTCGCTGCCCTCAATCGGCACCGGACGACGACGCCCCTGCCCATCAGGCTCACCAAGCTGAGTCCGCAGCAGGCGGACACCGTTCACTTTACCAGCGTCATCCAGCACCAGCTCAACGGGCTGGACGTTAAATTCAAAACGCGCCCCCTCTTCTTTGGCGTTTTTGACCTCTTTCTTCGAGCCTGGCATGTTGGCTTCATCCCGGCGATAAGCGCAGGTGACGCTGGCAGCACCGTGGCGTAACGCGGTGCGCACGCAGTCCATCGCCGTATCTCCGCCGCCCAACACCACCACGTTTAACCCGGCGGTATCGATGTAAGGTTCAATTTCCGATGGCGCGAGGCCCATCAAATGCCGCGTATTCGCGACGAGGAACGGTAACGCGTCATACACACCCGGCGCATCTTCGTGCGGGATGCCCGCTTTCATTGAGCGGTACGTCCCGACACCGATGAACACCGCATCATAGTCGCTGAGCAGCCGGGACATCGGGATATCTTTCCCCACCTCGCAGTTCAGCTCAAAGCGGATCCCCATCGCGGTAAAGATCTCGCGACGGCGCGTCAGCAGGGATTTGTCGAGCTTAAAGGCCGGGATGCCGAACGTCAGCAAACCGCCGATTTCCGGATGGCGATCATAAACCGTGACATTAATGCCATGACGAATAAGCACGTCGGCACAGGCCAAACCCGCAGGTCCTGCGCCGATAATGGCGACGTGTTTATCAACGGACACCACGCCGCTGATATCGGGTCGCCAGCCTTTTGCCAGCGCCCGATCGGAAATATAGCGCTCAATATTGCCAATCGTGACGGAACCGGATTCGTCACGAACCGTGCAGGCACCTTCGCATAAGCGATCCTGCGGACAGACGCGCCCGGTGATTTCCGGTAAACAGTTGGTCTGATGGGAAAGTTCCACCGCGCCGTCGATATCACCGGCCTTAACGCGCTCAATCCACTGGGGAATATGATTGTGCAGCGGACAGGTCCACTCGCAGATGGAATGCTCGCCGCATTTCAGGCAGCGATCTGCTTCACGATGCGCCTGCTCGGGACGAAAAGGCAGATAAATCTCGTCAAAGTTTCCGGCTCTTTGAGCAGGCGTGAGTTTGTCCGGCTCACCGCGCGCCGCCAGCGCCTGCATCTGACTGACTTTGCTCTGTCGCGTTTCAGTTGGCACGGATGTACTGTGCCACGGCTGTGCTTCCTGACTGGCGGTACGTTGACGCCGCATCCTGGCCAGTTGATTCAACCCTTTTTCCGTGACCAACGTCAGCGCATCCGCAGGGCAATTCTCGACGCACGCAGGGCCTTGCGGTCTGTCATGGCACAGATCGCATTTATGCGCCGCGGCTTTAACGTGACCGTCCGCCAGCGGCGTCACGACTATTTCCATCGTCCCAAAAGGACAGGCCACAACGCACGCTTTACAGCCGATGCATTTTTGTTGATTCACCTGTACGCTGTCGTTGATTCTTGCGATCGCGCCATTTGGGCAGCGTTGAGCACAGGGGGCGTTTTCACAGTGATGGCACGTCACAGCACTGCGACGCGATCCCTGCTTCAGGACTGTGATCCGAGGAACAAACTGGCGCGAACTGAGCACATGTTGTTCATTATTGTGAGCCATCACGCAGGCAACTTCGCAGGCATGACATCCAATACAGCGCAGGTTATCGGTCATAATAAATCGATTCATAAGACACCCGTTCTGGTAGCATTACCCTTAGTTTTTATAAGAATATTGTATTTAACTGGGCTGACGGTCTCAGGCAATGTTCATTTGCCCAGAAAAGGGCACTATTTACGACTTACCTGTGGCAGATCAATTTATTTCAGCACAGGTGAAATTGCGTTTCAGTAACGTTCAGGAAGCCGTGTTGTGATCGTTAAACGTCCTGTTTCAGGAAGCCTGGCCCGGGCTTTCATTTCGATTATTTTGCTCTCCGTTCTGACCAGCGGCATTGCGCTAATGACGCTCGCCAGCAGCCTGCGTGACGCCGAAGCCATTAATATTGCGGGTTCTTTGCGTATGCAAAGCTACCGTCTCGGCTACGATCTGGAACGCAACAGCGATCGTTTTTCCGATCATCGCCTTCACTGGCAAAACACCCTTAACTCCCCCGTTCTGAAAGAGCTGGATCGCTGGTATGTGCCTGAATCAGTCAAAACCGGTTACCAACAGTTGCAGCTCGCCTGGCATGAGATGGACAGCCATCTCGAAGCGGGAGACAAAGCGTGGTATCAGGATCATATTCAGCAGTATGTGGAACGTATCGACGCTTTCGTGCTCGCGCTTCAGCACTATGCGGAACATAAAATGCAACTGGTGGTGGCGATTTCCCTGGCGGGGGGAGTAGGAATTTTACTGCTGGTGGTCGTCACCCTGCGACGGATACGCCGACAGGTTGTTGCCCCGCTCAATCATCTGGTTATTGCCAGCCTGCAGATGGAACAAGGTGATTTTGACATTCAGGCTCAGGGCACCAGCCTGCCAAACGAGCTGGGACTGCTTTCGCGCACCTTTAACCATATGTCCTCGGAACTGCATAAACACTACCGATCGCTTGAGATAACGGTCGAAGAAAAAACCCGTCACCTGAATGAAGCCCACCAGCAGCTCGAAATGCTTTTCAAATGCTCACAGGCGCTGAATACCAGCCAGATTGACGCGCACTGTTTCCGGCATATTCTGCAAATTGTTCAGGAATATACGGGAATGAGTTTTCTGGAACTGCAGGCCAGCGATAACTGGCAGCTGTGCGAAGGGGTGAAACAAGACGATCGGGAGACGTTTACCCTGCCGGTCATTATGCAGGACACGCGTTTTGGCGAGCTACGCTGGCAGAGCGAGAGTGTGACCGTTTCTCTGCCATTGATGAAAAGCGTGGCAACAATGCTCGGGCGTGGGCTCTATTTTAATCAGGCGCAGAAGCACTACCAGCAATTGCTGCTGATGGAAGAACGGGCCACCATCGCCCGCGAACTGCACGACTCGCTGGCGCAGGTGCTCTCGTATTTGCGTATCCAGTTGGCGCTGCTCAAACGCGCTGTACCGAACGATAACGTGCCTGCGCAAACTATTATCACAGACTTTTCGCGTGAGCTGAACAACGCCTGGCGACAGTTACGCGAGCTGCTAACCACTTTCCGATTGACGCTCAATCATTCGAATCTTCCTGCCGCCCTGCAAGAGGCGCTGGAGGGACTGCAAAGCCAAACCACGGCCAGACTGAATCTGGACTGCCGACTCTCTTCCCTGGCTTTAGATGCACAAAAGCAGGTCCACTTGCTGCAAATCGTGCGCGAAGCGGTGCTGAACGCCATCAAGCATGCTCAGGCGAGCGAGATTACCGTCAGTTGCGTCACCGCGCCTGACGGCATGCACACGGTCTATATTCGTGACAACGGCATTGGTATTGGTGATGCCAGCGAGCCAGCGGGGCACTACGGACTGAATATCATGCGCGAGCGCGCCGGACGACTTGGCGGGTCGCTAGGCTTCTCGCAGCCGCAAAATGGCGGGACGCAGGTGTGTATTCGCTTTCGCACGCCAGAGGTCGTAGAGGGTAAATAACGGTAAATAAAAGAGTATTCTCGCCAGTCAGCTTCGCTTGTGGGCAATAATTCGCAGTGCGGAACGTCAGGAACGCGCTGTAAATGCGCATGATAATTTACACTATCTCCTTATTTTCTCCACGTTTGGCATCCGCCTTGCCGCTAGAGTTAAGCGGGCAATGTACAATAATGATGCGCAGCAAAACGAGGTCTTATTTTCATGGCGAATTTCTTCATTGATCGCCCCATTTTTGCCTGGGTGCTGGCAATTATTTTATGTCTGACAGGCACTCTCGCTATTCTGTCACTTCCTGTTGAGCAATATCCCGATCTGGCCCCACCGAACGTTCGTATTACCGCGAACTACCCGGGGGCATCAGCCCAAACGCTGGAAAACACCGTTACCCAGGTGATTGAACAGAACATGACCGGGCTGGACAATCTGATGTATATGTCTTCGCAAAGCAGCGCGACTGGCCAGGCGACCGTTACCTTGAGTTTCACCGCCGGGTCTGACCCCGATGAAGCCGTACAGCAGGTGCAAAACCAGCTGCAATCAGCCATGCGAAAACTGCCGCAGGCGGTGCAAAATCAGGGCGTCACGGTCCGTAAAACCGGTGATTCAAATATCCTGACGATTGCCTTTGTCTCCACCGACGGTTCGATGGATAAGCAGGATATCTCGGACTATGTCGCCAGTAATATTCAGGATCCGCTGAGTCGCATTAACGGCGTTGGCGACATCGACGCCTATGGCTCGCAATATTCCATGCGTATTTGGCTCGATCCGGCGAAGCTGAATAGCGTGCAAATGACGGCAACGGATGTGACAAATGCCATCAAATCCCAGAATGCGCAAATTGCTGTCGGCCAACTTGGCGGCACGCCGTCAGTTGATAACCAGGCGCTAAACGCCACCATCAATTCGCAGTCATTGCTTCAGACACCGCAGCAATTCCGCGACATCACCCTGCGCGTCAATCCGGACGGGTCGGAAGTGCGTCTGGGAGATGTCGCAAAAGTGGAAATGGGCGCGGAAAAATACGACAACCTGAGTCGATTTAACGGCAATCAGGCATCTGGTTTAGGGGTAAAACTTGCCTCAGGGGCCAACGAAATGGCCACCGCAAAGCTGGTCATTGATCGGCTGGACGAGCTCGCGCCCTATTTCCCGCACGGCCTGGAATATAAAGTCGCTTTTGAAACCACCTCTTTCGTAAAAGCGTCCATCGAAGATGTGGTCAAAACGTTGCTCGAAGCCATCGCGCTGGTGTTCCTGGTGATGTATCTGTTCCTGCAAAATTTTCGCGCGACGCTTATCCCAACGATTGCTGTCCCGGTGGTACTGCTCGGAACGTTCGCCGTGTTATACGCCTTCGGCTACAGCATCAACACCCTCACCATGTTCGCCATGGTGCTGGCGATTGGCTTGCTGGTGGATGACGCCATCGTCGTGGTGGAAAACGTCGAGCGGATCATGACGGAAGAGGGCCTTTCGCCGCGCGAAGCGACGCGTAAATCGATGGGGCAAATTCAGGGCGCGCTGGTGGGGATCGCGATGGTGCTCTCCGCGGTCTTCGTGCCCATGGCGTTTTTTGGCGGTACAACCGGCGCGATTTACCGCCAGTTCTCGATAACCATCGTTTCTGCCATGGTGCTTTCGGTGCTGGTGGCAATGATCCTGACGCCCGCTCTTTGCTCAACGCTGCTCAAACCGTTGCACAAAGGCGAACAGCACGGGCAAAAAGGGTTCTTCGGCTGGTTTAACCGCATGTTTAATCGCAATGCGGCGCGCTATGAGGCGGGCGTCGCAAAGATATTGCACCGCAGTCTGCGCTGGATCGTCATTTACGTTTTACTGCTCGGTGGGATGGTATTTTTATTCCTGCGCCTGCCGACCTCGTTCCTGCCGCTGGAAGACAGGGGCATGTTTATCACGTCAGTGCAGTTGCCCAGCGGTGCCACCCAGCAGCAAACGCTGAAGGTGGTGCAGAAGGTTGAACAGTACTTTTTCACCCAAGAAAAAGACAACATTGTGTCGGTGTTTTCAACCGTCGGCTCCGGCCCTGGAGGCAACGGGCAGAACGTCGCACGGATGTTCGTCCGCCTGAAAGGCTGGGACGAGCGCGACAGCAAGACCGGGTCTTCTTTCGCCATTATCGAACGCGCCACCAAAGCATTTACGCGCATTAAAGAAGCACGCGTATTTGCCAGCAGCCCGGCGGCCATTAGTGGCCTGGGCAGTTCGGCGGGTTTTGATATGGAATTGCAGGATCATGCGGGAGCCGGACACGATGCGCTCATGGCCGCCCGCGATCGGTTGCTGGACCTGGCGGGAAAAGACCCTTCGCTTACGCGCGTGCGCCACAACGGTCTTGATGACAGCCCGCAATTACAGATCGATATCGATCAGCGCAAAGCCCAGGCGCTGGGGGTTTCCATCAATGATATTAACGATACGCTGCAAACGGCCTGGGGCTCCAGCTACGTGAACGACTTTATGGATCGCGGCCGTGTGAAAAAGGTTTACGTTCAGGCGGCGGCGCCTTACCGCATGCTGCCCGACGATATCAATCTTTGGTACGTGCGCAATAACGCTGGCGGGATGGTACCGTTCTCCGCGTTCGCGACGTCTCACTGGGAGAGTGGATCCCCGCGTCTGGAACGCTATAACGGCTATTCCGCGCTAGAAATCGTGGGTGAAGCCGCGCCGGGAATCAGTACCGGAACCGCGATGGACACCATGGAGAAGCTGGTTCAGCAACTGCCGGCCGGTTTTGGCCTGGAGTGGACCGCGATGTCCTATCAGGAACGGCTCTCTGGCGCGCAAGCCCCTGCCCTGTATGCGCTGTCATTGCTGGTGGTATTCCTGTGCCTCGCTGCGCTCTATGAAAGCTGGTCCGTACCGTTCTCCGTCATGCTGGTGGTTCCACTCGGTGTCATCGGGGCATTACTCGCCACCTGGATGCGTGGTCTGGAAAACGACGTGTACTTCCAGGTAGGGTTGCTTACGGTCATCGGCCTGTCGGCGAAGAACGCGATTCTGATCGTCGAGTTTGCCAATGAGATGAATTCGAAGGGACACGATCTGCTGTCGTCTACGCTACACGCGTGTCGTCAGCGTCTGCGCCCGATCCTGATGACGTCTCTGGCATTTGTTTTCGGCGTGTTACCCATGGCGACCAGTTCAGGGGCAGGTTCCAGCAGCCAGCATGCTGTGGGGACGGGGGTGATGGGCGGAATGATTTCAGCCACGGTTCTGGCAATCTATTTCGTTCCGTTGTTCTTTGTGCTGGTACGCCGTCGCTTCCCGCTGAAAGAGCGGCCAGAATAAAAGTGCATTAAAAAAGGCGGCTCCAGGGCCGCCTTTTTATTGTGTGATGAATCACATCATTTTTATACTAAATAAGTGCTCTTGCAATTCTTCCTGAATGTCATTTACGAAGCATGTCTTCGATAAAATCTTTCCAGTTCCCCAGTTCACGTTCAATCATAACAACCTCTCTTATTATTATGCGTATTCTATGAGAATATATTGGTATTGTGAAGATAATTTAATCAATCGGTTTGCTGCCCTTCCCCTTGCTGTACCTGACGTGCTTCAAATATGGTCCTTTAACCATAAATTTTATGTGACCAATAGCAATATTTAGAAACAACCATACGTGTGGGTGATAATCTTATTACGCACTGACTTTAAGCGAAATTTTGCTTATCTGGACATTTATGCGCTATAGATGAAATAATATTCAGCTTACATGTGTAGGTTGAATTATCAGACATAGTACAATCAGGCATAAAGCTAATATGTTATGTTTTGCCAAATAATATAACATCGAAAAAACTGAACATTTTTAATTAATAAAGACAAAAGGATTCATCATGGTTGTGATGTATGGAATTAAAAACTGCGACACCATTAAAAAAGCGCGCCGCTTCCTGGAGAGCCAAAATGTCGAGTATCGCTTTCATGATTACCGCGTTGATGGGCTTGACGCTGATTTTCTGCATACCGCCATCGCGGAACTGGGCTGGGAAGCGCTGCTGAATACGCGCGGAACAACCTGGCGTAAACTGGATGAATCCGTTCGCAATCGCATCACTGACGCTGACAGCGCAGCAAAATTAATGCTCGAAATGCCAGCAATAATCAAACGCCCATTGCTCTGCGCGCCCGGTCAGCCTATGCTGCTGGGCTTTAGTGAATCCAGTTATCAGACTTATATTTGAGGTGCAGTTTATGTCATGCCCGGTCATTGAGCTGACTCAGCAGCTTATTCGCCGCCCTTCCCTTAGCCCGGACGATGCAGGTTGTCAGGCTTTAATGATTGAACGTCTGCGCGCGATCGGTTTTACCGTTGAGCGGATGGATTTTGGCGATACCCAGAACTTTTGGGCATGGCGCGGCCAGGGAGAAACCCTCGCTTTTGCCGGACATACTGACGTCGTCCCGGCAGGCGATGCTGACCGCTGGATCAATCCTCCGTTTGAACCGACGATTCGTGACGGCATGCTGTTTGGTCGCGGTGCGGCGGATATGAAAGGCTCACTTGCTGCGATGGTGGTGGCCGCCGAGCGCTTCGTCGCCCAGCATCCAAACCACAAAAACCGTCTTGCATTCCTGATCACGTCCGATGAAGAAGCCAGCGCCAAAAATGGCACGGTGAGAGTCGTTGAAACGCTGATGGAACGCCACGAACGCCTGGATTATTGTCTGGTAGGCGAACCGTCCAGCACCGAAGTCGTGGGCGATGTGGTGAAAAATGGCCGCCGCGGATCGCTGACCTGCAACCTGACGATTCACGGTGTGCAAGGCCACGTCGCGTATCCGCATCTTGCCGATAACCCGGTGCATCGCGCTGCGCCCATGCTGAATGAGCTGGTCAATATCGAGTGGGATAAAGGCAACGAATTCTTCCCGCCGACCAGCATGCAGATTGCGAATCTTCAGGCGGGTACGGGCAGCAACAACGTGATCCCCGGTGATTTCTCCGTGCAGTTCAACTTCCGTTTCAGCACGGAACTGACCGACGAAATGATTAAAAACCGTGTCGTCGCTCTGCTGGAAAAATACGAATTGCGCTACTCCGTGGACTGGTGGCTGTCTGGTCAGCCGTTCCTGACCCAGCGCGGCAAGCTGGTCGATGCGGTAGTTAACGCCATCGCGCACTATAATGAAATTAAACCGCAACTGCTGACAACGGGCGGCACATCAGACGGACGCTTTATCGCCCGTATGGGTGCGCAGGTTGTCGAACTGGGACCAGTGAACGCCACCATTCATAAAATCAATGAATGCGTGAATGCGGCTGATTTGCAGCTACTGGCGCGTATGTATCAACGTATCATGGAGCAACTCGTCGCCTGACGATGGCTCTGAGAAGGAATAGCGAATGGACTGGCTCAGTAAATACTGGTGGATTTTGGTGTTAGTGTTTCTGGTAGGCGTCTTACTTAACGTCATCAAAGATCTTAAGCGCGTTGATCATAAGAAGTTTCTCGCCAACAAACCCGAACTTCCACCACACCGTGACTTCAACGATAAGTGGGACGATGACGACAACTGGCCGAAGAAAGACCAGAAAAAGTAATCGTTTTATTTCCTCTCTCCGCCAGGAGAGAGGAAAGCCACATTACAAAAACTCTACGATATCGTCGTCATTCGGCTTACCGCCGCTCAGCGCTTCGTCGAAATAATGCTTCGGCACGGTAAAGCGCAGGTGATCAAGGGCAAGCTGCATGCTGCGATCGTCAATCGCATGCCCCAGCTCATCAACGATATCCAGCGTCACGTCCCCGCCTTCACGGATCAACGCTTCCTGCGCAGCAATCGCGTGAGAAAGTTCGATGACCCGATCTTCACTACCGTGGATCAAGTGGATCGTCGTCAAAGTAGTCGACGTTTTCGGTAACGTTGCGAAGCGACCGTTAAACGCAATCACGCGTGACACCAGGCCTGGCTGGGTTTTTACACTCTCCAGCGACATAATTGCCCCCTGAGAAAAACCAATCAGCGCGGTGGCCGCTGCACCAACGCCGCTCTGTTTTTGCCAGTAACGCACCGTATCAAGAAACGTCGGCATTATGGCGTCAATACGCGCCTGACGATTTTCTTCCGTCACACCCTGCACAGAAAACCACTGGCGTCCATTTGGACCGCACGGCTCAACGCCGCCCACGCTGACGATCAGCGCATCGGGGAAAATGGGTGCAAACCAGCGCCCAATCTGCCCCATATTGGCGGCGTTATCGCCTACACCATGAAACAGCAGCAGCAATTGTTGCGCAGGTTTTTCGGGGCTTTGGACAACAAAATGGTCATGTTTCATGGCAGTCTCCTTGATTCGATACGATGGATTTTACGCCTCCGGGAGGTAATCACCATGCCACTTTACTGAAGGAGTCATTGAAAAAATTGCCATTGCAAAATGTCACTTTTAAGCCGTTGGCTACGCAGAATATCCAGTGAATCAAGGGCCTGATGCGCTTCACGACGCTGCATTGCGAGCAACTGTTTGCGCCCCTGAAGCGAAAGCTCCGCGCACAGCTGGGCATCATCGCGTTGGCTTTCTATTTTCCCACGCAGGGCGGGAAGCGGGAGATCCACCGCCAGCAGTAATCGTGTAAGCGCCGCCGCAGACGTGGCGAATGGCCGATGGGCGAAAGCAAACCCGCCCAGTTCAAGCCAGTCATCATTATTAAGAATAGGTTCCCACGCCTCATCCACGGGGATCTTTTCACCGTTCCATCTCTCAATGATTCGGGCATCACGGCATAAGCGCTGATGCTCCCGCACACAAATCGCCCTACCCGCCTCGCTTATCGGCAGCAGCGCCATTGCGGTATAACACCCGCTGCTGGCCTCACGATGTGTGCCCATCCGCACCAGAACAAACCCGCAGCGCTGCCAGAATCGCCATAGCTCATCGGTGAAACCAAAGCTGACGGAAAGATAATCCTGCTGAATATGCTGACTCGCGCCCGCGATAAGAGCCTGACCAATGCCCTCGCGCTGACGCCTCGGATGCACGGCCACGCGAGTAATACGTCGCCCGATAAGCGTAGCCGCTAACGGTGAACCGCCGTGAGCCGCCAGCGACTGTGCCACCAGATTGCCGCGCGGCCGCCGATATCCCGCCCATACCGCCTGGCTGAGCGCCGGGCTCAAACCGCCTTCCTCCACCAGCCACAGTGCGCCAATAGGTTTTTCTGCGGCGCGGGCAATGGCGAAATGCTGCCCCGGCGCGTCCATCATCCGGCGTAAATCGAGCGGCGAAGTGCGATAGTGAGCAGAACACAGCAGTTTATAGATATCAGCGGCGAGATCCGCATAGCTCTCCCACAGCCGCTGTCCGAGCGCGGTGACCTGTGCTACATCATCAGGGATCGCATCAAGGGCTTCATCATCAAACAGCAGCACGTTGCTCACCACGCGTTCCAGCGGGCACCCTGCCGCCCAACGAACGGGCGTCGTGAGGGTGAAATAATGCAGGTGCGCAAAGCGTGCGCAGAATTTCAGTAAAAACCCGCGTCCAGTGCCTTCATAACCCTGCACTGTTGTGGTCAGCAGCACCCGCGTAAAACGAGAAACAAGCTGTTCAAGCAGCGGGCCAGGAATGGCGGCCGCTTCATCCACCACCAGCCAGTCGGCGCGTTCATCAGAGGCTAACAACGCATCTGGTGCGACAAAACGGAAGTTGTCACCGGCAAAACGCGCGATAACGTCAGCAGCGCCTTTCGCGGGTGCGGTGACAATTGCACGGCCTTCCACGCGTTGCAGCAGCATTCCGGCCAGCGCCGATTTTCCTCGCCCACGCGCTGCGGTGACGACCGCGATCCCAGCACTCATCTGTGTGAGGGCATTTAGAATGTCGGCCTGTTCGCGCAGCGGATCACCGCTGGCGGGGTGCCAGTCGGAAAACGGTGGACGGCTTGCTATTTTGGGTGGCTGATGTTGCTGCCAGACAATGACGTCAGGATCGGCGGTGATCACCCGACAAAAATGATGAACAAAATGCGGCGTGGCAATTGGCTCCTCGCTGTCGCTCCAGCGAAGGGAATCGGCATCGGCCTTTTCAGGCCAGAGGGAGAGAGGCGGAACCAGCAGCACCAGCAAACTGCCTGCGCGTAAGGTGCCGCTCAAGGCGGCAAATGCCGCGACGTCAAAACCGTCGCGGGCATCAAAAATAGCGTGAAGATATTCGCGCCCGAGCAGGCTTTTCAGATGCTGTGGCGCACAACAGGGCTCGACAGAGGTCCCGTGGCCGACCCAAAGCCAGTCACCTTGCAATTGAGCGCGTAGCGCCAGAGAGTGCGTATGTGACCAGTCGTCATCGCCGCTCAGTACCAGCAATCGTCGATGGCCTGACCGCGCAAGCTGAGCGGTCACGTCTTCAAGCGCACTATCCGTCTCATCCCTGACACGCACCGTCACATGGCTTTACCGAAGGTGTTGCATTGCGAAGGGTCACCGCTGGCGAAACCGCGTTTAAACCAGCTGTAACGTTCTTCTGAAGTGCCGTGGGTAAAACTGTCCGGAACAACGCGCCCCTGACTCTGCTGTTGCAGACGGTCGTCACCGATAGCCTGTGCGGCGTTGAGTGCTTCTTCGAGGTCGCCGGACTCCAGCACGCCCTGCTGCTGCATGCTATGGCCCCACACGCCCGCAAAGCAGTCAGCCTGCAACTCCATTTTCACGGAAAGCCGGTTGGCTTCGACCTGCGATGCATTTTGCTGAAGCTGACGAACTTTCGGTTCGATACCGAGCAGTTTCTGAACGTGGTGGCCGACTTCATGCGCGATCACGTAGCCCTGGGCGAAATCACCGTCCGCGCCGAGCTTGCGTTTCATGTCGTCATAGAAAGAGAGGTCGATGTACACGGTGCTGTCGGCAGGGCAATAAAAAGGTCCCATCACCGATTGGCCCGTACCGCAGCCAGTGCGGGTTGCGCCGCGATACATCACCAGCTTGGGTTGCTGATAGGTGCGTCCCATTTTTTCGAACTGCTGACCCCAGGTATCTTCCGTCGTCGCCAGAATGACAGAGGTAAATTTTGCGGCTTCATCTTCATTCGGGCTGATGGAGCGCGGAGAAGTTTGCTGTTGCTGAACGGGGTCTCCGGTGATTAATCCCGTCAAATCAACGCCGTAATAACCCGCGACCAGTACAATGGCGAGCAGAATAATGCCGCCCTTCCCGCCAGGTAAGCGCATACCGCCGCCGCCCATCGATGGACCACCGCCGCCATTGCTGCGCCTGTCTTCTACATTGTCACTTTCACGACGCCCTTGCCAGCGCATAACCACCTCGAATAAATTCCATCAATAATAGAGTGATCGTAGGCGGTTAGGGGCAGAATTACCATAGGAAACAGAGGTAAGACGCCAAAGGATGTTTTCACCCTTTGGCGTGAGTCGGGAGGATTTAGTCGAGCTTAACGCCCAGACGATGGGCAACCGCTTCATAGGCTTCAATCAGGCCACCCAGGCTCTGACGGAAACGGTCTTTGTCCATTTTATCCAGCGTCTCTTTGTCCCACAGACGGCTACCGTCCGGAGAAAACTCATCGCCCAGCACCACTTCGCCTTTATAGAGACCAAACTCCAGTTTGAAATCGACCAGGATCAGACCGGCATCGTCAAACAGCTTTTTCAGGACGTCGTTGGCTTTGAAAGTCAGCTCTTGCATACGTGCCAGGTTTTCTTTGCTCACCCAGCCAAAGGTTTCGCAGTAGGATTCGTTCACCATCGGATCGTGCATTTCGTCATTTTTCAGGAACAAATCAAATAATGGCGGGTTCAGCTCGATGCCTTCTTCAATACCCAGACGCTTCACCAGGGAGCCTGCGGCACGGTTACGGACCACACATTCAACCGGAACCATATCCAGTTTTTTGACCAGACATTCCGTATCGGACAGCAACGCTTCCATTTGAGTCGGAATGCCCGCTTCAGCCAGTTTGCTCATAATGAAATGGTTAAACTTGTTGTTCACCATGCCTTTACGGTCGAACTGCTCAATGCGTGCGCCATCTCCTGCTGACGTATCATTGCGGAACTCGAGCACCAACAGATCCGGGTTTTCCGTGCTGTATACGGTCTTCGCTTTGCCACGATACAACTCAGCTTGCTTCTGCATCTTGATTACTCCTGGTGTGATGATTTGTGTTCAAAACTGGGGATATTATGCCACGCACACGTTTGCGTGGCACTAAAATAAAAAGGGCTGGATTAACCAGCCCTTTTTTTATTTGCTGAATGCCGCCTGGAAGACAGCGACCAGCGCATCGTTCTGCGACTGGGTCAGCGTGTGACCTTTAGGATCGATAAACTGCAAGCTGCTGCGGTTATCGAGGTCACCGACCTGAATTTTGTAATCGCCTGAAGCCAGTCCTGGATCGGTTGCGCCCAGTGCTTGCCACCCGCTGTCAGAAAGCGGTTTGTAGGTCGCCGTGATGCTGCCCGTTGAACGAGTGCTGTCACTGACTTTCATGCCCACTTTTTCAAGCGTGGCTGGCAGACGCTGCCATGTCTGGTTGAACGGTGCACGCACCACCAGCATTGGCAGACCCGTATCATCCGCGGCGCTTTGTACGTCAAAGGTAACACCACTGCGGCTTTGTGAAGAGTTTGCAGCATCGGTCGCAGTTTTATCCAGCCCAGTAGCAATCACGTTCATCATTTCAGTGCTGTAGCGCTGCAATGAGGAAGCGTCAGCAACAGGCTTGCCAGCCTGCTCAAGGTTCAGCAGTTTGACCGCGACAGCCTGCTGATAACCCTGTGGTTTCACAGAGACCTGATAACGACCACGGTACTGCTGATCTTCATCAAGACGGTTCCACTCGATCCAGTCGGTGGTCAGCGTCTGGCTGGCATCATCACGTTTATCAATCGTGTAATTCTTCGACTGAATCACGCTCACAACCTGCGGCCAAAGCGTGTTGCTGCGGTTGTTTTCAACCAGCAGCGTCGCGGTATCACCCGTAAACTGGGTACGCGCACCGCTCACCAGTGCCAACGGCTGTGCAGGTGGGCGAATATCAAGCGCCTTACCCACAGCACCGCTGCCGTTAGTGACAGGAATGTTGTAATCGCCGTTCTGAATCGGCAGGATCATACCCGCTGGGGAATGAAGTTCAGCAAGCGGGGCGGCATCCAGATAGGATTCATCACCGCTCACCTGGCGCTTGTAGCGCGAGTCTGAACTACAGGCAGCGAGCAGCATAACAAGCGAAACACCCGCAACCTTCACCAGGCGCGTTTTCTGTACTGAGTAAGCCATCAAATCTCCCTAAACTCTACAGCAAACCGGCATGCTTCAGCGCCCCGGCAACCACATCACGACCATGGTCGGTGATAGGGGTCATCGGCAGACGCAGCGTATCGGTTGCTACAAGTCCCAACTCCTTACATGCCCATTTCACTGGGATCGGATTGGGTTCGACAAATAATTTTGTGTGCAGCGGCATCAGACGCTGGTTAATCACGCGCGCTTCATCGAAATGACCCGCCGCAGCCAGTTTGCACATTTCAGCCATATCGCGCGCCGCCACGTTAGTGGTAACGGAAATCACGCCATGGCCGCCGAGCTGCATAAAGTCCAGCGCGGTCGCATCATCACCACTGAGCAGAATAAAGTCGTCAGAAACCAGCTCTTTGATCTGATGAACGCGGCTTAAGTTCCCGGTCGCCTCTTTAATTGCGATAATATTTTTAACTTTCGAGAGACGCCCTACTGTTTCAGGCAGCATATCGCAGCCAGTACGTGACGGCACATTATACAGAATTTGTGGCAAGTCAGTATGTTCAGCGATGGCTTTGAAGTGCTGGAAGAGACCTTCCTGCGTCGGGCGATTGTAGTAAGGCGTCACCGTCAGGCAGCCGACAATGCCGCTATTGTTGAAACGCTGCGTTAGGCTAATGGCCTCAGCGGTGGCGTTTGCACCGGTACCGGCAATCACCGGGATACGCCCGTCAGCCAGTTCCACGGTCATCATCACCACATCACCGTGCTCATCGTGGCTCAGGGTGGCGGATTCTCCGGTAGTCCCTACCGAAACGATCGCCGCAGTCCCGTTGGCGACATGGTAATCAATCAGTTTTTTCAGGCTTGACCGGCAGACATTACCTTTCTCATCCATCGGCGTAACAAGCGCAACAATACTTCCCGTGAACATGGGCCATCCTCTGTGCAAACAAGATTCTCAATGGTACGTTTGGAACTGTAATAAAAGCAAGCGACGTAAGGCGTCCAGGCTGTTGTATGCATGTTTTTTTTATGCTTTCCTTAGAACACTTGACCACGCAAAGGAAGAACAGGTTTGACAACCTCATCACAACATTACCTGGTTATCACTGCGCTGGGTGCTGACAGAGCCGGTATTGTGAACACCATCACCCGCCACGTCAGCAGTTGCGGCTGCAATATCGAAGACAGCCGCCTTGCGATGCTTGGCGATGAGTTTACGTTTATTATGCTGCTTTCCGGGACCTGGAACGCAATCACGCTGATCGAATCGACGCTGCCGCTCAAGGGCGCTGAGCTGGATTTACTGATCGTCATGAAGCGCACCACCGCGCATCCGCGCCCGGCGATGCCAGCCACGGTGTGGGTTCAGGTTGAAGTCACCGACTCCCCGCATTTGATTGAACGCTTTACGGCACTTTTTGACAGCCATCAAATGAACATTGCTGAACTGGTATCGCGTACGCAGCCAGGCGCCACGCCAAAACTGTTTATTCAGATCACCGCGCACAGCCCCGCGTCACAGGATGCATCAAATATTGAACAGTCATTCAAAGCGCTCTGTACAGAACTCAATGCGCAAGGCAGTATAAACGTCGTAGATTATTCACAGCACGAACAGGATGGAGTTGAGTAATGAATCCACTGAAAGCCGGTGACATCGCACCGAAATTTAGCCTGCCCGATCAAGACGGCGAGCAAGTAAATTTGACCGACTTCCAGGGACAGCGCGTTCTGGTCTATTTTTACCCGAAGGCCATGACCCCAGGCTGTACCGTACAAGCTTGCGGTTTACGCGATAACATGGACGATCTGAAAAAAGCGGGCGTTGACGTGCTGGGTATCAGCACCGACAAGTCAGAAAAACTGTCACGTTTTGCCGAAAAAGAGCTGCTGAACTTCACGCTACTGTCTGACGAAGACCATCAGGTCTGCGAGCAGTTTGGCATCTGGGGTGAGAAGACCTTTATGGGCAAAACTTACGACGGCATCCATCGCATCAGCTTCCTGATCGGTGCAGATGGCAAAATTGAACATGTATTTGACGATTTTAAAACCAGTAACCACCACGATGTGGTCCTGGCCTGGTTAAAAGAAAACGCCTGAAACCTATAAAAAATCCCGGTTCAATGAACCGGGATTTTTTTACTCTTCTACTGCTGGCACATCCGGCCAGGCGTGAACCACCGCTTTGATAAGCGTGGCGAGCGGAATGGCGAAAAACACGCCCCAGAATCCCCACAAACCGCCGAAAATCACCACCGACAAAATAATCACCAGCGGATGCAAGTTGACCGCTTCCGAGAACAGCACGGGCACCAGCAAGTTACCATCCAGCCCCTGAATAATCAGATACACCGCGAAACAGCTCCAGAACTCGGTTCCCAGACCAAACTGGAACAGCGCCACGCCGATAACCGGAATCGTCACTACAAATGCACCGATGTACGGAATCAGCACCGAGAAGCCCACCAGCACCGCCAGCAGCAATGAATAATTCAGCCCGAAGATCACAAAGCCAATCCAGGTGGCAACGCCAACCACAATCATCTCCAGCACTTTGCCGCGAATGTAATTGGTGATCTGCTGATTCATCTCCTTCCAGACCTGCCCTGCCAGGCCGCGATTGCGTGGCAGAATACGACGCACCGCGTTCAGCATCTGCTCTTTATCCTTCACCAGGAAGAAGACCATCAGCGGCACCAGCACCAGATATACGGCCAGCGTCAGCAGCCCCACCAGCGAGGCGAGCGAATATTTCACCACCGAATCGCCCATCGTCATGATGCGGGCACGCATGTTTTCAGCCATCGCATCGATAATGCCGGCGTCCATTAGAGCCGGATAACGCCGCGGCAACGTCGCAGAAAAATCGGACAGTTTATTCAGCATGCCCGGCATGTCGCGGATCAGGTTAATCCCCTGTTGCCACGCAATCGGTAGCACCACAAACGACATGAGCAAAAGAATACCGACGAACAAAATGAGGACAATACTGCTTGCCCAGCGGCGAGAGCAGCCGATCTTTTCCAGACGAACCGTCGGCCATTCGAGAAGATAAGCCAACACTAAGGCCACCAGCAAAGGTGCCAGCAGACCGCTAAAGAAGAATAAAATACCAAATCCGGCGACCAGAATGACCAGCAAAGCAATGGCCTCGGGATCGCTGAAGCGGCGCCGATACCACTGCATTAACATTTCGAGCATACAACCCTTCCCTGAATCGGATGGCGGGACTGAGAGGGCGAATTGTATCTAACTGTCGCAAAAAAGACTTTCGCTTTTTGTATCTCACTCACGTTTAGCAAAAGCCGGGCGAATGGGATTTTCTTCACGCCTCAACACGGCTACACTCGCAGAGCAATCTAAGGTGAACGATATACGGGTTCACCGGTCAAATGAGCACATCCAAAATACAGGGCAGAGGCTATGTTCAGGCAGTTGAAAAAAACTCTGGTTGCAACACTTATCGCCGCGCTGACTGTCGGTCAGGCGATGCCCGCGGTCGCGGACTCGGCGGATACCTTGCCGGATATGGGCACCTCAGCAGGCAGCACGCTGTCCATCGGGCAAGAGATGCAAATGGGCGATTTTTACGTCCGTCAGCTTCGCGGTAGCGCGCCGCTGATTAACGACCCCCTGCTGGTGCAATACATCAACGGGCTTGGAATGCGCCTGGTCGCCCATGCTGACTCGGTCAAAACCCCTTTCCACTTCTATTTAATTAATAACGACGAAATCAACGCCTTCGCCTTCTTTGGTGGAAACGTAGTGCTGCATTCGGCGTTATTCCGTTATTCCGATAACGAAAGCCAGCTTGCGTCGGTTATGGCGCATGAAATCTCCCACGTCACCCAGCGCCATCTGGCGCGTGCGATGGAAGATCAAAAACGTACTGCCCCGCTCACCTGGGTCGGCGCACTGGGCTCTATTTTGCTGGCCATGGCCAGCCCGCAGGCGGGTATGGCAGCACTGACCGGCACGCTCGCCGGTACGCGCCAGGGCATGATCAGCTTTACCCAACAGAACGAGCAGGAAGCCGATCGCATCGGTATTCAGGTGCTTCAGCGCTCAGGCTTTGATCCTCAGGCGATGCCCACGTTCCTCGAAAAGTTGCTGGATCAGGCGCGCTATTCGACTCGCCCGCCAGAAATCTTACTGACGCACCCGCTGCCAGAAAGCCGTCTGTCCGATGCGCGAAACCGTGCCAACCAGATGCGTCCTGTAGTAGTGCAGTCGTCGCAAGATTTCTACATGGCAAAAGTCAGAACGCTCGGGATGTACAATTCCGGGCGAAATCAGCTCACCAGCGATCTGCTCGACAGCCTGTCTAAAGGCAATATCCGTGAGCAAAATGCAGCGCAGTACGGTCGTGCGCTTGAGGCGATGGAGGCCAGCAAATTCGACGAGGCGCGAAAAGCGATACAGCCTTTGCTGACCGCTGATGCCAATAATCCGTGGTATCTCGATCTGTCGACCGACATTGATTTGGGCCAGAAGAAAACCACCGATGCGATCAATCGCCTGAAAGGGGCAAAAGATCTGCGCACCAACCCGGTATTGCAGCTCAACCTGGCGAATGCTTACTTACAGGGTGGACAGCCGAAAGAGGCCGCCACAATCCTTAACCGTTACACCTTCAATAATAAAGACGATCCTAACGGCTGGGATTTACTGGCACAAACGGAAGCACAGCTCGGCAATCGCGACCAGGAACTGGCTGCACGCGCAGAAGGCTTCGCGCTAGTGGGGCGTCTGGATCAGTCCATTTCGCTGTTGAGCAGCGCCAGCTCGCAAGTGAAGCTGGGTAGTCTGCAACAGGCCCGATACGATGCGCGTATCGACCAGCTGCGTTCATTGCAGCAGCGGTTCAAGCCTTACGAGAAAATGTGATTTAGCACGTTGCAGGAAAGCCAACGCACCTGCAACGTGAAGTGCGACGAATAAAAGGAGAATTCATGTCAGACGCGGTAAAAATTTATCATAACCCACGCTGCTCCAAGAGCCGCGAAACGCTTGAGCTTGTGAAATCAAAAGGCGTCGAACCCGAAGTGGTGTTGTATCTGGAGACGCCACCGGACGCACAGACTCTTCGCCAGCTGTTGAGCATGCTGAATATGGCAAGCGCGCGGGAACTCATGCGCCAGAAAGAAGATCTGTATAAATCGTTAAATCTGGCGAACAGCCAGCTGACGGAAGATGATCTGATTCAGGCGATGATCGATAATCCAAAGCTGATTGAACGCCCTATTGTCGTCGCTCATGGCAAGGCACGCATTGGCCGTCCGCCGGAAGACGTGCTCGCGATCCTCAACTAATCCTGACGCCGCAGCGCTTGCAGAAATGCCTGCGGCGTACGATCCCCCAGTTTTTTCTGCGCTTTCCCCTCGTTATAAAACTCACACATTTTTTCCAGTAAGCGCTCTACTGGCTCGGCCTGGATACGCGGAATAATCTCCACCAGCCGCACCGCCACCTGCACGGCATTTTGCTTTGCGCGACCGATCGCCAGGGCTATGCCGTCGGGGATGAAGGGCGATTCAAAACCAAAAGTCTCAATAGATTGTATATCGGCCGGGCAAACCTTTAGCATTTCACGAATCCAGTTTGCGAGTAATTGTGGCGAGATCCCCGCGTAAACCCGCGCAAAGCACCAGCCGCTGATGGGCTCTCGCGCCCAGAGCACATGTTGCTCGCCACCGTCGTCCATATGCAGTGAAAATGAGAGATGGTGAAGTTCAAGATGGTCCGGCCGTCGCCCCGCCTTTATCGCTTTTAGCCCCTTCAGCGGCGCGCCCTGACGCGGTGTCACCGCCGCTTTAAGATAGCGGTTTAGCGTGGCGCGAGAGACGTGAATACCCAACCCATCGTTGACTAACAACAGAAGCTCATCGAGCGGCGCGCCCGTGGCATCACGTAGGGCATTAATCAACGAGATCTGTTCTTGTCTCATCGCTTTGTGTATCACTTTCGGTGTGGTGTGGTTATCTGAAATATGTTCACGGTTACGCCAGCGGCGGACGGTGGTGACGGATATCCCCAGTTCCACAGACAGCTCCCTGTCACTCTTATCGGACTGCTGAAGATACCGACGGATACGCGGTGTGGTCGTGGCATTGGCGTGCAGTTTAATTTCCATCGTGAGGATTCCGTTAAATTTTATCTAACCAATCTTATGAGATATATATTTATAGTGTGACTGCATTGTGACCGATTTCACCTTTTTCTCGTTACGCTCCACTGATAATCCACACACATAACACAAACCACATCACTCAATCTTGTACGGAGTTCACAATGAACAATGTTCTGGGATTTCTTGAAGCAAAACTGATGCCGTTGGCGGCTAAAACGGCTCAACAACGTCATCTGGGCGCTATTCGTGGCGCCTATGTTTCCTTCATGCCGTTTATTATTGTCGGCTCAATCCTGCTGGTTATCTCTTCTTTCCCCAATCAGACTTACCAGCAGTTTATGTCTCAGGCTTTTGGTGCGAGCTGGAGCGCCATTATCGAGATCCCGTTCAACGCAGTGTTCTCCACGATGTCGCTGTTTATCAGCTTCCTCGTCGCGTACCGTCTGGCGGAACACTACAATGAAGACCGCGTGTCATGTGGCATCCTTGCGCTGGTGAGTTTCCTGATCCTCACGCCGTTTATCAAAGTGGCCGAGAACGGCGGCATCACGGTCATCCCCGTGGAATGGATCGGCAGCAAAGGGCTCTTTGTGGCGATGATTGGCTCGCTGCTGTGGACCGAATTGTTCTGCTGGCTGAAGCGCAAAAATCTGGTGATCAAAATGCCAGAAGGCGTACCGCCTGCGGTACAGGAATCGTTCGCCGCGCTGATCCCCGCGCTGGTGGTCATGATTCTGGTGCTGATGATTCGCATCGCGTTTGAAAACACCCACTACAACACCATTCACCAGTTCATCTACGAAGTGGTCGCCACGCCGGTGCGACATTACGGGACATCCTACTTTGGCGCGCTGATGACGGTATTCAGCATCACCATTCTGTGGTCAGTGGGCATTAACTCCGGCTCGATGGTTAACGGCATTATTCGTCCGCTGTGGATGGAAAATCAGACCGACAATATCGCTGCCATTCAGGCTGGCGTGACCCCGCCGCACATTATCACCGAACAGTTTTTTGACATGATCTGGATGGGTGGCGCAGGCGCAACGCTGTCGCTGGTCATTGCGATGCTGATTTTTGCTCGCAGTAAAAACATGCGCGAAGTGGCACGACTCGGCGCGGGGGCGTCGGTGTTTAACATCAACGAGCCGATTCTGTTTGGTCTGCCGGTTATCATGAATCCAATCATGCTCATCCCGTTCAACCTGGTGCCGCTGGTGCTCGTCACCGTGCAGTATGCCGCGATGAAACTCGGCGCGGTGGCGGTGACGACGGGCGTTTTCATCCCCTGGACGCTACCGCCGGTCATCAGCGGATTTATCGTTACCGGCCACATTAGCGGCAGCGTGATGCAGCTCCTCAATTTGCTGATCGGCGCGATGCTCTACCTGCCGTTTATGCGCATCCTGGACAAACAATACCGCGCCGCGGAGCTTGCAACCGCGATGCCAACTGAAACCACGCTGGCTAAACAGGAGTAAACCATGTGGGGAATTATTGCGACCTGGCGAATGGCACTGGAAGGGGTCACGGAGTCGGCAACGGCGCTGGCGGCGGGAAAGCCGGTTTCAACGGCGGTGGTCGATGCCGTCGCGACCGTCGAGGACTTCCCGTTTTATAAGTCCGTCGGTTATGGTGGGCTGCCTACCGAGAACGGTGACGTTGAGCTGGATGCCGCCTACATGGATGGCGACACGCTGGCTTTCGGCGCAGTCGGCAATCTGGTCGATATCGCAAATCCGATCCGCGTGGCGCATGCCTTGAGCCGTCAGCGCTATAACAGCTTGTTAGTCGGCCAGGGTGCGCGTGAATGGGCGCTGAGCCAGGGATTCACCGACAAGACAATGCTCACCGACAGAGCCTTGCAGCACTATCGCAAACGCTGCCGTGAAACGCTGGATAAAGGGTTAAGTCCTTACAACGGACACGATACGGTCGGGATCATTGGCCTGGATAATCACGGATCGATGAGCGTCGCCACGTCCACCAGCGGCCTGTTTATGAAAAAGCGCGGACGGCTAGGCGATTCGCCGATCATCGGCTCCGGTTTTTATTGCGACAGCGAAACGGGCGCGGCGACCGCCACAGGCGTGGGCGAAGACCTGATGAAAGGTTGCACCAGTTACGAAATCGTTCGTCGAATGGCTCAGGGAATGACTCCGCAACAGGCGGCGGATTCCGTAGTCTTCGAACTGGAAGACAAGCTGATGTCGCGCTTCGGGCGCGTAGGCGATCTCTCGGTGGTCTGCATGAACAACAAGGGTGAGTTTGGTGCAGCAACCAATATCAAAACGTTCTCCTTCGTCGTTGCTACTGCGCGTCAGCCGCTCACCGTTTTTCGCACCGAGCGTCAGCATGAGAAAACCCATTATCAGCCTGTCGATGACCTGTGGATGCAGGATTATGCCACACGCATTCGTGCGCCGATTGAGGAGTAATCATGATTAGCTACCAGCTTATTAACGCGCTCGCGCAGGCCGATGCAGCGAGTCATTTGATTGCCCGCAGCGCCTGCCAACATCTGCCCGGCACCGCGCTGATTAACGAAATGCGCGCGCAGAAAAGCGTGGCGGACACCCGCTTCGGCTGTGCCCCTTTTACGCGCATCACCCTGCTGCCAGATGCCTTATGGAAGGATAATCTGACCGAGAGTTTGCTCACCGCACTGCGCCCGCTTTTTGCCGATCCGGTCAGCGAAACGGTGATTATCGACGTTACCGAAATTGATGACACCGTGCTGGCGCAACTGCTGCGTTTTCTGTTCAGCCAGGCGCACCGGCTCAGCGATTTGCAGTTGAAAAAACCGGATGCCTCGGCGATTCGACTTCGCCACATCACCGCACTGTGTCTGCCCGAGCAGCAGGCGCATGTAGAGTCAGTCTTCCGTCAGCAGCAGGCAATTGCGAACGGGATGATTGCCGCACGACGTCTATCAGATATGCCCCCTGACCGCTGCACACCGCAGTTTGTGGTCGAGGAGTCGCAAAGATTATGTGCCGTCTTCCCATCCCTGCGCTGCGAGTCGCTCGATGAAAAACAAATCGTTGAGCAAGGGCTGGGACTGCTGCATGCCGTCGGGAAAGGCGCGGCCTGCCCGCCGCGACTGCTGGCAATCCATTACGACGGTATCAAGGATGGCCCAGTGCGTTGTTACGTCGGTAAAGGCATCACTTTCGACACCGGTGGCCTGTGGCTCAAAGACGGCGCGGGCATGTACACCATGAAATATGACATGTGCGGCGCGGCAAATGTGATGGGGCTAATGCTCACTATCGCTGAGCTGAATCTGCCGGTGCGGGTGATGGGCGTGCTGGCGCTGGCGGAAAATGCCATAGGCCCGGATGCGATGCAGCCCGGCACGGTGGCGCGCGCCTGCAACGGCATGACGGTCGAGATTAATAATACCGACGCTGAAGGACGATTAGTACTGGCCGATGCCATTGCGTGGGCGAGCCAGCGCCATCCGCAGGCGCATTATATTATCGACATCGCAACGTTAACGGGTGCGGTGGTGAAGGCGCTGGGGTATGAGTTAAGTGGTTTGATGACGCAACATGAGCCGCTGCGTCAGTCACTGACGGCTGCTGGCGTAAAAAGTGGAGACGAAGTGTGGTCATTGCCGCTGGATGCGCGGCTGAAAAAACAGACCCAAAGCGCTATCGCCGATCTGTGTAATACGCCAACTAACAACGCCGCGATCAGTGCTTCGGCGGCCTGGCTACTGCATCACTTTTGCCCACCGACTATTGCATGGGCGCATCTTGATATTAGCGGTACGGCGTTATGGCGGGAAGGTGGAAAAAGCGTGGCATCAGGCAGACCGATTCCGCTTCTTATTGAGCATTTATTGGGTGATATACAGAAAGGGTAAAACATTTGCTCTGGAGCCGGGCAAGTATCAGTGCCGCCCGGCACATTAAAGCTTCAGGGTGTCTTTCACGAACGGGATCGTCAGCTTACGCTGGGCGGTAATTGAGGCGTGATCGAGCTGATCGAGCGTATCAAAAAGCGTGCGCATTTCCCGATCCAGGCGCTTAAGCAGAAAACGGCCCACGTCTTCCGGAAGCTCAAATCCACGCAGTCGTGAACGCAGCTGTAACGCCTGGAGCTTATCTTCGTCGGACAGCGGCTGCAGCTTGTAGATTTGCCCCCAGTCCAGACGAGAGGCCAGATCCGGTAAACCTAGATTGAGCTGGCGCGGCGGACGATCCCCGGTGATCAGTAAACGAGTTTTGCCCGATTCCAGAATCCGGTTATACAGATTGAACATCGCCATTTCCCACTGCTCGTCCCCGGCAATACATTCGATATTGTCGATGCACACCAGCGAAAGATGTTCCATGCCGTCGAGCACTTCCGGTACGAACCAGGTGCGCTTGTCTAGCGGCACATAGCCTACCGCGTCGCCACGTTGCGAAAGTTCAGCACAGGCGGCATGCAAAAGATGACTACGCCCCGCACCTTCGCGTGACCAGATATAAATGTATCCGCTGTGATCCTGGCGCAACACGTTTTGCAGCGCAGCCAGTAAAGAGGGGTTATCACCCGGCCAAAAACTCGCGAAAGTTTCGTCGTCAGGAAGATAAAGTGGCAGAGAGAGCTGTGCCGGTCCGTTCAGAAATACCTCGATGAAGGTCTAACGTAAAATCGGCGAAGAGTTTACCACGGAACCTGCAATGAGAGAACCGGGCGGATCGTCCGCCCGGCTTAACGATCAACGTGACGCGTTTTCGCTGTCGTCCGCGTCCAGAATTTCTTCTTCAGGACGCAGGACGGAAATCAGTTTGAAAATCAGGCTCAGCCCCACACCAACGATGGTGGCCAGCGCCATGCCTTTCAATTCTGCCGCGCCAATGTGAACCTTCGCACCGCTCACACCGATGATCAGAATGACGGAGGTCAGGATCAAGTTCTGCGTTTTGTTGTAATCCACTTTGGATTCAATCAGCACGCGAATACCGGACGCACCAATCACCCCGTACAGCAGCAGCGAAACACCGCCAATCACTGGAACCGGGATAATCTGGATTGCCGCCGCCAGCTTGCCGACGCAGGAGAGCAGAATCGCAAAGATAGCCGCCCCGCCAATCACCCAGGTGCTGTAGACGCGGGTAATCGCCATCACGCCGATGTTCTCACCGTAGGTGGTGTTTGGTGTTGAGCCAAAGAAACCGGAGATCATGGTCGACAGCCCGTTGGCAAACATCGAGCGGTGCAGACCAGGGTCACGGATCAGATCTTTTTTGACGATATTCGCCGTGACAACCAGGTGACCGACGTGTTCAGCGATAACCACCAGCGCGGCAGGCAGAATGGTGAAAATAGCAAACCACTCAAAACGCGGGGTGTAGAAGGTTGGCAGCGCGAACCAGTGCGCCTGCGCAATCGGGGATGTGTCCACGACGCCCATCGCGAAGGAGAGCGTGTAGCCCGCCAGCACCCCAATCAGAATCGGGATAATCGCCATAAAACCACGGAACAGGACGGAACCAAACACCGTCACACCTAGAGTAACCAGCGAGATGATAATGGTTTTGGAATCAGGTGATTGCCCATCAGCCGGCAACAGACCCGCCATATTGGCAGCGACGCCTGCAAGCTCAAGACCGATGACGGCAACGATTGCGCCCATCGCGGCAGGCGGGAACATCACGTCCAGCCAGCCGGTACCGGCTTTTTTCACGATAAAGGCCACAACGCAGAACAGCGCGCCGCACATGATGAAACCGCCCAAAGCCACTTCGTACCCTAACGGCAACAGCAGCAGAACCGGCGAAATAAACGCAAAGCTTGACCCCAGATAAGCCGGGATTTTTCCTTTACAGATGAAGAGATAAAGCAGTGTACCGACGCCATTGAACAGCAGCACGGTGGCCGGGTTGATGTGAAACAGGATTGGCACCAGCACGGTTGCGCCAAACATGGCAAACAGGTGCTGCAAACTAAGCGGGATCGTCTGCAAAAGCGGCGGTCTTTCACTCACCCCGATAGTACGGCGCGTCATAGTGTTTTCCTCAAGTATTGTTGGTTGTTGGTGTTTTTATTCAAAAAAAAGCCGACTATCAAAGTCGGCTTCTTATTCGTTATTCGATTATTTCGTACCAAAAATCTTGTCGCCGGCATCGCCAAGCCCCGGGATGATGTACCCGTGCTCGTTCAGACCCTGGTCGATAGAAGCGGTATACAGCTCAACGTCCGGGTGCGCTTTTTCCAGCGCCGCGATACCTTCTGGCGCCGCAACCAGCACCAGCACTTTAATACTGTTACAGCCTGCGTTTTTCAGCAGGTCGATAGTCGCGATCATCGAACCACCGGTTGCCAGCATAGGGTCCACCACCAGCGCCATACGCTCATCAATGTTAGAAACCAGCTTCTGGAAATACGGAACAGGCTCAAGGGTTTCTTCGTTACGGTAGATACCGACAACGCTGATACGCGCGCTCGGGACGTGCTCCAGCACGCCTTCCATCATACCCAGACCTGCGCGCAGGATTGGCACAACGGTAATTTTTTTACCTTTGATCTGCTCAACCTGAACCGGGCCGTTCCAGCCCTCGATGGTCACTTTTTCAGTGGCCAGATCGGAGGTTGCTTCGTAAGTCAGTAAGCTTCCAACTTCAGAGGCCAGTTCGCGAAAACGCTTCGTGCTGATGTCATGCTCACGCATCAGGCCCAGCTTGTGTTTAACGAGTGGGTGCTTCACTTCCACAATCTTCATTTTCATTCTCCTCTGAGGTGGCTACCGCAAAAAAAATCGCCGGATTATACCGCTTTTTTCGGAGTGCGCCATACCCATCTTGCTTGACGGTGATCAAGCAAAGTGATGAATACTGCGATATTGAGTCTACATCAAGACAAAAAAGAGCCCCGCTTTGCGGGGCTTATTCGTCATTTATGCGGGTTAGAGCGATTCGCCGTTGGTGGCGATCACGTTCTGATACCAGTCAAAAGACTTTTTCTTGCTGCGTTTAAGCGTGCCGTGACCTTCGTTATCTTTATCAACGAAGATAAATCCGTACCGTTTTTTCATCTCGCCAGTTCCGGCAGAAACCAGATCGATACAACCCCACGGGGTGTAGCCCATCAGATCGACACCATCTTCGACAACGGCTTTTTTCATCTCGCTGATATGCGCGGCAAGATAATCAATGCGGTACTGATCGTTCACCGTGCCGTCACTTTCCTGCACGTCGATGGCACCGAAGCCGTTTTCAACGATAAACAGCGGCAGCTGATAGTGATCCCAGAACCAGTTCATGGAATAACGCAGCCCAACCGGATCGATCTGCCAGCCCCAGTCAGATTTTTGCACGTAAGGATTGGACACCAGAGATTTGCTTTCGTCGTAGTCCAGCTGCGGGTTATCTGGCGTCGCTTTGGTGGCGAAAGACATGTAATAGCTGAAACCGATGTAATCCACACAGCCTTGTTGCAGCGCGGCAAGATCGTCGGCTGTGATGTCCAGTTCAAAACCGCGACGTTCAAAGTAGTTGAGCAAGTGCTGAGGGTATTTTCCACGCACATGCACGTCGGTGAACCAGTAGCGGCGGTGCATGGCGTTCATCGCCATCATGATGTCGTTCGGCGCGCAGCTTAACGGATAGATTGGGCACATGGCGATCATGCAACCGATTTGCAGTGACGGATTGATTCCACGTCCGGCTTTGACTGCCAGCGCACTGGCAACCAGCTCATAATGCGCTGCCTGGAACATCACCGGCTCGCGATCTTCGCCCGGCTCATACTTTAGACCGGAGTTGGTAAAAGGCGCGAAATCTTCGTGGAAGTTAGCCTGATTGTTGATCTCGTTGAACGTCATCCAGTACTTCACTTTGTGCTGGTAGCGCTCAAACGCCACCGTTGCGAAACGCACAAAGAAATCGATCAGCTTGCGATTACGCCAGCCGCCGTATTCCGTGACCAGATGGTAGGGCATCTCAAAGTGAGAAAGGGTAATCACCGGCTCGATACCGTATTTCCGGCATTCGTCGAACAGATCGTCATAGAACTGCAAACCGGCTTCATTGGGTTCCAGCTCATCACCGTTTGGGAAGAGGCGTGTCCAGGCAATCGAGGTACGGAAACATTTAAAGCCCAGTTCGGCAAAAAGTTTGATGTCTTCTTTGTAGCGATGGTAAAAGTCGATGGCTTCGTGGTTTGGGTAGTTTTTACCCTGCAATACGCCGTTGGTGATTTCACGCGGTACGCCATGGGCCCCCACCGTCATCACATCGGCGACGCTCACGCCCTTGCCGCCCTCTTTCCAGCCACCTTCCAGTTGATGTGCCGCGACCGCGCCACCCCACAGAAAACCTTCTTTGAATCCTGGCATGCTTTTTCCCTCATTCTGCGTTATGTTCTGCAAAAACCATTACAGAAACCGGTTTCAGTGAAATCATGTGCAATGCCATAAAGCGTTGCAAGCACATTACCGAAACCGGTTTCATTTTCGTGAACGGTATCAACTTTGTCTGCGCCCCAGGGTTAAATGTGCAAATTTCCCGCGACTTCTTACGACAGCAGAATAGGCTCGCAAACGTTTGCCTGGACTGTTAGAATTGCGCCGATTTTTCTTACTATCGCAATGCAATCGCGTGGGGACTTGAGCCGTGACCAACAAAACTTCTCTCAGCTACAAAGATGCCGGTGTTGATATTGACGCAGGTAATGCGCTGGTTGACCGAATCAAAGGTGTGGTGAAAAAAACCCGCCGTCCTGAAGTGATGGGCGGTCTGGGTGGATTCGGCGCACTGTGTGCACTGCCGCAAAAATATCGCGAACCTGTTCTGGTTTCTGGCACTGACGGCGTGGGAACGAAACTGCGTCTGGCGATGGATCTTAAACGCCACGACACCATCGGTATCGATTTGGTCGCCATGTGCGTCAACGACCTGGTCGTACAGGGTGCAGAGCCGCTTTTCTTCCTCGACTATTATGCCACCGGCAAACTCGACGTTGATACCGCAGCAAGCGTGATCACTGGTATCGCTGAAGGCTGTCTGCAGTCTGGCTGTTCGCTGGTCGGTGGTGAAACGGCAGAAATGCCGGGGATGTACCACGGTGAAGATTACGACGTCGCGGGATTCTGCGTCGGCGTGGTAGAAAAATCAGAAATTATCGATGGCAGCAAAGTGACCGATGGCGATGTGCTGATTGCGCTGGGATCCAGCGGCCCGCACTCAAACGGTTACTCGCTGGTACGTAAAATACTCGAAGTAAGCGAAACCGATCCAGAGACCACCGAGCTTGAAGGCAAGCCGCTGGCCGATCATTTGCTCGCGCCAACCCGCATCTACGTGAAAAATATTCTTGAGCTGATTGAGAACGTTGACGTTCATGCCATCGCCCACCTGACCGGTGGCGGCTTCTGGGAAAATATCCCACGCGTTCTTCCTGATAACACCCAGGCCGTGATTGACGAATCCTCATGGCAGTGGCCAGCCGTGTTTAACTGGCTGCAAACGGCGGGTAACGTGAGCCAGCACGAGATGTATCGCACCTTCAACTGCGGCGTTGGGATGCTCATCGCCCTGCCTGCCAGCGAAGCGGATAAGGCCATCGCCCTGATGACGGCGAAAGGTGAAAACGCGTGGAAAATTGGTACCATCAAAGCATCTGATTCCGACGAGCGTGTGGTCATTGAATGAAAAATATAGTGGTGCTCATTTCCGGTAACGGAAGCAATTTGCAGGCAATCATTGATGCCTGCAAACAGAAACAGATTAATGGCACCCTACGCGCAGTTTTCAGCAACAAGGCCGACGCGTTCGGCCTTGAGCGCGCACGCGAAGCGCACATTCCCGCGCACGCGCTTGAAGCGTCTCAGTTTGCCAGCCGCGAAGCCTTTGACCGCGAACTGGTCCAGGAAATTGACGCCTATGCACCGGATGTGGTGGTGCTCGCCGGCTACATGCGAATTCTCAGCCCCGCGTTTGTCGCGCATTATTCCGGACGTCTGCTGAACATCCACCCTTCTCTTCTGCCAAAATATCCAGGTCTGCATACCCACCGTCAGGTGCTGGAAAACGGTGATGAGGAACATGGTACGTCGGTGCATTTTGTCACTGACGAGCTGGATGGCGGGCCGGTTATTCTGCAGGCCAAAGTCCCGGTGTTTGATGGCGACAATGAAGATGACATCACGGATCGCGTTCAGGCGCAGGAACATGCCATTTACCCGCTTGTGGTGAGCTGGTTCGTCGATGGGCGCCTGGAGATGCGTGAAAACGCAGCCTGGCTGGATGGTATAAAACTGCCCCCTCAGGGGCATGCTTCAGAAGAATGATAATTCAAGCCGGCGATTGCCGGCTTTTTGTTGCCTGTCATTCGTAAAAACCGCAAATAATCAGACGGTTTAGCGCTAATTTTCACGCTGCGTGGTCGGTTTACTGTCATACTTTTCTGGCACAGTTGGACATCTCGTGGCAAAGCTCGCCATAATAGAATCGAGACGGATTTGCTGCGTCCCGTGATTGAAACGGAGTGTAAGTTGTAATGGGTCAGGAAAAGTTATACATCGAGAAAGAGCTAAGCTGGTTAGCGTTCAACGAACGTGTCCTTCAGGAAGCGGCTGACAAGAGCAACCCGCTGATTGAGCGTATGCGTTTTCTGGGGATTTATTCCAATAACCTGGATGAATTCTACAAGGTGCGTTTTGCTGAACTGAAACGGCGGATTATCATCAGCGAAGAGCAGGGTTTAAACTCTCATTCGCGTCATCTGTTGGGCAAAATTCAGGCGCGAGTGCTGAAGGCAGATCAGGAATTCGACGGTCTGTATAACGAACTGCTGCTGGAAATGGCGCGCAACCAGATTTTCCTGATTAACGAGCGTCAGCTTTCTGCCAATCAGCAAACCTGGCTGCGGCACTATTTCAAACATTATCTTCGCCAGCACATCACCCCCATTCTTATCAATCGCGAAACGGATCTGGTGCAGTTCCTGAAAGATGACTACACCTATCTGGCGGTTGAAATTATTCGCGGCGAATCCATTCGCTATGCGCTGCTGGAAATCCCGTCGGACAAAGTGCCGCGCTTCGTCAATCTGCCGCCGGAAACCCCGCGCAGACGCAAGCCGATGATCCTGCTGGATAACATTCTGCGCTATTGCCTGGACGACATTTTCAAGGGCTTCTTCGATTACGATGCGCTGAACGCGTATTCAATGAAAATGACCCGCGATGCTGAATACGATCTGGTCCATGAGATGGAAGCCAGCCTGATGGAGCTGATGTCGTCGAGCCTGAAACAACGCCTGACGGCAGAGCCGGTGCGCTTTGTCTATCAGCGCGATATGCCGGACGCGCTGGTGGAAATGCTGCGTGATAAGCTGACGATTTCTCGCTATGACTCCATCGTGCCGGGTGGTCGTTACCACAACTTTAAAGATTTTATTGGTTTCCCGAACGTCGGCAAAGCCAATCTGGTCAACAAACCGTTGCCTCGCCTGCGTCATATCTGGTTCGATAAATTCCGTAACGGATTTGACGCCATCCGCGAGCGCGACGTGCTGCTCTATTATCCGTACCACACGTTTGAACACGTGCTGGAACTGCTGCGCCAGGCATCGTTTGATCCCAACGTATTGGCCATCAAAATCAATATTTACCGCGTGGCGAAAGACTCGCGCATTATTGATGCGATGATCCACGCTGCGCACAACGGCAAAAAAGTCTCTGTGGTGGTGGAGTTGCAGGCTCGCTTCGATGAAGAGGCCAACATTCACTGGGCGCGTCGTCTGACAGAAGCCGGTGTACACGTTATCTTCTCGGCACCGGGTCTGAAAATTCACGCCAAGCTGTTCCTGATTTCGCGCAAAGAAGGCGAAGACGTGGTGCGCTACGCCCATATTGGTACCGGCAACTTTAACGAGAAAACCGCGCGTATTTATACCGACTACTCGCTGCTAACCGCCGATGCGCGTATCACCAACGAAGTGCGTCGGGTGTTTAACTTTATCGAGAATCCGTATCGTCCGGTGAATTTCGATTATCTGCTGGTTTCGCCCCAGAACTCCCGCCGACTGCTGTACGCGATGATCGACAAAGAGATCGCCGCCGCGCAAAAAGGTGAGCCTTCAGGTATTACGCTGAAACTCAACAATTTAGTCGACAAAGGACTGGTGGATCGACTTTACGCCGCCTCAAGCTCCGGCGTGTCGGTGAACCTGCTGATCCGCGGAATGTGCTCGCTGATTCCTGAACTTGAAGGCATTAGCGACAATATTCGAGTGATCAGTATTGTTGACCGCTATCTCGAACACGATCGCGTTTATATTTTCGAAAATGGTGGCGACAAACAGGTTTATCTCTCTTCTGCGGACTGGATGACGCGTAATATTGATTATCGAATCGAAGTGGCCACCCCGCTGCTGGACCCGCGTCTTAAGCAGCAGATCCTGGATATTATCGAACTTTTACTGAGTGACACTGTAAAAGCGCGTTATATCGACAAAGAACTGAGTAACCGCTATGTGCAGCGCGGCAACCGCCGTAAAGTGCGCGCACAACTGGCGATTTACGACTATATCAAATCACTCGAGCAACCTAATTAACCTATGCCGATAAATGATAAGACCCCACGAGCGCAGGAATTTGCTGCGGTCGATTTAGGTTCTAACAGCTTCCATATGGTCATCGCCCGCGAAGTCGATGGCGCAATGCAGATCATCGGTCGCCTCAAGCAACGCGTCCATTTGGCCGACGGTCTTGACGATAAAAACATGCTCAGCGAAGAGGCGATGGAGCGAGGCTTAGCCTGCTTGTCGCTGTTTGCTGAGCGCCTGCAAGGTTTTTCCGCATCCAGCGTCTGTATCGTTGGCACGCATACCTTGCGCCAGGCTTTGAATGCACCGGAGTTTTTAAAACGCGCCGAAAAAGTGATCCCCTACCCCATTGAAATCATTTCGGGCAATGAAGAAGCCCGTCTGATTTTCATGGGTGTGGAGCATACCCAGCCGGAAAAAGGCCGCAAACTGGTCATCGATATCGGTGGTGGTTCGACGGAGCTGGTGATTGGCGAAGATTTCGAGCCAAAACTGGTTGAGAGCCGCCGCATGGGCTGCGTCAGCTTTGCGCAAATGTACTTCCCTGGCGGCGCGATCACCCGTGAGAACTTCCAGCGTGCGCGCATGGCCGCAGTACAAAAACTCGAATCTCTGGCGTGGCAATACCGTATTCAGGGGTGGAACGTCGCGCTAGGCGCATCCGGAAGTATCAAAGCCTCTCACGAAGTCCTGCTGGCGATGGGCGAAAAAGATGGTTTTATCACCCCGGAACGCCTGGAAATGTTGCGCGAAGAGGTTCTGAAACATAAGAGTTTCGAGTCGCTCAGCCTACCGGGACTTTCCGACGAGCGTAAGGCCGTATTTGTGCCTGGCCTCGCGATTCTGTGCGGCGTGTTTGATGCCCTGGCGATCCGCGAACTGCGTCTTTCCGACGGCGCGCTGCGTGAAGGTGTGCTGTACGAAATGGAAGGCCGCTTCCGCCATCAGGATATTCGTAGCCGCACCGCGCAGAGCCTGGCGAATCAGTACAACATTGACCGTGAGCAAGCCAAGCGCGTTCTGGAAACCACGACGCATATCTATGAACAGTGGGAAGCGCAAAATCCCAAACTGGCGCACCCGCAGCTAGCGGCACTGCTCAAATGGGCTACTACCCTGCACGAAGTGGGCCTGAATATTAACCACAGCGGCATGCACCGCCACTCGGCCTACATTCTGCAGAACAGCGATCTGCCTGGCTTTAATCAGGAACAGCAAACCATGATGGCGACGCTGGTGCGTTACCATCGTAAAGCGATTAAGCTGGACGATTTGCCGCGCTTTACGTTGTTCAAGAAAAAGCAGTTCCTCCCGTTGATCCAGCTGTTGCGCTTGGGTGTATTACTCAATAATCAGCGTCAGGCGACAACCACACCGCCAACGTTAAGGCTGAAAACGGATGACCACCACTGGACGCTGAGCTTCCCGCATGCCTGGTTTAGCCAGAATGCACTGGTGCTGCTGGATCTCGAAAAAGAGCAGCAATACTGGGAAGCCGTAACGGGCTGGTTGTTAAAAATCGAAGAAGAAGAATCACCAGAAATTGCGGCATAACGCCTGAGACTCAGGCGTCTGACAATGGCGCCCGGGTCTCAATAAGCCCTTCAAGCGGTTCAGGTTTACCCATCAAATAGCCCTGCAAATAGTCAATACCTAACGCCGTGACGGCGCTGCGTATCGCTTCGCTTTCCACGTATTCCGCCACGACCAGCATTTTCTTCATCCGCGCCAGATGGCATATAGAGGCAACGATTTGATAATCGAGACTATTGTCGGCTATATTGCGAATAAAACTGCCATCGATTTTCAGAATATCTGCGTCGACGCTTTTCAGCCGCGCATAGCTGGCGTATCCCGTACCAAAATCGTCGATAGCGATCCGACAGCCCATCATCTGAAGCTGTTTGACGATCTGGCCGGCCAAAACGGCATTGCCAAAACCGCTGCTTTCGGTGATTTCGAAGATCAACTGCCAGGCTTCAATCGCGTATTTCTTGAGTAACCGATTCACCTCAAGGGGGAATTGCGAGCGGCATACCGTCGAGGGCGATAAATTGATGGCAAAGCGCTTGCCCGGCAGCTTTTCGCGATGTGTCGCCATACACTGCAGCGTGCGCTCGAGCACCCATAAATCTACCCGCGACGACAAACCAAATTCCTGCGCAACGGGGAGGAAGGCGTCCGGTGAAAGTAACGTGCCATTTTCATTCGGCATGCGCAGCAAAATTTCATGGTAATGATCGCCGCGAACGGCTTGTACCCGCTGCGCCATCAGCACAAATTGGTTTCCTTCAAGCGCCGCTTGCAGGCGATTCATCATCGCCACTTTATCTTTCAGGCTCCGTTGCAGATGCGCTGCCCCGCGCTGCTGTAAGCTCTCAGGATGATTGGTGGATAATGATAAATCCGCAATGATGCTCAACTCACCCAGCAGTAAATAAAGATGGTTTACAGGGGAGCGCACGCAACAATAGCTCACGCCAACCTGCGGCTGCAGCGGCATGCCATCCCAGATAAACCGAAACTGCTTGATGTGTTCATCCAGCGCCTCGATTCGCGCGGAATGCGATTCGGTGTTCAGTCGTACAGCCAAATCGTATCCCGACAATTGATAGACGCACTCATTGTGCTGGAGCGTACCGTTAATCCACGCGGCGAGCTTTTGCTTGTACTGGATCCGCAGCAGCACGCCGTAATTGCGCCCTAGCACTTCCAGCTCGGGGATGCGGAGCATGCACAACGCTGACCACGGTGATTGAGTCAGCGCGCGCGACAATGCGCGCAGGTTGGGCATATGGACGACCGGATCGAGAAACGCCAGTCGGCTCGTGCGTAGCATGATGACGCGCTGACGAGTCGCCAGCATGGCCATGTAAATCACCACGAAGGAGAAAACCAGATAGCTTGACGAGGTGATTGCCAGTTGGATGTCGTAACCCTGATACAGCGGGATGTAGCGGTAAAAATAATGGATGGAGACCATCAGAACTGGCGTCCAGATCAACGACATCAGTTTGTAGCCAAAACGCATGGAACCCCACAGCATCAAAGGCATCAGCAATGACAGCGTGTAGTTGGTGCTGAATATTGAGCTGTTTTCACTGATGGGTATGAGCAGCAGGGACAGCAACCCAACCAGCACTGTGCCCCAGATGACAAATTCAGCCACGCTCACTTTTTTGTCAATCTGTAGTCGGATCTGCGAAATCAGCCCTTTCAGATAGCGGGGATGCCGAATCACACGAATCAACAGATAGCTTAACGGCACTCCCGTGAGCCCTCCCACCAGCAGGCCCTGATAATTAATCAAGGTACGGATGCTCATTGGATTTATACCGACCATGCTTTGGCGAGTCGCGTAGATACCCAAATAGACCGCAAACTGGAACAGCAGTAAAAAGAGGGTCGACGGACAGATCACCTGCCAGAAGATACGCTGCCCCATGAGCCTGTCGTCACCATATGACACCATGTTGCGACGCGGGGCAAACACGCGATATCCCCCCCAACTGAGGATCAGCGGAACGATAAAATGACAGGTGATAGCGATCGTTTCGAACCAGCCAGCGGTAGGGTAGTAGCGAAGAAACAGAGCCAGAATGATACCGGGCACTGCCGCGAGGCCAAAAAATAGCATCGTGGCGAGTAAAAATGCCAGGGGCATATAATAGAGCGCAACCAGGCCGCCGTTTAATTGCGTATACGTACTGGCGAAACTAAATACAGGAAGTAAAGCAACCGGCAAAATGAGAGGAAGTGCCCACCAGCGGTCTTTGTTTTTCTTGAGGAATGCCAGAATTTTCATAGATGCCCAATATAAGCCCTTTCATCCAGAGGGAATTTCAGACAGGCGTCCATCCTGACATCATTGCCGCATGCTGTTTGCGCGATACAAACAATATGGAAGAAGAATTTTAGTGCTCAATGACCGGCAGGAATTGACTTAAATCAAACTATATGGTTCAAAAAAGGGCTTATGACAAGATAATTGTGCTGTTTTCTCTTTTCTATCAAAGCGGTAAATACTTGAATCATCTTCGATAACAATAATTAATTTAAACATTGACGATTTTTTACACCTAGCATAATTGACCCCCTCATCCCGGTGTGCCTTAATAGCCGTATCGCCCGAAAGGGTATGCCCAGGAAAATACAGTGAGTCAGGCAACGCGTATGCACAAACGACATCGATTTAACACTCGAATGACCCGCATTATATTGCTGATAAGCTTTCTGTTTTTCTTTGGTCGCTTCGTTTATTCCTCCATTGGCGCCTGGTATCACCATCAGGACAAAATCCAGTCTCAGCAGGTCACTCAGCCACTGGATACCACAAACCGCTAGCGTCCTGACGCAGCAACCGGATGACTTCAGCGATTCCTTTACTGAGAATTTTGTCCTGGCGCATCACGATACCTAACTGCCGATGCAGAATGGGATCCAGTGAACCGACGGTCAAACCTTCGCGATCCGCTGCATGCTGAACCGCCATTCTCGGGACAATACTGTACCCCAGCCCTGCTCTCACCATCCGTTTGATGGCTTCTATACTGCCTAACTGCATCACTGGGGCGACAGAAAAAGCACTCGCCTGGAACCAACCATCGATGAGTGCCCGCGTTCCGCTCCCTGATTCAAACGCAATCAGCGGTAGCGTATGCAAAACAGATGGGGTGAGCTGCCCCGGGCTGTCACCCTGCTCGCGCGCAATAATACAGACAAACTCCTCATCCAGGATCGGCATAACATCCAGCGTACGACCGCTTGCCGGAAGGGTTACAAGGCCGATATCCAGGCGGTTTTCTTCGACGGCTCGGACAATATCAAGCGTATTACCCGTGGTCACGCCCACGCCTAGCAGCGGGTGATCCTGCCGCAGTTGCTGTAATAGTCGTGGCAAAAGATGAATGCATGCCGTTGCGCCCGTCCCTATTGTCACTTCGCCGCTTATCTCGTCACTCAACGCCCTCACCGAGCAAATCGCCTCATCAACCACGTGTTCAATGCGGTCGCTATGTTTCAACAATGCCAGGCCTGTGGCCGTAGCTTTGACGCCGCGCCCGGTGCGTTCAACTAAACGCGTCTGGAGAAACTGTTCAAGCTGGCGAATCTGCAAACTTACCGCAGGTTGAGAAAGCCCAAGCGCATCCGCAGCAGCAGAAAAACTGCCGCGCTGGATAACCAGTCGGAAGGTAGCCAGATTACCCAGATTCAGCGTCGTCATCGCAAAGTTTCTCTTATAGAGGTCATAAACACAGGGGCCTGCCAGCACCATACCGCGCACAGTATGCTTAGGACAACTGTCTAACGGAATGAAAAATAATGAAAACGCCTGCCGCCCCCCGCCTGCTTTCGCTTGCCGCCGGAAGCAACCAACTTATCAACTGGGGAATTTCATTTTATATGCCGGGGACATTCGCTCGCACTCTTGTGACCGATACGGGCTGGTCGTCACCACAGATCTATCTGGGTTTGACGCTTGCCATGCTGGTAATGGCAGCCGTTTCACCGTTTGTGGCCCGATTGCTGACCCATTTTGGCGGGCAGAGAGTGGTGATGTGCGGCACGCTACTCATTTCTGTTAGCTGCCTGATAATGGCTGAATCACACTCTCTGGCGGGCTGGTATTGCGCCTGGCTGCTGGCAGGAGTCGGTATGCGTCTGTCTTTGTACGACGCGTTGTTTGCATCGCTTGTGAATCTTTACGGGCAAAATGCGCGACGGATGATTTCTCGCGTCACTCTGGCTGGCGGACTCGCTTCTGCCGTTTTTTGGCCGCTCGGTGCAGCACTACTGACGATAATGAGCTGGCGAGAAGCGCTGCTGATTTATGCTCTTTTCGGGCTAGTGAGCGCGGCGTTGATTCGCGAACTGCCCAATCAGACACTTGCAGTAAGAACTCCACCTAAAAATCCTGTCGCCACACGACCTCACGAACGCCTGAACGCCTGGCTCTATGCTGCGTTTATCGCGCTGATCACGTTTGTCTCGAATGGGACATCCACGCACCTCCCCGAATTTATCGCGAACGCTGGTTTGCCCGTAGCGATTGGGATGCTGTGGGGTATTGGCCAGACGGGTGCACGTTTGCTAGACGTGATGGCTGGCGCGAAATTAACGCCAACGCAGCTCATGCTCATCACTGCCTTCGCCATGCCATTGTGCTTTTTGTTGGGAATAAGCAGCTCGGTGTTTATCGAATCTGCCGCCGGGTTTGTTCTGGGATATGGCGCGATCAACGGCCTGGTCACGATCGTCAAAGCCACTCTCCCCCTGGAACTCTTCGCGCCTGAGGACTATGCACAGCGAACGGGCCTGCTGCTGATCCCCGCCCAGTTAATGGCTGCGATATCGCCTTTTGCGTACGCGGGATTAAACAAAGCATTAGGGGTAATCGGATCGATGTGGGTGTCGTGGGGATTAACGCTAATTATTGGCGGCCTGGCGGCAGGGATTGCCGTGAAACAAAAACAGCACTCCCTTCCAGCACAGGCAGAAAGCACAGCGCCGTAAAGGCTTTAAGCACGGCACGCCGTGCTTATTGGTAACCGCCTCATTATGACCGGGCGCTTCATTCATAATCTGAATTCACATGTTAGCGTTTAATAAACACGTGATTCAGATGTCTCCCAACTGTAAGTGCCGTTTTCAACGAACGCATCGCCCAACTCCTGATATTCGAAATTGTAAAACTCTGCGCTGGCGGCGTAACCCGAGTAGTCCACAACGGCCAGGCCAACGAATGCGCCGGTAAAGAATCCGCCATAGCTTTGCAGCACATAATCATCTGAAAGCACGGCGGAATCTAATTTGACAGGGATTTCAGTAAATGAGATCCCATTAAAGCTATATTCATACGTATAAGTTTCCTTGCGAACTTTCGTGCGGAACCAAACATATTCAGTACCTTCTGGGATCTTGATTGCTTCATCTTTAAGATGTGACGTATATTTCCCGCGATTATTTTCACCGACTTCGATAACGGCGCCATTAATTTCATTCCAGGTAATGAAAACAAAACTCCAGTGGCGATCGTTATAATAATTCGTTAACCCTGCCATTTGTTGATAGTTAAAAGGATTAAATTTTACTTTAACGTGCGCATCAAAATAAAAGGCTTGCCAGCGTCGGGCAATAAGCGAAAGGTCATGTGTATTCGCCAAAGAACCCTGGCCAATTAACGTCAGCTTTCCGTCGCCAGTTGTACCCATTTTTTCGGTGAACGGGACACGGAGTGTATTCCAGTTAAGATCAAGTGTCGGCGCTTTAAATTCATCGTACTGGCTATGATCTTTTGCGCTTTCGGTGTAAATGGCATCGGTTGGGCCTTCGACAAATGTTTTGCCACCGTGACCGCCATCGATACGCGGCCAGCCCTCTTTATCCCAGTACACTTTTTGGATAGATGTTTCTCTGCCAAGGGTTGACCAGCCACGAGGATCGTAAACTGACTCACCAGGACGGTTCCACGGGCGCGCACAGAGCGAAGCATAATACCATTCACCTTTAGGGGTTGAAACCAAGGAGCCATGCCCTTGCTTCTGAATGTAACTGTCAGGCGTATCGACATTCGTTAAGAATACGTCCCCCGGCTGTGTCTCAAAACTATTGGCATCCAACGTTCTTGAACGCGCCACAACCTCCTGGTGGGTAAATACTGTTCCCCCCTGAGCAGCAAAGAGATAATAATATCCGTTCAGTTTGTAGAGATGTGGCCCTTCAACGAGTGCAACGGCCGTGCCTCGATAAAGAGTACGCGCTGTTTCAGGTTTTAATTTCAGAGTCTGCGTATCAAGTTCAGTTAACGTAATTCCATCGAAGGGGTGATGATATTCTCTGTGATCCCAGGTTTGCTGAACGATATATTTACGACCATCGTCGTCATGGAACAGTGACGCATCAAAACCCACACCATTAAGTTTAATCGGATCGGACCATGGACCACCAATATCTGTCGCTGTGGTCAGATAGTTTGTCATGTCTTTAAAAGCGCCTTCTGTGATTTTCACATCCGTATAAACCAGCCAGAATTTTCCATCAGCATAAGAGAGAGCCGGAGCCCAAATCCCACCGGATGAAGGATTACCTTTCATATCTAAAAGCGCGGTAGTTGACAGCGGGCTTGGGAGAAGATTCCAGTGTTCAAGATCTTTTGACTCATGTAAACGAACACCTGGGAACCACTCAAATGTAGAGTTTGCAATATAGTAGGTGTCCTCAACACGGATAATACTCGGGTCCGCATTAAATCCAGGTAAGATAGGGTTTTGAATAAGCGACATATCATTAGACCTTTTCTGAGAATTTTATTTTATATATTCACTTCGATTTATAATTACGTTTCAAACTATACCCGTATCTCATCAAGCTGACGGTTGATGTCTGTAACATTTTCGTCGGAGATTGGATAGATTTGAATGACAATCATCGAAATAGCGGCTAGAACGATGGGAATCCAAACTGCGGTGATAATTATTCCATCGATCGCATTTGCGCTTTGATTCGCGCCCGTTTCATTAAAGCCATAAGCAGCGAGTAACCAAAGTGGAATTGCGCCACCAATAGTAAAACCAATTTTGAAGAAGAGTCCCATAATCGCATTAATGATCGCGGCATTTCGCTTACCCGATTTTAACTCGCCGTAAGCAATCACTTCAGGGACAAGTGCCCACATGAAACCTGTCGCCGAACTTAAGCCCCACTGTTTGATAAATGTTGCGATATAAGCAAGCCAAAGTTCATCATGCATTCCTGCGCGTGACCAAACGTAAGTCAACAACTGCCCCACGATAAACATGCCGAGGAAGAGATGGAAGAAGCCTTTTTTACCAAAGATTTTCTTAAGTCTTGACCAAAAAATAGGGAATAAAATGCCCGGAATTGAGGCAACAAGGCCGATAGCCCCCATCCATTCAGAATGGTTAACAACGTATTGATTGAAAAAACCATTTACGGTATTCATGAAAAACATGAACGTGAAGGCCAACATGAAAAATAACCCAAGAATGATGAGCGGTCGGTTATTTTTGAGTTCAAGGAACAGATCTGTCGTTTTAACGTTGGCCGTTTGTTCTGCAGTCGCTACGACACGTTCTTTGGTAAATTTATAACAGATGAAAAGCGCAACCGCGCCTAATATCATATATATCGAATAAACCCCAAACCAGGCATAATTCGCTGAGGGATCGGTGTAGTTCCCCATATTGAGTTTAAGACCAAAGAACCCCGTATCCTTGAGGCTTCGATCTTTTGGTGAGGCCATTTGTACAAACATCGGGAATAGCGTATAGACAAGCAGATTGGCACTATTAGCCAGCATCATGCGTGTGCTGGTCAGTTTATCAATAGATTCCGGATCTCTTGTCAGAGAGGCATTAAGAGAACCATAAGGGATGTTCACAACGGAATAAACCAAATCCAGTGCCAGATAAACGATAAATGCAAATGGAACTGAACCTCGGATACCTGGGATAGGTGCAAAAAGTAAAGCAGACAGAATAACAAGTGGAACGCCTGCTCTTAAAAGCCAGGGGCGATATTTCCCTGCAGGTGAACTTCGTTTATCCACAAAGGTCCCGACCATCGGGTCCCATAAAACATTTATGATTCGAACAAACAGAAATATAAACCCTGCCGTTGCTGTACTGATTGTATTGACAGTCAACATATGAAGAGCCAGAAACCCACCTATTGTACCGAACACAAGGTTTTGAGCAAAGTCACCCATCCCATAACCAATCCGCTCGCTGCGGGTTAATATATGATATTCATCATGCCGGTGTTGCAATATTTTTTCACTCATTCTAATCCAATCTCCGGTTTCTTTTGTGAAGGTGGGAGAGTTTCTGACACAGGGCCCCCGGAGAATCCATTACGTTTTTAAATTAATTAATTATGTTTTTTTATTTCTGTGATCATCGATACAAATGTCATTTATAAACCCTATATTCAAAATGGTGATTGTCAGCTCTCAACATCACCGCCCTGGCAAGTGAATAGCCCTCGTAAAACTGATATTTTTATCACCTGTATTTCCTGAAAAAACAAGCTTCGCAAGGCTAATATCGTGTTTTATACATGGCAGTCATTTTTGCGATATCTGTCACGTTTGAGTATTATCTTAACGCAAGAGTGAAATAACGTAATTGAGTAATCGGCGAGGAAAATACAGGATACGCTATAGTCATATATTTGCTGAAAACTAACTTAGGAAATTCATTATGTCCGTTTATTTTGTTCCATCCGCCTGAAATCAGTTTGGACAACCAGCCGATAAAAACAACGTCTCAAAATAGCCGCTCACAGGACTGAATTCAGAAAAAGGGATGACGCGCTGCAAACGTGTTACGCCAGAAAACGCCAGATACAAAAACAAAAAAGCCCGCAGTGACGCGGGCTCGAAAGTCTGTTCAGCTTTACGCAGGACGTTAAATCATTCCCACTCAATCGTCGCTGGCGGCTTCCCGCTGATGTCGTACACGACACGAGAAATACCGTTTACTTCGTTGATGATACGGTTAGACACGCGGCCTAAGAAATCATACGGCAGGTGCGCCCAGTGTGCCGTCATGAAGTCGATGGTTTCTACCGCACGCAGAGAGACTACCCAGTCGTATTTGCGGCCATCGCCCATCACGCCGACGGAACGAACCGGCAGGAACACGGTGAACGCCTGGCTCACTTTGTTGTACAGATCGGCTTTGTGCAGTTCTTCGATGAAGATAGCATCAGCACGACGCAGCAGGTCGCAGTACTCTTTCTTCACTTCGCCCAGCACACGCACGCCAAGACCTGGTCCCGGGAACGGGTGACGGTACAGCATGTCGTATGGCAGACCCAGCTCAAGGCCAATCTTACGCACTTCGTCTTTGAACAGCTCACGCAGCGGCTCAACCAGCCCCATCTTCATCTCTTTCGGCAGGCCACCCACGTTGTGGTGAGATTTGATGACGTGTGCCTTGCCGGTAGCAGAGGCCGCAGACTCGATCACATCAGGGTAAATCGTACCCTGTGCCAACCACTTCACGTCTTCCAGACGCAGCGCTTGCTCGTCGAAGACTTCAACAAACACGCGGCCGATAATTTTACGTTTTGCTTCCGGCTCGTTCTCGCCCGCCAGTGCGGTCAGGAAACGCTCTTCGCCTTCAACGTGAACAATGTTCAGGCCGAAGTGGTCACCAAACATGTCCATCACCTGCTCGGCTTCGTTCAGGCGTAACAGGCCATTATCGACGAATACACAGGTTAGATTTTTACCGATAGCACGGTGCAGCAGCATGGCAGTTACGGAGGAGTCAACGCCACCGGACAGACCGAGGATCACTTTATCGTCGCCAACCTGCTGACGGATACGCGCAATGGCGTCGTCGATGATTTTCGCTGGCGTCCACAGGGCTTCACACTGGCAGATATCGCGAACAAAACGATCCAGCATGCGCATGCCCTGGCGGGTATGTGTCACTTCCGGGTGGAACTGCACGCCGTAGAAGCGTTTTTCTTCGTTGGCCATAATGGCAAACGGACAGGTTTCGGTGCTGGCAACGGTCACGAAGTCTGACGGAATGGCCGTCACTTTATCGCCGTGGCTCATCCACACGTCCAGCAGCGGTTTACCGTCTGCGGTCAGGGAGTCTTCAATGCCACGCACCAGCGCGCTATCAGTCAACACTTCGACCTGCGCGTAACCAAATTCGCGCTCGTTAGAGGCTTCAACATGGCCGCCCAACTGCATCGCCATCGTCTGCATGCCGTAGCACACGCCAAATACAGGAACGCCTGCTTCAAATACATACTGCGGCGCGCGTGGGCTATTATCTTCAGTGGTACTTTCCGGACCACCAGAAAGAATAATGCCGCTTGGGTTAAATTCACGGATCTGTGCTTCCGTGACATCCCATGCCCACAGTTCACAATAAACGCCAAGTTCACGAACGCGACGAGCAACGAGCTGCGTGTATTGGGAGCCGAAGTCGAGGATAAGAATGCGATGTTTATGAATGTTTTCCGTCATTGACGATAATTCCGAGGCAAGTGAAACAAAGCGCCCGGCATTAAGCCGGGCGCGGAAACTTATCAGGAGCCTAAACGGTAGTTCGGGGACTCTTTAGTGATCGTGACGTCGTGAACGTGACTTTCCTGGATGCCCGCACCGCTGATACGTACGAATTCCGCTTTAGTACGCAGCAGATCGATGGTACCACAGCCGGTCAGACCCATACAGGAACGCAGGCCGCCCATCTGCTGGTGAATAATCTCTTTCAGGTGACCTTTATACGCCACGCGACCTTCGATACCTTCTGGCACTAATTTGTCCGCAGCGTTGTCCGTCTGGAAGTAGCGGTCAGATGACCCTTTGGACATCGCGCCCAGAGAACCCATCCCGCGGTAAGACTTATAAGAACGACCCTGGAACAGTTCGATTTCGCCAGGAGATTCTTCAGTACCCGCCAGCATAGAGCCCACCATCACCACGCTTGCGCCAGCCGCGATGGCTTTTGCGATGTCGCCGGAGAAACGAATACCGCCATCAGCGATAACCGGAATACCGGTACCTTCCAGCGCTTCTACAGCGTCGGATACCGCTGTGATCTGCGGTACACCTACGCCGGTAACGATACGGGTCGTACAAATGGAGCCAGGACCGATACCGACTTTAACTGCACTGCAGCCGGCTTCTGCCAGAGCACGCGCGCCAGCACCCGTGGCCACATTGCCGCCGATGATTTGCAGGTCAGGATATTTAGCGCGGGTTTCGCGAATACGTTGCAGAACGCCTTCGGAATGGCCGTGTGAGGAGTCAATTAGCAGAACATCAACGCCTGCGGCAACCAGCGCGTCAACGCGCTCTTCGTTGCCCGCACCTGCGCCAACAGCAGCACCAACGCGCAGACGGCCATGCTCGTCTTTACAGGCGTTTGGTTTACGTTCTGCTTTCTGGAAGTCTTTAACGGTGATCATGCCGCGAAGATGGAAGCTGTCGTCAACAACCAGCGCTTTCTCAACGCGTTTTTCGTGCATTTTGGCCAGCACGACATCGCGCGTTTCGCCTTCACGCACGGTAACCAGACGCTCTTTTGGCGTCATATAAACACTGACGGGTTGAGACAGGTCAGTCACGAAACGCACGTCACGGCCAGTGATGATACCCACCAGTTCGTAATCTTCGGTAACTACCGGATAGCCCGCAAAACCGTTACGTTCAGTCAGCGCTTTGACTTCCGCCAGCGTGGTGGTTGGCAGAACGCTCTGTGGGTCGGAGACAATACCGGATTCATGTTTTTTCACGCGGCGAACTTCTTCAGCCTGGCGCTCGATAGACATGTTTTTGTGAATAAAGCCGATGCCGCCTTCCTGTGCCAGGGCAATCGCCAGGCGCGCTTCAGTCACGGTGTCCATTGCCGCAGAAAGCATAGGAATGTTCAGGCGAATGGTTTTCGTCAACTGCGTGCTGAGATCGGCAGTATTCGGCAGAACGGTAGAATGAGCGGGAACGAGGAGGACGTCGTCAAACGTCAGTGCTTCTTTGGCAATACGTAGCATGGGCAATATCTCTGACCTGGAGGGTTAAATATTGCCGTGGCATTATACAGAGCGTAACCGATTGCATCTACACTTTTTTATAAAAATGCTTGCGATCGTGTCTCATCAGGTTACTATCGATTGAATAACTTGCTGATTTAAAATTTGATCCCGCTCACATGTTATCTTCCCAAAGCCCCTCAATTTATACTGTTAGCCGCCTCAATCAATCGGTTCGTTTACTGCTCGAGCAGGAAATGGGACAGGTTTGGATCAGCGGTGAGATTTCCAATTTCACGCAGCCGTCATCCGGTCACTGGTATTTTACGCTTAAAGACGATAACGCTCAGGTGCGCTGCGCGATGTTTCGCAACAGCAATCGCCGCGTAACGTTTCGTCCTCAGCATGGCCAGCAGGTGCTGGTCCGCGCCAATATCACACTGTACGAACCGCGCGGTGATTATCAAATCATCGTTGAGAGCATGCAGCCCGCAGGCGAAGGGTTGTTACAGCAAAAATATGAGCAGTTAAAGGCGAAGCTGTCAGCGGAAGGTCTGTTCGATCAGCAGTTCAAAAAACCACTGCCCTCCCCTGCAAACTGCGTCGGCGTCATCACCTCCAAAACCGGTGCAGCGCTGCATGATATTCTGCATGTGCTGAAGCGTCGCGACCCCTCCCTGCCCGTCATTATCTACCCAACAGCAGTTCAGGGTGACGATGCGCCGGGGCAAATTGTTCGCGCGATTGAGCTGGCAAATGCGCGTCATGAGTGCGACGTGTTAATTGTTGGACGCGGCGGCGGGTCTCTTGAAGATCTCTGGAGCTTTAACGATGAGCGCGTCGCGCGGGCGATTTTTGCCAGTCAGATACCCGTCGTAAGCGCCGTTGGGCATGAAACCGATGTCACTATCGCCGATTTTGTATCGGATATGCGTGCGCCGACGCCATCAGCTGCGGCTGAGGTAGTCAGTCGAAATCAGCTGGAACTGCTACGCCAGGTGCAGAACGGGCAACAGCGTCTTGAAATGGCGATGGACTATTTCCTGGCTAATCGCGCGCGCCGCTTTACTCAATTGCACCATCGGCTGCAGCAACAGCATCCACAGCTGCGACTTGCGCGCCAGCAAACCGTACTGGAACGCCTGCGGCAGCGTATGAATTTCGCGTTGGATAATCAGCTTAAACGCGTTGTTTCTCGTCAGCAGCGCATGACTCAGCGGCTGAATCAGCAAAACCCGCAGCCGAAGATTTACCGTTCGCAAACCCGTATTCAACAGCTGGAATATCGTCTCGCCGAGAACTTACGCGCACGTTTAAGCACGACGCGAGAACGTTTTGGCAATGCCGTTACCCATCTCGAAGCCGTCAGCCCGCTCTCCACGCTGGCACGTGGCTACAGCGTGACCACAGCGACGAATGGCAAAGTGCTGAAGCAGACTAAACAGGTTAAAGCGGGAGATTTAATGACGACCCGCCTGGCAGATGGCTGGGTAGAAAGCGAAGTGAAAGGCATAACGCCTGCCAAAAAAACGCGTAAGAAAAAGCCGGTTTAAACCGGCTCAAACTCAACACGCTTTTTTGAAATCAATCCATGACCGTTTTGGCAGAAATAATCGACCGCACCGCAAGCCTTTAAGACCTGAAGAGGCAGATGGCACTCAGGGCAACGTGCCACCAGAGCGATATCGTTACCACAGTTACCACAATGCGCCATCCCATTTTCAGGCTCAAGCGTTGCCTGGCATGCCGGACAGATAATCGTCATTGTGACTCCTCAATTGAATGTTAGTGACACGATCATTCTAACATGACGTCGTGAACACCCGCTGTAATCGCTGCGATCATTCTACCGCCCTGAGTCGTTATGAATCCCAGCAGATAAAAAACAAAAAACCTGACAGAGTCGCGTGTTATCGTGCCATGACTTGCTTTTCTTGATGTGAAAATACAACACGAAATATTCTATTGATTTTTATACATGTTAAATCTAATAAAAACTTTGTGTACATCCTTGTATACATTCAAAACTGAAGCGCTGGTTTTTGTATAAAATTCATTAAATCCATGAGGATAATTTTAAAGCCAGATATATACGGGAACAGCCATTTTGCTTTCCTTTTAGTGGGTTAATCCTGTCACTTTCTTACACCTGCGCGACGGCATCCCATAAACTAAAGGTGCTATTTTTTATATGGATATTCTGAAAGCTAATTCGCTCAATGCTTCCGCCACTTTAGGCGTCTGAAAAACTGTCAATCCGGTGATTAATTACTGTTTGCCCGTGATGAGGCTGGGGGGAGCCTTCGGCCGACAAGCGTGTTGGAATTGCGGGGTTCGCTCAAGGAGGTTGTGTCATCAGCTACCTGCTAGTGAGCAAGATACAGGAACTGGCTTTCCACCTTAAGTGCAGCGTTCTGCATCCTTCACATCTGCATCAACCGGATAGCGACCAGTAATAAAAAAGCCCGACGCATTGCGGGCTTCTGGGATTTTTGGAAGCGGATGATTTTTTAGTGAATCATCATTTACTTTTCTTGATGTGCTTAATTAAACGCTTACGCTTACGCATTTGGTTTGGCGTCAATGTGTTGCGCTTATCTGCAAACGGGTTTTCCCCTTCCTTGAACTGAATTCGGATAGGCGTACCCATCACGTCCAGCGATTTTCGGAAGTAGTTCATCAGGTAGCGTTTGTAGGAATCAGGCAGATCTTTCACCTGGTTGCCGTGAATGACCACGATTGGCGGATTATAACCACCGGCATGAGCATACTTCAGCTTCACACGACGACCACGAACTAACGGCGGCTGATGGTCTTCAGAGGCCATGGTCATAATACGAGTCAGCATTGCGGTGCTCTGACGACGCGTTGAGCTGTCGTAGGCTTCACGAACAGATTCAAACAGGTTCCCCACACCACTGCCGTGCAGCGCGGAGATAAAGTGAATGCGAGCAAAGTCGATAAAGCCCAGACGGAAGTCCAGCATCTCTTTCACTTGCTCTCTCACATCATTACTCAGGCCGTCCCATTTGTTGACGACGATAACCAGTGAGCGCCCACTATTGAGGATAAAGCCCAACAGTGAGAGATCCTGATCGGAGATACCTTCACGCGCGTCGATAACCAACATGACCACGTTTGCATCTTCAATCGCCTGCAGCGTTTTGATAACGGAGAATTTTTCTACCACATCGGTGATTTTCCCACGCTTACGCACGCCCGCAGTATCAATCAGCACGTATTCGCGCTCGTCACGCTGCATCGGGATATAAATGCTGTCACGCGTGGTGCCAGGCATGTCATAAACCACGACGCGATCTTCACCGAGAATACGGTTAGTTAGCGTTGACTTACCTACGTTTGGACGGCCAACAATCGCCAGCTTGATCGGCAGATCCTGCGGGTTAAAGTCATCCACAGGCTCTTCTTTGCCTTCCACGGCCTCTTCGAATTGCGCCCAATAGGCGGCGTCTTCGTCGATTTCTTCAGGCGGGTTGATTTCGTCAACCCATGGCATCAGCACCGTTTCCAGCAGGCTAGTGACGCCACGACCATGAGAAGCCGCGATCGGATAGATTTCTCCCAGGCCCAAAGCCCAAAAATCCGCGACGGCCTGATCGGCATCAATACCGTCAGTTTTATTCGCCACCAGGAAGGTGGGCTTTTCGCGAGAACGCAGGTGTTTGGCAATAGCCGTATCGGCTGGCATTAAACCCGCACGGGCATCAACCATAAACAGCACAATGTCCGCTTCTTCGATTGCCAGCAGAGATTGTTCCGCCATACGCGTTTCCACGCCGTCTTCTGTGCCATCAATACCACCGGTATCGATACAGATAAACTCTCGTCCTTCCACTTCAGCACGACCGTACTTACGGTCACGAGTCAGCCCCGGGAAATCCGCAACCAGCGCATCACGGGTGCGTGTTAAACGGTTAAAAAGAGTGGATTTTCCAACGTTCGGGCGCCCGACAAGCGCGACCACAGGTACCATGTTTGAAGCCTCATAAAATTCAAAATAACGCCGTATTCACGACGTCTATAAAAACAGTAAAACGGCTCCTGAGTTAACAGGAGCCGTTTATTATACTACAAACGCTACGATTAACGCGTGATTGCGTACAGCGTTCCGTCTTTTGCCTGGATCAGCAGTTTGCCACCAGCAACAACAGGGTCGGTCAGGAAACCTGAGCTATCGACTTTCTCCTGTGCCACAAAGCGTCCGTTTTCTGGATCAATCCAGTGCATGTAACCTTCGCTATCAGCCACAACCAGGCTGCCATTATACAGCGCCGGTGCGGTCAGCAGACGGTGCAGCAGATCGCTTTGCGTCCACAGCGTGACGCCGCCGTCTGTGTTCAGTGCCAGTAGGCGATCGTTCTGATCGACCAGATAAATGCGATTACCTTCAACGACGAAATCATTCACAGATCCCAGTTCACGTTTCCACATGACCTGGCCGCTGCGCAGATCCAACGCCGTGAGGTTGCCGTTATATGCAAGCGCATAAACCACGTTGTCGACAATGACTGGGGTGGTATCAACATCGCTCAGACGGTCGATTTCAGTCGGCCCTGTAGCCTGAGAAATACGCTGCTGCCAAATCATCTGGCCTTGCTGCATTAATACGGCGCTCACGCGGCCGTTATCACCACCCACGATAGCTGCACCAAAAGCCGTAGCCGGAGCAGATTCACCACGCAGAGAAAGTGCTGGCATGTCCAGGTTAACGGTCCATTTCACAGCACCATCAGCCTCGTTCAGCGCTTGCAACTGACCATTACTGGTGTGAATCAGCACCACACCGTCACTGACGACAGGACGTGACAGCGCTTCACCTGCAACGCGAGATTGCCATGCGATGGAGCCATCATTGGTGTTCAGCGCATAAACCTGGGCTTTCTCGCTACCGATATAAACGTGTCCACCGGAAACGGTCAACCCGCCAGAGAGCAGCGCAGGTGCACGAGAGAACCAACCGTCTTTTTCCGCCAGGTTCACAGACCAGACTTCTTTACCGTCATCTGCATTAAATGCGCGAACGGTGCCTTTGCGGTCAGCTGCATAAACAACGTTGTCTGCAAAAGCTGGATGCAGGTTGGAATAGAAATCACCAATACCGCTACCCACGGAAGAACTCCACGCGGTGGAGGGGGTAAATTGATTTTCAACGGTTGGCAATGGAGACATTTTTACAACATCTTCTTCGCCACTGAACAATGAACAGCCGCTCAATAACGTAACGGAAAGCAGTCCTGGCAGAAGTAATTTACGCAATTGCATCGGGTCCCTCTCAGACGGACAAATTATTTATTTTCATCTGCATCATTTCGCTAAGCGCAGGTGAGGCGTTACTTTTCACGCCTGATTCCCACGCGCTGCGCGCGCCTTGTTTGTCGCCTTTGCTCAGCAGAGCTTCACCGCGCAGGTCAGCGACAATGGCAGCAAAACCTTCGCCTTTGATGGTGTCGAGCGTTTTCAACGCATCATCAGCCTTTTTCTGCTGAACCTGAATACGGGCAAGACGCAGATTGATCACCGCTTTCAGATTATCATCGCTCGTTGCAGAGAGACCCTGCTGGAGCTGCGCAGCCGCTTTATCCAGTTCGTTCTTATCAACGAATTGTTGAGCAACTTCAAGCGACGCAAGTGCGCCATAGATGTTTTTATTGTCAGCAGCAAATTTTTCAGCGGCCGTCAGCGTTTGAGGCTGATCGGCGCGAATTGCGCTCACGGTATTTTCGTAAGACAGGGAAGCTCCACGCGCGGAATCAGCCTGATGGCTGTTCCAGTAACGCCAGCTCATCAGCGCACCCACACCTAAAATTACACCAACAGCCAGGGCTTTGCCGTTTTCAGCAAAAAAGCGTTTAACCGCATCAACCTGGTCGTTTTCGTTCTCGTACATTTCCACGCCGTTCTTCCCCTTAGCCCAGTAAAGTGCGCAAGTGCGCCGCAACGCCATCCTGCGTTACCGTTGTTTGCTCACCAGAGCGCAGGTCTTTCACCACGACTTCACCAGCGGCCACCTCGGACTCACCCAGTACCAGTGCAACACTTGCGCCCCATTTATCAGCACGGGCAAACTGTTTTTTGAAGTTGCCACCGCCGTGGTTGGTCATCAGTTTAACGCCCGGTAGCGCATCGCGCACACGTTCGGCAAACTGCATGGCTGCAGACTGCGTATCCGCACCTGAAGCGACCAGGTATATATCGACAACGGATTCTGCTTTAAATTCCGGATTAACTGCCTGAACCAGCAAAACAAGTCGCTCAAGTCCCATCGCAAAACCAACCGCTGGCGCTGCGCGGCCACCCAGTTGCTCGACCAGACCGTCATAACGCCCGCCAGCACAGACAGTGCCCTGAGAGCCGAGACTGGTGGTCACCCACTCAAACACGGTGCGGTTGTAGTAATCCAGACCACGTACCAGACGCTGATTTACGGTATACGCAATGCCAGCGGCTTCAAGCAATTTACACAGGCCCGCGAAATGCTCGCGAGACTCTTCATCAAGATAATCACCCAGCGCAGGCGCATCGTTCAACAGTGCCTGAACATCCTGGTTTTTGGAATCCAGAACGCGCAGCGGGTTGCTGTACATACGACGCTGGCAATCTTCATCCAGCTTGTCTTTATGCTGTTCCAGGAACGCAACCAGCGCATCACGGTAGTTCGCGCGTGCTTCCAGGGACCCGATGGAGTTCAACTCCAGTGCAACGTGCTGAGAAATCCCCAGCTCACGCCACCAGCGCGCAGTCAGCATGATCAGTTCAGCGTCAATATCCGGGCCTTGCAGACCGAACACTTCGACACCCAACTGGTTAAACTGGCGATAACGGCCTTTTTGCGGACGTTCGTGACGGAACATCGGGCCGATATACCACAGGCGCTGTTCCTGATTGTACAGAAGACCATGTTCGATGCCGGCACGTACGCAGCCCGCCGTTCCCTCAGGACGCAGCGTCAGGCTATCGCCATTGCGATCCTCAAAGGTATACATCTCTTTTTCAACGACGTCAGTCACTTCGCCGATCGCGCGTTTAAATAACGGGGTCTGCTCTACAATCGGCAAACGGATTTCACTATAACCGTAGCTGCCGAGCACCTGTTTCAGTGTGCCTTCAATGCGCTGCCAGATGGCGGTTTCGCCAGGCAGATAATCGTTCATGCCGCGAATGGCTTGAATGTTTTTTGCCACGTTTATTCTCTTTCTATATACAAAAAAGAACCCTAAGAATGGGTTCAATCATACATGGGAAGCACCGCTTCCCATCACGTTATTTCTCAATCTGCTGAATGCTGATGCGCTGCGCTTCATCCAGTATTGTTGCTTTCGCTCGGATGCGGGCTTCAAGCTGATCGATCATGTCGTTATTATCAAGACGATCCTTACGAATGCCATCTTCATAAAGGCCACTTTTCTTATTCCCACCCGTCACCCCGAGGGTAGACACAAGCGCTTCACCAGGACCGTTAACGACACACCCGATGATCGAGACATCCATTGGCGTAATGAGATCTTCGAGGCGTTGTTCCAGCGCGTTTACCGTACCGATAACGTCAAACTCCTGACGCGAACAGGTTGGACACGCGATAAAATTGATGCCGCGGGCACGAATGCGCAGTGATTTCAAAATATCGAAACCAACTTTGATCTCTTCGACCGGATCGGCCGCTAACGAAACGCGTAACGTGTCGCCGATACCTTCGGAAAGCAACAGCCCCAGACCAATGGCCGACTTAACGGAACCGCTACGCAAACCACCAGCTTCAGTGATCCCAAGGTGCAGCGGCTGTTCGATCTGTTTTGCCAGCAAACGATAGGATTCGACCGCCAGAAACACATCTGACGCTTTAACGCTCACTTTGAACTGATCAAAGTTGAGACGATCGAGATGATCGACATGACGCATGGCTGATTCCAGCAGCGCCTGCGGAGTAGGTTCGCCGTATTTTTCCTGCAGATCTTTTTCCAGCGACCCGGCGTTAACGCCGATGCGGATAGGTATATTTTTATCACGAGCACAATCAACTACTGCGCGGATACGTTCTTCGCTGCCGATGTTACCCGGATTAATACGCAGGCAATCAACGCCGTATTCGGCCACTTTTAGCGCAATGCGATAGTCGAAGTGGATATCCGCAACCAGCGGAACATTGACCTGCTGCTTGATGAGTTTGAATGCTTCAGCCGCATCCATTGTCGGCACGGAAACGCGAACAATATCCGCACCTACGCGCTCTAATGCTTTGATTTGATTAACTGTCGCAGCAACATCCGTGGTGCGGGTGTTGGTCATCGACTGGACGGCGATAGGTGCACCATCGCCAATTGGCACATTCCCAACGTAGATCCGTTTGGATTTCCTACGTTGAATCGGAGCCTGGTTATGCATGAAAAGTCTCCCGCGTTACTCGCCTGTTACTGTGCTGCAGATTGTTCGGCACTAACGGTAAGACGCGCAACCTGGTTTGTTCTGATAAAACGGCTTAGATCGACAGGTTTACCTTGATACTGGATCTGTACCGCAGATGGAGCACCGATTTTAAGCTTATACGGTGCCTGACCCGTTAGATTTAACGTGCCATCTTTACGCTGCAAACCGCTGAACAGCTTTTTACCAGTCGCGTCTGTCACTTCAAGCCAGCAGTCGGCAGAGAAGTTCATGACCAGCGCGTTGGCATCGGCAGTCGTTGCCGCAACGCCAGCCTGATCGGTAGGCAGTGGCTGAGTAACGTTAGCATTGCCAGTCGTTGTGGGGGTTACCGCCGGTGCAGAATCAACGTTTGCCTGAGAAGGCGATACCACTGCGTTTTGCGCAGCAGTCTGATCTGGCGTCATAGCAGGCGCTGGATTCTGGACAGGCTCGACAGTCTGAGAATCCGTCTCAGCGGTTTGAGGTTCGCTTGACGTCGAAGCGCTGTCAGTGTTTAACGGCACGCTTTGCGCGCCGTTGTTGCCGGAATTATTCAATGCCGCCGAAGATTGATCGGCCATGGTGGTGATCTCTTCCTGCTGCGCTTTGTGGTTTTGCCACCACCAGGCGCCGGTCAGGCCAATAACCACAAACAGAACCAGCCAGGTAAAACTCATTAACCAGCCGTCACGTTTTTTACGACGTTTGCCCAGAGAGAAGGTCTGCATCGGAGCGACTTTCGCCGCACGAACCGGTGCATGTTTTTCCATCATCGGCAACAGTTCTTCTTCGGGGATATGCACCAGTTTTGCATAAGAGCGGATGTAACCACGCAGAAACGTTGAAGCAAGATCGGCAGGTGCCTTATCTTCTTCAATATTGCGAACCGTGGAAACTTTCAGGCACAAGCGTTCTGCAACAGCTTGTTGGCTGAGTCCGAGTTGTTCACGGGCGTTGCGAAGACGAACGCCAGTGGAGAGTGCTTCAGTTTTATCGTGAGTGGCTTCAGTATTCATTCGCTACAACTACTGGTACGTGTAAATTAGGATTCAGGTGCCGGTCAGTCACAATGCCACCCGCACCGCGAAACTTCTGGTCAATTAACCTTAGACAGACAGTATAGGACTGCCAGGCCTTAGTTTACAGTGCAGCTCAACTCGCGAAGCTAAACTGTTGTTACGACGTTACATACTGCCTTAAAGTCGTCAGAAACGCACCGTAATTATTAAGTGATTACAATGAATCTGACTGATTATTCAGTAAGCTGATGCTTCACGGCGCAAAGCATGCGCCGTGACTGCATGATAATCAAACAGCTTTAACGTCGATTGTCTCACCCTGCATACGCTTACGCAGCGTGCGTTTGGTACGGTCAATCACATCGCCCGCCAGTTGTCCGCAGGCTGCATCGATGTCATCGCCACGGGTTTTACGCACGATAGTGGTAAACCCATAATCCATCAGCACTTTGGAGAAACGGTCGATACGGCTGTTTGAGCTACGTCCATATGGCGCGCCCGGGAACGGGTTCCATGGGATCAGGTTGATTTTACACGGTGTGTCTTTCAGCAGCTCTGCCAACTGATGTGCATGATCGGTTTCATCATTCACATGATCCAACATCACATACTCGATAGTGACACGGCCCTGATTCGCATTCGACTTCGCAAGGTAGCGGCGCACGGCAGCGAGGAATGTTTCGATATTGTACTTTTTGTTGACCGGTACAATTTCATCACGGATTTCATCGTTAGGTGCATGCAAAGAGATCGCCAGCGCAACGTCAATCATGTCGCCCAGCTTATCCAGCGCAGGAACAACACCAGACGTGGAGAGCGTCACACGGCGTTTGGACAGACCAAAACCGAAATCGTCCAGCATGATTTCCATCGCCGGAACGACGTTAGTCAGGTTCAGCAGCGGTTCACCCATGCCCATCATCACCACATTGGTGATAGGACGCGTGCCCGTAACTTTAGCCGCGCCAACGATTTTCGCTGCGCGCCATACCTGCCCGATAATTTCTGAAACGCGCAGATTACGGTTAAAGCCCTGCTGCGCCGTTGAACAGAATTTACACTCAAGTGCACAACCCACCTGAGAGGAAACGCACAGCGTCGCGCGATCTTCTTCCGGGATATAAACCGTTTCAACGCGCTGATCGCCAACTGCAATCGCCCATTTGATAGTGCCGTCGGCTGAGCGTTGCTCTTCGACCACTTCAGGTGCGCGGATTTCAGCGACGTCTTTCAGCTTGTTACGCAGCACTTTGTTGATGTCCGTCATGTCATCAAAGTTGTCGCTGCAATAATGGTACATCCACTTCATGACCTGGTCGGCACGAAACGGCTTTTCGCCCATTTCAAGAAAGAACTCGCGCATCTGCTGGCGGTTCAGATCCAGCAGGTTGATTTTTCCATTTTTATTGGGAACCGCGACAGTGGCGACTTCTGAGGTATTCACTAATTCAGACATAATATTTTCCGGCCTCGTTGTTACACGTTGTGGCCCGTGGAGGGTTAAAAAGAAACGCCCCGGTGAGCAGTCTGCTCTTCCGGGGCGTAGCATTGTACAAATTCTGGCGCAGGGATGCCACGTTTGCACGCAGCATTTACGAAAAAATTAACGTGTGCGTGGGCACACTTCGCCTTCACCGAAGAAATAAGCGATTTCGCGCGCGGCAGATTCAACTGAATCAGAACCGTGAGTTCCGTTCTCAGTGAAGCTATCAGCATAATCAGCGCGCAGAGTACCCGCCAGGGCGTTAGCCGGGTTGGTCGCACCCAGCAGATCGCGGTGACGCTGTACTGCATTTTCGCTTTCCAGCACGGAAACAACGATTGGGCCGGAAGTCATGAACTCAACCAGACCGTCGAAGAAAGGTTTACCGTCATGCTCTGCATAGAAGCCGCGAGCCTGTTCAACGCTCAGATGCAGCATTTTGGTGCCAACAATTTTGAACCCTGCAGATTCAAAGCGAGCAAAGATGCTGCCAATAACGTTTTTTGCCACCGCGTTTGGCTTAATGATGGAAAAAGTACGTTCAATAGTCATGATAACCCCTGTAATTTGTTCTGTTGTTTTGCATACGTCTGTATGACCTGGCGCGGATTATAGAGAGCATTATCCCTATTGCCTATGGATCTAAGTAACATTTTTTTAAAATAAGACGAGCTTTAGCAACAGACCGCATCGACAATTTGCTTTTATTCACTGCAGGACGAAGTTCACTGTGGCAACCTGCCCCGTTTCATCCATGATCAGTACCTGATAATCGCCTGCTTTATCAAGCTGCAAAGTGTAAGCGCGCCCCTGAACATCCAAAGGCTCGCCATTCAGGAACCACCAGCGCCTTCCTTCCCCACCAAATGTGGCGAGCGGCAACGATACGCGCGATTCGCCAGGCAAACGTTTGATAACAGCCCCCTCACGCACCCCGGATAACTGGAAGGGCGCGGGTGAATCCTGCGCCAAAGGAGGGCAAACCGAAGATGCTAATGGGATACGCGCCTGTCTTCGCTCTGAAGTAGGCAGCCATGGCTCAAGCGGTAGCGGCCAGACGTCCAGGACTTTTTCTTGCGCGCCAGGGCAATCGGCGGCAACGCGCTTGCCCTCGTTATCTACCCAAATTGGAAAACGAATTCCCCGAATACCCTCCTGCTCCGGCAGCAACAGCGTTGGCGGCTGGCTGCCGTCAAGTAGCCATGTCGACAACCGGCGGCGACAGTTTTCACTCCCAACGGGCAGCGACTGGCCGCCCGGCCAGCAAATCACGCCGCGCCCCACGGAGTCTGGGCGCAAGTCTCGCGGCAAGCGTGACTCGTCAATCGTCGAGTTAGACTGAAGCAAGTTGTTGACCTGATTCAGCAGCGGCACGGCGCTGGCAAACCCAAACTGCCCGGCGACAGGGGTCCCGTCGGGGCGTCCCGTCCAGATACCGATAAGATAACGCGCGTTCAAACCCACCGCCCAGGCATCGCGATAGCCATAGCTGGTGCCGGTTTTCCACGCCAGCGGGGCAACCTGCGGCAGCGCGGCATCGGGCAGCGGCTGCGACTCATTGGCTAAAATACGCCGAATAATCCAGGCTGCGCCCGGCGAAAGTAACGGTCGTTCGACAAGCGGCTCGCCTGGCTGGAGGCGCAATCGACCAGCTTTACCGTGCCGGGCAAACGCACTGTAGGCTGCCGTAATATCGGCAAGCCGCGCCCCTGCTCCGCCAAGAATGAGTGATAAATTTGGCTGTGCGCCTGCAGGTAGCAATAGCGGTAAGCCTGCGTTACTGAGTAATCCTGCAAAACGTTTTGGCCCGTAAGCTTCCAGCACTTGCACGGCGGGTAGATTCAGCGAACGGACTAATGCTTCACTCATGCTGACGGGACCGTGAAATCCGCTGTCGAAATTACCCGGCCGATAATCTCCCGTGCGGCGCGGAACATCCTGCAGCAGAGAGGCGGGATGAATCAGGCCATCGTCCAGCGCCATTCCGTAGATAAAAGGCTTCAGCACCGATCCTGGCGATCGAATCGCATTAACCATATCAACATGGCTAAAACGGCTGTCATCGGTGATGTCTACCGACCCCACCCAGCCGCGCACCTTCATATTGGTATGATCCACTACGATCATCGCCAATGAACTGCGCGACGGGAGCCGGGATTTCCAGTTGATCGCCAGCTCTTCCAGTTGTCGCTGAAGGGAGGCATCCAGAGTGGTTACAATTTTATTTTCGCGGCTTTTGTTGAGCATCATGCGCGAGAACAGCGGAGCTAATTGCGGCATCTGTCGCGGAGCAAGCCAGACTGGTTCTTCGCGCGACTCTTTGACCTGCTGCGCAGTCCAGACGCCTTGCGTCACCATGCGCTCCAGGACTTTATTCCTGGCTGCTTCAGCACGATCCGGCCAGCGGTCTGGGCGCAGGCGGCTCGGTGCCTGAGGGAGCACTGCCAGAAGCGCGGCTTCTGAATAACTCAACTGGGCGGGGGATTTACCAAGATAAGCCCAACTTGCTGCACCAACGCCCTGTAGCGTCCCGCCAAATGGAGCGCGATTAAGATAAAGCGTGAGGATATCGCGCTTGGAAAGATGCCATTCCAGCTGCATGGCACGCCATAGCTGGCGGATTTTTCCGCCAAAGGTGCGCGGATGAGGGTCAAGAAGCCTCGCTACCTGCATAGTGAGCGTGCTGCCACCCGAGACGACTTTACCCGAACGCAAATCCTGCCAGGCCGCGCGCATGACTGAAAAAGGGTTTACACCAGGATGATCCCAGAACCAGCGATCCTCATACTGGATCAGGGCTTCAAGATAGCGCGGAGAAACGTCTTCAATGGTGACGGGATAGCGCCAGATCCCTTCGCTATCCGCAAATCGCCAAAGCGGAATTCCTTTTTCATCTGTGACCACGCGCGCGGGACTGACCTCTTTTAAAGGCAACGGCCACAGGCGATCGGCAGCGAAAACCAGCCCCCATAAAATAAGAAAAGCGCCCGCCAGCCATAGCCAACGGGAGCGTCTCAGATGCATTGACCGCACGTTACGGAACGACAATCAGCGGGCCACTTGCCGCACCTGTTGCCCGCCACTGCGGAACATACATGGACTCCACCATAGGAACCGGAACCTGGTATGTACCCGGCGTGACAGCGCGCGCCAGATAGACCAGCGTAACAGGTTGTCCTTCGTTTACCGGGACCGCCGCAACGAAGCGATCGTCGCGGAACTCCATATGCTGGATATCGGCCTGCTGCATCTGACTGAGCAGATTCTGAACTTCACTGCCGCTGTCTTGCAGGCTGGCGCTACTGCTGGCCAGGTTTTGGTTTTCAAGCTCAAGCCCAGCAGGCAATAAGTCGACAACCAGTGCATCGGGGACATTCTGGTTGGATTTGACTTCTAGCCAGACCAGTACCAGTTCGCCGCTTTTTAAAGAAGAGAGCGATTTAGTGCTGCCATCGGTGGCCAGAATATGGCGTTCAATTTGCAGAACGTTTGAGCTCGGCTGCGGTGCATATTCCGGATACCCCGAGGTATCAAGACGTACCCATAACGGCCCCGTCCCGCTGTTTGTGACCTGCAATGTGCCAAGCCGATCGCCCGCGACATTTTGCACCTGCGCGCGATCGCCACTGAGCGCACTTTCCGCCAGGCTGGTCGTTGCCTGCCATTTTCCTGAAAGCGTCTGTAACGAACGTCCGGCCAGGAACAGAGCATTACTTTCTTGAGTCGACAGCCAACGCTGGCTGAATGCCTGTTCTGATAGAACATTCAACAAGCTATTTTGCGCATCCGGCAACAGCTTGTACTCTTCCAGCAGCGAAAGCATCAGCGCATTATCACGAAGCTGGCTACCATAATCTGCCATCCAGTTTCTGGAATCACTCCGCGGAGTTTTAAGCGCTAAATCCAGTGCCTGCTGGCTTCGCGGTGCGTCACCCATCAGTTTCAGCGCCATACCTAACTGCATCAACGGCAGCCCTGAAGCGGCCTGATCATGGCGCTGCCAGATTTCACGCAACGCCCCCAGCGGCGCTTTTTGCTGACGCGCCAGGACCAGCGCAGCATAAGCCTGCACGGCAAATTTACTCGCCTGCGCATTATCGCTGTAGCGAATCGACATCATGCCGGGATCTTGCAGATAGCGCAGCAGACGGCTGTTGGCATTATTGATGGCATCAACCGGCACGCTGTAGCCCTGCTCACCGGCACGTACCAGGAAGTCAGTGACGTATGCGGTGAGCCAATACTCTTCCGGGCCGTTCTTATCCCACAAAGCAAAACCACCCTCGTCGCGCTGCATTTGCAGCAAGCGCGAGATGCCAATATCAATGGCCGTACGCCGTTTATCGTCCGTGTCTCCTTTGATGCCAAGCGCGGCGAGTTGCGCTGCATTGGTATAAAGCGACGGGAACAACCCGCTGGCGGTTTGCTCCAGACAACCATAAGGGTAAGCCTGTAACTCGCGGATATAACGCGCCAGATTCAGCGGCGGCTTACCGCTGAGCAGCAATTGCCCTTGCAGGGTTGCCGGAGAGAACCCGGTGAGATGTTGGGCAGGTGCGGTCCAGCTTTCACCCGGGTTGAGCATCGCCCCCGTATTGACCGTTTGTGCCGGGAATGCCGGACGCACGCCAATTTTCCAGCTCTTCTGCTGCGCAGCGAACGTCTCGCCCGGAAGCGTCAAGCCTGAGACTTGTGCAGCGATTTCGCCGTCACCGTAGCCCTCCAGGGCACGCACAGGAATAAAGAGTGTGGTTCGCGCACCTGGTGCTAATTCAACCGGCTGCGGTTGAGCGCCTTCAAGAGCCATCAGCCCTGAAACGTTCAGCGCGACGTTCAGCGTTTGCCGCTGGTCGGTAAGGTTAGTGAGATCGAGCGTTAATCGTGTGGTATCGCCGCTGGCCAGGAAACGTGGCATGTTCAGCTCAGTAATGACGGGCGCGGCGACGATCACTTTGCTTTCATTGCTGCCGAAGTCATCCTCGGTCCAGGCCTGCGCCATTAGCCGTAGCTCACCGTTAAAATCACCAATCGGTAAAGAAACCGTTCCTTCTCCGTTGGCATCCAGCACGACGGGCTGCGCCTGTTGAGCAATAATAGTGACATGATTCACCGGCGGTTTACCGCCACGTTTCAGTTCATCACCATCGCCACCAAAACGTAGCGCTGCCAGTCGGCCCTGCCCTTCAATCACCTGACCATAAATATCGTAGATATCTGCTCCGTAACGTTTCTGGCCGAAGAAGGCCTGCCACGGATCCGGCGTGACGTAATCGGTAATATTCAACACCCCGCTATCCACGGCGGAAACCAGTACGTTCACTTTTTGAGGTACCGTCCCCTCTTTTACGCTGGCTTTCACTTTTACCGACAGCGTTTGATTCGGACGCATTTTCTGCGGATTATCCAGCGCGATATTCAGACGGCGATTCTCATCTCCCATCGGCAGATGCAGTAGTCCCACAGCACGTTTTGGTGTAGCAGATTTGGATTTATCACCCGGGCGAACCACCAGCGTGCTCAGGTAAAGATCGTGGCGCTTCCAGGTTTTATCGACCGGTATGGACAGATCCAGCCCATTTGCCGGCACGTCGATCTCCTTCCACCATAGCGGACCTTCGCTGGACTCGATCATCGCATAGCCTTTACCTGCGGCCGGTGCGGCGATATGTAACTTAATGGTATCGCCCGGTTGATAGGCGGGTTTGTCGAGCTTCAGCGTCACGCGATCCGGACGAGCCGCACCGGTGCCGTCGCTGTTGTCCTGCCAGCTGTAACCGGCCCAGAATCGTACGCTACTGACCACGTTGTCTGGCGCTTTGACTTCAAGCCTGTATGAACCCCACTCCACGGGGAACGTCACTTTGCCCGTCTCGTCGGCTGCCAGCGTCATCTCCTGCTCGCCTTCTACCAGCTCTTTTTGGTCGAACTGGGACATCCAGCCTTCGCTTTCCGACCAGTTCCAGTAGTAATCACGGCGCTCCCGGATCAAACGAACCTGTAAACCCGACACAGCTTTTTTAGCTCCGCTGGCATCGGCATAGACGATATCGAAACTGGCGTTACCGTTTTCATCCACAATGGGCTGATTCACCGTGGTATCGGTTCGGTAGTCATACACTGCTTTGCTGGCAAACTGCGGGCGGATCCCTGGAAGTGTCTCTGCAGGCCAGATCGCCTGTTCCACACGTCGAGTTATCGGACGGCCACCGGATTCCAGCAGGCTCGCCTGAAGAATAAGCTGAAGCGGTGAATGGGTCTCTTTCCACTGGCTCTCGGTTGAAACCTGCCCTCTCCCCATTTCATCGAGCGTCAATTGCACTTCATCGAGACTGCGGCTGAGATTCTCTTCTGCAATGTCGCCAAACTGGAAGCCAGGTAATGTGCTGACAGCTTCACGCAATGGGCGCAGGAACAGTTGCCCTTGCAGGCTATTTCCATTGGCCGGCGCACCGTAAAGGTAATAACCCACAACGTTGAAATTCACTTCGTCTTGTGGCGAAACAGGCATTTTCTGCGTTTTCAGGTCAAGCGCCATGCGCTCTGGCATAAAATCTTCAACATGGAAATCCCACATCCGCTGCTGGTTGTCGCCCGTATTCGCGCGAATATGCCACATGCCGGTTTGGGCACCGCTATCCAGCGGATAATTGAAGCGATACAACCCGTTTTCGGGCTGGCTGACAAACGTGCGCGCCACTTGCCCATCGGGACGAAGGACTTCGAGCTTCACAGGCTGATCGGGAAGCGGTTTGCCGTCACTGTCACGCAGCAAACCGTTGAGAATGACCGTTTCACCCGGACGATAAAGATCGCGTGGGCTAAACATAAAGAATTGCTTGCTGAAACCGGGCGCACCGGCGATATCAAACTCAGCCAGATCGAGCGCCGGGAGTTTGAGGTCGAGCAGCGTCGTTTGGCCATCTTTGCGCGCCAGGATCAGCGCGGCCTCTTTATCGGTTTCGAGCTTCGCGTGTCCATCCGCATCACTGGTGCCTTGTGCCAGGGTTTGCCCCTTATCGTTTAGCAGCGTGACTTCGATTCCCGCTTGCGCAGCGCCGTTTTCCAGACTCTGGGTGAAGATATCAAGACGATTGTGGTAACGATGAGCAGACAGGCCGATATCGCTCAGAGTAAAAAGCGTGGCGGCATTACTGTAGTTGTAATGTCCGGCCTGATTCATCACGGCGATGTAGACACCTGACTGCTGCAACGGCTTGATATCACGCAGTGGGAGCAGCAGTTTTTCACGGGTGTTACGCGCCGGGTTCAGATCAAAACGTCCGGTATAAACCAGCTCTGCCATTTTGAGTAGATTATCGGACTCCCAGTTAGTCAGGGAATTGCGGTATTCCCACTGGCTGACAAATGCCGCCAGCGACTCCGGCTTAATTCGATAGAAATTGACGTCCACATTGTTGACGTTCAGGGCCATGACCGGCAAGCCTTCAACCACTTTTCCCGGCAGGAGTGAACCCCGGCTGGCAAACCCCACACTGGGTTCAATGTCACGCGTAGTCAGGGCCTTTTCGTAATCAATCCCAAACGTGGCTTTGTTCAGTGCCTGAAGGTCACGCTCGATAGTCACCACCAGATTGCGGTTCGGTTCCAGGTGACGCAGGCGCAACTCTTTAAGCGTGGGGGAGAGTTCCCACGCGCCATCCACTTTGCCGCTTTTTTTATCGACGACATGAACGGTACGGGCGAAATCTTGATCAGGATTGAGCGGGACAGAGAAGGTCAGCACCAGGGTTGATGCGCCGTCGAGCTGCACTTCAGACGCATCGAGCAGCGTCAGCGCTTTTCCCTGGCTTTGCGCAGCCAGTTTCGCAAGCTTTTCACCATCAGGTTTTTCAGCAGCTTTTGAAGGTGGGGCGGCCGATGCAGCGGGTGCAGCGGCCTGAGTTTTATCGTCGCTGTTGTCACAACCGAAAAGCGTGAACGTGGAAAACAGTGCCAGCGAAATTGCGGCTATACGAAACGGTTTCATCTTATATCCCTGGCCTGTGGGCCTGTTGATGGTCATCCGGGTAATTATTATCGGCTAGTTTCATTAATTCAAAAGTCCAGTGCAAGAATTTGGAAAGCGCCTCGCATATCTCTTCACTTGAATCCCTGCTGCCACACCGATCACAGTGTCGCACGTTACATGTAACCTTCGAAGTCATTTGTTTTTAAAACAATAAGATAGATAGATCCCTTGCCCCTTCACCTGCTAGTTTTAAACCTGAGACGCACTCTGAGTGCGCGGTTCATTAAGAGAGATAGCCATGAAACGAGCCGTGAACGCCCTACAAAACTTCGGAAAATCATTGTACGGACCGGTACTTATCTTACCTATTGTCGGTCTGTTCATCGCTTTCGGCAACGTGTTTGGTAACGGTAATCTTGCCGAGTACCTTCCGTTTCTGGGGAATCCGCTGATTCAAAACATCGGTCAGTTGATTGCCAAATCTGCCGTATCGGTGCTTGTAAACCTGGCACTGGTGTTTGCCGTCGGGATCCCTGTCGGCCTTGCGGCGCGCGACAAAGGTTACGCGGCATTAATTGGTCTGGTGACGTTTGTGGTGTTTATCAACGCCATGAATGTCACGCTTCAGTTGCAGGGGGAACTCGCGCCTGCGGAGCACATGAAAGCAGCCGGTCAAAGCATGGTGCTGGGCGTACAGGTTCTGGAGATGGGCGTCTTCGCCGGGATCCTGACGGGTGCCCTGTCTGGATATCTGTACAACAAATATTCCAGCGTACAGTTTAACGGCGCGATGGCTATCTATTCCGGACACTGTTTTGTCGCCATTATCATGCTGCCCGTCTCAATGCTGCTGGGCGTCATAATGAGCGAGCTGTGGCCATTTGCTCAACACGGTATCAGCACGATGGCACTGGCGATTAAAGGGTCCGGTCCGTTTGGCGTCGCCATCTACGGGTTCCTGGAGCGCATTCTGGTGCCGACCGGCCTCCATCACCTTGTCTACACCCCTTTCCTCTATACCGAACTGGGCGGCACGCAGGAAGTCTGCGGGACGATTTACCAGGGCGCGCGCAATATTTACTTTGCCGAGATGGCCTGCCCTGACGTGAAGCAACTCAGCAGCACCGTGGTGTGGGATGCGCGCGGCATCAGCAAAATGTTTGGCCTGCCCGCCGCGGCTCTGGCGATGTACATGACCGCTAAACCGGAGCGCAAAGCGATCGCCAAAGCGATTCTGATCCCGGCGGCGCTGACGTCGCTGCTGGTGGGTGTCACCGAACCTATTGAGTTTTCCTTCCTGTTTGTTGCCCCGCTGCTTTTTGTGGTGCATGCGGTGCTGACCGGCCTCGGCATGATGCTGTTTTATCTGTTCGGCGTTCACGCCATCGGTGCCAACGGCATTATCGATTTCATTCTCTATAACCTGCCGCTTGGCACGGAGAAATCGAACTGGCCGATGTACATCGTGGTCGGGCTGATTATGTTCGCGCTCTATTTCATCGTGTTCCGTTTCCTGATTTTGCGCTTCAACATGAAGACGCCAGGTCGTGAAGACGAGGATCAGGAGACCCGCCTGTACAGCAAGCAAGAGTATCAGGCGAAAGGCAATAACGACGGGCTGGGAGAATCCATTGTTATCGGCCTCGGCGGGCGAGAAAACATCGAAGTGGTGGATAACTGCTACACCCGACTGCGCGTCACTGTGAAAGATGTCGCCATTATTGATGAGCCGCGACTCAAGGCGACCGGCGCGAAGGGAATTATCAAACAAGGTAACAACGTTCAGGTGGTCTACGGGCTGCATGTCAAAAAAATGCGAGAAGCCGTTGAGACGTTTCTCTGAAGGAGATAAATATGTTTAACCCCCCTTTTATTCTGTCCATCGCCGGTGGCGGCAGCACCTATACGCCTGGCATTGTGAAAAGCCTGATGGTGCAGTTACAAGACTTTCCGCTGGCAGAAATTCGCCTCTATGATATCGACGCGGCGCGCCAGAACACCATTGCGCCAGTCGTTGAAAAAGTCATACGCGATCACAGCCAGAGCATTATTTTCACCGTCACCGACGATCCAGAAGTGGCCTTCAGTGGCGCGCACTTTATTTTTGCTCAGATGCGCGTGGGTCAGTACAAAATGCGTGAACAGGACGAAAAGATCCCGCTGCGTCACGGCGTAGTCGGCCAGGAAACCTGCGGGCCGGGTGGGCTGGCCTACGGACTGCGCACAATCCTGCCGATGGTGGAACTGATCGATCTTGTCGAGCGTTTTGCCCACGAGAAGGCCTGGATTGTGAACTACTCCAACCCGGCGGCGATAGTGGCAGAAGGTGTGCGCCGTCTGCGTCCGAACGCACGCGTGCTCAACATTTGCGATATGCCGGTGGCGGCGATGCGCAATATGGGGGCGATTTTGGGCGTCGATCGCCACAAACTGGAAGTCGATTACTTTGGCCTGAATCACTTTGGCTGGTTTACGCGCGTGATGGTGGACGGCGTCGACAGACTGCCGGAGCTGCGCAGCCACATCGCCAAATTTGGGTTGCTGACCGAAGACGCGGCCAAAACCGATCCGCAGCACTCCGATCCGTCATGGGTCAAAACCTGGCGCAACATTAAGCCGATCATGGATAATTTCCCGGACTATCTGCCGAATCCATATCTGCAGTATTACCTGATGCCTAACCAGATCGTTGAACATCAGACCCCGGACTACACCCGTGCCAACGAAGTGATGAACGGGCGCGAGAAAAAGCTGTTCGCGGCAGCTGAAGAGTACAAGCGTACCGGTATTTTATCTGATGCGTTCCACGTCGGCGTTCATGGCGAGTTTATTGTGGATGTCGCCCGTTCGCTGGCGTTCAACCTGCGCCAGCGCCATCTGGTGATGGTCGAAAACCGTGGCGCGATCACCAATCTGCCTTACGATGCGGTTGTTGAAGTCCCTGCGTATATCACATCCGAAGGGCCAGAACCGATTCGCGTCGGGCAGGTGCCGCTGTTCCATCAGACTTTGCTGCAGCAGCAGCTTGCGTCTGAGCAACTGTTGGTCGAAGCCACTGTTGAAGGCAGCTACGAAAAAGCCCTGCAGGCCTTCACCCTGAACCGCACGGTGCCAACAATGGAACACGCGAAAGCGATTCTGGATGACATGATAGAAGCTAACCGTGACTACTGGCCTGCGCTGCAAAAAGCCTGGCAGGACGGCGAAGCGGTGAAAAAATAAGGGGTTGCTCGCGAGTTGAACGTGGTTTGCTTGTCGGTGTCAGAAAAAACACCGACAATCCATTTTTACCGTCAATCCTTCGGGTTGCAGCATTTGCAGCACTAAGGGGAACGGTTAAGTGGCGAAAATGGAGGCAACCATGTCCACCTCATATTTTGTTGCAGCCGACTGGCTGATTGAACATAGCGACGATCCGGAAGTACAAATTATTGACGCCCGTATGGCACCTCTCGGTCAGGAACACCGCGACCTCACCGCTGAATACCGCGCCGGACATCTGCCGGGCGCGGTCTTTTTTGATATTGAAGCCCTGTCCGATCACACATCCCCGCTTCCTCATATGCTACCGCGCCCGGAAGCCTTTGCCGTGGCCATGCGTGAGCTGGGCGTGAATCGCGAAAAACATCTTGTCGTGTACGACGAAGGGAATCTTTTCTCCGCCCCGCGTGCGTGGTGGATGCTGAAAGCCTTTGGTGCAGACAAGGTGTCTATTCTGGCGGGCGGTCTCGCTGGCTGGAAGCGTGATGAATTGCCCTTGCAACAGGGTGACGTTGCGCTGCCTGAAGGGGACTTTGATGCCTCGTTAGATGCCGCCCAGGTGAAACGCCTCACCGATGTGTTGCTGGTCAGCCACGAAAAAACAGCGCAAATCGTCGATGCCCGTCCGGCGCCACGGTTTAACGCGCAAGCGGACGAACCGCGTCCTGGCCTGAAGCGCGGCCATATTCCCGGCGCGCTCAACGTGCCGTGGGGCGATTTAGTCTTTGAAGGTGAACTGAAAACCACCGATGAGCTGGTCGAGATTTTTGAGCGTCAGGGTGTGGATCTTCATCAGCCCATTATTGCCAGCTGTGGTTCCGGCGTGACGGCCTGCGTGGTGATTCTGGCGCTAGCGACGCTGGGTGTTTCAGACGTCACGCTCTATGACGGCGCCTGGAGCGAATGGGGTGCGCGCGACGACCTGCCGATTGAACCTACGCCGTAATGGATAATCGCCTGGCAACGCTGCTGACGCGCGGGGAATCACTGACCCGCGCGGAGTATCGCGTCTTAGCGCACCTGACAGAACACCCGTTGCTGGTGGGCAATATCACGGTGCGCGAACTGGCGCAGGCGACGTTTGTCTCGACCGCGACCATCATGCGGCTGTGTCAAAAGCTGGGGTTTAGCGGTTTCAGCGAGTTTATCTGGCACTGTAAACAGCTACTTTCCGATACGCCGCATATTGCGTCGCAGGCTCAGGATTTGCCGCAGCTCCCTGCTCTGTTTAATCAGTTTATCGCCAACTATCAGTTGACCTTTCAATGGGCCACGCAAGAGAAGCGACAGCAATTTGCGACGCTATTGCGCGAGAAAGAGAGCTTCTTTCTCTACGGCGCGGGCTTTTCGTATTTGTTTGCTGAATACCTGACCAAGAAATTGCAGGTGTTAGGCAAAACGGCGTTTATCTCTGGCCCCGGCGACAGTCGAAATATCTTTTTGAGCAACGCGGCTCGCTACCAGGTGTTTATCGCCGTTTCACGCAGCGGTGAAACGGAACAGGTGCTGGATAAAGCGCGGATTGCGAAAAATGTCGGCATGACAGTGGTCGCGTTTACGCGCGCGTCGGCGAATACCCTGGCGGGGATGGCGGATGTGCATTTTGCGCTGTATGACGAGGCGGTGCATTACGCTGCAGAAGCTGCAGGCGTGACGTCGTTTGAATCAAATCTGGTTTTGCTGATGGATTTATTGCTGCTGGAAGCGACGGGGTGAACGCTCACCCCGATCAATTTAGAGGATGCGGCTGGTTTTAAGATCGCGCAAGAATCCGCCCCAGCGACGTTCGTAAAACGGCGTGATGTGCTCAGTAATAAAGTGGCTGATGCCCTTTTCACCTTTCACAACCCGACAAATATCAATCGGCTCATCGCCCGGCAACGTATCCGTTGCCACACTTCCCGCCGCCTGAATAATGTCCTCAATCTCACCGTCCGCTTCAATACCGATCAGCAGAATCGGCTGTTCGTCGGCTCGCTCTTTGATAGAGCACAGAAACGCGCGTTTGACCGGCTTGATGGTTTTGAACAGCGTGGTTAAAGAGTCAATCATCTGCGCCGGGGGTTCTGCTACTTCGGACAGCAGCAGCGTTTCGCCGCCTTTCAGCACTTCTTGCGTGCTCAGCGGATTGCCCTCTTCACCGATTAGATGGCTGATTTCACGCGGGGTGAACTCTTTACCGGTCGGCAGTTTGGCATTGAGGAACAGGGTTTCGCCAAGCGTCATCTCAAAGAGCGTGCGCACCGGCATCACGACGAAAGCCTGCTCGTCTTCCACCGCTTCCTGCAACGTTTCGAGGGAGGTGAAGAACGGGATCACCGAGGTGCCGTCGTCTTTTTCCCAGTGCAGCAGATCCAGCGCGCTGTCTTCAACAACCTGCTCGCCTTCCGCCGCCGTTCCTGGTACCCACACCGTGGATTCCAGCAGTGTGCGGAAAAATGCCGGACGATGGGCTGGCTCAGTCGCCGCTTGCTCCAGCAGAGTTTCTAATTCGTTTTTGGTATCGGACATAAACTTTCCAGATGTCATTTTTCCCCCTCACCCCGGCCCTCTCTCAAGGGCGAGGGAGCAAACCATCCCTTCTCCCCCAGGAGAGGGCTAGGGTGAGTGCAACAGTTACCCTGCGGTCAAGAGGTTCGCAATGGTGCGTACGCCCAAACCGGTTGCGCCCGCAGACCACTGCTCAACGCCCGCTTTACGGTAAGTTGCGGAGCAGTCGATGTGCAGCCAGCCTTCGTGATAGTTCTCAACGAAGTGGGACAGGAAACCTGCCGCGGTGCTTGCACCGGCTGGATATGCCGCGCTCGCGGTGTTGTTCAGCTCAGCAAAGTTAGACGGCAACTGGCTGCGGTGGAATTCCGCCAGCGGCAGACGCCAGAATGGTTCGTTCTCAGCCGCCGCGCTCGCCATCAGACGGCTCGCCAGTTTATCGTCAAAGGTGAACAGCGCGTGATAGTCGTTGCCCAGCGCAGTTTTCGCCGCACCGGTCAGCGTGGCCATATCAATGATCAGCTCTGGTTTCTGCGCAGACGCATCAATCAGGCCATCCGCCAGGACCAGTCGGCCTTCGGCGTCGGTGTTCATCACTTCGACGTTTTTACCGTTACGATAACGAATGATATCGCCAAGCTTGAATGCGTTACCGCTCACCATGTTGTCTGCACAGCACAAGTACAGCTTCACGCGCTTGTTCAAACCACGGGTGATAGCAAAGGCCAGCGCACCGGTAATGGTCGCCGCGCCGCCCATATCGGACTTCATAGAGTCCATGAACGCGCTCTGTTTGAGGCTGTAGCCACCGGTATCAAAGGTAATGCCTTTGCCGACCAGACAGGCATATACCGGCGCTTGTTTGTCGCCCGTCGGGTTGTAATCCAGCGCCAACAGCACTGGCGGACGCTCAGATCCACGACCGACCGTATGCAGACCCATGTAGTTTTGCTCGCGCAGGTCTTCGCCTTTGGTGATGCGGTAAGACATTTTGTCGCCTGCCGCTTTGCACAGCAGATCCACTGCGCGCTGCGCCAGCTGTTCCGGACCTAACTCTTCCGCCGGAGCGTTAATGGTGTCGCGCACCCAGTCGATGATCATCAGACGGCTTTCCAGCTCTTTCTGACCGGCTTCGTCGAGGTTGGCCCACTCGATTTTACGCGTGCCTTTCGGGCCTTTGTAACCTGCCCAGAATGCCCAGCTGCGATCCGTATCCCAGCCTTCGCCCGCCAGCGTAACGTGCTTAATACCCAGGCCGTCAATTTTGCGCGCGGCGCGCTGGATCAAACCTAAATCATCGCTGCCGTTCAGGTGCAGGGTAATGCCGTCATTATTGATGCTGTAGGTGGCTTTTTCGCCCCAGCGCGCATCAGCAGGCTGGGTAGAGAGCGTAATCTTCATCGCTTCGGTCATTTTATTTATCCTTATTAGCAACTAGCAAACGGGCCGCCTCAAGGCAGCCCGTTTCATTTTCTATTCTGCTTCATCTAACCAGACTAACAGAATCGCCTCCAGAATTTTTTCACTGGATGCGCTGGGATCGTCATCGAAATCTTCCAGATCGCAGATCCACTGGTGCATATCGGTGAATCGCACGGTCTTCGGATCGAGATCCGGGTTGGCATCGTACAGCGCCTCGCCGATTTCGCGGCTATCAGTCCACTTCAGTCCCATACTAACCTCTGTTAATGCTCGCGGGCATGGTTAATCGTGTAACGAGGGAATTCGACCACCAGGTCTTCATCGGTGACGCGCGCCTGACAGCTCAAACGGCTATCGGGCTCCAGACCCCATGCCTTATCCAGCATGTCATCTTCGTCTTCCGTGCTTTCCGCAAGGGAGTCAAAACCTTCACGAACCACGCAGTGGCAGGTCGTACAGGCACAGGATTTTTCACAGGCGTGTTCCACCTCGATACCGTTGCGCAGGGCAACATCGAGAATGGTTTCGCCGGTCTCAGCTTCCAGAATTACGCCATCCGGACACAGGTCCGCATGAGGCAAAAAAACAATCTTTGGCATATTACACCTCGTCCACGGACTGGCCTTTCAGCGCAACACGGACAGATTTATCCATGCGGCGAGCGGCGAAGTCCTGGGTTTCTTTATCAACGTTTTTAATCGCTTGTTCTATTGCGTCAGCGTCATTTTCTTCAGCAACGATCCGTAAACGGGCCGTTGCCTCATCAATCACCTGACGCTCTGCGGCGCTGAGCAGCGCGGCATCAGCAGTGAGTGCGCCTTCAAGACTTTCCAGTACGCGTGCGGCTTCTACTTTTTGTTCCGCCAGCATGCGCGCTTTCACGTCCTGTTCGGCATAGCTCATTGAATCCTGAATCATGGAGGCGATTTCGCTATCCGTTAAACCGTAAGACGGTTTAACCTGGATGGACGACTCGACACCGGTCGATTTTTCCATCGCCGTGACGTTCAGCAAACCGTCCGCATCGACCTGGAAAGTGACGCGGATATGCGCCCCGCCCGCAGGCAATGCTGGAATACCCCGTAGCGCAAAACGCGCCAGCGAACGGCAATCCTGAACCAGCTCGCGCTCGCCCTGCATCACGTGGATGGACATCGCGGTTTGGCCGTCTTTGAAGGTGGTAAATTCCTGCGCGCGCGCCACCGGAATGGTGGTGTTACGTGGGATCACTTTCTCGACCAGGCCGCCCATGGTTTCTAAACCAAGGGAAAGCGGGATGACGTCCAGCAACAGCATTTCGCTGTCCGGCTTGTTGCCGACCAGAATGTCCGCCTGGATAGCCGCGCCAATTGCCACGACTTTATCCGGGTCGATAGACGTCAGCGGCGTGCGGCCAAAGAATTCACCCACGCGCTCACGTACCAGCGGCACGCGGGTTGAGCCGCCGACCATGACGACTTCAAGCACTTCGCTGGCATCGACATCCGCATCTTTCAGCGCACGACGACACGCCAGCAGCGTGCGTTTAACCAGTGCGGCGATCAGTTCGTTGAACTGATCGCGCGTGATTTCACCCTGCCAGCCCGCCACATTCACGGTAACCGCCTGGGCATCGCTGAGCGCGATTTTCGCGTCAATAGCAGCATCCAGCAGCTCACGCTGTACGCGGGCATCGCTACGATCGGCAATACCCGCCTGCTCGCGAATGTAGTCCGCCAGCAGATGGTCGAAGTCATCACCGCCCAGCGCAGAATCACCGCCGGTCGCCAGCACCTCAAACACGCCGCGGCTTAAGCGCAGAATGGAAATATCAAACGTCCCGCCGCCAAGATCGTACACGGCAATGACGCCTTCTTGTCCGGAATCCAGACCGTAGGCGATTGCCGCAGCCGTCGGTTCATTCAGCAGACGCAATACGTGCAGGCCCGCCAGACGCGCGGCGTCTTTGGTGCCCTGACGCTGTGCATCGTCGAAATATGCGGGTACGGTGATCACGACGCCATCGAGATCGCCTTCAAGCGTCGCGGTTGCGCGCGCAGCCAGGGCTTTCAGGATATCGGCAGAAACGCGAATCGGGTTCAGCAGTCCGGCATCGGTGGCAATCATCGGCAGGCCGTTTTCACTAGCCTGCAGTTGATACGGCAGATGCGGATAGCGTTGTTGAATATCCACCAGCGAGCGGCCCATCATGCGTTTAACGGAGCTGATGGTGTTGGCAGGATCTTTCGCCGCGTTGGTGCGCGCGTCATATCCCACCGAGTGGCCCTGCTGCTGGTAGTGGACGACGGAGGGTAGCAGATGACGCCCTTCGGCGTCTGCCAGCGTTTCCGCCAGGCCGCTACGAACGGTCGCCACGAGGGAATTGGTGGTGCCTAAGTCAATGCCCACCGCCAGACGACGCTGGTGTGGCGCAGCGCTTAAGCCAGGCTCACTAATTTGTAATAAGGCCATAATCGCTTCCGAAATTAAAAATCGAGCAGTTTTTCTTCGAGTTGTTCAGCGCTGCTTCGTAGTTTATCGAGAAAACGCAGCTTGCGCACAGCGTCTGCGGCCACGTCCCACGTCTCGTTATTCAGTTGTTCAACCATCTGCTGATGGCGGGAATCGAACATTCCCTTCACCCGCTTGATGAAGCTTTCCAGACGCGCTTCGTCTTTCGCCTGTTCGATTTCATCCAGCTCTTCACGCAGCTCCAGCTGTTCCATCAGGAACGCGGTGTCACGTACAGTATGCTGTTCGCTCGTCAGATCAAAACCGTGCAGGGAAAGCAGATACTCCGCGCGGGCCAACGGGTTGCGCAGGGTTTGCCACGCCTGATTGATGGTTGCAGACTGTGATACAGCTGCCAGTTGCTCCGCCGGGGTACCGCTGGCGAATTTATCCGGATGGAATTGACGTTGCAAATCCTGAAAACGGATCGTCAGCGCGGGAAGATCAATCGAGTACTGGGCGGGCAACCCAAAGAGGGTGAAATAATCCATAACAATCTCAGGGTTAGCCTGTTAAAACAAACCCCACCGCAGGAGTACTGCGCGTGGGGTTATACCTTCTTTCTTCGCGTTGCAAATGCGTTGTCTTCACGTGTTCACCCCAGTCGCTTACTTAAGTAAGCGACTGGGGATTCACTCGCTTGCCGCCTTTCTGCAACACGAATGACTCGGTATAACAGCGGATCGCGACTATACGTGGAAGCTTTCGCCGCAACCGCACTCGTCTTTTACGTTCGGGTTAGTGAATTTAAACCCTTCGTTCAGGCCTTCTTTGACGAAGTCCAGCTGAGTGCCGTCGAGGAATTGCAAGCTCTTGCCATCGATCACTACCTTCACGCCTTTGTCTTCAAACACGGTGTCATCCGTCGCCGGTTCGTCCACAAATTCCAGTACATAAGCCATACCGGAACAGCCGGAGGTACGTACGCCCAGTCGCAGGCCATAGCCTTTACCACGGTTCTCCAGGAAGGAGCTTACTCGCGCGGCAGCGCTGTCGCTAAGGGTAATCGACATACTTAAACCTCAACTCTTATTTTGCTTCACGTTTGCTTTTGTAGTCCGCAATAGCGGCTTTAATCGCGTCTTCTGCCAGAATAGAGCAGTGAATTTTCACGGGTGGCAGTTCGAGTTCGTCAGCAATATCGGTATTTTTAATTGCCTGTGCTTCGTCCAAAGACTTGCCCTTCACCCACTCAGTTACGAGGGAGCTGGACGCGATTGCAGAGCCGCAACCGTAAGTCTTGAAACGTGCGTCTTCAATGATACCTTCATTGTTGACTTTGATCTGCAACTTCATCACGTCGCCACACGCTGGCGCGCCAACCATGCCGCTGCCTACGCTCTCGTCGCTGTTGTCGAAAGAGCCAACGTTGCGTGGGTTCTCGTAATGATCAATAACTTTTTCGCTGTATGCCATGATTGAATCTCCTTACCTACCGATTAGTGATGTGACCATTCGATGCTGTTGATATCCACGCCCTGTTTGAACATTTCCCACAGTGGAGAAAGGTCGCGCAGACGGCCAATGGAGTTGCGAACGAGCTTGATGGTGTAGTCAATCTCTTCTTCGGTAGTGAAACGACCTAAAGAGAAACGGATAGAACTGTGTGCCAGCTCGTCGGTCATGCCCAGTGCGCGCAGCACGTAGGATGGCTCGAGGCTTGCAGACGTACAGGCAGAACCCGAAGAAACGGCCAGGTCTTTCAGCGCCATAATCAGCGACTCGCCTTCAACATAGTTGAAGCTGACGTTGAGAATGTTTGGCACGCCCTGCTCGAGATCGCCGTTCAGGTACACTTCTTCCATGTCCTTCACGCCGTCCCAAAGACGGTTACGCAGCGTGCGCAGGCGCGCCATCTCGGTTTCCATCTCTTCTTTCGCGATACGGTAGGCTTCACCCATTCCCACGATCTGGTGAACAGGCAGAGTCCCTGAACGCATGCCACGCTCGTGACCGCCGCCGTGCATCTGTGCTTCGATGCGGATACGGGGTTTACGACGAACGTACAGCGCACCGATACCTTTCGGGCCGTAGATCTTGTGGCCGGTGAAGGACATCAGATCTACTTTCAGCTGGCTCAGGTCGATAGGCAGTTTGCCCACGCTCTGGGTGGCGTCAACGTGATAGATGATACCGCGCGCACGGCACATTTCGCCGATAGTCGCGATATCCTGAACCACGCCGATTTCGTTGTTCACGTGCATGATGGAAACCAGAATGGTGTCATCACGCATGGCCGCTTCGAGCTCTTTGAGGTCGATGATCCCGTTGCTTTTCGGTGCGAGATAGGTCACTTCAAACCCTTCACGCTCCAGCTGACGACAGGTATCCAGCACGGCTTTGTGTTCGGTTTTGCTGGTAATAATGTGCTTGCCTTTCTTCTGATAGAAGTTGGCCGCGCCTTTTATCGCCAGGTTATCGGATTCGGTTGCACCGGAGGTGAAAACAATTTCACGCGGATCGGCACCTACCAGCTCAGCAATCTGGTTACGGGCGATATCAACCGCCTCTTCAGCATGCCAGCCAAAACGGTGAGAACGGGAAGCTGGGTTACCAAAGTTTCCGTCCAGGGTCAGACACTGCATCATTTTCTCGGCAACACGCGGGTCCACCGGCGTGGTTGCGGAGTAGTCGAGATAGATCGGTAATTTCATTGCTCTATAAACTCCGTACATCGCTTCAATGCAAGGAATCAGGCAACCGGCTGGATGTACGACCGAGTAAACGGGGCGGGTTAACGCTCCGGCCTGATTCTAAAATCTCTTTTATAATTTTTACCCTAACTGCTTTGCGGGACAGCGTCGTTGGCTGTCCACGAAACAGGATGGGTAAATTATGCGCGTAACTTAACGTCGATAGCGTCTTGCGCGCGGGTAGTGCGTTGTGTTTCATGGCTCTGCTGACGACCCGACACATCCAGAACTTCCTGGTTATTCACCAGTTCACCCAGGGTGATGTTGTTCAGGAAGCCGGTCAGACGGTCACTCAGATCGCGCCACAGCGCGTGGGTCAGGCACTTATCGCCGCCCTGACAACCGCCTTTGCCCTGGCAACGCGTCGCATCTACAGACTCGTCAACAGCGCTGATCACTTCGCCAACTGCAATACTGCCCGCGTCTTTACCCAGCAGATATCCGCCGCCTGGGCCACGAACGCTGGAAACCAATCCATTTTTACGCAGTCTGGAGAAAAGCTGCTCCAGATAAGACAGGGAAATTCCCTGACGTTCTGAAATATCTGCCAACGGAACCGGGCCCGTTTCGGAGTTGAGCGCAACGTCCAGCATCGCGGTCACGGCATAACGCCCTTTAGATGTCAGTCTCATGTCTTACTTAACCTCAAACTCGCCCCTGCCCGGGGTTTTTATTGTAAAATGGGGGTATTGCATAGCAGGGGCAAGTCTGACATTCCCGACTAAATTGGTCAACTATTTACTTGACTGTTTTAGTCAGGTATTTAACCTTCTGTGCCGTTTAAGATTCTTTGTTCTTTTGCTCAATAATTGAAGCCAACATGCCACGCAGAATGTTCAATTCCTGTGTTTCTGGACGAGCACGCGTGAACAGACGGCGCAGTTTATTCATGACCTGGCCTGGATGAGAGGCGCGGATAAAACCGGTCGTGAGCAGCGTTTGCTCCAGATGACCGTAAAAACGCTCAAGATCATCCACCAGCGGATACGGTGTTTCTTCGGGTTCAGCGGTCTCGCCTTTTTCCTGCGCGGCGAGCCATGCCATCCGCACTTCGTAAGCAATAACCTGTACCGCCATCGCCAGATTCAGCGAGCTGTATTCTGGGTTAGCCGCAATCGCCACATGGTAGTGGCACTTCTGTAGCTCGTCGTTAGTCAAGCCAACGCGTTCACGGCCAAACACCAGCGCCACCGGCGCATGTTCCGCTTCGGCAGTACTTTTCAGACCGCATTCGCGTGGATCGAGCATCGGCCACGGCAACGTGCGCGAACGCGCGCTGGTACCGACCACAAGGCTACAACCCGCCAGCGCTTCGTCGAGGGTATCCACGATTTGTGCGTTGCCGATAACATCACTGGCACCCGCGGCCAGCGCGATCGCCTGAGAGTCTGGCTTCACCAGTGGATTCACCAGCCACAGATTGGTTAAACCCATTGTTTTCATTGCACGGGCAACAGAGCCCATATTGCCGGTATGCGATGTTTCGACCAGCACGATTCGAATATTTTGCAGCATAGTTTTAGTTGTCTGAGGTCATTGTCTGAAGAATATTCCGGCATATTATCATAAACGAGAGACATGATCCGAACTCGCTGCTATACTCTGCGCCGTTTTCGTTTCCCTGTTCTTTAACATCCAGTGAGAGTAACCGATGCAACATCCTATGTTGACCATCGCCGTGCGCGCAGCGCGCAAGGCGGGTAATGTAATTGCCAAACACTACGAAACACCAGATTCTGTAGAAACCAGCCAGAAAGGCAGCAATGACTTTGTGACTAACGTCGATAAAGCCGCAGAAGCGATTATTATCGAAACCATTCGCAAATCTTACCCGCAGCACACCATCATCGCCGAAGAAAGCGGTGAGAATGAAGGCGAAGATCAGGATGTTCAATGGATTATCGATCCACTGGATGGCACGACCAACTTCGTCAAACGCCTCCCACACTTTTCTGTTTCTATCGCAGTACGCATCAAAGGCCGTACTGAAGTCGCTGTTGTTTACGATCCAATGCGTAACGAACTGTTCACCGCAACGCGCGGTCAAGGCGCACAGCTGAACGGTTATCGTCTGCGTGGCACCAACGCGCGCGATCTGGATGGCACTATTCTGGCGACCGGCTTCCCGTTCAAAGCCAAACAGCACGCCACCACGTATATGAAAATCCTCGGCAAGCTGTTCACCGAATGCGCGGACTTCCGCCGTTCAGGTTCTGCTGCACTGGATCTGGCCTACGTTGCCGCTGGCCGTGTTGATGGCTACTTCGAAATCGCACTGAAGCCATGGGACTTTGCTGCAGGTGAACTGATTGCACGTGAAGCAGGCGCACTGGTGTGTGACTTCACTGGCGGCCACAACCACCTGATGAGCGGTAACATCGTTGCAGGTAACCCACGCGTCGTGAAATCGATGCTGGCGAGCATGCGTGACGAACTGAGTGATGCGCTGAAGCGTTAATCGCTCCAGCTGCATCCCGCGGTTCCCTCTCCCATTGGGAGAGGGAAAAGTCATCAAAACGGTCTTAATCCCCTTCCCATCGGTACGGCGCTTATCCACATCGTCACCGCCGCGACCAGCAGAATCACGCCACCCGCTAATGCCAATGTCGTCCATCCCACCTGTCGCCACAGAACCGGGGCTTTATTACCGCTCAATCTGACGGCCAGTTGACGGAAGCTGTGCACCAGCAGGGCCAGCGACGTAATCGTCAACGACGTACCGGCCGCCATCGCCAGTGCGGACACAACACCCCAGCTAAATACGCCAATCACCTTACTAAACAGCAGAACCATGATCGCCCCGGAACACGGTCGCATTCCCATGGACAGAATAATCATCAGGCGTGCCCGCCAGTCATCGCCGCTATGGAGCTGTTCCTGCGTCGGTAAATGCTGATGCCCACACCCGCAGCGTTGGTCATGAACATGATGCGGGGTAAAGGCTTTGAACTTCGGCTTGCGCAGCAGCGCGCTTAATTTTTTGAGCGCTCGCCAGCAGAGCATTACGCCCAGTAAGCCCACCAGCGCATAGCTGCCCTTCTCTAACCAGAAACTACTCATATGCAGCTGACGAGCGGGCAATTGCAGCAGCGTGAGCACCACGAGCACCAGAGCAATTGCCACGCAGCCTTGCAATAAAGACGACGCGAGCGTTAAACCGATACTGGATTTTAGCTTTGAAGGATGCGTCGCCAGCCAGGTGGTAATGACAATTTTTCCATGCCCCGGCCCTAAGGCGTGCAGCACGCCATAGAGAAAGCTGAAAATCAACAGCGAGCCTCCCGCCTTTGACGGATTCTCCGCAACGGCTTTCAGCAAGCCGCTCATCTGCTGGTTAACCTCTCGTTGCCAGAGGATACTTTTCATCATCACCTGCGGCCACGCCTGCCAAAGCCACAGGGCGGCAACCCCCGCGATGACCAAAAACAGCGCCAGCGGCCACAGATGTAGCCAACGACGCTTTGTCTTCATCGACGCTGAAATTACTGACATTGGACGGTCACCTGCTGCGCGAACTGTTTGCCCAGATCCATGTCCTCCGGCGGCGCATCGTCTTTATCCAGAGCGATCGCAAAATTGCGCGTTTCGTCGCTGGGCGACGGCGTATGTACGGCGATGCTGCAGCGGTTTTGTAGCGCCGCTGGCAAGGTAGCATCGCGGTCTTCGGCGTAACTCATATCGACGTAATAGCTCGGATCAAAAGTGGAAAACGTGTATTTCTGCCCGGCCAGCGGCTGCGGTTGTGACAGAGGCAGAATAAAAGTCAAAACAGCCTGCTGACCGTCGCGCTCCATGCCGTATGTCGTAGGACGATTCAGGAACTTTACCTTTTGTCCGTTATGCCAGAATTCAGTGAAATAGTGCTGGCCGAGGACATTTGCCATCACTTCTGCCGCCAGTTTTTTCCAGATCTCATCGCCGGGTTTGGCGTTGCCCGCATCATAGAGCAGATCGGCGGAGGTGATTTCATCCATCGTCCAGCGCATTTTCAGCCCGCTAATCTGCGCGTCATCAGCCACCACTTCCGTTTTCAGGCTGATGAAACTGTGAGGATGCGCCGCGGCGGAGAGGGATAAAACCGCCAAAAATAGCGCGCTGGCGCTTTGTTTAACTATTTGCATCGTTTCCTCACGTCAAAAATTCTGTGATGTTCTCCCGCATTCCTGACGGAAAGAGCTGCCGCCGCGCTTTCCAGCGCACATCCTTTGGCTATTCTTATCGAATACTTCTCCTGGATACCGACAGATGATGACGACACTTGAAATTCCATCTGTGCTTTCCAGTTCGCAGCGTCGCTGCCAGGTGCTTTTGATGCTTTACCTGCCCGATTTTGCCGTTACCCCGCAAAGCATTGTTGGCATTAACGGGGTCGACGACGACATTGCACGGCAAGATATAGCCGAGACGCGCGATGAAATCCAGCGCTATCACCGGCTCGACATCGCCACGCACTATGACGGCAGCTACCGGCTTGAAGGCACCACGCTCGATCAACGGTTATGCCTGCTGCACTGGCTGCGTCGGGCGTTGCGCCTGTGTCCGCACTTTATCACTCAGCAGTTTACCCCGGCGCTTAAAACGCAGCTTAAACAGCTCGGCATTGCGCGCACACTCTATGACGATACCAATCTGCGGGCGCTGATCAACTTCTGCTCGCGCCGCCTGCAGCGCCAGTTTGAGTGCCGTGACGTTCAGTTTTTGCAGTTGTACCTGCAGTACTGTCTGATACAGCATCATCTTGGTCTCACGCCGCAGTTTTCTCCCGTGCAACGTCACTGGGCGCAGTCCCGCGGGGAATTCCTGACCGCGCAGGAGATCGTTCGTCACTGGCAGCGCCGGGTACAACAGAATCCTCACACCGATGAAAATCTTTTCCTGTCGTTGCTGTTCATGATGATTCGCACCCCGGACCCGCTGCGGGACGCCCATCAGCAGGATGAGCGGCTGCGTCAGGCGATTTCGCGAATGATCGGTCGCTTTCGCGGCCAAACGGGAATGCGCTTTAGTGATGAACAAGGGCTGACGGACCAGCTGTATATCCATCTGACGCAGGCGCTGGATCGCTCGTTGTTCGGCATCGGGATCGATAACAGCCTACCCGAAGAGATTGGGCGTCTTTATCCGCGTCTGATGCGCACCACTCGCCATGTTCTGTTTGAAGTCGAAGCCGAATTTGGCCTGCGCTTTTCGGATGAAGAGATGTGTCTGGTCGCCGTCATCTTTGGCGCGTGGCTGATGCAGGAAACTGACCTGTATGAAAAACAGGTGGTGTTGCTCACGGGTGAAGACAAAGCGTGTGAAGAGCTGATTGAGGAACAACTGCGGGAGCTGACGTTGTTGCCGTTGAATATTCGCTATCTGACGCTGCAGGCTTTCCAGAAAGACGGTGCACCGCGAGAGGCGGCGCTGGTGATTACCCCTTACGCCACCGCCCTGCCACTGTTCTCACCGCCGCTGATTCATGCCGTAGAGGCATTGAACACGCAGCAGCAAGAACATATTCGCGTGATGCTGGAATCGTAATGCTTAACTGCGTGCGGCCACTTTCGGTCGCACAATCATCGCGGGCAACGCAACCAGCGCCATCACCCAAAACACGCCGTGACCGAGATGCTGGTACAAATAGCCCGCAAAAACCGTCATCACGGCGATACTGCCGCCCATCGCCACAGCGGAATAAATCGCCTGCAGACGAATAACGTCGCTGCCCTCACGCGCAGAGATGTAACGCATTGCCGCCAGATGGCACACGGTGAACGTGCCGCAGTGCAGGATTTGCGCCACGATAAGCCACGGTAATTCCGTCGTCCAGCCCATGATCCCCCAGCGCGCCACGCCGCATACGGCGGAAAGCAGCAGCAAATCGCGCGCACCAAAGCGGCGGAACAGCTTCTTGCTGAGCGCGAAAATAACCACTTCCGCCACCACACCGAGCGACCACAGATAACCGATGGCCGAAGCGGAATAGCCCGCGCCCTGCCAGTAGATCGCGCTGAAACCGTAGTACGCCGCATGTGCGCCCTGCAGCAAACAGACGCACGCCAGAAAACGCCAGCTTTGCACGATCAGCATTTTCCATGCCGGCCAGCCCGCGCGCTCCTGATGACGGCTTTCGCCCTGTGGCATCACGGATGGTCGCAGCAGCATCCCCAGCAGCATTGAGGCAATACCGACACTCAGTAGCGCCAGAATGGCCTGATAATCGTAAAGGCTGACCAGTTTACCCACCAGCGCAGAGCCAATCACAAAGGCTATCGACCCCCACAGGCGCACCCGGCCATAATCCATCGGCATCTGTTTTTGCCAGGTATTGGCCAGCGCATCCGTCAGTGGAACCAGGGGTGAGAAAAAGAGGTTAAAGCCGACCATCACCACCATCAGCCAGGCAAACTGCTGGCTGACCCAAAAGCCCGCCAGAAATACCAGCGTGAGCAGTGACAGGATGCGCACGGATTTGATCAGCAGCGAAGGATCGCTGACGCGCGGCGCAATCAGTAGACTGCCTAAGAAACGCGCCACCAGACCTGCACCAAGCAGGACGCCGATCGTTTCGGGCGTGAGGCCGATTCCTGCGAGCCAGACGCTCCAGAAAGGCAGAAAAATACCGTAGCTAAAGAAGTAGGTAAAATAGCTGAGCGCCAGCCAGCGTGTGGAATGCAAACCCATGAATCCCTCCCGATTTGGAGGCGCTAGTCTGGCGCTAAAAAGAGGCTGGCGCAAGCGAGTATTAACAGCCGATTAACAGGATTGGGTCGTTGATTCGACGGCAATTTCCATGGCCAAACAGGTGCTATCACTCTGGCCTAACGCCACTAATCCTGGCTGTCCGGCCTGATGATGGGCGTTCACCGGATGGCTCTGCGGTTCGAGGCATAAGAATGATTCATCCGACATTCGGAACAGCATCAGCCATGGAGTTTGCGATGATAATGTGACAGTCATCACGTCACTCTGGATCTGCGCCACCCCGTTCCAGCCGGAAAAGCCCACATTCAGCCAGCGGTTCTCGCCATGTTTCGCGCCGCTGAAGTCAATCTCTGTCGGGATCTCCCCCTGCCACGCCAGCGGCAAATGTTTATCCCCTTCCGGCCAGTAGCCGCCGGCAGAGAACTGTACGCGGCTCGCCTCCTCAAATACAAACCACGGATGAAATCCCAGCCCGTAGAGCATCGGGTTTTGGCCGAGGTGCGTTAACGTCAGATCCGCTCGCAGAACGTTTCCAAACAACCGATAGCGCAGCTCGGCCAGATAGTCAAAACCGCAGGGATGCTGGCTACGCAGCGTCAGCAGGCACTCCGTGTCGGAGACGAATTCGACGTCCCAGCGTTCCAGCCAGCCGTTGCCGTGCAGGAAAAACGTTTCATCGACCGGGCTGTCCGGCAGCACAATCTCCCGCCCGCGAAACGAAAAGCGATTCCCGGCGACGCGGTTAGCCAGCGGAAGCATCGGGAACAGCGCGCGGTCACCTTTCTCCCACAGGACGGGCCTGTCGTGGATAAGGGAAACCAGTTCGCGCAGCGCGCCCCCCTGAGGATCGACGCGCATCTGCAGATGCGCGTTTTGCAAAAATAAGGTTTCTGCCATCAGTGCACCCGTCCGGCATTCGCCGCGTGAGCGGTTTTGCGGTGCTGCTTTTCTAGCTGCTCCTCTAGCGCTTCGAGGGTGACGCCTTTGGTTTCCGGGACGTTACGCAGGATATAGATATACCCGGCCGCACAAATCACACCGTAGAGCAGGAAACTGCCCGCAGCGCCCAGCCCGGCATTGAGCAGCGGGAAGGTGTAGGTCAACAGGAAACAGGCCACCCACAGCGCCAAAGTGCCAAGAGACATCGCCAGCCCACGCACGCGGTTGGGGAAAATTTCCGAGAGCAGCACCCAGGTCACCGGAGCCAGCGTCAGGGCGTAGATCGCAATCGCCGCCAGCACCAGCAGCAGAACCGGCCAGCCCATGATGTTCATTGCATACGCGCTGGCAATTAGCACATAGATAATGGTCAGGCCCGATGCGCCCAGCAGCATCAGTTTGCGACGACCGATTTTGTCCACCAGCGGCAGCGCAGCGACGGTAAAGACGAGGTTGATAATACCTGTCGCCACAATCGATTTCAGAGTGTCGTTGATATCAAACCCGGCAGAGGCAAAAATTTCCTGGGCGTAGTTGAAAATGACGTTGATTCCGCACCACTGCTGGAACATCGCCATCACCATCCCGATAATCACAATCGGTTTGATTTGCGGCTGTAGCAACGTGGAGTAGGTGACTTTCTGGGTGTCTTTTTCCAGAGTATGGGCGATCTCTTTTAGCGTCTGGCTGGCGTATTGCACGGTGCCGATTCGTTCCAGCATGGCACGTGCACGCTCCGGTTTGCCGACCTTCATCAGCCAGCGCGGGGATTCCGGAACGAAAAACATCAACACTAAAAAGGCCAGAGCAGGCACCAGTCCTGCGCCAAACATCCAGCGCCAGCCGATTTGTCCGTTCCAGCTGTGAAGGATAGCCTCCTGAGTCGCCCCTGCCGCCACCGGCTCGGCAATCAGCAGATTCACCAGCTGCGCGGCCAGCACGCCGACCACAATAGTGAGCTGGTTGACCGCCACAAAGCGACCACGTTTTTCCGCCGGACTGACTTCGGCGATATAGAGCGGGCTGAGCGCCGAGGCAAGCCCAATCCCGATGCCGCCAATAATGCGAAAGACCACGAAAATCTCAAAGTTGTGCGCCAGAGCCGTGCCGAGCGCCGAGACGCTAAACAGTGCAGCCGAGATAATTAATGGGCGTTTGCGGCCCAACTTGTCAGCACACCAGCCGGAGATCAGTGCCCCAAAAATACAGCCCACCAGCGCACTGCTCATCGCCCAGCCGGACTGCGCCGGGTCGGTTATCGAAAACCAAGCTTCGTAGAAGGGTTTTGCCCCGCCAATCACTACCCAATCGTAACCAAAGAGCAGCCCGCCACAGGCGGCGACCAGGCAGATGGTCCAGACGTAGCCCATTTTCAGTTGTGTCTGTGCGTCATTATTCATCGTGATTCCTCTTCAAGGGAATGCAGGGAACAGAGGGTTAACAGGTGGATGTCCCCACCTGTCGGGTCGGTTAGTTAAAAATGCCAGCCGCGCGCGCGTGTTGAACGAAGTGCGCTTTGTCGTGTGCCGGGTTGAGCGTTAGCAGGGTATTGAGACAGCGCTGGCTGGCGGTGTCGTCCCCCCGTCCCGCGTGGCCCAGCGCCTCAATGAACAGACAGTGCTGCTGATGTTGCTGCCGTGCTGGTGTATCAAGCACCACCAGATCCGGCAGCGAAACAGCAAAAAAATCAGCCTCAGGAACTTCGTCGTAGTGCGCTTTCACCCACGACAAGAAACTGTTGAAGTGACGTTCGGCAGCGGCGCTGTCGCCCAGCACGCGCATCGCCATCCCCTGCCAGAAGAGATAATCGGCGGGCTGGTCGTTGTAGTAGCGCCCGGCACTTAGCGTTGTTCCGCCCTGCGCCGCATGGGTGAAACAGCGCTGTGCCTCAGTCTGGCTATCGCACCGCGCGTGACAGTAGCCAAGCAGATACCAGACATCGTTGTCCGTTTGCCCCGGCAGACGCCCTTCCCCCAGATTATGCGGATAGCAGAGCGCGGCCTGAAGCAGGCTAATGGCCTCGTTACATTCGCCATTCTGAATATGCTGCAAAGCACGATGCTGCTGATTGAGCAGATACTGTCCGGTGACTTTGCCTTCGCCCCCTTCCCACGGGTGGAACTCACGGGTTTTTAGTATGTTTGCCGCGTCGGTATAACGCCCGGTGCTGTTCCACAGACTCAGCAGTTCCGCCGTCAGATCGTCGCGTTCTAGCACCACGCTTTGACGCTCGCTGAGGGTGCCTAGACGGACAGCCGCTGGCACGCCGTTGAGTTTGTTGAGGTAGTCAAGTTCAAACAGGAAGCGCGGATTTTCCTGCTCCAGCTCGACCGCGCGCTGCAAATACGCCTGCGCCAGCGCCAGATCGCCCTTTTTATTCCAGGCGTAAATTCCCAGCAGACGCTGAGCGGGCGCAAACTGCGGCTCCTGCTCAAGAGTGAATTGCCAGCAAGAAACAGCCTCGTCATAGCGGCGCTTGCTGTACCAGAAGCACCCTAACTGATAGCGGGCAAAAGCGTCGTCCTGCAGGGTTTGTAGCATTTGCACTTCGTCAAGGGCATTTGCGAAGCGCACCCGATTTGGCTCGCAGCGACGTGCGGCAGCGAGGTAACGGGCGCGAGTTTCTGTATCGTCACTGAATGCCGCACGCCATAGCTGCGGGAGCGTCTCCTGGCTGTCGAGCAGATCCAACACATCGCGTGCCGCATCGCTCATACCCATCGACGTCAGCCAGCCCGCCAGCACGCAGGCATTCGCCCCACGACGGCCCGTAACCTGGCGCAGTTTCTCCTGCGCGGCATCATCCTGGCGAATGGCCCAGCGCACGTAGTGCAGAACGTAACTCAGAGGATGGGTATGCAGACTGGCATCGATATACGCCAGCGCGTCGTCCTGGTGACCGAGTTTCGCCATCGCCAGCGCCTTCAGCCCCATCGCCAGATTGTTGCTGGCATTGATACCGAGACTGACCTCGACCTTTTCCAGCGCGTCGGCATAGTCATCGCGCTTCATCGCCAGGCGCGCCAGCGACCAAAACGCCGCGTCGCGGCAGTTGCCGCTCCACGAGGCTTTGTAGTAGTGATCCCAGGCTTTGTCGTTATCGCCCTGACGTTCCAGCGCCGTTGCCAACAGCTGGCTAGCTTCGCCATCGCGCGGGTTTTTATTCAACTGGTGCGCCCGCACCAAAGCCGCTTCGGCGCACTGCTGCGCCAGGGCCCAGTCGGCGCGGTTGAGCGCCAGCGTGCCGAGCGCGACGTTGTTGCGATAGTCGTGCACGTCCAGCGCCAGCGCGCGGCGGTAATAATCTTCCGCGTGACGGCTGGCGTGGTTGTACTGCTCCAGATGCTGGCCGATAAAATAGAGTTCGTCACCGTTCGTAATGTGTTCCGGCAGCGCCGGTGCGATGGCGGGTGCAGGCAGCGGCGTCTCCTCGGGGATATGCTCCTGATAGCTCAGCAGCGAATGGCCCGAGGCATCTTTGACCGTCAGGGTTAAGCGAGAGGATTCAGTGTGTTCCAGCGTCTGCTGGTGGCTTTCGCCCGGCAGCAGGCTGAGGCGCATTTCCCAGAGTGTTTGACCATCGGCGCTCAGTTCGAGGCTGACATCCTCCAGCGGCGCGATGGCGTAAACGCCCAGCATAATCTGTGGTGCATAACGTTCTAGCTTTAACGCCAGTTGCGTGTTGGCGTTCTGCACCATGCCCAGTTCGCTGTAGGGCAGGAAATTCTGCACGAACACTTTCTCTTCATACGGCGCAAGCCAGGTGAAATCCGGCTGGTTATCGGTAAAGACGCCGGTCATGAGCTCAATGTACGGACCGTTTTCATCTGTCAGATTGCGGTCCCAGGCGCGGCCAAACTCTTTATGGCCCCAGGTCCACTGCTTCTTACCTGGAGAAACGTGGTGATCGGCGACATGGAGCAACCCGCCGCGCTCGCCGTGATGGTATGCGCCGACAAAATCGTAATCTGATTTCTCGGCCATGTAGGACGTCGGCACCGGCACGTTTTTGTAGCGTGAAATATCCACGCCCGCCGAGTAGTCGACTTTGTAATAGGTTCCATGCGCCATCGGGAAAGCGGAAACATCACGTTTACCGTGATCGAAGACCGCCGTCACATCCGGCGGGAAAACGCTCTGGTGGTCGTCCCCGCCCTTTACCGCCGGGTTCGCCCACCACAGGAAGTGTCGCGGCGTGGCGTTGGGGTTAAACACTTTGCCGGTGATTTCAATCAGGGCGCGATCCGGATAGAGGGTAAAACCGGTCATCACCTGCAGCCCGCGCATCGGTTCGGTTTCGCCCATCCAGACGGTTTGTGCGCCATTGTCGGCAGACTGGAGGGTGACATCAACGGGCATAAACGTAGTCGGACGATGGTGCTGTGGCCAGTTGAATTCGATGCCGCCGGAGATCCACGGCCCCAGCAGTCCCACTAGCGCAGGTTTGACCACCTCGTTGTAGTAGACAAAATCACGCGCTTTGACTTTGTCATAGGCGCGGTGAATCCTTCCGCCCAGTTCGGGCAGCAGCATGATGCGGATAAAGTCGTTCTCCATCCACACCGCCTGGTAGTCCCGCATTTCGCGTTTGCCCGTCAGGGTGTCGGTGACGCCGTAGGGATAGACCGCGCCGGACGAGCCCTGATAGACGCGTTTTTCGAGAAACATCGGGTTGGTGTCTTCTGCACCGGTGGTCCACGTTGGTAATGAGACGGTTTCCCGCCAGACCTTAACTGCTCCAGACATTTTCACTCTCCAGTAAACAAAACACAGTGAAAGACGATAGGATGGCAGTGTAGAGAGGAATTTCGCGGGCTGATTGCGTAATGCTCACGCAATATAATTAACGGAGTTTAGTGAATGCGTATTTCGGGGTTGAATAACCAGACGGTTCGTCAGCACAATCGACGGACAATAATGACGTTGGTATGGCGGTATAAGCGCCTGAGCAAATCACAGCTAGCCCAGCACACAGGACTTTCCATTCCTGCGGTGAGTAAGATTCTGGATGAACTGGTCAGCAACAAAAAGCTGAGCCATTCCAGCGAAAATCTCAGCACTCGCGGTATCAACAGCGGTCACTATCAAATTCCCCGCGAGGGCCCATTAATTCTTTGCATGAATGTCAGCCCGACGAGCATTGAAAGCCAGCTGATTGACGCGCGTATGTTACCTCAGGGGGATTTCAACTGGACAGAAGTCAATGCCCCTACACCCGATGCGCTGCTGAGAGCGATTGAAAAACTATGGCAGCAACATCATAAGCAGTGGCCCGGACGGCGGATCAACCTGGCACTGGGGATCCACGGACAAGTCGATACCGCGACAGGCGTTTCCCAGACCATGCCGCAAGCCCCGTGGAAAAAACCGGTCGAGATAAAGTATCTGCTGGAAGAAAAACTTGGGATTACGGTGATGGTCGATAACGACTGCGTCATGCTGGCGTTGGCCGAAAAATGGCAAAACCCGTTGAATCGTGAGGATTTTTGCGTGATAAACGTCGATTACGGTATTGGCTCATCGTTTGTCATTAATGGGCAAATTTATCGCGGGACGCTGAACGGCAGCGGGCAAATCGGTCACACCATTTTTGACAGGGACGGTATGGCGTGTTCTTGCGGACGCTACGGTTGCCTTGAAACAGTTGCCTCGTTATCGGCTCTAAAGAAACAGGCACGAATATGGCATAAATCACAACCGAATTCCTCCACTCTGAATCCTGATTCACTGACCAGCCTGCAGCTGCTTGACGCCTGGCGTAAGGGGGATACGAATATTCAACGCTGGGTCGAACAGGCCGCTAATGCTATTGGTCTGACGCTTTACAATCTGCTCAATATCGTGAATATCAACCAAATCTGGTTCTATGGTCGTAGCTGCGCTTTTGGTGAGCCCTGGTTGCAAACCATTAACCGTCAGATTGGTTTTACTCCGTTTGATCATGGCGATGCTGGGCGTACCCGACAAACGGAAATTGGCTTTGGCGGGTTAACTCGCCAGCAACAAATTACTGGGATCGGGTATTTGTTTGTCGAGGATTCTTTAGCGGCGGAATGAAGCGGATTTTGCCAACGATGACATCACGCTTATGCCTGATTTTGAATGACAAAGAATATGGCGAGCCCGCAGTTTGTGTATTAGCTTTAACGTAAGCCCCTCCAATATCGAGCCTGCCATGAACACTTTACGCTATTTCGATTTCGGCCAGTCCCGTTCGTTAATACTGTTGATCGCCCGTATCGCAATCGTTGTGCTGTTTATTATTTTTGGTATTCCCAAAATGACCGGGTTTGATGGAACCGTGCAGTATATGACGTCGCTGGGTGCGCCGATGCCAATGCTGGCCGCCATTATTGCGGTGGTAATGGAAGTGCCTGCCGCAATCCTGATTGTGCTCGGTTTCTTTACCCGCCCACTGGCCGTGCTGTTTGTCTTCTATACGCTGGGAACGGCGGTAATTGGGCATCACTACTGGGATATGAGTGGCGATGCGGTGATGCCAAACATGATTAATTTCTACAAAAACGTCAGTATCGCCGGTGCATTTTTATTGCTGGCGGTAACCGGGCCGGGTGCGATTTCCATTGACCGGCGCTAGATAAACGAAAGGCCGCTTACGCGGCCTTTCATGTCACTGCGAGCAGAATTAAGCGTACACAGGGAAACGTGCGCAGATATCCAGCACTTTACCTTTAATACGTTCGATCACCGCTTCGTCGTTGATGTTATCCAGAACATCACACATCCAGCCAGCCAGCTCTTTCACTTCAGCTTCTTTGAAGCCGCGGCGAGTCACAGCCGGAGAACCGATACGGATTCCGGAGGTCACGAACGGGCTCTTCGGATCGTTCGGTACGCTGTTTTTGTTCACGGTGATGTTGGCGCGGCCCAGGGCGGCGTCAGCTTCTTTACCGGTCAGGTTCTTATCAACCAGATCCAGCAGGAACAGGTGGTTTTCAGTACCGCCGGAAACCACTTTGTAGCCACGGTTCAGGAACACTTCCACCATGGCTTTAGCGTTTTTCGCAACCTGCTGCTGATACACTTTAAACTCTGGCTCCATTGCTTCTTTCAGCGCCACGGCTTTGGCCGCGATCACGTGCATCAGCGGGCCGCCCTGCGCGCTTGGGAATACCGCAGAGTTCAGTTTTTTGTACAGATCTTCGTCACCGCCCTTCGCCAGGATCAGGCCACCGCGTGGACCCGCCAGGGTTTTGTGGGTGGTGGTGGTCACAACGTGAGCATGCGGAACCGGGTTCGGGTAAACGCCTGCGGCAATCAGGCCCGCAACGTGCGCCATGTCAACGAACAGGTATGCGCCGATGCTGTCTGCAATTTCGCGCATTTTTGCCCAGTCAACGATACCGGAGTAAGCAGAGAAGCCGCCGATGATCATCTTCGGCTTGTGGGTCTCAGCCTGCTTCGCCATGTCTTCGTAGTCAATTTTGCCGGACTCATCAATACCGTAAGGGATGATGTTGTACAGTTTGCCTGAGAAGTTAACCGGGGAGCCGTGAGTCAGGTGACCGCCTTGTGCAAGGTTCATACCCAGCACGGTATCACCCGGTTGCAGCAGCGCGGTGTAAACCGCAAAGTTAGCCTGAGAACCGGAGTGCGGCTGCACGTTAGCGTAATCTGCGCCGAACAGCTCTTTTGCACGGTCAATCGCCAGCTGCTCAACAATATCAACGTACTCGCAACCGCCGTAGTAGCGTTTGCCTGGATAACCTTCAGCGTATTTGTTGGTCAGCTGAGAACCCTGAGCCTGCATAACGCGCGGGCTGGTGTAGTTTTCGGAGGCGATCAGTTCGATGTGCTCTTCCTGACGTACTTTTTCCTGCTCCATTGCTTGCCACAGTTCTGCATCATAATCGGCAATGTTCATTTCACGCTTTAACATCCGCTTCTCCTACTCAGCTAACAATAAAATTTGGCCTAAAAAGCCGGTCCTGTTGGACAACGCGCCACAGTATAACCGAATAGTTCTTCGATAACAGGTCTTGACAAACGAATTTACGCAAACGTTTACCTGCACGCCACGCAAGGGTTTGAGGAATAAAGCTCTCACGATTTTAAACGGATTTCTTTTCAGGTTTGTGATGCACATTTTTCATGATGCACAGACCCATTTACAACGCAGGGTTATTTTTTATAAGATGCATATAAAATACATCATTAAAATATCACCTGAAGGAAATTGCTATGTTAGACGCTCAAACCATCGCTACGGTCAAGGCTACCATTCCCCTACTGGTTGAAACCGGACCAAAACTCACCGCCCATTTCTACGATCGCATGTTCGCGCATAACCCGGAGCTCAAAGAGATTTTCAACATGAGCAACCAACGCAACGGCGATCAACGTGAAGCGTTGTTTAACGCCATCGCGGCTTATGCCAGCAATATCGATAATCTTGCGGCGCTTTTGCCAGCAGTCGAAAAAATCGCGCAAAAACACACCAGTTTCCAGATCAAACCGGAGCAGTACAATATCGTTGGCAGCCATCTGCTGGCGACGCTGGATGAGATGTTCAGTCCTGGCCAGGAGGTGCTGGATGCCTGGGGCAAAGCCTATGGCGTGCTGGCGAATGTGTTTATCAATCGCGAAGCGCAAATCTACAGTGAACACGCCACTAAAAATGGCGGCTGGGAAGGAACGCGTGCTTTCCGCATCGTAGAGAAAACACCGCGTAGCGCGCTGATCACCAGTTTTGAATTTGAGCCGGTTGATGGCTTGCCTGTCGCGGACTATCAGCCAGGCCAATATCTTGGCGTGTGGATCAAACCCGAGGGGTTCCCTCATCAGGAAATCCGCCAGTATTCCCTTACGCGCAAACCAAACGCTAAAGGCTATCGCATTGCCGTGAAACGCGAAGATGGCGGTCAGGTATCAAGCTGGCTGCACAACCACGCCGTGGTTGGCGACGAAGTTCATCTTGCCGCGCCGGCGGGGGACTTCTTTATGGCTGTTGACGCCAATACGCCTGTTACGCTGATTTCCGCAGGCGTCGGCCAAACGCCTATGCTGGCGATGCTGGACACGCTCGCTCAAGCCAATCATAGCGCTCAGGTTAACTGGTTCCACGCGGCGGAAAACGGCGATGTACATGCCTTTGCCGATGAGATCGCCGCCATGACGACCGGTTTGCCGCGCTTTAACGCACACACCTGGTACCGTCTGCCAACGGATGCAGATCGCGCAAATGCACGTTTTAACAGCGAAGGGTTGATGGATTTAAGCCTGCATGAGGGATTATTCAGCGCGCCGGAGATGCAGTTTTACGTCTGTGGGCCGGTGGCGTTTATGCAGTTTGCCGCGAAGCAGCTGGTTGAGCTGGGCGTGAATAAAGACAACATTCATTACGAATGTTTCGGCCCGCATAAAGTGCTGTAGTAGGACTTCCCCTCCCGAGCGGGAGGGGAATATTCAGATTAGATTGCAGCGTCGTCTTCTTCACCCGTACGAATACGAATGACGCGCGCCACATCAAAGACGAAGATCTTACCGTCACCAATTTTACCGGTTTGCGCCGTGCGGATAATGGTATCCACACAGGTATCCACGATATCGTCAGTCACCACAATTTCGATTTTCACTTTCGGCAGGAAGTCCACCATGTACTCTGCGCCACGGTATAACTCGGTGTGGCCCTTCTGGCGACCAAAACCTTTCACCTCGGTCACTGTCATCCCGGTAATGCCAACTTCAGCCAGCGCTTCACGCACATCATCCAGTTTGAAAGGTTTAATAATCGCATCAATCTTTTTCATGGTGGGTCCTTAAACGCCTGTCTTTTGCAGCTTCGTAATCGATTGCTCACAGTATCATAAACAATCAAATTTGCGGTATTACTCTTTAAAGTCGTTCGCTTCCAGCTCATGGCGCGACAGCAGTTTATAAAACTCTGTACGGTTTCGCCCAGCCATGCGCGCGGCGTGCGTCACGTTGCCCTTGGTGATTTGCAGCAGCTTACGCAGATAGTTCAGCTCGAACTGATTACGCGCTTCAACAAACGTCGGCAGCGCGGTGTTTTCGCCTTCAAGCGCCTGCTCCACCAGTGCATCGCTGATGACTGGCGAAGAGGTCAGCGCCACGCACTGTTCGATCACGTTCACCAGTTGACGGACGTTACCCGGCCAGCCGGCGGTCATGAGCCGTTTCATTGCATCGGTTGAAAACGCACGCACAAACGGCTTATGTCTGTCCGCCGACTGGCGCAGAAGATGATTTGCCAGCAGCGGAATATCTTCCGCACGCTCCGCCAGCGCGGGGATTTTCAGATTGACGACGTTCAGGCGGTAGTAGAGATCTTCGCGGAACTCTTTACGCTCCATCGCTTTTGGTAAATCACGGTGAGTGGCCGAGATAATACGCACGTTAATGTCGATATCACGGTTGCTGCCCAGTGGACGAACTTTGCGCTCCTGCAACACACGCAGCAGTTTGACCTGCAATGGTGCGGGCATATCACCAATTTCATCGAGGAACAGCGTCCCGCCTTCTGCAGCCTGGAAAAGCCCTTCCCTGCTACTCACCGCACCGGTAAATGCGCCGCGTGCATGGCCAAAGAGTTCAGATTCCAGCAGCTGTTCCGGCAGCGCACCGCAGTTAATCGCAATGAAGGCGTTTTTACTGCGCGGACTGGCGTTGTGTATCGCCTGCGCCAGGATCTCTTTCCCGGTGCCGCTCTGCCCATTAATCAGCAGGCTGACGTCGGATTGCGCGACCATGCGCGCTTGTTCCAGTAAGCGCAGCATAATCGGGCTGCGCGTGACGATGGATTCACGCCATTTTTCATCAACGGACGGAGCGGAATGTTCCAGCGCATCGTCAATGGCTTTATACAACGCGTCTTTGTCCACCGGCTTGGTCAGGAAGCTAAACACGCCCTGCTGTGTTGCGGCGACTGCATCAGGAATCGAGCCGTGGGCCGTGAGAATAATGACCGGCATTCCGGGCTGCAACTTCTGGATTTCGACGAACAGTTGCATGCCATCCATCTCGTCCATGCGCAGATCGCTGATCACCAGATCGATTTTCTCGCGACCAAGCGCCTTCAGCCCTTCCTGTCCACTTTCGGCCGTGACAACGCTGTAGCCTTCGCTGACCAGGCGCATACCCAGTAGCTTCAGCAAGCCGGGATCGTCATCCACCAGCAGGAGATGGGCAGGTTTGCGACTTGTCATGGCTTCACGTCCTCTTGTTTCGAAGTACCACCGTCATCATCAGGCGTTTTGGTCGGCTGCGCGTTAGTTTTCGGTCCGTCCGGCAGATAGTTGCTGGCAGGCTTACGCGTGGATAGCTGACGCTCAATATCCGTGAGGTTTTCCAGCTTGCGCGTCGTGGTTTCAAGCTGCGCGCGCAAATACTGGTGTTGTGACCGAAGCGTATCCAGTTCCGCGTCGGCGGATTGCTGCAATTTACTGTAACGGAAGCGCTCTTCGGCGAGCTGCAATTGCAGGACCTGCCCGTCACGCCAGAGCTGATACACCGGGCGGACTTGCGCAGGAATTTGTGGGCTGAGCGCATCCATCCGCGTGGTGTTCACGCGACGCTCAACCGGGTTAATTTTGGCATTGGCCAGCAGGATGCCGCGTTTGAAACTGTCCTGCCAGGTGTCATCGGCCCACTGGTGGGCCTGCGCGCGCGCTGCCGCAGGTGACAGCCGATCGGCGCAATCAATTCCCCGCAACCAGAATAACGGGTTCGCTTCGACATCATGGCCGTTCAGTTGCCAGATGTTTTCGCAATCAGTCGAGAGGAAATCGGCCAACTGATGCTCAGGTAATTTATCGTCTTGTTTATCGCTGATTGCACTTTTCGGCGCGTGGGAAACGCATCCCGCCAGCAGCAGACATGGCAGGCCAGCACAGATAATTTTACGGGAAAACACCGCGTTAATGGCGCGAGAAAAGACGTGTAACATACTCACCAGACTTAGATTCATTGCATTGATTTTTCCGGCTCAAGAGGCAGTTCAATACGAAAGCAAACATCGGCGCGATCGTCATGCGAGATATACAACTCGCCGTGCATACGCCGTATGCAGTCGCGGGCGATACTTAAGCCCAAACCACTCCCCTTTACCGCACCTTTTCGCTGATGACTTCCCTGGAAAAAGGGCTCAAAAATCATCGTTTTTTCGTCATCCGGAATGGGATCTCCGGTATTGGCAACATCGACACACACCCGCGATCCCTGGGTGAAACTACGAATATAAATGTTACCGGATTCAGTACCATAGTGCACCGCATTGGAATAAAGATTGTCCAGCACACTCATTAATAGCATAGGCTCTGCAAAACAGACTGGCTCCTGGAGATCCAGTTCGGTATGCATCATTTTAGCTCGCGCAGGCAAGCTGTGGGCGGAGAGCACCATATCCACCAGCGGTTCGATCTCCACTCTTTCCAGTTCAACCGCGCCATCAGCCAGCTTCCGGTTGTAATCCAGCAGTTGTTCGATCAGTTTTTGCAGATTACGGCTACTGGCATCCAGGATTTCAACGATCTCTTTTTGCTCGGTGGTTAACGGCCCTGCCACCTCATCGGCGAGCAGTTCCGTCCCCTCGCGCATACTGGCGAGCGGCGTTTTTAATTCGTGGGAGATATGGCGTAAAAATTGGTGGCGCTGAGATTCCAGCCACGCCAGTCGCTCAGAGAGCCAGATAATCCGTTGCCCCACGGAACGCAGTTCCCGCGGCCCTTTAAACACCACGGTATTCCCGAGAGATTTTCCTTCACCCAAAAGATTAATCATCCGTTCAATGCCTTTTACCGGGCCGATGATCATGCGAGTAAACAGCAGCACCAGCCCAAGGCTGACCATAAAAAGCACCAGCGCCTGCCAGCCAAAGAACTGACCGCGCTCAGCGATTTCCTGTTGCAGTTGCTGTCCGCGGGAAAAAATGACGGTACGGGTTGTTTGCACCATCTCGGTATTGGCGCTGGCAAACGCTTCGAGCCGGACCGTTGCGACGGCATCAGGCCCACTGTTTTTGCACTGCAATTGCCCCAGATCGTTCAGATCCTGGCGCAGCGCTTGGTACAGCTTATCGTCAGGGAGCACGCCCGCATGCGCGTCCAGCATTTCGCTGTAGCGTTTGCGTTGATTTTGATAGACCTTTTCCAGCGTACGGTCGTCCAGCACGCAATACTGGCGATAGCTGCGCTCCATTTCCAGCGCGGCGTTGGTCATCGCCTCACTACGGCGGGCATCAATGAGCGTCGTGCGGTTAGTCTGCGCGGCCTGGGCGCTGAGCGCATTCAGGCTTTGCCACGCCTGCCATGCCAATACCAGCAGCGGTAACAGGATGAGCAGGAACGCCATCATAACAAGCTGTCGCAGGGAGCGAGGAAAAACAGACCAGCGTTTCAACGCATGACTCTCTCAGTGAGGGGGGTCTGGAGAGCGTACCGAGTCTGCCCTTCAGATACAACAAAGCCGGGTAAAAACCCGGCTTTGTTGTGCAATGAGGCGGTGCCTTACTCGACGTTTCGCCCGGAGCCTGATAAAGCTTGCGCAATAATCAGTAGTTGGACGGCAGGCACCTTTTTGTGCGTCATTCGAAGTTTATGTAGCGCGTCCCGAAGGGGCTGACATAAGAGGGTGAATGAGCCACTGGTTAATATTATGCAACAGCCGTGCCAAAAAACAAAACAAAATATTAACATTATGAAATATATAAGTTTTACTACAATATCCTGTTACTTACTGCCTGAATAATTTCCAGGCTAAGTGTCGCTTATTGACTACACCTTATTGCAAACTTTCTAACCACCTTATAAATCATGATGTTAAGCGTCGCCATTTAGAGACACCTCAAAGGCGCCATTGTCGGGGATGACCGACACCTAAAGATGCGCGCCGTCACAATGAAAAAGCCCGGTCGCATTGACGCGGACCGGGCTTTGAAAGCACATCTCATCCGCCGGACGTAACGCTTATCGTCCGGCGCCAGGCAACGGGGTTACCCCAACTGCTTGCGCGCATTGCGGAAAATACGCATCCATGGGCTGTCTTCGCCCCAGTTTTCCGGGTGCCATGAGTTGCTGACGGTGCGGAATACACGCTCCGGATGCGGCATCATGATAGTCACACGGCCACTTTCGTTGGTCACCGCCGTAATACCGTTGGCGGAGCCGTTCGGGTTTGCCGGATAAGTTTCTGTCACTTTGCCGAAGTTATCGACAAAGCGCAGCGCCACCAGCCCTTTGCTCTCGATCTGAGCCAAATGCGCAGCATCGCGCACTTCAACCTGGCCTTCACCGTGGGAAACGGCGATGGGCATCTGCGAACCCACCATTCCCTGCAGCAGCAGAGATGGGCTTTGCGTCACTTCCACCAGGCTGAAGCGTGCTTCGAAGCGGTCGGACTGGTTACGCACAAAGCGCGGCCAGGCTTCGCTGCCCGGAATGACTTCGCGCAGATTGGACATCATCTGGCAGCCGTTACACACGCCCAATGCCAGCGTCTGTGGACGATGGAAGAAGGTTTCAAACTCATCGCGCACGCGATTGTTGAAGAGAATGGACTTCGCCCAGCCTTCACCGGCGCCCAGCACGTCGCCGTAGGAGAACCCGCCGCAGGCCACCAGCGCCTGGAAGTCCTCAAGACCCATGCGGCCAGCCAGCAGGTCGCTCATGTGCACGTCGATAGCATCAAAGCCCGCACGGTGGAACGCTGCCGCCATTTCAACGTGGGAGTTCACGCCCTGCTCACGCAGCACAGCGACCTTCGGACGCGCACCGGTCGAAATATACGGAGCCGCAACATCCTCGTTGATATCGAAAGAGAGCTTCACGTTCAGGCCCGGATCGTTATCGTTGGCTTTCGCCTCATGCTCCTGGTCAGCGCATTCCGGGTTATCACGCAGGCGCTGCATCTGCCAGGTGGTTTCAGCCCACCACATACGCAGCGTCGAGCGGCTTTCGCTGAACACCGCATGACCGTCCGCTTCAATGACAAAGCGATCGCCCACCACGGCTTTACCCAGATAATGCACGCAATCAGCCAGACCATGCTGCGCCAATAGCGCTTCTACGGCTTCGCGATCCGCCGCACGCACCTGAATCACCGCGCCCAGCTCTTCGTTGAACAGCGCCGCCAGACGATCGTCGCCCAGCGCAGCAATATCCGCTTCCACGCCACAGTGGCCGGTAAAGGCCATCTCCGCCAGAGTGACCATCAGGCCGCCGTCTGAACGGTCGTGGTAGGCCAGCAGTTGGCGCGCGGCCACCAGCGCCTGAATTGCCTCGTAGAAGCCTTTCAGCTGTGCCACATCACGCACGTCAGCAGGTTTGTCACCAAGTTGACGGTAAACCTGCGCCAGCGCGGTCGCCCCCAGCGCGTTGTGCCCTTTACCCAGGTCGATAAGCAACAGGGCGTTATCGTCGGTAGAAAGCTGCGGCGTGATGGTATGACGTACGTCTTCAACACGCGCAAAAGCGGTAATCACCAGCGACAGCGGAGACGTCATCTCGCGCTGCTCATTACCTTCCTGCCAGCGGGTTTTCATCGACATCGAGTCTTTGCCCACCGGAATGGTCAGGCCGAGCGCAGGACACAGCTCTTCGCCTACCGCTTTCACCGCTTCGTACAGACCGGCGTCTTCACCAGGGTGCCCTGCAGCCGCCATCCAGTTTGCGGATAATTTGATGCGTTTGATGTCGCCAATCTGCGTGGCGGCAATGTTCGTCAGCGCTTCGCCAACAGCCAGGCGCGCAGAAGCAGCAAAGTCGAGCAGCGCGACCGGCGTACGTTCGCCCAGCGCCATCGCTTCGCCGTAGTAGCTGTCGAGGCTCGCGGTGGTAACCGCGCAGTTCGCCACCGGGATCTGCCACGGGCCGACCATTTGATCGCGTGCCACCATACCGGTCACGGAACGGTCACCGATGGTCACCAGGAAGGTTTTCTCTGCCACCGCAGGCAGATGCAGAACGCGGTTTACCGCATCGGCAATTGTCACACCATGCAGATCCAGCGCTTTGCCCGTCGCTTTACGGGTTTGCACATCGCGGGTCATTTTTGGCGTTTTGCCCAGCAGCACATCCAGCGGCAGATCGATCGGCTGATTGTCGAAGTGCGGATCGTTCATGGTCAGGTGCAGTTCTTCTGTCGCTTCACCAATCACCGCGTATGGCGCGCGCTCACGGCGGCACAGCTCGTCAAACAGCGGCAACTGATCGGCAGCGACGGCCATCACGTAGCGTTCCTGAGATTCGTTACACCAAATTTCCAGCGGGCTCATGCCTGGCTCATCGCTCAGAATATCGCGCAGATTGAAGCGACCACCGCGACCGCCGTCACTCACCAGCTCTGGCATGGCGTTCGAAAGACCGCCCGCGCCGACATCGTGAATGAACAGAATCGGGTTGGCATCGCCAAGCTGCCAGCAGCGGTCGATCACTTCCTGACAGCGACGTTCCATTTCCGGGTTGTCACGTTGGACGGAGGCAAAATCAAGGTCTGCGTCAGATTGACCGGACGCCATAGAAGACGCCGCACCGCCGCCAAGACCGATATTCATAGCCGGACCGCCGAGGACGATCAGCTTTGCGCCCACAACGATCTCGCCTTTCTGGACGTGATCGGCGCGAATATTGCCGATCCCACCCGCCAGCATGATCGGTTTGTGATACCCGCGCAGCTCTTCACCGTTATGGCTATCGACTTTTTCTTCGTAGGTACGGAAGTAGCCGTTCAGCGCCGGGCGTCCAAATTCGTTGTTAAAGGCTGCGCCACCCAGCGGGCCTTCGGTCATGATATCGAGCGCGGTGACAATGCGATCCGGCTTGCCGAAATCTTCTTCCCACGGCTGTTCAAAGCCAGGAATACGCAAGTTTGAAACGGAGAAACCTACCAGCCCTGCTTTCGGCTTCGCGCCACGTCCGGTTGCACCTTCGTCACGAATCTCGCCGCCGGAACCTGTCGCCGCTCCCGGCCACGGAGAAATCGCCGTCGGGTGGTTATGCGTTTCGACCTTCATCAGGATATGCGTTGGCTCCTGGTGGAAGTCATAGCGCCCTGCTTCGCGATCGGCGAAGAAGCGGCCCACGTCAGACCCTTCCATCACCGCCGCGTTGTCTTTATACGCTGACAGCACGTGTTCAGGATTTTTCTCAAAGGTGTTTTTAATCATCTTGAACAGCGACTTCGGCTGTTCTTCGCCGTCGATAATCCAGTCGGCGTTAAAAATCTTGTGACGACAATGCTCAGAGTTCGCCTGCGCGAACATATACAGTTCGATGTCGTTAGGGTTGCGGTTCAGCTTAACGAACGCATCCTGCAGGTAGTCAATTTCGTCATCCGCCAGCGCCAGCCCTAAACGCAGGTTGGCGTCAATCAGCGCCTGGCGGCCCTGTCCCAGCAGATCCACGCTTTGTACAGGTGCAGGCTGATGATGGGAAAACAGCTGTTGTGCATCGTCCAGAGAGGCAAACACACTCTCCATCATGCGATCGTGCAGTTCAGCGGCAACCGTCTGCCACTGCTCGTCTGTCAGCGTCGATGCTTCAACGTAATACGCCACGCCGCGTTCCAGACGATTGATCTGGCTCAGACCGCAGTTGTGGGCGATGTCAGTGGCTTTAGAAGACCAAGGGGAGATGGTGCCCGGACGAGGCGTAGCAAGAATCAGTTTACCGGTCGGCGTGTGGCTGCTCAGACTCGGACCATACTTGAGCAGGCGTTCGAGCTGCGCTCGCTGTTCTGCATTTAAAGGAGCATTCAGGTCAGCAAAATGGACATACTCAGCGTAAATAGTGCTTACCGGAAGGCCGTCAGCCTGAAAACGTGCCAGCAGTTTGTTGATACGGAAGGCAGATAGTGCAGGCGAACCACGCAGAATTTCCATCATAAGTCTCTCGTCTTCGAAGCGCCTGAGGCGCTTACAGTGTGCGCAAGGGGAAAACGGGCGTCATTATAGAGAATCCTGAGCGCCGACGAAACCGTTTGCGTCGAAATAAAATCATTCTGAATTTTTATCGATTGGTGTGACCTGTCTCTGTAATTAGTTGCCAACTGGCGCAAGTTTACGCAAAATGCCGCTCATTCAATGGTAAACCTTATTCTTAACATGACTACAGCACACTGAGGCATCGCACTGCGCAGAGAATTAACTAATTGAAAAAATTCAAGATTAATTATCTGCTCATCGGCATAGTCACCTTGCTGCTGGCAGCGGCCTTATGGCCTTCAATTCCCTGGTTCGGCAAAGCCGAAAACCGTATCGCCGCGATTCAGTCGCGGGGGGAACTGCGCGTCAGTACTCTCGACTCCCCGCTGACCTATAACAATGTGAATGGCAAAATCATTGGCCTGGATTATGAACTGGCGCAACAGTTTGCCGATTACCTTGGCGTAAAACTCAAAATCACCGTTCGTCAAAATATCAGCCAGCTGTTTGACGACCTGGATAATGACGATGCCGACCTGCTGGCCGCCGGGCTGGTGTATAACAGCGAGCGGAGCAAAAACTATCAACCTGGCCCGACATACTATTCTGTTTCGCAGCAGGTGGTGTATCGCGTCGGTGGCGTTCGCCCACGTACGATGGCCACGCTTAACGAGCAGCAGCTCACCGTCGCGCCGGGCCATGTGGTCATTGACGATTTGCGTGTCCTGAAAGAGAAAAAATATCCGGATCTGAGCTGGAAAGTCGATGAGAAGCTGGGTACCACTGCGCTGCTGGAGCAAGTGAAAGACAAAAAGCTGGCGTACACGATCGCCGATTCTGTCGCGATCAGTTTTTTCCAGCGCGTTCATCCAGAAATCGCCGTTGCGCTTGATGTGACCGATGAACAGCCCGTCACCTGGTTTAGCCCGCTCGATGACGATCAGACGCTCTCCGCTGCCATTCTCGATTTCTTTAATTCCATGAATGAAGAAGGCACCCTGGCGCGACTTGAAGAGAAATATCTCGGGCACGGCGGTGATTTTGATTACGTTGATACCCGCAGCTTCCTGCGTGCCGTTGACAGTGTGCTGCCCGATTTACAGCCCCTCTTCGAGAAATATGCCGAGGAAATTGACTGGCGTTTGCTGGCGGCAATTTCCTATCAGGAATCACATTGGGATGCCCAGGCGACGTCACCGACCGGTGTGCGCGGTCTGATGATGCTCACCAAAAATACCGCGCAAAGTCTCGGCCTGACCGATCGCACCGATGCCGAACAGAGCATCAGCGGCGGCGCGCGCTATTTGCAGGACATGATGGCAAAAGTACCGGATACCGTGCCGGAAGAAGAGCGGATTTGGTTTGCGCTCGCGGCCTACAATATGGGCTATGCGCACATGCTCGACGCCCGTGCGTTGACGGCCAAAACGAAAGGTAACCCGGACAGCTGGTCCGACGTTAAACAGCGATTGCCACTCTTAAGCCAGAAACCCTGGTACAACAAACTCACCTACGGCTATGCGCGTGGGCATGAGGCTTACGCCTATGTGGAAAATATCCGGAAATATCAGATAAGCCTTGTGGGTTATCTGATGGAAAAGGAAAAGGAAGTGACACAGTCCAAGCAGATCGCGCAGAGCTATCCGGTGGTTTCACCGCATGAACTCAATCACCCGGCGACGACGTCGATTCTGCCTTTTGTTGCTTTTTCTGCTGACGGCGCATTCGAAAGAAATCACTTAATAGCCCCGAACACTCTGGTGCAAGCACCCCGCCGATAACCGGCACCTGGTGATTCATACCCGGATGGCCGAGCACGTTCATCAGCGAACCCGCCGCGCCTGTTTTTTCGTCTCGCGCCCCAAAGACCAACGTCCCGATGCGACTGTGTACCATCGCGCCGGAGCACATTACGCACGGCTCCAGCGTGACGTAAAGCGTGGTATCAAGCAGCCGGTAGTTTTGTAATACCAGACCGCCCTGACGCAACGCCATAATTTCGGCATGTGCAGTGGGATCGTGACGCCCAATCGGGCGGTTCCACCCTTCCCCAATCACCTGGTTGTTATGTACCAGAACGGCACCCACGGGCACTTCGCCCTCATCCCAGGCGCGTTTGGCAAGCAGGAGCGCATGACGCATCCAGTATTCATGATTGAGTTCAAGGTCGGACAACGGCTAATACTCCAGTCTGAAAAGCGGGCGCATTATACACACCCGTTATGATTAACACTATTCCAGTTGCTGAAGTTCACCAGAGGGTGTGACTCGCCAGCGGTGCTGGCAAAAATAGAGCAGTGGGTTGTCTTGTTTGCTGTCGCTGTAACCGCTGTACAGCCGCAGCGGCGTACCAATTTTTTTCTCGAGTTGCACGACTTTCTCGTGACCCAGGCAGCGCATAGTCAGCACCCAACCACCATAGGCACGGCCAATTTGGGTGGCGATTAGATTCACGCGTGGCAGCCACGGCGTATCAAAATAGACCTGCTCCACCAGCGGCTGGGGAGAACCGGTAATTAACCAGATATCCGCATCGTTGGCATTCAGATAGGTGGTCAGGCGATCCTGGACCACCGGAAACGCAGTGACATGCTCGCGGAACCACAGGGCAAAATCCTGCTGAAGCTGCTTGAGCCGTGCCTCGCTATGACCAAAAGTACATCCCCATAGCAGCAGGCTCATCGGCCAGCGAGCGGCGCGTCCTTTGATTAACAACGCCATGCCGATCACCGGCAAAAGAGGCAGCACGAGCAGCGCATTGAGGGGCTGGCGGCGCAGCAGATAGCGCATAAATGTGCCAAACATATCCTGCTGATGCAGCGTTCCATCTAGATCGAAAAAGACAACACGTCGCTCGTGATTAACCAAACCTTACTCCTCTGGATCGTTGAACCCTAACAGCCAGGTAAACAGGAACCCGGCGATCACCGCTATTAAATAGCCTAACAGATAGAGCATGACTTTTCCGGTCACGATGGTTAATGCCAGCGGTAAACCTGAAATGCCAAAGGTGATAACGGTCGCCACTTTCCAGTAGCTGATCAGCGCCCCGCCCACAGCACCGCCCAGACAGGCACCGAGGAACGGTTTGCCGAGCGGGAGCGTGACGCCGAAAATAAGCGGCTCGCCGATACCCAGTAACCCTACCGGCAGCGCCCCTTTGATGACCTTTTTCAGTCGGGCGTTGCGCGTTTTCATCAGTACCGCAATGGCCGCACCCACCTGTCCAACGCCCGCCATCGACAGGATCGGCAGCAGGGCGTTGTAACCATGCGCCTGAACCAGCTCAACGTGAATCGGCACCAGTCCCTGATGTAAACCGGTCAACACCAGCGGCAGGAACGTCCCGGACAAAATCGCCCCAACCAGCAGGCCACCGCGATCGATAGCTAAAGAAGCACCGTGAGCAATGGCCTCTGAGATCCATCCGCCTAACGGTTGCAGCGCCACAATCGCGATACTCCCTGTGATCAGCGTCGTCAGCAGTGGGTTAAGAATCAACTCAATTGAGCCTGGCAGCAGGCTGCGCAGTTTTTTCTCTATCCAGCACATCAGGACGACCACCAGCAGCACCGCGATTACGCCACCCCGCCCCGGCTGTAGCGCTTCGCCAAACAGCGTTATCTGCGCCAGCTGCGGACTGGAAAGGATCCCCGCCATCACGCCGCCCATCGCCAGCGATCCGCCAAACACCTTCGCGGCATTGACGCCGACCAGGATATTCATAATGGCAAATACCGCGCTGCCGAAAATGCCCAGGATTCCTAGCATATTAGGATACTGCGTGGCGAAATCCCCGACGATATCCGGACGCTTAAGAATATTGATAATGCCGGTAATCAGACCAGAGGCGATAAACGCAGGAATCAGCGGAATAAAAACGTTCGCCAGCTGTCGCAGCGCATCGCTCATTGGGGCTTTGTATTTGGCTTTCGCCTGAGCTTTGGTGCGTTCCGCGTCATTAAGCACGCCAGCGCCGCCGTCCCCCATTAAGGCCCGCATCGCATCGACAACCTGCGCGGCTTTGCCCGGCCCGACAATCAACTGGTGCTGCGCACCTTGTTTAACGTAGCCGCTGACGCCGGAGAGATTTTTCAGACGAGCGACATCAAGCTGCTCGTCATCCTGAACTTCCACCCGCACCCGCGTCATGCAGTTTTCAAGACGCAGAATATTTTTCTCTCCGCCAATCCCCTGCAAAATGTCGCTGGCGAGCGCTGCTGTTTTTTCCATACACGCCTCTGCTGTTTTAGTTTTCTAACGCGGCCCGCAGGAAACCTTGATGTGCCTCGAGCTTAGCGCGCGCCGCTGCGGCATCCAGCCCACTCAGGAGCATTAGAATGGCGGGTTTCACATCGTGATCGGTTTGTTTGAGCACCGCTTCCGCCTCTTCACGGCTGGCACCCGTTGCCTGCACCACCATGCGACAGGCTCTGTCCACCAGCTTGATATTGGTGGCTTGCATATCCACCATTAAGTTCTGGTAAACCTTGCCGAATTTCACCATCGCGCCGGTGGAGATCATGTTGAGCACCAGCTTTTGTGCCGTGCCGGATTTAAGCCGCGTTGAGCCGGTCAACGCTTCTGGCCCCACAACAGGAGAGATAGCAATCGCCGCGACCTGAGCAATCGGCGACCCCGGATTGCAGGAGATCGCAACCGTCGTGCATCCCAGCTGTTTGGCGTATTCCAGGCCACCGATGACGTAGGGCGTACGCCCGGATGCGGCCAGACCGACCACCAAATCGTTGGCAGTCAGATGAATTGCGATGAGATCGTCTGCACCCAGTTGCTGATTATCCTCAGCGCCTTCGACCGCTTTTAATAACGCGCCGGGTCCGCCTGCAATCAGGCCAAGCACCAGACCGTGCGGCACGCCAAAGGTTGGCGGACATTCTGACGCATCCAGCACACCCAGCCGCCCGCTGGTTCCTGCGCCCATATAAATTATGCGCCCACCGGACTTCAACGCATCAGCTGCCGCATCCACGGCTTTAGCCACCTCAGGCAATGTCTCTTTCACTGCCAGCGCGACCAGCGTATCCTGTTGATTAAAACGGGTTACAAGGTCAAAGGTGGACAACGCGTCCAGATCCATGGTTTGTGGATTACGTGATTCAGACACTAACGAGCCAAGATTCATCTTTTGTACCTCAAGAATTTTTAATTCATAATACCCGTACTATAGTGGAATATAAAATTCATTCAGGTGAGCAAACGTCGATTTGCTGCGGCTATCACATTTTCGCCAGGAGGACGTATGAACTGCTTAATTCGTATTCGCCAGCGTTATGCGGGCTTTGCCCAGAGCGACAAAAAACTGGCGGATTTCCTGCTGGCGCAGCCCGATCACGCGCGTCATTTAAGCTCTCAACAGCTCGCCAGCGAAGCGGGAGTCAGCCAGTCGAGCGTCGTTAAATTTGCGCAAAAGATTGGCTTCAAAGGGTTTCCGGCACTAAAGCTGGCGATCAGTGAAGCGCTGGTCAACAACCCTAATCCGCAATCCATGCCGCTGCACAATCAGATTCGCGGTGATGACCCGATGCGCCTCGTCGGGGAAAAACTCATCAAGGAGAACGTGACGGCAATGCACGCCACGCTTGATGTGAATAGCGAAGAAAAATTGCTCGAAAGTGTCGCCATGCTGCGCAGCGCGAGACGGATCATTTTGACGGGCATTGGCGCATCCGGACTGGTGGCGCGGAATTTAGGCTGGAAACTCACGAAAATTGGTTTCAACGCCATGTCCGAACAGGATATGCATGCCCTGCTGTCTACAGTTCAGGCAATGGCTCCCGACGATCTGCTGCTGGCAATTTCATATTCAGGTGAGCGCCGCGAGATCAATCTTGCTGCGGATGAAGCGTTACGCGTTGGAGGTAAAATTCTGGCGATCACCGGTTTTACCCCTAACGCCCTGCAACAACGGGCGACGCGCTGCCTGTACACCATTGCGGAAGAACAAGCGACGCGCAGCGCGGCCATTTCGTCCACCAGCGCGCAGATGATGCTGACGGATTTGCTCTTTGTGGCACTCGTACAGCAGGATCTGGAACATGCGCCAGAACGTATTCGTCACAGCGAAGAGCTGGTAAAAAAACTGGTTTGAACAGGGAATGAGCGTATAATGCCCGCCCTGTTTGTGTTGTTTCTGAGATTTTCCTGATGGCGCTGTTAATCACTAAAAAATGCATCAATTGCGATATGTGCGAACCCGAATGCCCTAACGAGGCGATTTCCATGGGTGACAGCATTTATGAGATTAACAGCGAGCGCTGTACCGAATGCATCGGTCATTACGAGACGCCGACCTGTCAGAAAGTGTGCCCTATTCCAAACACCATCCTCAAAGATCCTGCGCATGCTGAATCAGAAGAGCAGCTGTGGGACAAATTTGTGCTGATGCACCACGCCGACAAAGTTTAACTTTCGAGAATGACCGTCGCGCAGGCGTAGCGCCGTTCATCCGCCAGCGTCACGTGCATATTGACCACGCCGAGTTTCTCCGCCAGTTTTTGCGCCTCACCCCATAAACGCAGGCGCGGTTTGCCCAGTTCATCGTTAAACACTTCAAACTGATTAAAAGCCAGTCCGTTGCGGATGCCCGTGCCAAAGGCTTTCGCTGCTGCCTCTTTAACTGCAAAACGCTTCGCCAGAAAACGCACCGGCTGTTGATGCGTTTCCCAGATTGCCCATTCGTTGTCGCTCAACACGCGTCTCGCCAGGCGATCGCCACTCCGGGCGATCACCGCTTCGATACGGCCAATTTCAACAATGTCCGTGCCTAAGCCCAGAATCGCCATTACTGACGCGCTTCCAGCATCAGACGTTTCATTTCCGACACGGCTTCTTTGAGACCGCTCATCACTGCCCGACCGATAATGGCGTGACCGATGTTCAGCTCAACCATCTCCGGAATTTGCGCAATCGCTTTGACGTTGTGATACGTCAGACCGTGCCCGGCGTTAACCTTCAAGCCCAGGCTGGCAGCGTAAGTGGCTGCTTTCACGATACGGGCGAGCTCTTTAGCCTGAGCGGCTTCATCTTCGGCATCGGCATAGCAGCCGGTGTGAATTTCGATGTACGGCGCGCCGACCGCGGCAGCCGCTTTGATCTGGTCAAAATCGGCGTCGATAAACAGGGAAACCAGAATTCCGGCGTCAGCGAGGCGTTTGCAGGCATCGCGCATTTTATCCTGCTGTCCGGCGACATCCAGCCCGCCTTCGGTGGTTACTTCCTGACGTTTTTCCGGCACCAGGCAGCAGAAATGCGGTTTGGTTTCGCAGGCAATCGCCAGCATCTCTTCCGTCACCGCCATTTCCAGATTCATGCGGGTATCCAGCGTCTGGCGCAGAATTTTCACATCGCGGTCAGTGATATGGCGGCGATCTTCACGCAAATGAACGGTGATACCGTCTGCGCCCGCCTGCTCGGCAATAAACGCCGCCTGAACCGGATCAGGATATGCCGTACCACGCGCGTTACGCAGTGTGGCGATGTGATCAATGTTGACGCCTAACAGTAATTCAGCCATGACAATCCTCGGTTTTCTCATTGTTCGTTAACGCTTTGGCACAAACTGCCTGAATAATTCTCGGCTCTTTAAAGGCTTGCCACCAAGATACGGCTTGAGGGCGATTCGGGTAAAGCGTTTTGCCGCGCGTAAGGTGTCCTGATCGGGAAATTCACGCTCGGACAGCGCCCGGAGGTGTCGCCCGGTAAAAGTGGTGTTATCAATAACGATACTGGCGATAAACCCTTTCTCTTCCCGATAACGATAAGTCATGGTGTCATCGACTGAATCCCCGCTCCCCGCACAGTGCAGAAAATCGACACCGTAGCCAAGATGCCCGAGCAGCGCCAGTTCAAACCGACGTAATGCGGGTTCCGGCGAGTCCGTTGCGCCAGCCAGCGCCTGAATGCAGTGCAGATAATCAAAGAAGAGTTCAGAGAAGCGGGTCTCATGTTCCAGAACGCGTGAGATGAGTTCGTTGACATACAGACCGCTGTAAAGCGTGATACCGGAAAGGGGAAGCGCCAGAGAGACGGCTTCAGCACTGCGCAGGGTTTTGACTTCCCCACGACCACCAAAGCGAACTAAAAGAGGGGTGAAAGGTTGTAGAGCCCCTTTCAAATTGGAACGTTTGGATCGTGCGCCTTTTGCCACAAGGCGCACGCGACCAGACTCTTCCGTGAAGACGTCCAGCATGAGGCTGGTTTCGCTCCAGGGACGACTATGCAGGACGAATGCGCGCTGCCAGCCTTCCATCATGCTCATCGTCTTTCACGCTGCAGGTGCGTTGGCGGCACCCATTCACCCCGGTCGTTTACCCGAGTAAGCTTCCGGAGATTCGCGGTCTTGCCGCCTTCGTGCACCTCGAAAGCCATCGAGTGTGAAAATCAGACGTCGTCGCCGTAACCGAGGCTGCGCAGTGCGCGCTCATCATCGGCCCAGCCAGACTTCACCTTCACCCACAGTTCGAGGTGTACCGGTGCTTCAAACATGTCCTGCATGTCTTTACGCGCTTCAATACCGATGGTTTTAATCTTGGAACCTTTGTTACCAATCACCATCTTCTTCTGCCCTTCGCGCTCGACGAGGATCAGTCCGTTGATGTCATAACCACCGCGCTCGTTAGTCTGGAAACGCTCGATTTCAACGGTCACAGAGTACGGCAGTTCAGCGCCCAGGAAACGCATCAGTTTTTCACGGATGATTTCAGAGGCCATAAAGCGCTGAGAACGGTCGGTGATGTAATCTTCCGGGAAGTGATGAATCGCTTCTGGCAGATGTTTACGCACAATACCCGCGATGGTATCCACATTCATTCCGCTTTCCGCAGACAGCGGAACGATATCAAGAAAGTTCATCTGGCTTGCCAGGAACTGCAGGTGTGGCAGCAGATCGGCTTTCTCTTGCACGTTATCAACTTTGTTGACCGCAAGAATGACCGGCGCTCTACCGTCACGCAGTTTGTTCAGGACCATTTCATCGTCCGCCGTCCAGCGAGTCCCTTCCACGACGAATATGATCAGCTCAACATCACCGATTGAGCTGCTCGCCGCTTTGTTCATCAGACGGTTAATGGCTCGTTTTTCTTCCATATGCAGACCCGGAGTATCAACGTAAATGGCCTGATATTCACCTTCTGTATGGATGCCAACGATACGGTGGCGCGTGGTCTGCGCCTTTCGGGACGTGATTGAGATCTTCTGCCCAAGTAATGTATTCAGCAGGGTTGATTTGCCAACGTTCGGACGTCCGACGATAGCAATAAAACCACAGTAACTTTTTTCTTCGCTCATTCCAGCTCCAGCATTTTCAACGCCTGTTCGGCGGCAGCCTGTTCAGCCTTACGGCGGCTTGAACCTGTGCCAACCACCGGTTCACTCAGGCCGCTAACCTGGCAATGGATGGTAAATTCTTGATCGTGTGCTTCGCCACGAACCTGCACCACCAGATACGATGGTAGCGGCAAATGGCGACCCTGCAGGTATTCCTGCAGACGCGTTTTCGGATCTTTTTGTTTATCGCCTGGACTGATTTCGTCCAGACGCGTTTGATACCAGTTCAGAATCAGTTGCTCAACAGTCTGGATATCGCTGTCGAGGAAAACGCCACCGATTAATGCTTCGACAGTATCGGCGAGAATAGATTCACGGCGAAAACCACCGCTTTTCAGTTCGCCAGGACCCAGTCGCAAACATTCACCCAGTTCAAACTCGCGCGCAATTTCGGCAAGCGTATTGCCGCGTACCAGCGTGGCACGCATCCGGCTCATGTCGCCTTCGTCAACGCGGGGGAAACGGTGATAAAGCGCGTTCGCGATCACGTAACTCAAAATGGAGTCACCTAAAAACTCTAAACGCTCATTATGTTTGCTGCTGGCACTGCGATGGGTTAATGCCTGTTGCAATAATTCATGATGCTGAAAAGTGTAGCCCAGCTTCCGTTGAAGCCGATTAATTACGATGGGGTTCATGCTATACCAATAAATGAATGCGTCAAAAATGCAGCACACGAAACCGACCTGAGAAAACCAACGCGGTTTCGTGTGCCGTGGCACTGGCTCTGCGCCAACCTTAAACTTCGGGGGAATATTCTATACACAACGGGTGGGGATGTCGTTAGCCAGGTGAGATTATCCTTTAAATAATTCACGTAACCACTCTTATCAGTGGTTACGTGTTCAATTCACACGAATTAATGAATCGCGCCAATACGATTCAAGCGGACGCCAGTCGGCCATTCGCCTTCTTGTTTCTCAAAGCTCATCCAAATCGCGGTCGCTTTACCAACCAGGTTGGCTTCCGGAACAAAGCCCCAATAACGGCTGTCCGCGGAATTATCACGGTTATCACCCATCATGAAGTAATGTCCCGGCGGCACGATCCAGGTCGCTAACGGCTGGCCTGACTGCTGGTAATACATACCCAGCTGATCCTGCGCAATCGGCACGGTCAGAATACGATGCGTTACATCACCCAGCGTTTCCTTGCGTTCTACCAGGCGAATACCGTTTTCTTTGGTCTCGCCTTTTGGCAACTGGAAGAAGCCACTGGTGGCTTCGCCGCCATTACGACGAGCAAAAGTCTGAACGAAGTCGCTCGGCTCAACGTTGGAATAGGTGATTGGCAGCGCGTTTTCACATGCCGTACCGGAACTGCAACCCGGCTGAACGGTGACTTCTTTCGCGACGGGATCGTAGCTGACTTTGTCACCCGGCAACCCTACTGCACGCTTGATGTAGTCCAGACGCGGGTCGTCAGGGTATTTGAAGACCACGATGTCGCCGCGTTTTGGATGACCGGTTTCAATCAATGTTTTCTGGTAGATAGGATCTTTGATGCCGTAAGCAAACTTCTCTACCAGAATAAAATCACCAATCAAAAGCGTTGGCATCATCGAACCTGACGGGATCTGGAAGGGTTCATAAATAAATGAACGCACCACCAAAACTATCGCCAGAACCGGGAACACGGAAGCGCCAGTTTCCAGCCAGCCCGGTTTAGGGCTGACTTTCTTCAGGGTTTTCGGATCCAGTTGATCACCTGTCGCTGCCTGCGCGGCGGCCTGACGCTGGAGACGTTTAGGGGCAAAAATAAACTTATCCAGACACCACAACAGACCCGTCACCAGTGTCGCAACGACCAGGATCAGGGCAAACATGTTCGCCATGCCAACTCCTTAGAATTATTTTCCGTCTTTACCAACGTGCAGAATGGCGAGGAACGCTTCCTGTGGCAGCTCAACGTTACCAACCTGCTTCATGCGTTTCTTACCATCTTTCTGTTTCTGCAGCAGTTTTTTCTTACGGCTGACGTCACCGCCGTAGCATTTCGCCAGAACGTTTTTACGCAGCTGTTTTACCGTTGCACGAGCAATAATATGGTTGCCAATGGCCGCCTGAATCGCGATATCAAACTGCTGACGCGGGATCAGTTCTTTCATTTTCTCGACAAGTTCGCGGCCACGGTATGGTGCGTTATCGTTGTGCGTAATCAGCGCCAGCGCATCGACGCGCTCACTGTTGATCAGCACATCCACACGTACCATGTTGGAAGCCTGGAAGCGTTTGAAGTTGTAATCCAACGACGCGTAGCCGCGCGAAGTGGACTTCAGACGGTCAAAGAAGTCGAGCACCACTTCTGCCATCGGGATTTCATAGGTGAGCGCAACCTGGTTACCGTGGTAAACCATGTTGGTCTGCACGCCACGTTTCTCGATACACAGTGTAATCACGTTGCCCAGGAATTCCTGTGGCAGCAGCATGTGACATTCAGCGATAGGCTCGCGCAGCTCTTCGATGTTATTCAGAGGCGGCAGCTTCGATGGGCTATCGACGTAAATAACTTCTTTGTTCGTTGTCTCAACTTCATACACGACGGTCGGTGCCGTGGTGATGAGATCCAGATCGTATTCACGCTCCAGACGTTCCTGAATGATCTCCATGTGCAAAAGACCGAGGAAGCCACAGCGGAAGCCGAAGCCCAACGCAGTAGAGCTTTCTGGCTCATAGAACAGTGAAGCATCGTTGAGGCTCAGCTTACCCAGCGCGTCACGGAAGTTTTCGTAATCATCAGAGCTAACGGGGAACAGACCCGCATATACCTGTGGTTTCACTTTTTTGAAGCCAGGCAGCGCTTTGTCAGCCGGGTTACGCGCTTGCGTCAAGGTATCGCCAACTGGCGCGCCCAGAATGTCTTTAATCGCGCAAACCAACCAGCCAACTTCACCGCATCTCAGTTCAGTACGGTCAACCTGTTTTGGCGTGAAGATCCCCAGACGATCAGCGTTATAAACCTGACCGGTGCTCATCACTTTGATTTTGTCGCCTTTGCGCATGGTGCCGTTTTTGATACGGACCAGCGACACAACGCCCAGGTAGTTATCAAACCAGGAGTCAATAATCAGTGCCTGCAGCGGGGCATCCACATCACCTTCCGGTGGCGGAATGTCGCGAACCAGTCGTTCCAGCACATCAGGAACACCCACGCCGGTTTTCGCGGAGCAGCGCACAGCATCGGTAGCATCGATGCCCACGATGTCTTCAATCTCTTCCGCTACACGCTCTGGATCAGCCGCAGGCAGGTCGATTTTGTTAAGAACCGGCACCACTTCAAGTTCCATTTCCATTGCGGTGTAGCAGTTCGCCAGGGTCTGGGCTTCTACGCCCTGCCCGGCATCGACCACCAGCAGCGCGCCTTCACAGGCCGCCAACGAGCGAGAAACTTCATATGAGAAGTCAACGTGGCCTGGGGTGTCGATGAAATTCAGTTGATAGGTTTCGCCATCGGCGGCTTTGTAATCAAGCGTGACGCTCTGCGCTTTGATGGTAATACCACGTTCGCGTTCCAGGTCCATGGAGTCCAGAACCTGGGCTTCCATTTCACGATCAGACAGGCCACCGCAAATCTGGATAATACGGTCAGACAGCGTCGACTTACCGTGGTCAATGTGAGCAATGATCGAAAAGTTACGTATATTCTTCATATAATTAAATAATTATGCCTTACGAATTCCTGGAGGCCGCTGTTCTTAGCCTGACGTTTTTCAGTGCGAAAACGCAGCATTCTACACTACATCTTCGTCACCAGGAAATGCTCTTAAAGCCAAGCTTAGCGCGAGGATTCGGGGTTTTCATTTCAGAGAGGTAAATAAAGATAAAGCCCGGTGTCATTACCGGGCTTCAGAAGATAGCGTTTCAACACGAAGCATGTTGGGAGGAAGGCCTACGCTCAGAATGACAGGTTGCCAGGCCTCTCGCTCAGCGAGTTTTTGCGAAAAGCCACGTGCCAACATGAAACCACCTACACCACCCAACGCTCCGCCGCACATTGCCGCAAGATCGGTTCCAAATAACATTTGGAAGATTCCCGCAAGTACAAATAAGCCCACGAGCGGCGAGAGGTAAACCAGCATTGCCGAGCCTAGCAAACTGCCCTCAGCAATACCAAGCTCGACCTTTTGCCCTTCGGTGAGAGGCTGCTCGCTGGGTACAGAAATCGTATGCGTGGTTTGCGGTCCGAGTTTGTTGAGTACGCGAGAGCCGCATCCAGCACGGGAAGCACAACTGTTACATGAGGCTTTGACGTCGCACATAACCAGCGCAACGCCATCGTTCCACGAAACCACCGTGGCCCATTCTTTGATCATTGGGCGGCCCTGAATTTAATGCTATCTGAAATACGTTTTGCCGTTTGCGGAGGAAGTTCTCCCACAATGGTGATCTCAGCATTATCGCGTATCGTCGAACTGACTGTTCGGCGGCCCGTCCGGAGCATTTGCTCAGAACTGTTAGCGGTGGCGCGATTGATATTCACCGAGAAGCTAAACAGACCGTCAGAATAAAGTCGAGATTCGACCGCAGTTTCAATCGTTGGAAGCTGACGGCGACTGCTGGATATCTCATTGAAACCTTGAGGTATCCATGATGGCGCCCAGTTAAAGTTAGCCGCGTCGCCCGCAGGAACCGACAGAAGCGGTGGAAGGTTAGCTTTAGCCAGACTTTGCATACTGGTGCCAACCTGATTATTCACGGTGAACGAGATCACGCGGAATTGTTCAAGCGTTTCACCGTCGCGATCGAGCAGATCGACACGCATTGGCAGCTTGGTTTCCGTATCCATCCACACAATGTAGCTATAGCGTGTGCCGTCTTTTGCCACTACGCGAATGACTTCGCACAGCCTGTCCGCAATGCGGGTACGGCCAACCGAAATAAAATCGTAGTAAGGCGACAGACGCTTAAAATCGGTATACACAAGAGCGGGTAGCGAATCGACGATGTAATCGCCATTGAGCGTAAACGGTTCAAGACCTGGCTCAAAATAGCTGATTTCATTACCGCGCTGAACAACTTCACGACGCGGGCCGTCCATCTGTAAAAGCTGGGCAAGCGGCTGTTTATCAAGACGAGCATGGCGATAGCGCAACGACTCTACACCTTGCTTATTGATACTGACAAAAGCCAACTCATAATTGAGTGACTGGCTGGCCATGTTCATTTGCTGCAACAACGCCCCGGACGATAAATCAGCCGAGGCGTTGGCAGAGAAGAACAGGCTACCCGCCACCAAAGACATGGCGCACCAAAGTTGCTTCATTACTGCGATTGCGTTCCTAAAGTTTGGTTTCCTGGTACTTGCACGCCAGCTTGCTGGGTTTGCGCCTGCTCAAACTGGAGTTGTTCCGAGTGCAAGCGGCGCTGCAATTCGTAATCCTGCAACATCGCATTAATGCGACGGCGCTGTTCCTGTACCTGCTGTTGCTGACCAGGACTTACCGACGCATCTGCTGGCACGCCCAGACTTACCGGACTTGCTTTGCCCATCATCGGCAGCGTATTGAACACTGGCGCTTCAGGCTGCTGATTCGCTTCAGATTGACCATTATAGTGCTGGACGCCAACAATAACTGCAAGCGATACGCATGCCGCCACACCCATTTGGGTAAGCTGACTCGCCCATGGGCGCACTTTTTTCCAGAACGGCATCTTTTGCCATTGATGCGGCGCCGGCTGAGCTTCAGGAATCAAAGGAATGGTTTGATGTACAGGCTCGTTCTCAATGGCCGCCATTACGCGTGCTGAGATATCGAAATGGAGAACATCGCCCGTATCACCGCGCATAGAATCACGGATGAGATGGTAACTCTCCCAGGTCTTTTGCATATCGGGAGAATGAGAAAGCTCGTTGAGCAACTCACTGTCCAGCGTTTCACCATCCATTAAAGCGGAAAGTTTTTCTTTCTGCATGCCTAATACCTTTTCCAGTATCCCGCTATCGTCAACGCCTGATAAGCGGTTGAACTTTATTATCAATAGCTTCTCGCGCACGGAAAATACGTGAGCGAACCGTCCCGACCGGACAATCCATGATGGCAGCTATCTCTTCATAGCTAAGGCCATCCAGTTCCCGTAACGTAATTGCCATACGTAAATCTTCCGGGAGCGACTCGATCGTTCGAAAAACTATTTGTCTCAGCTCTTCTGACAACATTAAGTTCTCAGGGTTCGAAATTTCTTTCAATGCGCCGCCACTTTCGAAGTTTTCTGCTTCAATCGCATCAATATCACTTGATGGCGGACGACGGCCCTGAGCAACCAGATAATTCTTTGCTGTATTGACAGCAATGCGATACAGCCAGGTGTAAAAAGCACTATCTCCCCGGAAAGAATCCAGCGCGCGATAGGCCTTAATGAAAGACTCTTGTACCACATCAGGGACATCCCCTGACGGGACATAACGGGACACCAGACTCGCCACTTTATGCTGATAGCGCACTACCAGTAAGTTAAAGGCTTTCTGATCTCCCTTCTGGACCCGTTCTACCAGGACCTGGTCCGTTAACTGCTCGCTCATCCGAGGTAATGTCTCCCCAAACCTAAATTCCACGCGTTATCGAAACGCCACTCTAAAAGCACTGCAATGTGAGCAAGCATGAGATTAGAGTGTCTATTCATCAGTAAGTTCCGTTACGCTTTTGTTTTTGTTCATCGTGTCGCAGACAGTTCATTTTCTCTCATTATATGTCTGTTAACGATACGTACCCCAATTTCTGATAGTAAAGGGCATTTTTACAGCCAGCAGAGTACCGCAACAAAGGTATTATTTCACCACAAAATCTGAAGCTAACGATCTGCTTCGCAAAATATTTTCGCGCATTTGCACGATTTTATCCTCTCCGCCGATGTTTAGGCTGCGCAACACACAATAAAAAAAACGTGCTGTGTAACGCGTACCGGTGCTATTCTGGCCAAACACTGTTTAGTAAATTAAACAAAAATCATGAACACAACTCCAGAACTCCAATGTGATGTACTGATTATTGGCAGCGGCGCAGCTGGCCTGTCCCTCGCACTTCGCCTGGCTTCTCAGCAGAAAGTGATTGTCCTGAGCAAAGGGCCAATGAGCGAAGGCTCAACCTTCTACGCGCAAGGTGGCATTGCGGCTGTGTTTGATGAAACAGACAGCATCGCGTCACATGTCGAAGACACCTTAATAGCGGGCGCAGGAATTGTTGAAGAGCATGCCGCTGAATTTGTAGCCAGCAATGCACGTCACTGTGTTCAATGGCTTATCGATCAGGGCGTTTTATTCGATACGCATATTCAGCCGAATGGTGAAGAAGGCTATCACCTCACCCGTGAAGGGGGTCATAGTCACCGTCGCATTTTGCATGCTGCCGACGCCACGGGTAAAGAAGTTGAAACCACGCTAGTCAGCCAGGCGCGTAACCATCCGAACATTCAGGTACTCGAGCGCAGCAACGCGGTCGATTTGATTGTTTCCGATAAGATTGGGCTGCCGGGAACGCGACGAGTCGTTGGTGCATGGGTCTGGAACCGTAATAAAGAAAAAGTGGAAACCTGTCAGGCAAAATCTGTGGTGTTGGCAACGGGCGGCGCTTCTAAAGTTTACCAATATACGACAAACCCAGACATCTCCTCAGGCGATGGCATTGCGATGGCCTGGCGTGCCGGCTGCCGTGTCGCCAATCTGGAGTTTAATCAGTTTCATCCAACAGCGTTGTTCCATCCTCAGGCGCGCAACTTTCTGTTGACCGAAGCCCTGCGTGGCGAAGGTGCTCACCTTAAACGCCCCGACGGCTCGCGGTTTATGCCAGACTTTGATTCCCGCGGTGAACTTGCTCCGCGCGATATTGTGGCGCGCGCCATTGACCATGAAATGAAGCGTCTCGGCGTCGATTGCATGTATCTCGACATCAGCCATAAACCCGCTGATTTTGTGCGTCAGCACTTCCCGACCATCTACGAGAAATTACTCGGACTGGGGATCGATCTGACCAAAGAACCCGTCCCTATTGTCCCCGCTGCGCACTATACATGCGGCGGCGTGATGGTAGACGACCATGGACGGACAGACGTTGATGGTCTTTACGCGATCGGCGAGGTGAGTTACACCGGGCTGCATGGTGCAAACCGCATGGCGTCTAACTCGCTGCTTGAATGTCTGGTTTATGGCTGGTCAGCTGCAGAAGATATCACCAAACGTACGCCCTATGCCCGCAAGGTAGAATCGCTTCCCGCCTGGGATGAGAGTCGAGTCGATAATCCGGATGAACTCGTGGTCATTCAGCATAACTGGCATGAGTTGAGACTGTTTATGTGGGATTACGTTGGGATTGTGCGAACCACGAAACGTCTGGAACGCGCGCTGCGGCGCATTACTATGCTCCAGCAAGAAATCGATGAGTATTACGCCCATTTCCGCGTGTCCAATAACCTGCTTGAGCTGCGCAACCTGGTACAGGTTGCTGAGTTGATTGTGCGGTGCGCCATGATGCGTAAAGAAAGTCGAGGCTTACATTACACGCTGGATTACCCCGATCAACTGGAAGAGTCGGGGCCGTCGATTCTGGCCCCACTTGTTCACATAAACAGATAAAATGCCTGGGTCAGCGCGGTGTAATCTTCGGAGTAACGCTGGTCTGGCCCACGAATCACCATTCTGTCGCTGAAGCACTCTCCCTCTTTCGGCGATAGCGCCAGTAATACCCGGTGAGGCAGTTTTCCATCGGTATCGGCAATATCGGTTCGCAGACGTAAGAACCAGCCTATATCGAGCGCAGTCTTGATAAAAGTATTCCCGGTATTTTCGGGTAATACGACGCAGAAAAACCCTTCTTCCGAGATTAAATTGGCTGCCGCTGCTAAAAGCGCAGGATGACCAAGCGAACCGGTATAGCGTGCCTGGTCACGCTCTGGCGTGCCGCAGTCAACGCCAGGCTCATAATAAGGGGGATTGCTAACGATAAGATCGTAGCGCGCCGTTTGCTCGGGCGCCCACGCCAGAATATCAGCGCACTGAACCTGAACACGTTCAGCCCAAGGGGATTCAGCGGCGTTTTCACTGGCCTGATTCACTGCCTGAGCATCCAGTTCGACCGCGTCAATCGTGACATGCTGCTCGGTACGTTGCGCCAGCATCAGCGCTAAAAGGCCACTTCCGCTACCAATATCCAAAATTCGCTTTACGCCCACGACGGGAGCCCATGCACCGAGTAAAATACCGTCAGTACCGACCTTCATCGCGCAACGATCGTGAGCTACAAAGAACTGTTTAAAAGTGAAACCATCGCGGCGCAACAGCGCTTTGGGTTGAGACATGTCAAAACAACCTTCTTAAATGAAACTGGAATAGCATAGGGGAAAGCGAAGTGGTGGAAAAGGGATATCCATACAAACAGATGAAGATTGCAGCCATAACGTCTATAATCAGCGCCCCACACAGAGGTAGAACATGACTGTAACGACTTTTTCCGAACTTGAACTCGATGAATGCCTGCTGGAAGCTCTCCAGAATAAAGGCTTCACACGCCCGACTGCCATCCAGGCGGCTGCCATTCCGCCTGCGTTAGAAGGCCGTGATGTACTCGGTTCTGCGCCGACAGGCACCGGTAAAACGGCGGCGTACTTGCTGCCTGTCTTGCAGCATCTTATTGATTTCCCTCGCAAGAAATCTGGCCCACCGCGTATTTTGATTCTGACACCTACACGTGAACTTGCCGTTCAGGTAGCAGAACATGCGCGTGAATTAGCCGCAAAAACGCATCTGGATATTGCCACCATTACCGGTGGTGTCGCCTACATGAACCACGCCGAAGTGTTCAGTGAGAACCAGGATATCGTGGTGGCGACGACCGGTCGTTTGATGCAATACATCAAAGAAGAGAACTTTGACTGCCGCGCAGTAGAAACGCTGATCCTTGATGAAGCAGACCGTATGCTGGAACTGGGCTTTGCGCAGGATATCGAGCATATCGCAGGCGAAACGCGCTGGCGCAAACAGACGATGCTGTTCTCCGCAACGCTTGAAGGCGATGCGATCAAAGATTTTGCTGAGCGTCTTCTGGAGGATCCGGCCGAAGTTTCTGCCACGCCTTCTACGCGTGAGCGCAAAAAGATCCACCAGTGGTATTACCGCGCGGATAACTTTGAACACAAGCTTGAGCTGTTGAAGCATTTGCTCAAACAAGATGACACGACGCGTACCATTGTTTTTGTTCGTAAACGCGAGCGCGTGCATGAGTTAGCCGCTCAGTTGCGTTCAGCGGGTATCGATAACTGCTATCTTGAAGGCGACATGCCGCAGGTGAAACGCACCGAAGGTATTAAACGTCTGACCGAAGGTCGCGTTAATGTTCTGGTGGCTACCGACGTAGCGGCGCGCGGTATCGACATTCCTGAAGTAAGCCATGTTATTAACTTTGACATGCCGCGCAGCGGGGATACCTACCTTCACCGTATTGGTCGTACCGGTCGTGCAGGCCTGAAGGGTACGGCTATTTCTCTGGTTGAAGCGCATGACTATCTGCTGCTTCAGAAAGTAGGCCGTTACATCGAAGAGCCCGTTAAAGCGCGCGTAATTGATGAGTTACGCCCTACGACGCGTCCGCCGAGCGAGAAAATGACGGGTAAACCGTCTAAGAAAGTGCTCGCTAAACGCGAAGAGCAGAAACAGAAAGAAAAAGAAAAACCGCGCGTGAAGGACCGTCACCGTGATGCCAAGAATATTGGCAAACGCCGTAAGCCGAGTGGCTCAACAGCGACTTCTAACAAAGAAGAATAAAAAAACGCCGGGCTCATTACCCGGCGTTTTTATTTCCAGCGGATCTTACAGGCTAGCAGTAAAGGTACGAGCAATCACATCGCGCTGCTGTTCTGGCGTCAGTGAATTGAAGCGTACGGCATAACCTGAAACGCGGATGGTCAGCTGCGGATATTTTTCTGGATGCTTAACCGCATCTTCCAGTGTCTCGCGACGCAGTACGTTGACGTTCAGGTGTTGACCACCTTCAACGCGTACTTCTGGTTGGATCTCCATTGGGATTTCACGGTATTCGATTTCGCCCAGTTTGTTTACTGGCACAATTTGGTCTTCCGCAAAACCGGCTTTCGCCACGACGCAACGCGCTTCACCTTTCTCGCTGTCCAGCAGCCAAAAAGAATTCAACAGGTCGTCATTTGCAGCTTTAGTGATCTGGATACCCGTAATCATATGATGCCTCCCATAACCTACATTATTTGGTGTCGGCCATTAGCGGCCAATTGGTAAAACCATTGTTTCTTGAGTGTATATATATCAGTCGAACCCGCCCCATTCATTGACCTAAATCAACAAAAAACAGACCTTACAAATTGTGTGGTTTGAATTTGTTGTTTTATATCAATTTTCACACCGTGGAATCTGGGTTTGTTTTCGTTCTTTTCAAGTCTTAAGGGCTTTATCCCTAACGGATTTTGCGCCTCCGGCATTAACGGTTAAGCTAGGCGCAGATAAAATTCGTAGGAGAGCGAGATGACCACTTCATTAACATGGCATGACGTGTTGGCTGATGAAAAACAACAACCCTATTTTGTTAATACGCTGAACACCGTCGCCACTGAAAGGCAGTCAGGCCAAACAATCTACCCGCCGCAAAAAGATGTGTTTAACGCTTTCCGCTACACCGAACTGAATAACGTCAAAGTCGTGATCCTGGGTCAGGATCCCTACCACGGCCCAGGACAAGCGCATGGTTTGGCTTTCTCTGTTCGTCCGGGTATTGCCACACCACCTTCTCTGCTGAACATGTATAAGGAGCTGGAAGGTTCTATGCCTGGCTTTGTTCGCCCTGCCCATGGCTATCTAGAGAGCTGGGTGCATCAGGGTGTGCTGCTCCTCAATACGGTACTGACCGTGCGGGCAGGACAGGCACATTCTCATGCCAGCCTCGGATGGGAAACGTTCACCGACAAAGTGATTAGCCTGATCAACGAGCATCGAGAAGGCGTTGTGTTTTTACTGTGGGGAGCGCATGCGCAGAAGAAAGGGGCGATTATTGATCCCAAGCGCCACCATGTGCTGAAAGCGCCCCATCCTTCTCCGCTTTCTGCTCATCGTGGCTTTTTTGGCTGCAATCATTTTGTGTTAGCAAATGAGTGGTTAGAAAAACGTGGCGAGAAGCCTATCGACTGGATGCCAGTCTTACCGGCGGAAAGTGAGTGATTTTTTAAGCAGATTTAAAGGTTAATACCAAAATGAATATGCCCGACAATCGCCGGGCATAATAAACAATGCGAGATTACGCTTTGTTTTGACGCCACCATTCAGCCAGCAGAACGCCGGTTGCAACGGAAACGTTAAGGCTTTCTACTTTACCAGTCCCTTCGATAGAAACACTCAGGTCGGCCGTTGAAAGCGCAGCATCGGACAAACCATCGCGTTCCTGACCCAGCACCAGCACCATTTTGCGCGGCAGCGTGGCCTGGAACAGCGGCGTGCCTGTATGGCTGGATGTAGTCACAATGGAATAACCCGCTTTGCGGAACTCCTCAATAGCATCCAGTACGCTTTCGCCTGTGATAGGCTGGACGTGCTCAGCCCCACCTTCAGCCGTACGAATCGCTGCACCTGACTCGACAATCGCCGCATCCTGCAACAGTACGCCTTTCACGCCGAAGTGCGCGCAGCTACGCATCATTGCGCCCAGATTATGTGGGTTACCCACATCTTCCAGTGCCAGTACACAGTCATCGGCATCCGCCTGGCTGACCCACTGCTTAACGGTTGTGCCGTTACGCTTTTTGATCAGGAAGCAAACGCCACCGTGATGCTCAGTACCCGACGCCTTCGTCAGTTCTTCGTCATCAACAACGTGGTATGCCTTACGGTTTGCAGCCATCCAGCGAAGTGCTTCTTTGAAACGCGGCGTTACGCTCTGGATAAACCAGGCACGAACGATACATTCCGGACGGCTCTGGAACAGGGCCTGACACGCATTTTCACCATACACACGGGTTTCTTCTGCGCGTTGACGGCGCAGCACTTCCGGATCGATGAAACTTTTACCACTGATTCCGCCGTGATCGGCCTTAGCCTGTGCGTCGTCAGTTGGGGCACGAGACACCGTGCGCCATGGTGAGGAATCACGTTGGAAGTCATCCCGAGGGCGGTCGTCGCGTTTGCGATCGTCACGCTTACGGTCATCACGTTTGCGGTCATCACCGCGGGAATTTTTGTCATCGCGGGCGGGGCGACGGCCACCGTCTGCACGCGAAGATGCTGGACGCCCTGCACCCTTTCCGGTACGCGGATTAACGGTGCGTTTGTCAGAATCATCATCACTGCGGACATACATCACTTTGACCTTGCCGCTTTTATTTTTCAGTTCATCGTTCATGCTTTTCTCCACCAGCGCTGCGCGAAGCGCGCAGATTACCCGATGTGCAAGCGCATAGCCATTATTTCGTATAAAAGCCTATGACTATTGTTCCTATTGAATAAAACGCATTGTCGTTTCAAACAGGCTCAATGATAATATGTAACATATCGGAAACATTATCGGCATTATGCCGCATTGTCCTACTGCTCTATCAGAGGTTAGTTATGAATACCGTATGTGCCAACTGCCAGGCTCTTAATCGCATTCCGGAAGGCCGCATTGATGATGGAGCAAAATGTGGGCGTTGCGGTCATGAGCTTTTCGATGGCGACGTGATTAACGCCACGGGTGAAACTCTCGACAAACTGCTGAAAGACGATCTCCCGGTTGTAGTGGATTTCTGGGCACCCTGGTGTGGCCCGTGCCGTAACTTTGCACCCATCTTTGAAGATGTCGCGGAAGAACGCAGCGGCAAAATGCGTTTTGTGAAAGTGAATACCGAAGCTGAACGCGAGCTCAGCGCGCGTTTTCGCATTCGCAGTATTCCGACTATTATGATTTTCAAAAATGGCGAAATGGTGGATATGCTTAATGGTGCCGTACCGAAGGCGCCTTTCGAGAGCTGGTTGAACGAATCGCTCTAACAATCTCGGGGTGCGTCTTGTGCCCCGCAGTTTGCTCTGCGAAAATGACATTTTCCCTATGCCACCTCTATGACTGATAACGCCGTACTCCAATTACGCGCCGAACGCCTGGCGCGTGCGACCCGTCCTTTTCTCGCTCGTGGCAACCGCGTTCGTCGCTGTCAGCGTTGCCTACTGCCGCTTAAACTTTGCCTGTGTGACACGCTGGCTCCCAGCCACGCCAAAAGCCGTTTTTGCCTGGTAATGTTTGATACTGAGCCGATGAAACCCAGCAATACCGGCCGGTTGATTGCCGATATCCTTCCGGATACCGCCGCGTTTCAGTGGTCGCGAACCGATCCTCCTCAGGCACTTCTCGATCTGGTTGCAAACCCAGATTATCAACCAATGGTGGTGTTTCCCGCCTCTTACGCAGGACCTGACAGGAAGGTGATGTCAATGCCAGCAACGGGAAAGCCTCCTCTGTTCATTATGCTGGATGGCACCTGGACCGAAGCGCGGAAAATGTTCCGCAAGAGTCCTTATCTGGATGCACTCCCCGTGATCTCAGTCGATCTCTCCAGGGTGTCGGCCTACCGATTACGCGCTGCTCATGCTGAAGATCAATATTGCACGGCTGAAGTGGCTATCGCTCTGCTGGATCTTGCGGGCGATACCGTTGCGGCCAGCGCTTTGGGGAACCATTTTTCCTGTTTCCGTGAGCGCTATCTGGCAGGAAAACCCAATCGTACGGGAAGCATCACAGCAGAAGAGTCAGAAAGCGTTTAAAATCATCGGGTCACTCGTGCTTTCAGGAGACTTGTATGAGCCAGCGAGGGCTAGAAGCGCTACTCCGTCCAAAATCGATTGCCGTTATTGGCGCATCCATGAAACCCGATCGTGCGGGATATTTAATGATGCGCAACCTGCTGGCCGGGGGTTTTAATGGTCCGGTGATGCCCGTTACGCCGGCATATAAAGCGGTTCAGGGTGTGCTTGCGTGGCCCGATGTTGGCAGTCTGCCGTTTGTGCCCGATCTTGCTGTGCTGTGTACGCATGCCAAACGCAACATCACGTTGCTGGAAGCGTTGGGTGATAAAGGCTGTAAAACCTGCATCATTCTCTCTTCCCCGCCGGAACAGCAGGCAGAACTCATGGCCTGCGCCAGTCGTTACCAAATGCGCCTGCTGGGGCCAAACAGTCTGGGATTGCTGGCCCCCTGGCAGGGCTTAAACGCCAGTTTCTCTCCAGTCCCGATACGTAAAGGTAAGTTAGCGTTCATTTCTCAATCGGCAGCCGTTTCTAACACGATTCTCGATTGGGCCCAGCAGCGTGAAATGGGGTTTTCGTATTTTATCGCGCTGGGTGATAGCCTCGATATCGACGTGGACGAACTGTTGGATTTCCTCGCGCGTGACAGTAAAACCAGCGCCATACTTCTTTATCTGGAACATTTAAGCGACGCGCGACGCTTTGTCTCCGCTGCTCGCAGTGCCGCGCGTAACAAACCTATTCTGGTCATTAAAAGCGGTCGTAGCCCGGCAGCGCAGCGTCTGCTGCATTCCCATTCAGGTATGGATCCTGCGTGGGACGCCGCCATTCAGCGTGCCGGTCTGCTGCGTGTGCAGGATACTCACGAGCTTTTCTCTGCCGTAGAGACGTTGAGCCATATGCGTCCGTTGCGTGGCGAAAGGCTGATGATCATCAGCAACGGTGCGGCGCCGGCTGCACTGGCTCTCGATGAGCTGTGGCTACGCAATGGAAAATTGGCCACGTTGAGTGAAGAGATGCTTGGCAAACTACGTGAAGCATTTCCGGACAGCGTGACGCCCGGTAATCCACTCGATCTGCGAGACGATGCCAGCAGCGAGCGTTATATCAAAGCTATTACATTATTGCTGGATAGTCAGGACTTTGATGCGCTGATGGTGATCCATTCCCCTAGCGCCGCTGCCCCAGGAAGCGAAAGCGCCAGAGCGTTAATCGATGCTGTCAAAAATCACCCACGCGGAAAATATGTCACTCTACTAACCAACTGGTGCGGCGAGTTTTCCTCGCAAGAGGCGCGGCGCTTGTTCAGCGAAACGGGGCTCCCAACGTATCGCACGCCAGAAGGGACGATTACCGCTTTTATGCACATGGTTGAGTATCGTCGTAACCAAAAACAACTGCGTGAAACGCCCGCGTTACCCGACAATCTTACGGCAAACGCGACCGCGGCTCATCATCTGTTGCGCTCGGCAATCGAAGACGGCACGCGTGCGCTTGATACGCATGAGGTCCAGCCGATCCTTGATGCCTACGGCATACACACTCTGTCGACCTGGATTGCCGGGGATAGCGCCGAGGCTGTTCACATTGCCGAACAGATTGGTTATCCCGTTGCATTGAAACTGCGCTCCCCTGATATCCCGCACAAGTCGGATGTACAAGGGGTGATGCTTTACTTGCGTACCGCAGCGGAAGTGCAGCAGGCCGCTGAAGCTATTTTTGATCGCGTCAAAATGGCCTGGCCCCAGGCGAGGGTTCATGGGCTATTGGTACAAAGCATGGCTAATCGGGCCGGAGCACAAGAACTGAGAGTCGTCGTCGAACAGGATCCTGTATTTGGTCCGCTGATTATGTTGGGCGAAGGGGGCGTAGAGTGGCACCCGGAAGAACAGGCTGTCGTGGCATTGCCTCCGCTGAATATGAACCTGGCACGCTATCTGGTGATACAGGCTATCAAGAGTAAAAAAATCCGTGGCCGCAGTGCTCTTCAGCCTCTGGATATTGCCGGGTTAAGCCAATTTTTGGTGCAAGTATCAAACCTGATTGTCGATTGTGCAGAAATACAGCGATTGGATATTCATCCGCTTTTGGCTTCAGGTAACGAGTTTACGGCTTTGGATGTGACGCTAGATATCGCCCCATTTGACGGCGACCGGGAGAATCGGCTGGCCATCCGCCCCTATCCTTTGCACCTGGAAGAGTGGGTTGAGTTAAAGAGCGGGGAAAGCGTGCTATTTCGCCCTATTCTCCCTGAAGACGAGCCGCAGCTACGTGTATTTATTGAACAGGTCACTAAAGAGGACTTGTATTATCGTTATTTTAGCGAGATCAGCGAATTTACCCATGAAGATTTAGCCAATATGACCCAGATCGACTACGATCGGGAAATGGCGTTTGTGGCCGTTCGTCATCGTGATAGCGGCGATGAGATCCTGGGCGTGACGCGCGCGATCTCCGATCCTGACAATGTGGATGCGGAATTTGCGGTGCTTGTTCGGTCTGATCTGAAAGGTCTGGGTCTGGGACGGCGACTGCTAGAAAAACTGATCAGTTACACCCGCGATCACGGATTGTTGTGCCTGAATGGCATTACGATGCCCCATAACCGCGGCATGATTACCCTGGCGCGTAAACTTGGATTTGACGTCGATATTCAGTTGGATGAAGGGATTGTTGCTCTGTCGCTTAGTCTGACACCGCCGTTGAGTCGGAAGTAAGGTACTGGAAATGTTGACCACTTAGACTTTACTGGTGGTATCATTGTCCGCTTATGTTGTCTGCAGATGTCAGATAACCCTTCAATGAACAGAGAAGATACGCACTGTGATGTTGTCAAAATTTAAGCGCAATAAACATCAACAACACCTTGCTCAACTACCGAAGATTTCTCAGTCAGTTGATGATGTCGAGTTCTTTTATGCTCCCGCCCATTTTCGGGAGACGCTTCTGGAAAAGATCGCGAGTGCCGCTCAGCGTATTTGCATTGTGGCGCTTTATCTTGAACAGGATGAAGGCGGACGTGCCATTTTAAGCGCAGTCTATGAGGCGAAACGGCAGCGCCCGGAACTTGACGTTCGCATCTTAGTTGACTGGCATCGCGCACAACGAGGCCGGATAGGCGCCGCTGCATCAAACACCAATGCAGACTGGTATTGCCGCATGGCTCAGGAAAATCCAGGTGTAGACGTGCGTGTCTATGGCGTACCGGTCAATACACGTGAAGCGCTTGGTGTTCTGCATTTCAAAGGTTTCATCATTGATGACTGTGTCCTTTACAGCGGCGCAAGCATTAATGACGTTTATCTGCACCAGCTTGATAAATATCGTTATGATCGCTACCACCTTATTCGCAATAAACAGATGACGGACATCATGTTTAACTGGGTTGATCAAAACCTGGTACATGGTCGTGGCGTAAATCGTCTTGATGATCCTAATCGTCCAAAGAGCCCAGAAATCAAAAATGACATCCGCCTTTTCCGTCAGGAATTACGCGATGCGGTTTATCATTTTCATGGCGATGCGGATAATGAACAGCTTTCTGTTACGCCATTGGTCGGTTTGGGTAAATCCAGCCTGCTGAACAAGACCATCTATCATTTGATGCCGTGTACCGAGCAAAAACTGACGATCTGTACGCCGTATTTCAATTTACCTGCCATCCTGGTTCGCAACATTATTCAACTGCTGCGTGATGGTAAAAAAGTCGAAATTATCGTCGGTGATAAGAGTGCAAATGATTTCTTTATCCCAGAAGATCAGCCATTTAAAATTATTGGCGCACTGCCCTATCTCTATGAAATTAACCTGCGTCGATTCCTGAGCCGTCTGCAATATTACGTCAATACCGATCAGCTCATCGTTCGTCTCTGGAAGGATGATGATAACAGCTATCATCTGAAAGGTATGTGGGTGGACGATAACTGGATGCTTCTGACAGGGAATAATTTAAACCCACGTGCATGGCGTCTGGATCTTGAAAACGCAATCCTGATTCACGATCCGCGGCACGAACTTTCTGCACAGCGTGAACGTGAACTCGAATTGATCCGTACCCACACACTCACTGTTCGCCACTATCGCGACCTGCAGAGTATTGCAGACTATCCGGTGAAAGTGCGTAAGCTCATCCGCCGTTTACGCCGGATACGTATTGATCGCCTGATTAGCCGCATTTTGTAATGCCCAAGCCCTGTCATCGACAGGGCTTTTTTTTGGAGTCCACGATGCGCAGCCCTTTCCTCTTTAGTCTTCTTTTACTTTCTGGCTGTAGCCATATGGCCAACGATCGCTGGCAGGGCCAGGATAAGGCCCAGCATTTTATAGCCTCAGCAATGCTATCTGCAGCAGGAAACGAATACGCTCAACATCAGGGTTATAGCCGTGATCGCAGCGCTCTTTATGGGCTTATGTTTTCAGTAAGCCTAGGGGCTACAAAGGAATTGTGGGATAGTCGCCCCGCAGGAAGCGGCTGGAGCTGGAAAGACTTTGCGTGGGACGTCGCCGGTGCTACGGCGGGGTATTCATTATGGCAGCTTGCCCATTATTAAGCCGACTCACTCCATACTTTTACACAACTGTATCACCGATGTAACAAACATCCGGACTTCTTATCAGACTGGCTTATTTTCTGAGCATTATCACTGAAAAACACAAGCAAAAAACCCCGGGCCTTGCGGACCGGGGTTCTTCTTTATTGATGCCTGGCAGTTCCCTACTCTCACATGGGGAGACCCCACACTACCATCGGCGCTACGGCGTTTCACTTCTGAGTTCGGCATGGGGTCAGGTGGGACCACCGCGCTAAAGCCGCCAGGCAAATTCTGT